>NZ_NIXO01000056.1 GCF_002204795.1 Pseudomonas sp. K2I15
GTTGGGCGGGTTTCAGGGGCGGCGGTTGGTGGAGGGTGATGAATTGCCTGTCGGCGAAGCCAGCGGCAAAGGCCGGGCGGGCAATAGTTTGCCCATGGCGTTGCGCCAGTCGGTGGGCGGGGAAGTGACGTTGCGGGTGGTGCCCGGGCTGTATTACGAGCGGCTGACACCGGGCGCCAAAAGCAGTTTTTTTGCCGAACCCTGGACGGTCGGTTCCGAGGCGGACCGTATCGGTTATCGCTTCAAGGGCGGCAGTGCGTTGAGCTTTCAGCCGCGGGAACAGCCGTTTGGTGCCGGGTCTGATCCGTCGAATATCGTCGACAGTTGTTACCCCATCGGCTCGATCCAGGTGCCGGCGGGGCTGGAGCCGATCGTGCTGCATCGGGACGCGGTGTCAGGCGGTGGCTACGCGATGATTGGCACGGTGATCAGTGCCGATCTGGATTTGATCGGGCAGATGCAGCCGAACCAGCGGGCGGGGTTTGTGGCGGTGACGCTGGAAGAGGCGCTGGAGGCGCGGCGGGTGTACAAGAGGCGGCTGAAGGTGATGGGCGGGCTCTTCAGCAACTGATGAGCCCGTTGTGCTGAGGATATTTTTTTGTGGCGAGGGAGCTTGCTCCCGCTGGGCTGCGCAGCGGCCCCAACATCCTGGGAGCGCTGCGCACTGAAGCGCCAGCCCGGTCCAGCGGGAGCAAGCTCCCTCGCCACAACAGCAAATCAATCCGGTTTTAGAACAGTTTGGTAAACAACCAGTACAAACTCCCCGACAACAAAATCGCCGCCGGCAATGTCAGCACCCAGGCCATCAGCAAGTTGCGGATGGTCTTCATCTGCAAGCCACCCCCGTTCGCCACCATGGTCCCGGCCACACCCGACGACAACACATGGGTGGTGGACACCGGCAAGCCATACATGTCTGCCGCGCCGATGGTCAGCATCGTCACCATCTCCGCCGATGCACCCTGGGCGTAGGTCAGGTGAGTCTTGCCGATCTTCTCGCCCACGGTCACCACGATGCGCTTCCAGCCGACCATGGTCCCCAGGCCCAGCGCAATGGCCACCGCGATCTTGACCCACAGCGGGATAAACCGCGTGGCGTTGTCGATCTGTTGCTTGAACAGTTGCAGCTTGTTCTGGGTGTCGGCATCGAAGTTGCCGACCTTGCCCTTGTCCATCAGGCGGATGGTTTCGCTGGTCAGGTACATGTCGTTACGCACGTTGCCGACGGCCTCGGCCGGTACGGCGGCGAGTGAGCCATAACTCTTCACTTCTTCACCGATATGCCCGGTGATACTGGCCAGGGCGGGCACCAGTTCCGGCGTCGCTTCCTTGGTGCGCACATAGGTCGACAAGGTGGCTCGTGAGTCGGCGGGAGCCAGTTGCGGCGCAGCTTTTACCAGGGCTGCCTGGGTCACTTCGGCCACGGCGGCAAACTGTAATGACTCACCCGCCGGCATGGTGCGGTTCAATGCATAGGCCATCGGCAGGGTGCCTACCAGGATCAACATGATCAGGCCCATGCCTTTCTGGCCATCGTTGGAACCGTGGGCGAACGACACACCGGTGCAGGTGGCGATCAGCATGCCGCGAATCCACCATGGCGGCGGGGTGTCACCTTTGGGGGCCTTGTACAGCGAACGGTTTTTCACGAAGGCCCGCAGCGCCAGCAACAGCAGGGCGGCGAAGGCGAAGCCGATCAGCGGCGACAGCAGCAGCGCATAACCGATCTTGATCGCCTGGCCCCAATCCACGCCGCTGGTGCCGTCACGGCCATGCATCAGGGCGTTGGCCACGCCCACGCCGATGATCGAGCCGATCAAGGTGTGGGACGACGACGCCGGCAAACCCAGCCACCAGGTGCCGAGGTTCCACAGGATCGCGGCGATCAACAGCGCGAAGATCATCGCAAAGCCGGCGGAGGAGCCGACCTGCAAAATCAGCTCCACCGGCAGCAGGGCGATGATGCCGAATGCCACCGCGCCGCTGGACAGCAGCACGCCGAGGAAGTTGAAAAAGCCCGACCACACCACCGCGAAATGCGGCGGCAGCGAGTTGGTGTAGATCACCGTGGCCACCGCGTTGGCAGTGTCATGGAAGCCGTTGACGAACTCAAAACCCAGGGCGATCAACAGCGCCACACCCAGCAGCAGGAACGGCGTCCAGGTGGTGACCACGGTGCCCAGTTCGTGCATGTCGTGCATCAGGCTGTAGGCGGTGAACAACAGGCCCATGGCGAGCACGGCGAAGAAAACGATCACCGTCACAAGGCCGGGTTTCTTGTCCAGGCGCGGTTTGGGATCGGCGGTGGAAGCGTGTGCGGAGGCAGTCAGGGAAGGGGTGGCCATGCCGGAGCATCCAGTGTGGGGAGGATGTTGGTCATGATCATTGCAAAATGTTACAGAGATGCTGCGGTACGTCAGTGTTTAAGTGAAAGGGGCTTGCCGCTGGTCTGCAAAACACTGCAGATCCAATGTGGGAGCGGGCTTGCTCGCGAATGCGCTGGGTCAGCCACCAAATGTATTGACTGACACTCCGTATTCGCGAGCAAGCCCGCTCCCACATTTTGAACGCATCTCGAATTCAATAATCCGTGCGCTTGCGAAACGCCCAGCGCCCGGCGATCAGGGTGAAGGTTGCCACCAGTGCCACCAGAATCCAGAAGCCTTCAGGGTCCGTAGAAAGCGGCACGCCACCGACGTTCATGCCAAAAAAGCCGGCAATGATATTGATCGGCAGCGCCAACACCGTGACCACGGTGAGGGTAAACAGCGTGCGGTTGCTCTGCTCGTTGAGGTTGGCGGCGATCTCTTCCTGCAGCAGTTTGATCCGCTCACCCAGGGCCATCAGGTCGTTGATGATCAGCGCAAACTCCTCGGTGGATTTGCGCAACTCCTTCACGTCTTCCTTCTGCAACCATTGCGGCGGGCGGTTGAGCAACCGCAGCAGCGAGCCGGGCTCCAGCGCCAGCAGCCGTTGCAGGCGCACCAGCACCCGACGCGCGGCGCCCAGTTCGGCGCGGTTGGTAGACAGGCGTGAAGACAGCAACTGGTCTTCGATCTGGTCGACGCTGAGGCTGGTCTTGCGCACGATCTGCGTCAGTACTTCGCCCTGGTCCCGCAGCAGATGCACGAGCAGTTCCAGTGGTGAGCGAAACTGCTCGCCGGCCTTCACCGACGACCGCAGCTTGTCCACCGAGTGCAGCGGTTGCAGGCGCGCGCTGATCAGCAGCCGGCTGCGGGCACACACCCACAACGTGGAGATGTCTGAAGACACCATGCTGCTGAAGTTGAACACCACGTCGTTGACCACCGCCAGCAAGGCCGAGTCCACGTGTTCGATGCGGGTGGAGCGCGAGCCTTCGTGCAAGGCTTCGAAGAACTCTTCCGGCAGGTTCAGGTGCGCCTGCATCCAGCGCTCACAGGCGGCGTGGGCCAGGTTCAGGTGCAGCCAGAGGAATTCCTCGGGGTCACCGGGTTGCTGCAAGGCCGCCAGGGCGGTGGCTGAGTCAATCTGTTCGCCCTTTTCACCGGGGCGAAAACGAAAACCGTAAAGCAAGCCAAACAGGTCGGAGTCCTGGTGGCTGTGGTCGATGCTGTGGTTCATGGAGGCTCGCAGGGAAAGTGCCTGTAGGAGATTTCACAGGTTCACTTGAGCGCATCATGGCAACTGGATTTGACGGTTTTGTGACAGTTTGAGGCGGGGCGTTAATTGCTGGCCGGCAAGCTGAAGGTAAACACCGTGCCGTCCTGCTTGTGGGAAGAAACTTCCAGGCGCCCGCCATGGGCGTCGGCAATCTGTTTGACGATGTACAAACCCAGGCCCAGCCCGGCCTGGGGCAGCGAGCCCGTCGGTCGGGAGTAGGGCTGGAACAGCAGCGGCATGGCTTGGTCACTGATCAGCCCACGGTTTTTTACCCTCAGTTCGAAGGTGCCGGCGTTGACCTGCGCACTGACTTCAACCGGCCCTTCGGGGCTGCCGTGGCTGATGGCGTTGGCCACCAGGTTGGAGAGCAATTGCGCCAGCCGCTCGCGGTCGCCGCGCACGCCGTCGAGGTTGCCGATGTGGGCGTGGATCAGCCGTGTTGGATGCACGTGCTGCACCTCTTCCACCACATGCAGCAAGGTGTCTTCCAGCCCCGAGCATTCACCGATGTTTACCGGGATGCCGCTGCCCATTCGGCCACGGGCAAAGTCCAGCACGTCTTCCACCAGCTGCGAGGCCCGGCGCCCGCTGGCCAGCATGTGCCGCACCAGAGTGTCGGTGGCCGGGTCCGGGTGTTTGCGCAGCAGGCGCTCGGCGCCGACGTTGATCGCGAACAGCGGGTTGCGCAGGTCGTGGCCGAGCACGGCGATGAACTGCTCTCGCAGCTCGGCGGTTTCGCGCTCCTGCTGCAAGTCGGCCTCGGTCTGCTGCAGGCTTTCTTCGGCTTCGATTTGCAGCGACAGCACCCGGGCAAACGACTCCATCGTCGACTGGATGGTGCTGCTGCGCAGTTGTGCCGGATTCGGGTCCAGGGCGCAGATGGTGCCGAAGAAGCGCCCGTCGGTGCGGAACACCGGTACCGAGATATAGCTTTCAAAGTGGTAGATGTTCGGCGTGTGGTGGTCGCGGTACAGCGGGTCTTCGCTTGCTTTGTCGATCACGATCGAGACGTGGGAACCGCGAATTTCGTGGCACAGGGTGGTGGTCAGGTCCAGCTCGCCGCCCACGGGCAGGCCGAAATCCAGGCGGTCGAGCACGGCGCAGGCTGTCCATGAATCATCGGTCACCCGTGCTACGGCGGCAAATCGCAGGCCGGTCATTTCGCTGATCACCTGGAGAATCGCCGGGACGGCGCTGATTCTGCCAATGGTGGCAATGTCGACGGCTTTTTGCCCCATGGCGAACGTTCTCAATCCTGATGCTGCTGGCGTTATGCCTTGGCTGATGGTTGGGATTCTAGCGAGCTTGGCGGCGCAAGGTACACATTCGTTCACCGTAATTAGAATACTTGCTCTTCTGGGCGACCAACGCGCAAAAAAAAGCCGCGCGGCCCGAAGGCGGCGCGGCGTTTTTACGGTTTAACTCAGGTGTCTTGCTTGTTTTCCAGGACTTCGCCGGTCTTGGCATCCAGCTTCACGTCCCACTTCACATTGCTGGTGTCGCGCAGTTCGGTCTCGTAGACCAGGCGGCCGGCTTTGTCTTCCAGCTCGGTGTCGACGATGGTTGCACCGGGGTGCTGAGTCAGTGCCTTGGCGTTGAGTTTTTCGAAATCCATGATGGCACCGGACTTGAGCAGGCTCGGGATCTGGTCCGGGCGCACATCGGCCTGGGCGAAACCGGCGGTGACGGTCAGAGCAGCAGCGGCGAACAGAGCGGTGAGGTTTTTCATGGTGTGATCCTTTGGGGTGAGCTGTTTAAGTGGGATCAGGTTAACCAGCGCAACTTAACTCTCCCTTAAAATTGCGCCGTTTGTTCAATCGGCGGCGAGTGCGGGGTTTCATGCTGGCGTCTCACTGATGGGAGGCACGGATGAAACAGTTAATGGCCTGGGTGTATGCGCCCTTGTTCTGGGCGGGGTTTATCGGATGGGCGTTGTGGCTGGTAGAGGTGGAAGCACCGCAATGGCTGGCGTTGGTGTTTGTGACGGCGGTGGCGGTGTCGTTTATCGCGGAGGGGTGGTTGCCCTACGAGCCGCAGTGGAATCGCAACCAGGGTGATCGCCGCCGCGACATGATTCATGCGTTGGTCAATGAAGGCCTGAATGCGCTGGGCTTATTGATCTTGCCGGTGTTGACCGCGCTGCTGGCCGTCGACGGTGTATGGCCGCGTGCGTGGCCGCTCTGGGCGCAATTGCTGCTGGCGATTTTTATCGCCGATGCGGGTATCACCCTGATGCATTACGCCAGTCACCGAGTCGCGGCCTTGTGGCGCCTGCATGCGGTGCATCACAGCGTGCAGCGGTTGTATGGTTTCAATGGCTTGATGAAGCATCCGTTGCACCAGATGCTTGAAGCTACGGCAGGGCTGGCGCCGTTGATCCTGCTGGGCATTCCCACGGAGGTGGCGCTGTTGTTGGCCCTGGCGATTGCCATTCAACTGCTGTTGCAGCACTCCAATGTCGACATGCGCCTGGGGCCGCTGCGTTGGGTGTTTGCCTGGGCGCCGGTGCATCGCTTTCATCACATGAAATATGGCCGGGCGGGCGATGTGAATTTCGGGCTGTTTTTCAATCTGTGGGATTGGCTGCTGGGCACGGCGTTTTACAGCCGCGATTATCGAATGGCGCAGGGCGATTTGGGAATTGGCAGCCGGCCGGACTTTCCGCTGGATTACGTGGCGCAGTTACGCGATCCGTTCAGGACGGTGCGATTGAG
Source organism: Pseudomonas sp. K2I15 (assembly GCF_002204795.1). Classification (GTDB taxonomy): domain Bacteria; phylum Pseudomonadota; class Gammaproteobacteria; order Pseudomonadales; family Pseudomonadaceae; genus Aquipseudomonas. The sequence goes on from NZ_NIXO01000056.1 coordinate 6,357, forward strand.
CAAGGAGCCGCCGGTTCCCGCCGACCTATTCCATGATTCGCACGTGCAGGTTGCGCAACGACGCCCCGGCCGTGACGCCGAATAGCTGCTTCATGGTCCGGGAAAAATGCGCCGAATCGGCAAACCCGGCGCCATGGGCCGCCTCGGTCAAGGTGCTGCCGCCGAGCGCCAGCCCCAGCGCCACACGCAAGCGTCGCCACAGCACCAGGCGGCGTACCGGCAAACCCAGCTGATTGGCGAACAAACGCTCCAACTGGCTCAACGAAACGTGTGCCGCCTGCGCGAGGGCGTGGGCCGAGACCTTGCCGCTCAGTTGCTGATCCAGCGCCTGCAGCGCGCGCTCCACGCGGGCGTCTGCCAGTGCGCGTCTCGGCAACTGCCGCAGCGTGTTGTTGAGTGCTTCAAGGGACAGCTCACTCTCGGCCAGGGCTGCCTGCAAAGGGGCGAGATCAAACGCGCCGGGTTCGGCATACACCATCAACACTTCACCGTCGGTGTGGAGGATGGCGTGGGGAATTCTTGAGGGGATAAGCAGGCGATGGGCCGTGGTGACACGGCCATCGAGGCTGGCCGTGATCGGCCCGCCCGGGGAGAACATCAACTGGTGGGCATAGTGCGCATGGGGCGCAGTGCGCCCCGGTATACCCTGGATCAGCCCGTAATCAGGCCCCAGCCACAGGCGGCCTGACCATTCGCGGTTCACTCAGTAACCGTTGTCCTGCAGCAGGTCGGCCACACTCGAGGACGGCCAGCGCTTGTAGTACTTCAGCAGTTCAGCGGAACGGTTAGTGAAGATCCCATCGACGCCGGCTTTCATCACCTTGTCGAAGTCCACCGGCTCATCCACGGTGTACACGTGCACCAGCATGCCCTTGTCGTGGGTCAACTGGTTCATCTCGGGTTTGACCAGGTCGGAATAGCTCTGGTCGCCCAGGTTGGTCAACTGCGCCGAAGGGCCGGTGCCGATGGCGCCCAGGCTCTTGGCCTCGTCGAGCCATTTTTCGAACTCGGCGGCGTCCTTGGGTTCTTGCTTGGCGTAGTAGGCGGCCTTGGTGGGCTCGCCGGACTCGGCGAAGGTCACCTTGGATTTTGGCTCGATGCTGCCTTCACCGACCCACAACAACAGGATTTTCGGGGTGTTGGGCATCTCTTTTTGCAGTTCTTTCAGGCTGTCCTTCTCAAAGGTTTGCAGCACTACGCGGCCCTTGCCCTGGCCAACGCCAATGTTTTTCTGGGCCTGGTTGGAGCCGGTAGAGCTCAGCCAGCCTTTATCCAGCAGCTTGTTCTTAAGGTCGGCTTCGATACCCGGGAATTGCTTCGGCTCTTTGGTTTCGATGTACAGGCCGGGTTTGTGCTGCGGGTTGCCTTCGGCGATCTTGATGATTTCGTCCAGGCTCAGGATTTTCAAGCCGACGAAGCCAGGGCGAGCGCGATCCGGGTAGGCGGCGTTGAACCAGCTGCCGGCGTCGAGGGTTTTAAGCTCCGCCCAGGTGAACTCGTTGGCCGGGCTGTCTTTGCGCTCGGGGAACTTGGTGGCAACGTCGGTGGTGCGTTGCAGGTTGTTGTCATGCAGGGCGAACAGCACGCCGTCCTTGCTGCGTTGCAGGTCCATTTCCAGGTAGTCGGCACCCAGGTCACGCGCCACTTTGTAGGCGGCTGCAGTGGATTCCGGTGCATCGAAGGAGGCGCCACGGTGGGCGATGACCGCAGGGTGCGGGATGCCTTCGTTGGCCGCGAGTTCGGTAGGGCTGATCGGGCTTGCCGCCTGTGCGTGGCCAAGGCCCAGCATCAGGGCCAGCAGCAGGGCACTCTTGGTAAACGTGACAGGCATATGCGAAGTCCTTTCGTGGAGGTAACTTTGAGAAGGGCTCCTTTTTAACAATTGAATGCGAATGGCGCTATCACCAAACCGACATTAACGTGTTCAGCGGCCATTTTTCTGCGCTTTTGTGCTGTGCTATGCAGTACTCTTGCCATCAGCTGCCCCATCAGAGGGCAGACTTTTCTGCCACGCGTGTAAGCCATCTTTCCAGTCCAAGTAGGACTTTTCAGTGAGGTTTACCATGCGCATCACCTCTGAGCTTATCTGCCAGGCTGCCGACCAACTCCACGGTTTTGTTGGCCTGAACCGCAAGACTGGCCAGTACCTCGTACGTTTCAGCGAAGATTCCTTCGGCATGGACGTGGCCGATGACGGCATCATTCCTACCGCAGAATTTGTCTGGCAGCCGGCGAGCGAGCAGGCCATGACCTTGTCCCGCGAGCGGATCCAGTTGTTGCTGGACCAGAATATCGACGATCGCATCAACATTACCGAACCGCTGCGGGTGTATATGCGCCGGGTGGAAATTGCGCAGATCAGTGCGGTGCGTAGTTTGGTCAGTTGAGCGCCACATTGCCCCTGCGGCGAGAGAGCTTTTTGTGGCGAGGGAGCTTGCTGTGACGAGGGAGCTTGCTGTGGCGAGGGAGCTTGCTCCCGCTGGGCTGCGCAGCAGACCCAAAAGCTTGGGAGCGCTGCGCACTCCAGCGGGAGCAAGCTCCCTCGCCACAGAAGCCCCTTGCCCACATTGAGTGTTTTGCACAGGTTCATGTTTCAGCGTTCGAACGCGTAAGCCCGCTCCACCTTGCACACCCGCGTATGGCATGCCGAGTACCAGGTGGAGCGTCCCTGTTCGCGCACCTGCGTGTGCTCGGCGTGCTGCTTCCAGGCCAGGATCGCGGCTTCGTTGCTCCAATAGGACACGGTGATGCCCAGCCCATCGTCCCCACGCGCCGACTCCACACCGAGAAACCCGGGCTGTTGCCGGGCCAGTTCCACCATGCGCTCGGCGGCCTGTCCGTAGCCTTGGTCGCCTTCGGTGCGCAGGGAGCTGAAAATCACCGCGTAGTACGGCGGGGCAGGCGTCTTGGCGATCATGCGCAGGCCTTCAGCAGCGCAATGGCCAGCGGCGGTGTGATGCCCTTGAGTGCCGCCCGTTCCGGCTGGAACAAGGTGGCGACAAAAAACGGATGGTCCAGCAACTCCACCGCCCGCAGGTCGCCCGCCGAGTCATGGCCGCTGGCAATCAGGTCGGCCTCCAGCAGCGCGCTTTCGAAGTCGGGATTGATGCCATAGCGGCAACGGTAGCCTTCATGAATATCGAGGGTGGCGTAGGCCTCGGCGATGCGGGTGAAGGCCATCAGGCGAATGGTGTCAGTCGCCTCCACCAGCGCGCAGGTCAGGGGCGTGAGCACCGCGCGCGGCGAGTCGGGGGCCAGTTCGCCATGTTCTGCGTCGGCCCAACCCAGCACGTTGCGGGCATATTCCAGCACCGCGTGTTGAAAACCGCCGCAGGTGCCGAGGAAAGGCCGCCGGTGTTCGCGGGCATAACGGATGGCCAGCAAGGCGCCGTCAAGGTCACGGTAGGGGCTGGCGGGCACGCACCAGAAGCCATCGTAGTGCTGCAATTGCTCGGTGGATTTGATCGTGTCGGTGGCCAGCCAGTCGAAGCGTACCGTCAGGCCCAAGGCCTTGCCGGCCTGTTGCAACGCCAAAGGGATGGCCTGGTGGGCGGTGACTTGCGCATCGTAGTCGCCGATCAGGGCCAGGTGCAGGGTGGTTTTACGCATTGAGGGTATCCCGTGGCTTGTTGAATCCTGGTGCTGACTATAGATTGGCGCTCACGCAATCAATATTGGCGTTAGCCCACATGTTCAATGCAGCCGCGCACTATCAGATCGACTATCCCGACCTTTCCCTGATCCTCGCGCTGGTGCGTGGTGGCACCTTGGCACGGGCGGCGGCATTGTTGCGGGTGGATGTGTCCACGGTATTTCGCGCGGTGCGGCGGCTGGAGGCGGCGCTGGGCCAGACGCTGTTCGAAAAGAGCCGCGCCGGCTACCTGCCCACCACCTTGGCCACCACCCTTGCCGAGCAGGCTGAGCGTGCCGAACAGGCGCTGGAGGCCGCGCGTGTGGGGGTGGAGCAGGGCGGTGAAGTGATCAACGGCACGGTGCGCCTGACCTGTACCGATTCAGTGCTGCAGTCACTGTTATTGCCAGCCCTGGCGCAGTTCATGCCCGGCTACCCGGCGTTGACCCTGGAGCTGAGCACCTCCAATGATTTTGCCAACCTCAGCCGCCGCGATGCGGATATCGCCTTGCGCCTGACCAAGGCTCCGCCCGAGCATCTGGTAGGACGTTGCCTGGGTACGGTGTCGTATCGGGTGTGTGCGAGTGCCGAATATGCCCGCCAACATGCGGGCGCGGAGTTGGCCGCCCTGAGCTGGATTGCACCGGATGACTTCCTGCCTGACCACCCCACCGTTACCTGGCGGCGCCAGCATTTGCCGGGGGTGATGCCCGCCTATCGCTGCAACAGCATGGTCTCGGTGACCGAACTGGTGCGCGCGGGGCTCGGCGTGGCGGCGTTGCCGGACTATTTACTGGGCGCCGGCCTGCAACCGTTAAGCCCGCCGCTGGTGGGGCACGACACCGCCCTGTGGCTACTCACGCGCCCGGATTGCCGGGCGTTGCGCTCGGTGGTCACGTTATTTGATCAGTTGGGCCAGCATGTGCGTTTGCCGGAGCACTAACAGTGGGAGCTGTCGAGCTTTAGCGAGGCTGCGATGGCATCACCGCGGTGTACCTGCAACTGCACGGCGCCTGCATCGCAGCCTCGCTAAAGCTCGACAGCTCCCACATTAGAGGTGTGGTGGGGCTAGGTTTTGCGTACGAAGTGCTCGTGCATCTCGGTGGTCAGCCCTTCGATGCGTTCGGTCAGTTGCTTGGTCATCTCGGTGAGCTTGGTGTTCTGTTCCAGCAGTTCCATCAATTGCTTGGTGGTTTGCGCCGCTTGGGCCTGGCGTTCGGTGTTGGCCACGGCCAGGGCTTCGCGGTGCTGTGCGTCGGCGTCGGACTGGGCCTTGTCCCGTGCGGCCTGGCGGGTTTGGGCCAGCAAAATCAAGGGCGCGGCATAGGCCGATTGCAGGCTGAACGCCAGGTTCAAAAGGATGAACGGGTAGACGTCAAAATGCGTGATGCCGGTTACGTTGAGCACGACCCAAAGAATCACGATCGCCGTCTGCGCTCCCAGGAACGTCGGCGTGCCAAAGAAGCGCGCAAAGGCTTCGGCTTTCAGCGCAAACGTGTCGTTGCCAAAGGTCGGTGCGAGGTGGGCGTGTTTACGGTGAAAACGCAGATGATCAACGTTGGCTTGAGGTTTATCCGGGGTCATGGCGGGCTCGAATCCGTGGCGTAAGACAAGCCACCACTATAGACCGAGCCCTCGACCAGGCACATGAAGAAGCCTGTCGCTTACCTGTTGCCCCGTTCATTGGCAAACGCGCTGACGGCCTGCACCGCTTCGCTGGCGCCTTCGCGAATTTGCAGGATCACCGTGCCGGCCTGGTTCGCCAGCTCCACACCCTGCGCGGCGCGGTCGCGGGTGCCGTCCATGCTGTCGATGGCCTGGCGGGTTTCGGTCTGGATCATCTCGATCATCGAGGAAATCTCCGCCGTTGAACCGCTGGTGCGCGCCGCCAATTGCCGTACCTCATCGGCCACCACCGCAAACCCTCGGCCTTGCTCGCCAGCGCGCGCCGCTTCAATGGCGGCGTTCAAGGCCAGCAGGTTGGTCTGGTCGGCAATCCCGCGAATGGTGTTGACGATGGCGGTGATCTGCTGCGAACGCTCGCCCAACTTGGCGATCAGCGCAGAAGAACCGTCGATATTGGCGGCAATCTCGCGCATGCCCGTGGCGGTCTGCTGGATCACCTCGGCGCCTTTTTCGGCGATGTCCCGGGTTTGCAGTGAGATGTGATAGGCCTGGGTCGCGCTTTGCGCATCGGCGGCGTGTTTCTCCACCATGGCCGTGACGTCGGAGGCATATTTCACCACCTTGCACAGGCGCCCGCTGGCGTCGTACACCGGGTTGTAGTTGGCTTCCAGCCACACGGCCTGGCCGTTTTTGTCGATGCGTTCAAACTGGCCGTTGAACAACTCACCCTGGTTCAGCCTACCCCAGAAATCGCCGTAGGCACTGCTGTTGGCCATCTCCGGAGTGCAGAAAATGCGGTGATGCTTGCCCTGGACCTGCGCCAGGCTGTAGCCCATGCGATGCAGGAAATTCTGGTTGGCGCTGATGATGGTGCCGTCGAGGTTGAACTCGATCACCGCCATGGCGCGGTCGATGGCCTGCAACTTGGCGTTGGCTTCGCTTTCGGCCTGCACTTTCGGGGTGACGTCCATGGCGTACTTCACCACTTTCACCACACTGCCGGATTCGTCACGCACCGGGTTGTAGCTGGCCTCCAGCCAAATGGGCTGGCCGCTGCTGGTCACCCGTTCGAAGGTGCCCGACTGGAATTGGCCGTTGCGCAGTTGCGTCCACAACTGGCCGTATTCGGCGCTGCGGGCAAATGCCGGGGTGCAGAACAGGCGGTGGGACTGGCCCACGACTTGGTCGGCGTTGTAGCCCATGGCCTTGAGAAAATTCTCGTTGGCCCGAAGGATCGTGCCTTGCAAATCGAATTCGATCACCGCCATGGAGCGGTCGATGGCGTCGAGAAGGCTGGCCTGCTGGGCAAGGGTGGCTTGCAGGGTACTGATGGTTTTTTTATGGGCGTTGAATAGCATGGTCGTGTGCTCGGGGGAAGCAAGCGTCAGGGGTATCCATGGGGGCGCCTGCCACCGTAAGGCTTCAGCCTACGGCAAACGTGCTCATTGCCAGCTTCCTTGTGCTGACAGAGGGGTGGAACAGCGGGTTCTGAGTGGTAATGCCGGCAAGAAGTTCTACAGCCGCCGACCAATGGCGGCATTATGCTATCGCTGGGTGGCGGCTGCGTTTAATTCAGACGAGATGTAGCCGGCAGGATTCAGGCGCTATGGGCGACCACGTAGTCGCTGACATTGACCCGGTTACGGCCAGTGTCCTTGGCCGCATACAGCGCGCGGTCCGCGGCGTTGAGCCACATTGCGGCGTCGGTGAAGGCGGGTTGGAACGAGGCCAGGCCAATGCTCAGGCTGACCCGCAGTTCGGGGATTTGCGGATTACGGTAGTTGTTGAACACTTCGCGCATGCGCTCCATGACGTGCGCGGCCTGTTCCAGGGGCATGTCCGGAAGAATCACACAGAACTCGTCGCCACCGTAACGCCCGCCCAGGTCGTTTTCCCGCAGGTTGCGTCGCAGTTCCAGGCTCAGTTGGCGCAGTACCTGATCACCGATGATGTGCCCGTAGCTGTCGTTGATCTGCTTGAAGTGGTCGATATCGATCAGCGCGATGGTGGCGTGGACGTGTTGTTGCTGGCACTTGTGAAACTTCAGGTGCAGCAGGTCTTTCCACGAGCCATGGTTGAGCAGGCCGGTGAGGCTGTCGGTGCGGCTAAGGGCACTGAGGGCGCGTTTATGCTCCGACAATTTGATCGCCAGGCGGTAGCAGACCATGCCCAGTGCCATGGGATACAACGTCAGCATCGGCAGGCAGGCGTAGACCTGGAGCAGGCTGACCTCGGGATTGAACGTGATCCCGAACAACAACCATGACACACCGATGCCCGCCAGTTGCGCCACGATGCCGTGGAGGAACAAGCGTTTGCCGCCGGCGGCGACGTTGTTCATGGTCATCATCGACAGGATGGTCACGGCTGTCAGGGGCGTGAATTGTGTGGTCGCGGCCCAGAACCCGCCGAGCAGCGAGTCGTAGAGCAGGTTTCGCCGTTCAGCCTTGTAGGGGAAATCGGAGCGGGTCGAGAGTTGATACGCCAGGTGCGCCCAGCCATAACCGTTGAACAGCAGCAACGCCCAGACCCAGCCTGGCATTTGCAGTGGGTAAAGCGCAGCGATGACGCTGATGCAGCCGATGCCCAGGCCGATGATCCTTGGCCTGTAGATACGTCTGGCAAATGACAGCCCTTTGCCTCGTTGGTTTTCCATAGCTTCCTGGGTCGATTCTTTTTTGCAGGTACGACGGCGTACGTGATCGGGAAAACCACTGGTCGGATAAGATCTGTGAATATTGTCAGTTATTCGTGTGGGAATAATCAGTGTCCTTCGAGGCCATTTGCAAAGGACACGCGCCGAATCATGCAAAAACGACCTTGGATGTCGCTCCTGCAACAGGTCAGTGCTGCGGCACCACCTCATAACCGGCCAGGAAAAGGTCGATGGCTGACTCAATGATGTTCGCCTGGGCGTCGGCGTCCAGGATAGGCTGGCCCAGGGTGATCTGCGGCCAGAAGGCGAAGGCCTTGAGCATGCTTTGCACCTGGTGGGCGGCGAAGCACGGGTCGGTACAGCTTAACCGGCCGTCTTCCTGGGCGGCGCGCACCCACTGGGTAAAGCCTTCTTCGCGATTGCTCAGGCGGCTGACCATGTCCTGGGCGCGTTCCGGCGAATGGATAGTGGCGGCAATTGCTACACGGGCCAGGTCGAGGAAGTTGGCGTCCGACATCATCGTCATCTTGGCTTGCAATAACCCTCGCAGTTGCTCACGTAGCGGGCGGTCACTGGCATAGCTGACGTCCAGTTGCGCAACGGTGCGGACCCACAGCTGGTGCAGGATCTCGGCGAACAGCTCTTCCTTGCTCGGGAAGTGGTTGTACACCGTGCGCTTGGAAACACCGGCGGTGGCGGCGATCTTGTCCATACTGGTGACCTCGAAACCGTTGTCGCGAAACTCAGCGATGGCGGCTGCCACGATGGCTTCGCGTTTACGGTCGGTGAGGCGCAGGGGTACAGTCATGGGGGATTTCGGCTCTGAAGGGAAACTTACACTCGGTAGTTTACTTGCTCCCGGTTTTGTTGCAATCTAGAAACTACACTGTGCAGTGTAACTTTTAGAGCAGTCTGCAGGAGTTCCTCGGTAATGGCCACGATCTCAACCCGTCTCGACAGTTCTTCTACAGCGCCCAAGTCTTCTGAACAGCAGCAAGGTCACTTCACCAATCAGAAGCCCATCCCGCATGGCGGCTTCGGTAAGACGTTGGGCATCATGTGGAAGATGCTCTTCCAGAAGCCCCGCAGCACGCGGCCGGTGGGGGAGATTCCGGTGCAGCCGCTGACCCGCGAGCAATTGTTTGCCGCCCCCGACCACAGCGTTTTCCGCCTTGGGCACTCCACCGTCCTGCTGAAAATGCGCGGCAAGTTCTGGCTGACCGACCCGGTGTTCGCCGAGCGTGCGTCGCCGTTCAGTTGGGCCGGCCCCAAGCGTTTCCACCAGCCACCGATCAGCCTTGAGGACCTGCCGCCGATCGAGGCGGTGATTCTTTCCCACAACCACTACGACCATCTGGACCGCAAGGCGGTGGTGCAACTGGCGGACAAGACCCGCCACTTCCTCGCGCCGCTGGGTGTGGGCGATACGTTGATCAAGTGGGGCGTGGATGCCAGCAAGGTGCGGCAACTGGACTGGTGGCAGGGCACTGAAGTCGACGGGATTCGGTTTGTCTCCACGCCCGCCCAGCATTTTTCCGGGCGCGGCCTGTTCGATGGTAACCAGACGCTCTGGTGCTCGTGGGTGATGATCGACGGTGCACGGCGGATTTTCTTCAGCGGTGATACCGGTTATTTCGAGGGCTTCAAGCGCATCGGCGAGCAGTACGGTCCGTTTGACCTGACCCTGATGGAAACCGGTGCTTACAATGTCGATTGGCCTCATGTGCACATGCAACCGGAAGAAACCCTGCAGGCGCACATCGACTTGAAAGGCCGCTGGCTGCTGCCGATCCACAATGGCACGTTCGACCTGGCGTTTCATGCTTGGCACGAGCCCTTCGACCGCATCATGGCGCTGGCGTGGGAGCGCAATGTGTCGATCACCACGCCACCGATGGGGCAGGCCTTCATGCTCAATCAACCGGAGCGCGGGCAGGCCTGGTGGCTGGAAGTCGAGCATGCCGGTAACGAGCAACACGTCGGCGGGTGATAGCTATTTAGCTGCGATCTCGCCGCTGAGTTGCAAGGTGTTTCCGGCCTACAACAGTCCGGGTAAAAGGATGCAATCATTCCTCGAAAACCAGTTTCGAGGCGTGGGAGTGTATGGACGAAAAGAGTAGGAAGGTCACCGCGTCGGGCGCGCCGTGTCTGTTCAAACAGTCAGTCTCGGGGGAAAGTTCTGTCCCTCTGTCTTGCGCACCGAGCGTCAGCAAGGGCGTCGTATTTGGCAGTGACGCCGCCGGTGCGATCGTCAGTTCGAACGTTCACCAGGGCGGCCTGGAGTTTGCCGTCACGAGCGGTTACGGCCCCAGGTTCGACATCCCCGGCCCGCTGATGCGCACCGTGCGCGACCCCTCGTTATCCCTGATCGCCCTCAGCGGCGTTGACCCCGAGGGGCCGGTGATGGTGGAGATCCCGCCGGTCGCCGATGCGGGTCACTTGAGAAACACACCGTCGTTGGCAGGCAGCCGCATTGGTTTTGCCAGCGAATATGTTGCCGGTGATGTTCGGGAACCGATCAAGCACAGCGCGCACTTTGCCCGGGTACTGAGCGTACTTCGCACAGCCGGTGCGGAGTTGGTGCCCGTGCAGGCCCTTGTCGCGGATAACACGCGTCATTTCACCCTCGAATCGAGCAACGAGATCAACGACCGGGTCACGGAAAATCGGCTGGATGGTGTGATGTCCGATGCGCAAAGTGGCGCGTTTCATCAAGCATCCACCACAGGCAACCCAAGCTTTCGCGTGCCCGCCGGCGTGGACGCCGATGGGGTTTCCAGAGTTGTCTGGTTTTATGGCGCGCATTGGGCCGGCGATCGTCTGGCTGCGTTGGTGCGCGGCTGCCAGCAGGTTTTGGGGCAGCTTGAAGTGCCTACTCCTCGGGGAGAGTGATCGTACGCGTCTGCAAGAGTTACCCCCGAGTCAGTGAGTGACCCGTTTCTTAGACTGAGGCTGGATATCGAACGGTATCCCAACATTCAGACGGGAAGGGGGAGCCATTTATGATCGGACCAGGTTTGGGCGCGGGATGGGGGGCTGGTCTTTTCGACGCGGTGGCGAACCCGCCACAGGCCTACCGCAGTGCCGACGATTTGGCGGCGGACATGGCCAGGCCCAATGGCCCCGGTTCGGACTCGGTGGTGAGGGATTCGCTGAAACTGATCGCCAATATGGACAAGGGTTTGCAGGGCGCCAATGCGTTCATTGAAATCAACCCTGATGCTCGTGAGAAAGCCCGTGCACTCGATAAGGAACGTGCCGAAGGCCGCGTGCGCGGGCCGTTGCATGGCGTTCCGATAGCGCTCAAAGACGTCTTTGAAACCAACGACAAGATGCAGACCAGCGGTGGCTCAATGGCGCTGGTGGGCAGGCCCGCGTCCAAAAATGCCAAGGTGGTGGACAACCTGCTGAAGGCCGGCGTGGTGATTATTGGAAAAACCAACATGAGCGAGCTGTCCAACTTTCGCTCTGAGACACCGCTTGATGGCTGGAGCTCCAGGGGCGGTCAGACCCTCAACCCGCATCGGTTGGGTGGCCAGGCGGCCGGGTCGAGTACCGGCTCCGCTGTAGCGGTCGCCCAAGGGATTGTGCCGTTGGCATTGGGTGTCGAAACCAATGGCTCGATCATCACGCCGGCGGCTTATAACGGTGTTGTTGGGTTCAAGCCGACCGAGGGATTGGTGAGCACCGAAGGGGTGATGACCAGTTCGCGCCAGGATACGGTAGGCACCTTCACCCGCAACGTGCGCGACGCGGCGCAAGCGCTGGATGCGATGACTGATACGAACCTCTATACCCAGGGGATCAAGCCTGACGCCTTGGTGGGCAAGCGCATTGGTTACACGCCGTTGCCTGAGTTGTCGGCAGAAGATACCAGCGACCCCGCCAAAAAAGCCGACAGGCAGCATTTTGAAGAGGCCATCAAGAAGCTGCAGGCCAAGGGTGCGGTGATGGTGCCTGTGGGGCGGCTGGATGAGGGCGTAACGAACGATACGTATGATGACTATGGCCGTGCGCTGTACGCGGATGTAAAGCATCAGCTTGAAGCGTACCTGGCCGGTCGGGAAGGCTTGCCGGTGAAATCGCTGTCTGAGCTGATCGACTTCAACGAGCGTCACAATGGCCCGGGTGTACCCGATCAAGCGCTGCTCACCATGATCAGCGAGCTGAGCGTCAGTGATGATGAGCGCAACGAGTTGTGGGCCGCTATCGGGCCGATTTTCAAAAACACCATCGATAAGCCGCTGACCGACTACAAGCTCGATGCCATGGTGTCCAACTTTCTCTCGGACAGTTATTACTATTCGGCGGCAGCGGGCTACCCCGGCATTTCCATGCCATCGGGCATGGACGAGCAAGGCATGCCAACGGCTGTTCACTTCTATGGTGCGAATTTGAGCGAAGCCACGTTGCTCTCGATCGCCTACGGGTATGAGCAGGCTTCCCATGCAATCAGGAAGCCTGCGTTTACACCCGGCCAGGGCTAATCCGGGTTACTTCAACCCATAGCGAGCGGCAGGTTCACGGCGCGACAGGTTCGGGCCCAGTGCCAGCCGCGCGTTTTCGTAGGTGTCCCAATCTGTGCCGTCCGGCAGGGACGGGATCGTCACGGCTTCACCTTGGGCAAGGCCTGCCAAGGCGGCGTCTACCAGGTTCTCCGTGGTCATCACCATGGTTTCCGGCAGGTTGTTCACCGGCAGGCCGGCGATGTCCCAGAACTCCGTGGCAGTCGCGCCCGGCAGTACCACTTGGACCACCACGCCCTTGTCGCTCAGCTCATGTTGCAACGATTCGCTGAAAGCCTGCACGAAGGCCTTGGTGCCGCCATATACGCCGTTCAACACTTTGGGGGCGAGGGCGACAATCGAGCCAATGTTGATAATCGTGCCCCGGCCCTGGCCCACAAAATTGGTCGCTGCGGCCTTGGCCAGGCGGGTCAGCGCCAATACGTTGAGCAGAATCATCGCGTCCATTTTGTCGTCGTCCGACTCCAGCAACGAAGCCGTGGCGCCCACACCGGCGTTGTTGACCAGCAGGCTGATACGGCTGTCTTCATGCACGACCTTGGCGATACGGGCCAGGTCGGCTGGCAGATTCAGATCGGCGGCAATTACTTCAACGTTACGCTGGGTGCTGGCCTTCAAGCGTGTTGCCAGTTGCTCCAGACGTTGCTGGTTGCGGGCCACCAGAATCAAGTCGTAGCCGGCGTGGGCCAGGCGGTCGGCATACACCGCGCCTATTCCTGATGAAGCACCGGTAATCAGGGCATAACCTTTGTGTTGCGACATGGCAGTTGCTCCAAATGGCCGGGGAGAGGATCGGCCTTGTTGGAACCAAGATTATGGGTGTAATGTTGTGGCCGCAATGTCATATATCCCTCTTTTAGAGACATGAGGTTTGGCCATGGTGTCCGTCGGTATTGTGCTGTTTCCCGGTTTTCAGGTGCTCAGCCTGTCCACCAGCAGCGTGTTCGAATTTGCCAACTTCGTGGTGGGGCGGCCATTCTATCGCGTGGACTTGCTGTCGGAGCACGGCGGGCCGATTAAAAGCTCCATGGGCTTTGCCATTGATAGCCTGGCATTTGGGCAGCAAGCCTACGACACGATCGTGGTGCTGGGAGACAACGAATTACTGGAGCCCACACCCGGCATGGTGGCCTATTTGCAGGAATCATTGACGGCATCGCGCCGAGTCACGTCGGCCTGTACCGGTTCGTTCCACCTGGCCGCAGCCGGGCTGTTGGAAGGGCGCAAGGCAACCACCCACTGGTACCACGCCATGACGTTTCGCCAGCGCTACCCTAACGTGAAGCTGGAGGAAGACCGGATCTTCACCGTCGATGGCCCCCTGTGGACGTCCGCCGGGATGACCGCCTGCATCGATCTGGCCCTGGCCCTGGTAGAACACGACCTGGGCGTGGAAGTGGCCCGCGACGTGGCGAAGAAACTGGTGGTCTACCATCGCCGTGCCGGTGGTCAGTCGCAGTTTTCTGCGCTGCTGGAACTGGACCCCAAATCCGATCGTGTACAAACCGCCCTGGCCTGGGCCAAAGGTCACTTGCGTGAGGACCTTTCGGTAGAGCAACTGGCCGAAGCGGCACACCTCAGCCCGCGTCAGTTCAGCAGACTGTTTCGCGCCGAAACCGGCCAGTCGCCGGCCAAGGCGGTCGAACACCTGCGCATTGAAGCGGCGCGCCTGATGCTCGAATCCGGTAGCCATTCCATCGACGTTGTCGCGCGGGAGACGGGCTTCGGTGATCCGGAGCGTATGCGTCGGGCCTTTCTGCGGGCGTTTGGCCAGCCGCCACAAATGATCCGCCGGGCGTTGCAGTTGCAGGCGTGAATGTATGGCCTGGACGCTACGCACCATTGGGCTGAGGTGTTGCTGGATCAATTGATGCCGCCGTTGAATCCAGAAATCTGGAGATGATTCCTTTAGGGGTGGGTTGTGCTGTGGCGCTGGCGCGACCCCGCACACTCATCCCCCACCCCGGCGCAAACCCCGGGAAAAACACCAACCCTTCAGCCTCCAGACGAAACGCCACACTCAGGCGGACTTCATCGTCCACATCACCATGGCTCTCAAAACGTTGAAGGGCGTCCACTTCCACATCGGCTTCCCGGGCCAGGTCTTCCCGGCTCCAGCCCAGCATCAGGCGGGCCTGGACACTGTGGCGTGGGGTGAATTGATGAAGGACGATCTGCTGTTCTACGATGCTGCTCATTGCCAGAGAGGACATGGGGGTTTCTCCAGGTTCGACGGGGGAGGGCAAACTATACTGTGTTTTTGTACAGTTGTTTTGACCGCTCATCAACTGGATTTTTTCGATAGCGTTGCCGCCGCTCTATTTCGCCTCTTCCAACCCCGGCGCCTCGCGAATAATCAGGTGGTCCAGGTTCTCGATATTGGCACTGAACACCGCGAACGTCTGTTCGGGGTTTTTCTTGCTCGGCACCTGTTTCAGCGCAGGCGTTACCCCGTAGAAGAAGCAATACAGCGCCCGCTGACTGTCCACCGCCGCCTTGATCTGCTCCAGGAACGCCTTGCGCTTGCGGTAGTTCTCGATCAGTTTTTTGCTCAGGTAAACGTTGACCGAGTAGGGCTTCTTGTCGAGCCAGGCCTTCTTTTCGAAGTCGATGCGAAAGCTGCTGGTGTAGTCCTTGATTTCCTTGATCTTGCCCCAGTAGATCAGGCCTTTGTTGTCTTGCAGGTATTCGATCTTCTTGAAAAACGTCCAATAGGTCGCGGTGTGCTCGCCGATCTTCAAGGGCATGCTTTTAAGCTTTTCCTTGTCGTCGATATTGGACACATAGCACTCCACCGGGTGGGCGAAGACGCTGGTCTTGTCCGGTGTGGTGTCGCTTGAGCTGTGAGACAAGTCGCTGCCGGTTGCCGGCGTTTTCGGTGGTTCTTGTGGGGCGCCACCCTCGGCGCCGATGATCGGTGTTTTGCGTTCGTACTGGCGTCGCGTGAGGACAAATTCCGACGGGAAACTATCTTCCGGCCCATCCTCAGCTTCACCTTTTCCGGCATGGCGGCTGGCGTAACGGCAACCGTCGATATGCCGGGTGCTGGGGATGTTCTTGAAGTGGGGCGTGCGCAGGTAATTGACGTTTTTCGCGTTGAACGTGCCCAGCACATTACCCGCCGCAAACGCCGCCCGGCATTCGTCGTTGGGGCACAGGAAACTGTCCTTGTCCGAATCGAAGGCGGCGGTTTCGTCGAAATTCAGGTCGCGCACGTCATAAATCGACAGCTTGTCGTTGAGACTCAGGCTGTAGGCCGTGTCGAATTTCATGGGCTCGGGTCCGTGAGATATTTCGCTATTAATAGCGGGATATCGCGCAAATATCAGTAGAAATTACGCACGGACCACCACACGCCGGCCACTCAAGAAACACAAGGTGCCGCCCACCGCCGTCAGCCCGCTGAGTACATAGAACATCGAGGCGGGCGATGCATTGATCAGCAGATAGCCGCAGATCACCGGGCTCAATGCCCCGCCAAATGCCGCCAGGTTCTGCGCACCGTAATAGCTGCCGCGCAGGGCGTCGGGGGCGATGGTGTCGATAAACAGGAATTCGGACGGGTAGATGATCATCTCCCCGAGGGTGAACACAAACATCGCGACACACCACGACACCAGGCCGTCCGCCATGCTGAAGCCGATCAGCCCGGCGATAAACAGCGAGGTGCCGAGCACGATCCAGTAGCGCAACTGTTCACGCTTGAGGAATCGGCCGATCTGGTACTGCATCAAAATCACCGTGATGGCATTGCAAGCCAGCACAGCGGAGAGAATTTTCAGCGCGTTCTCCGGCTTGTAGGCCACCAGCAGAAACTGCGACAGATACAGGGTGTAGCGCCCGTGGACAATGGTGCTCAACAGGCTGCCGCTGGTAAACAGGATCAAGGTGCGATCGCTGCGCAACGTCCTCAGGGTGCTGAGAAAACTTAAGGGTTTGTTGCTGTCGTCGCGCTGGGTCGGCGGGATGCCGATCATCAGGAACAGGCTGCCAAAGGCAATCGCGCTGGCGATCAGGAACGGTGCCAGCGGCATCTGGCCGGCAATCACCACGCCGAGCATCGGGCCGGTGGCATAGCCGACATTGGTCAGGGTGTAGCGCAGGGAAAACACCTTGGCACGCTGGCCCACCGGCAGGTTCTCGCTGATGATCGCCTTGGAGCCGATCAGGAACAGCGCCGAAGCAGCTTCGGTGATCACCAGGGTCAGGGTGGTCAGGTACAGGTTGCTGGCAAAGGTCAGCAACAAAAAACCGATGGAGCTGGAGAGCATCGCCAGGATCAGCAGCTTGCGCTTTTCCAGCCGGTCGATGATGTAGCCGCCGTAGAGGCCCAGCAGGGTGGCGATGAATACGGCGATGCCCATCAGCAAGCCGATGTCTTGCTGGTTGAGGCCCAGGCGGGTGCTTAGCAATAGGGCGAGCAATGGGCTGGTCATGGCGCGGCTGACGACGATGGTCACCGAGCAGATCATCAGACGGCGGATTACCAGGGAGTACGTGGCCACGGTGGGGCGATGTCCTTGTCATAAATGCGTAGTCAAGCCGAGCATTGTTCTACAAATCAATGAAGATCAAATGTGGGAGCTGGCTTGCCTGCGATGGCGGTGGGTCAGCTTGTATATTCGTCGCCTGACTCACCGCCATCGCGGGCAAGCCCGGCTCCCACAGGGTTACGCGGTGTTACTGGCCGGCATTGATGCTGATTTTTTCCACCGCACCCTGCTCCAGATCCCACTTCTTCAGAATCTTGCCGTACGTCCCGTCATCAATCATGCCCTGCAACGCTTCGCTGATGGCCGTGACCAACTCGGTATTGCTCTTCTCAATCCCAAGCCCCGTGAACTGCTTGGAAATCGCCAGGCCCACTGGCTTGTACTTACCCTTGTCCAGCGACATCAAGTAAGGAATGGTTTCACTGCCCTGCATCGCCGCATCCAGGCGGTTCTGCTGCAACTGCGCCCGCGCATCCGCCGAGCCCTCAGTGCCAATCACCACGATGGCTGGCTTACCGGCTTTTTCGCAGTTTTCCTTGCTCCACGCAGCAATTTCCGACGGCCATGTAGTACGTCGGCTGGTGCCGACTTTATTACCGCACAGGTCAGTCAATTCCTTGAGGTCTTCACGCTTGGCCAGGGTGTACAACTGCGGGCCGCTGGTGAAGTAATCGATAAACGTCACCGACTTCTGGCGTTCGGCCGTGTCGCTCATGCCCGACAGCACAATGTCCACGCGCTTGGTGGTCAGGCCGCTGAGCATCTGTTCGAAGCCGGTTTCCTGCCACTTGATCTTCACACCCAGGCGCTCGGCCAGGGCATTGCCCAGGTCAAAGTCCAGGCCGGTGAGTGTGTTGGTGGCGGTGTCTTTGAAATCCATCGGCGGGTAGTTCGGCACGATGGCCGCGCTGATCTCACCCTTGTCCTTGATCGCTGCCGGCAATGCCGCCAAAACCGAAGTGGAGGCCATCAGGCCTACGAGCAAACTTGGAAGAAACAGATTTTTCATGGGGGCGTTCTCGTTAGTTTTTTAGTTAAGTGCGAACGGCAGAAATAAAGCTTTGGGTACGCGGGTTTTGTGGGCTTATTAGAATTTCTTCAGGGCTGCCGGCTTCCACAATCTGGCCGGCATCCATAAACACCATGCGGTTGGACACTTCGCGCGCGAAGCCCAATTCATGGGTGACCACAATCATGGTCATGCCGGTGGTGGCCAAATCGCGCATCACCGACAGCACTTCTCCTACCAGCTCCGGGTCGAGGGCTGACGTGGGTTCGTCAAACAACATCAGCTTGGGACGCATCGCCAACGCGCGGGCAATCGCCACACGTTGTTGTTGGCCGCCGGACAATTCCACCGGGTAGGCATTGCGCTTGTCCGCGAGGCCAACGCGCGCCAGCAACTCCAAGGCGTCCTCGGTGGCTTCCTTGGGCGAGCGCTTGAGCACCTGGCACGGGCCTTCGATGATGTTCTGCAACACCGTCATATGCGGGAATAAATTGAAGCGCTGAAACACCATGCCGGTGGCCAAGCGCTGACGGGCGATCTGTGATTCATTCAACTCATGCAGCTTGTTGCCGACGACCCGGTAACCCACCAGTTCGCCGTCGACCCACAGGCCGCCCTTGTCGATTTTTTCCAGCTGGTTGACGCAGCGCAGCAGGGTACTTTTGCCGGAACCAGACGGGCCGATAACGCACAGCACTTCGCCTTGTTCGACTTCCAGGTTGATGTCCTGCAACGCGTGATACTGGTCGTAATACTTGTTCAGGTTCACGGCCTTGACGATGCTTCTCATGGGCAAATCTCCTCAGTCAGGGCTTACGAGCGCTTGCCGGCGCCGCGGGCAAAACGACGCTCAAGGCGGCTCTGACCGAATGAAAGAACAGTCACCACCGCCAGGTACCAGATGCCGGCAACAATCAGCAACTCCATGACCCGGGCGTTGGCGTAGTAGATGTTTTGCGCGTTGTGCAGCAGCTCCGAGTACTGAATCACACTCGCCAGGCTGGTCATTTTCACCATGCTGATGAACTCGTTGCCTACAGGCGGAATGATCACCCGCATCGCCTGGGGCAGAATCACCCTACGCAGCGCCTGAAGGCTCGGCATGCCGATCGACTTGGCGGCTTCGTACTGGCCGGTGTCTACCGACAGCAAACCGGCGCGCACCACTTCAGCGGTGTAGGCGCCCTGGTTAATACTCAGGCCGAGGAGGGCGGCCACGAATGGCGTCATCAGGTCTACGGTGTCGATGCTGAACAGGCCGGGAATCGCGATCACCGGGAAAATCAGCGCCAGGTTGAACCACAACAGCAGTTGCAGAATCAGCGGCGTACCGCGAAACAGCCAGGTGTAGGTGATGGCCACGTAGCGCAGGATCGGGTTGGCCGACATGCGCATGATGGCCGTGATCACCCCGATCACCACACCCAGCGCCATGGCCAGGATCGACATGATGATGGTGTTCACCAGGCCCCAGATGATCGCCTCGGACGTGAGGAACTGACCGATGTAGGACCATTCGATCTGACCATTGGCGAATGCCCGCAACAAGGCGGCCAATGCGACCACGATCAGGGTGGCGAACACCATGCGACCGTAGTAGCGACGCGGCACGTGCTCGTATTTGGTGATATCGAACTGGTTTTCGATCTGCTGGCGCTCGGCTTGCAAGCGCTCTGCCGGGGTTTGTTTCATGGTGAATCTCCGAAACTAATAAATCTCTAGCGGATGTACTCGGTCCAACTGTGGGAGCGGGCTTGCTCGCGAAAGCGCCGGCCCACACACCACAAACTTTGCAGGTTTAAATCCTGAACCCCTGGTAACTCTCAGCCCACTGCTGCTGAGCTGCCAACGCCACCTTCAACCGCCCAATCTGCTCACGCACCCGCGCCGGCGCCGTCCCACCCCAACCACTGCGCGCCGCAATCGCCGCTTCCAGGGTCAGGCACTCACGCACCTCAGGTGTCAGCCGTGTATCCACTTCAGCCAACAACGCTGGCGAGGCTTCCCACAATTCAATCTCATGCTTCTCACAGGCCTGCACCAAAGCGCCGGTAATCTCATGTGCCTCCTTGAACGGCACACCACGGGTAGCCAACCAATCCGCCACCTCCGTCGCCAGGGTGAAACCCATCGGCGCCTGGCGCCGCAGCTCTTCCACCTGCACCTTCATCGTCGCGACCATCCCGGCCATCGCCGGCAGCACCAACAGCAACGTGTCCACGCTGTCCAGCACACTGTGCTTGTCTTCACTCAAATCGCGGTTGTACGACAGCGGCAACGACTTGAGCGTCGACATCAACCCGGTCAGGTTGCCAATCAACCGCCCAGCCTTACCCCGCGCCAGTTCGGCAATGTCCGGGTTCTTCTTCTGCGGCATGATCGAGCTACCGGTAGCGTAGGCATCGTCCAACTGCACCCAACGAAACTGGCGCGACGACCACAGGCAAAACTCCTCCGACAGCCGCGAAATATTCACCCCGAGCATGCCCGCCACAAACAGAAACTCCGCCACGTGGTCACGACTGGCTACAGCGTCGATAGAGTTTTCGCACGGCCCGGTGTAACCCATCTCCTTGGCCGAATGCTCCGGCTGGCGAGCAATCGCCGAACCTGCCATCGCCGCAGCACCCAATGGCGACAACGCCGTACGCGCATCCCAATCCACCAAACGCTGCACATCCCGCAGCATCGATTGCGCGTGGGCCAGCAAGTGATGGGCGAACACAATCGGCTGCGCCTGCTGCAAGTGGGTGAAGCCCGGGCAAATGCTCTCGATATGCTGCTCAGCCTGGTCCACCAGCGCCTGCTGCAAACCCAACACCTCGGTGGTGATGGTGCGCGCGTGATCCCGTAGGAACAGTCGCAAATCGTTGGCCGTCTGGTCATTACGCGAACGCCCGGCGCGCAACTTGCCGCCCAGGGTGCCCAAACGCTCGGTCAACACCCGCTCGATGAAGGTGTGCACATCCTCGTCATCCAGCGTCGGGTGCAGCCGGCCAGCGGCAAAGTCCTCACCAATCCGGTCCAGCGCTTCCAGGGTGCGTAAGGTTTCCGACTCATCCAGCAACCCGGCGCGCTGCAACTCACGGGCATGGGCCCGGGAGCCGGCCAGGTCGTAGGGCGTCAGGCGAAAATAGCGCTCGGGGCAGCGCGACAGCGCGGCCAAAGCAGCAGACGGGCCGGTCTTGAAGCGAGCACCCCAGAGGCGATCGGTGGGCTGAGACATGGTGTTCCTCACGCTTGTTTTTAGAAGTGACAAGCCCGTTGGACGTGGCTTGGCCTTATGGATTCGGAGGGCAGTAGCAAAACAAAAAGTCCTGATCGAAGTGTCAGGTTTTCAGGGCGTTAAATCAGCCGGTAAAAGCCGTTCAACCCGCTATATTCAAGGTTGCCAAGGGCGGTTAAGTATGTTCATTATTGCCGCCCGGCGATGTTCATGGAGTAGGTCAAAGCCTGTTGAATATGGCACTTGAGGTCAACACGTATTATGGAAACCCCACTTTCCAATTCTGGAAACATACCGCCAAAACCCGGCACAAGACCGCCCCTGCAACTCAGCGGGCTGGACTTCAAATTGCTGCGGGTGTTCAAGGCTGTGGTCGAAGCGGGCGGCTTCAGCGCGGCGCAGAATGAGCTGAATGTGGGGTTGGCGGCGATCAGCAAGCAGATTTCCGACCTCGAAATTCGCATCGGCATGCGCCTGTGTACGCGGGGGAGAGAAGGGTTTGGGCTGACGGAAGAAGGCAAGTTGGTCTATCAGGCGTCCATTGAATTATTTGCCTCGGTGGACAGTTTTAGAGACAAGCTTAGTTCGGCGCAGAATGAACTGATCGGCGACCTTAGTGTGGGCGTTATTGATAACACCGTATCGGACGTTAATTCACCGCTGATTAAAGCGCTGGGGAAACTACATACAGAATCGCCAAAAATAAGATTACGCCTACATGCCTCGCAATTGGACGAAGTTGAACGGGGCGTGGTGGAAGGGCGGCTGATCGTTGGCATCGTGCCGGTGTACCAGCGGCGGGAAGAATTCGATTATTTCCCGCTGTACGAAGAAAAGTCCCACGCGTACTGCGCCGTTGGGCATCCGTTGTTTGAGGCGAGCGAGATCAATGCAGATGTGCTGCGCCAGCATGAAGTGGTCAATCATCGGTACGCGATCCATAGCGACAAGGCCAACTTCGTCAGCTACGACAGCCAGTCCGCGTCGGCCTCACAGGTGGAAGCCGTCGCCATCCTCATCCTCACGGGTCGCTTCCTGGGCTTTCTCCCGGAACACTACGCCGCGCCGCTGGTGAGTGAAGGGCGCCTGCGCGTGTTATGCCCGGAGCAGATCCACCTGAGCACGCCGTTCAACGTCATCCTCAAACACAACGCCCCACGAAGCCCGCTGGTCAAAGCCTTCGCGACTGCACTAGGCGTGGATCTCAAAGCGCCAATCTAACGAGTTCACACCACCCTTAGAACCTACAGAGATCCCCTGTGGGAGCTGTCGAGCTTTAGCGAGGCTGCGATGGCATCACCGCGGTCTACCCGCAGACTATATCCACCCGCATCACCTCTCTGTGGGTTGTTATCGTTTTCGACACGCACGGTGGATTTATTATCAAATTTAAGCGCTCATTAGCGTTTTCGTGACCGCAGGAAACGGCTGATAGGCACCAGGGAGATTGAAGAAGGCCTATCGGCAACTGAATTCTGTGGGAGCTGTCGAGCCCCAGCGAGGCTGCGATGGGATCAACTCGGTCTACCCGCAGACCCCATCCACCCGCATCACCGCTGCAACCTAGCCCGCTTTTTCTTCGCATGAAAATGCCGAAAATGCGCATCCTGCGCCGCCGCCAACAACTCCCGATCCCCTCGCGTATCACCCCAGGCCCTGAGCCGATACTCCCCCAGATCCCCATAAACCGCCTCAAGCCGAAGCACCTTATTCTCACACCGGCAATTATTCCCCGTGAGCTTGCCAGTCAACACCCCGTCAACCACCTCAAGCTCAGTGCCGATCAACTTGATCCCAAGCCGATCCGCAAACGGCTGCAACACCAACGCCGGCGACGCCGAACACAACGTCACCACCGCCCCGGAGTTCACCTCATCGGCCACCGATTGCAGCCCGGTTGGGCGCATCAACTTGTTCCAATACGCCTGGCAGTACTCTTCAGCTTTCTGCTGAACCCACGCCTTGTCCACGCCGGTCATAAAGGTGCGGATCAACTGCGCCTTGAGCTCATCACGGCTAATGACGCGCAACAGAAACTGCGCGCCAGGCACCGCCAGCTTCACCATCCTGCGCACGAATTCGCCTTTACCAAAGGCGAACTTCAGGAACGGCACGAAGCTGTCGTGGTGGGTCAGGGTGCCGTCGAAGTCAAAGACGGAGAGTACTTTGGCATCCAAGGGGCCGGATTCGAGCATGTCTGGGTTCACGGGCGGGTCTCGGTCCTATCTACTATTTTTTGGAAGGTGCATCTGCTGTGACAGCAAGAGTTTACTCCGGTATCAATCTGTTGATTTTGGAGTAAAGCCCTTTGGTAAAAACATCCCGGTCGCTCGACCGGTGACAGCGCTGATGGCAATTGGGGCACAAGGCTACAGCATTGGTGATGCGATCCGAACCCTTCTGGGCGAGGTGCTTCACGTGATGTACTTCAAGGAATGGCTGGCCGTCGACTTCGAAAGGCGCGTTCGAGCCGCAGCCTTCGCAGATGCCATTGGCTTCTTTCAGTACCCAGGCGCGCACCTTCGGGTCGCGAACGAAGGCGGTGCTGACGGTCGACACTTTCTGCGGCTGGGCAATGCCATCCGGTAACTTATGGAAAGGTTGCTGCTGCAGTTTGGATGCGCGGCGGATAAGCGTTTGCTCGTCTGCCGTTTGGGCGGCGTCTTCGGATTCGAATACACCGTGCGACGCAAGCGCTTGGCGGATGCGTTGTTCTACGCCTGAGCCCACGTTCTTCGCAGGCTTATAGCCCTCGATGCGGTCCCAGCCCATACGCACGAGAACAGTGGAGATGTTTTGCATGCGAAATTCGATGGAGCCCTTCGCGCGGCCTGCCGCAGGGCCTTCACGTAGCAAGCGGTTTTCGAGTGCTTTGTTGAAAGGTTGGCCGTTTTTTTCCCACGCCAACATCTTCAAATAGGCCTCGACCGCCGCTGCCAACTCCGAGTCGTTCCAGTCCGTTTTGTCTTTCGTAATATCCATACAGCCGCCGAGGGTAGAAAACCCTCGGACGATACTGAGTAGCCATTATTGCGTCTACGAAATTTCCTACATCCCTGTGGGATTTGGCGGTCGTCTATATTAGTAAAGTCGCTGCTTCATTCGGAAAGGTTGAGTGAGCTTTCGCCACCATGGAGTTTTCGCTGTCTCTCTCCGATAGGTTCGATTCACTAACAAATACGGCATATCCCGAAGCCGTATCCAACCTTCATCCTGCCAGTGCAGCAGGTTCAACGACATCTCTGGCCAATCCAACATGCTCAATAGCGGCCGCTCCACCGTTCGGGACTGGCGCTCGTCCCGCAAGGTTGGAACCACTTCATGAGTGAGCCAGCTACGTAGTAGGCGATTCCCCGGCGTGTAGTGATAGACCAGCAATGCGTAAGTGCCGGACTCGCTGATCATCAGCATTTCTTCCGGCTGACCGTGGAACAGTAGTTTTATGGTTTTTCGTTGATCTTCATCGAGCTTGCGAGTTGTTCGCTCATCCAAATACCACCCCATCAAACGCCCAAGGTCTCGGGCGCAGAACCAGGGTTGGTTTTCCAGGAGGAGGGCATGCAGGGAGAGGCTTTGACGGGTGAAAACAATAGGAACGAAGGGATCATGCATAGCACACTTCCCCGGTTGGAGGTATTTGAAGTGCGGCGATTACGCAGTAGATAGCCTTCGCGAGGAAGGTGAAAATTCTAGGCATTTCCATTACCTCTGTGTGATGTCAGCTTTCTTAGGGCTGGGTGCCGGGAGTTAAGAAACCCCACACAGAGGGCCGGACATATTCCCCTTTCGGGTCTTGTATTAGCCCACTCCCGGCATAACAGAGATTTTCCATGCCCACGGGGAAACCGTAGGCACAAAAAAGCCGCTACTGTCGGGTGCGGTCAGTCCGCTGTGTGAGGTGTTTCTTAGGCACCAGAGAGTGAGGTTATGACCTGGGCAGACCCTGGTCAAGACCGATCTCTATGGGTTTTGTGTTTCTGAGGCGCGCCTAGAATCAGTCTCTCTGCTAGCATGGCTTCCTGAGCGCGGGCGCTAGAAGGCAGCTGATACACAAATGAGAAACTATCGAGAACTGAGTAAAATCTTCTCCACAAATTGCGTTGAGGAGCTCGCTCGCGGGAATGTTGGGCGTGTTGCTGATGTTGCACAGGTTTATGTTGAGTGTCTGCCGAGATTTTTTACACCTGCTGATGTTTATGAGGTTTGTTATAAAGACCTAAGTAAGAATTATAGATTTGAATATTTTTTCAAAAATGTAGTTGCTAATAAAATTCTTCTCGGGCGACATAAGTTATCAACTGCTACACTGGTGCCTGAGTTTAGGGTTGAGAATAACAAAGCAGATTGCGTAGTGTTAAATGGTAATAGTACCTGCTACGAAATAAAGACTGATCTTGATAATTTCACCAGGCTGAACGATCAGTTAGGTGCCTACGAAAAGATATTTGATAAGACCTACGTGGTTGTCGCTGAAGGACATAGGGATTATGCGTTAAAGAATATATTTGAAGATGTCGGCGTTATTGTGCTGACATCCCAAAATAGACTTTCAGAGGTCCGGCCTGCCAAGGTCGTTACCGGAGCTATTGATGCGAAAGTCTTAATAAGGTCGTTGCGTAAGGATGAGTATTTTTCTATAGCTCGACAGATGGAAGACGCCCCAATAGGGCTGACTAATACTGAGGTTTTCAGTTGGTGTGAATCTGTTTTTCTCCGCGCTGATGCGGATTTGTTGCGCTCGGAGTTTTGTAAGACTCTAAAGGTATCTAGAGGCTTGAATAAAAAGTTTTCGCTTTCTTTACCTCGCTCCCTACTAATGGCAAGTGTAAGTGTGAGCCTCTCTGAGGCTAATAGAAATAATCTTGCGAGGGTTGTTAACTCTCCGATTTAAAAAGGAAGTTAAATGTATTTTCCAATATTGAAAGGTAAACAGAATGAGTTGATAGCTTTGCGGGAGTTATCCTCTGTTATTGATGCTCGATTATTTAAGCCAGTAATTGAGCCCGTCAGAGAAAATATCTCTCCGTTAAAAAGAACTATTCAGCAGCTATCTGATAATCGTATTGTTCCCCTGGTTGTAGTAAATCCCTCTCTTGGAGATTACCGTGGTGGGGTAGATGTTATAAGCTCCATGCTGGGTGAGGAAGAAGGGCTCTACCTACCATGTGTTAAAATCAAGAGCCCTCAGGATAGTGTGGCTATTGAGTTGTTTCAGAGTTTTGCAGGTCAGGCTGCTGTATTTGTTGAAGGTAGTTTAGATAGAGCGTTGATTGAAATAGTAAATCAATCTGTGTACACGTTGGTTAACCCTGTAAGAGTAAGTTCTACGGCTTTTTCTCTTTTGAGAAATAAGGTTGTTTATGGGGATTCTTTCAAGAAAGAAATGAAAAACTCGGATTACACCGAGGATTCATTGTTTTCCTCTCTACATACCGAATTCAGATCGCTGGAAAATGCTTTAGGCTTTGGCGACTTCACTATTCTTAGTGAGGATTACTCTGAGTCTGGGGGACCTGCATATGTTGTTGCTGTACATCTCTCTTATATAAATAGAGATGAGTATGATGCTATGCATGTTAGACATTTTGCGTCCTATGATGATCGAACACCCACGAACCCCGGTGGGAAATTTATGGATGCTCTTAATAAACTGGTTAGTTATGTTGGCAGCAACCCCGGTAAATTTACTAGGACGCAGGGGCTGAATGAGTTTTTCGTCTTGCATTCTTCTAGGCACTATCCTGGACTTGGGCATGTCAAAAAGATTTCAATAAAGCATCATATTGAAACCACGTGTGCCTATATTCAGGAGCATTGAAATGGCTAGATGCTGCATTCATTGCTTCACGGATTCAGTGTTAATCGAGGCTGCTTCAAAAGGAGCTGTTGGCAATTGTTCGCATTGTGGCGCCATAAGAGTGCCGACAATTAGCTCTGATTCGTTATTCTCAGCTGTTGAGCTTATTCTTTATAGTCTTGAAGAGTCGGCAGACGGTGAAGAATTGGTTGAGTTACTGCACAAGCAGTTCGGTATTCTCAGCCTCACGGTTGTCAGAGATTCCAAGAGATTGGCGCAAGAGATGTTTGGAGAGGAGATAGCATCTGTCAAGTATGTTTTTAGATTTGACGTATCTCTGTATTCTAGTCAATGGGCTGGGTTTAAGGAGGAGCTAAAACATAGGAATAGATTTTTCCCAAGAAGCTCGTTGATTTCTCAGGTGTTAAATCCTAATGCCGACAATTCAAGCTTTGAAGTTTTTTTAGCTCTGTTAGAGCAGTTGAAATCACCTTTGGAACGTGGTGAGCAGTTGTTTAGAGCGCGAATTTCTGAAGCTCCCTTGACTGCCGCCCAAATGGGAACACCTCCACCAATGGTTGTTTCTGGAGGACGTGCGAATCCGGTTGGAATACCATATTTGTATCTCGCGGAAAATGAGGAGACCTGTGTTGCGGAGGTACGGCCAAATAATGCAAGTGTGATTTATGTGTCGAAATTTGTAGCGCTAAATGACCTAAATTTGTTGAGTCTGACTAATCCTCGATGTGATTCGTCGGTCTTAAAATTTGAAGAGCAACAGCTTCAAGATGTTCTCTGCTTTCTTGATTTGTTGGAGCGATTTTCTTTTGAGTTGTCTAAGCCGATATTGCCGGATAAGTCGCATATAGAATATATTCCGACTCAATATTTGTGCGAGTTTGTTAAGTCGGTCGCTAATTATGATGGTATTGTTTTTAATAGCTCTTTTGGGCGAGGAAAGAATTACGTTATTTTTGATAGTGGGTCTTTTGCGGCGGCAGAGCCGTATTGCGGTCAGGTCGTAAGTACTCGGCATGAGTTTTTATCGAGTTAGCGTTTTTATAGTGTATATATTCTACTCAAAAAAAAGCCCCGGAATTTCGGGGCTTTTAAGTTTTATGCATGTTTGGCGTGGCGATCAATCCCAGCTCAACGCCCCACCAGTCTGATACTCAATAACCCGAGTCTCAAAGAAATTCTTCTCTTTCTTCAAGTCCATAATCTCGCTCATCCAAGGGAACGGGTTCGTCGTGCCTGGATACTCTTCCTTCAACCCAATCTGCGACAAACGACGATTCGCGATGAACTTGAGGTAGTCCTCCATCATCGCCGCATTCATCCCCAGCACCCCACGCGGCATGGTGTCACGCGCGTATTCAATCTCCAGCTGAGTCCCTTGCAGGATCATCTGGGTCGCTTCTTCCTTCATTTCAGCATCCCACAAATGCGGGTTTTCGATTTTGATCTGGTTGATCACATCGATACCGAAGTTCAGGTGCATCGACTCATCCCGCAGGATGTATTGGAACTGCTCGGCCACGCCGGTCATTTTGTTGCGACGGCCCATGGACAGGATCTGAGTGAAGCCGCAGTAGAAGAAGATGCCTTCCAGTACGCAGTAGTAAGCGACCAGGTTACGCAGCAGCTCCTTATCGGTCTCAACAGTGCCGGTTTCGAACTTCGGATCGGAGATCGAACGGGTGTACTTCAGACCCCAGGCAGCCTTTTTAGCGACCGATGGAATCTCGTGGTACATGTTGAAGATCTCGCCTTCATCCATGGCCAGCGATTCGATGCAGTACTGGTAGGCGTGGGTATGGATCGCCTCTTCGAAGGCCTGGCGCAGGATGTACTGGCGGCACTCCGGGTTGGTGATCAGGCGGTACACGGCCAGTACCAGGTTGTTGGCAACCAGGGAGTCGGCGGTGGAGAAGAAGCCGAGGTTGCGCATCACGATGCGGCGCTCGTCGTCGGTCAGGCCTTCGGGGTCTTTCCACACGGCGATGTCGGCGGTCATGTTGACCTCTTGCGGCATCCAGTGGTTGGCGCAGCCGTCGAGGTACTTCTGCCAGGCCCAGTCGTACTTGAAGGGCACGAGTTGGTTGAGGTCGGCGCGGCAGTTGATCATGCGCTTTTCGTCAACGGCGACGCGGGCGGCGGAGCCTTCCAGCTCGGCGAGGCCTTCGGCGACGTCGAGTTTGTCCAGGGCGGCCTTGGCGCGCACGATGGCGGCGGAGTCGTTGGCGGTGACGGCGCGGGCTTCGATGGCGGCAGCAGCGCCGGCACCGTCGAGGCGGTCCATGTTGGCTTCGGTGGCGTGGCCGGCGTTGGCGCCTTTGGCAACTACTTCGCCGTCTTCTTCTTTGTCGAATTCGTCCCAGCTCAGCATGACGTGTCGTCTCCTGCGTGAGGGCTCTAAGGTGCCCGTGTGAAACCGGATGGTTGGGTGTTCACACGGCCCAAAGGCCGCGGTGGATCTTAAGGAATCGTTTGTTGCAGCTAGCGCACGCATTAAACGGAATCAGGGTTACGGGTGTTCTGCTTGAGGCTTGAGGGGCGGAGCGATGCTTGCGAGCTCCAGCGGGGGCCTCAGGTCTGGCTCTTCATCCCAGTGTAAAGGGATATTGCAGGCCCGATTTACCCGCGCATTATAGGGAAAAAATCGGCTTTGTGTTGCGGCGGATGGCCACGGATCGCAGACAAAAAGCCTGCTTTTCAAGCCAGAGCGCGGGTTTATTGGGGTTGGCTGGAGGGACGAGCGGTAGGATTTTTTTCGAGGGGGTGAAGCGGGGTGACGGTGAGGCCGGCTCTTTGCCGCAAGAACGATTTCTTGCGGCGAATAAGATCTGAGTTAATGGCAACTAACCAAGTTATCAGCCGTTAGAGCAACCATTACCCATCACCTGATACTGAAGAATATGACGCTGACCTTGTGAGTCTTCATATTCCATTTTTACCGGTACAACTTGGCATACATCCGGCACTTCACTCATGGACAGTACTTTGGCGACGTCCAAGTGGGTGCTGTAGGTGTAATCCTCAACGGTCGGAGTGCTCTGGCTGGCTACGTCAGTCGGGGCTTCGTCGGCCAGGGCGGCGGTGGCGCACAAGCTGCTAAGGGCCATAACTAATAACGCTTTCATTTGACTATTTACCTTTTGGCGGTCGAAAGGGGTCACGGGGCCCTTGTGAGGCCACGTGTGTAACTTGATTGGGAAGTTCGGATTAACGTTGCCTTCGTGGGGGCTGTTACGTTGTTAATCACAGTGCCTTGATGGCGAGGCTGATTTTAGGCGCACAGGTTTAATTCATATACCCGTGCTTTTGATAAAGACTATTGGTGGTTTTTGTAACAATCCCGAAATGAAGGTTTTTTCAGAAATCTGCAAAGCGCCACAGGCCACGGGCCAGAGCGCTGTCGGGGTATAGGTGGGCAATTTGTAGGGGCTTGTTACTACCATCGTCGAATGGTTCTATAGGCCCGGCCCGGCTACAACAGGGCCATACAACAACAACTATGTCACCGAGGTAAGAAAGATGAGTGCGGCTTCTCTGTACCCCGTTCGCCCCGAAGTAGCAGCCAACACGCTGACCGATGAGGCGACCTACAAGGCCATGTACCAGCAGTCGGTGGTCAACCCCGACGGTTTCTGGCGCGAGCAAGCCAAGCGCCTTGACTGGATCAAGCCTTTCACCACGGTGAAGCAGACCTCCTTCGACGATCACCATGTCGACATCAAGTGGTTTGCCGACGGCACCCTCAACGTTTCCTACAACTGCCTGGACCGTCACCTCGCCGAGCGCGGCGACCAGGCGGCAATCATCTGGGAGGGCGACGACCCTGCCGAAAGCCGCACCATCACCTACCGCGAGCTGCATGAAGAAGTCTGCAAGTTCGCCAACGCCCTGCGCGGCCAGGATGTGCACCGCGGCGACGTGGTGACTATCTATATGCCGATGATTCCCGAAGCTGCGGTCGCCATGCTGGCCTGTGCCCGGATCGGTGCGATTCACTCGGTGGTGTTTGGCGGGTTCTCGCCAGAGGCCCTGGCGGGTCGGATCATCGACTGCAAATCCAAGGTGGTGATCACCGCCGACGAAGGCATTCGTGCCGGCAAGAAAATTTCCCTGAAGGCCAACGTCGACGACGCCCTGACCAACCCGGAAACCAGCAGCATCCAGAAAGTCATCGTGTGCAAGCGCACCGGCGGCACCATCAAGTGGAACCAGCATCGCGACATCTGGTACGAAGACCTGATGAAAGTGGCGGGCACTGTGTGCGCGCCCAAAGAGATGGGCGCCGAAGAAGCGCTGTTCATCCTTTACACCTCGGGTTCCACCGGCAAGCCGAAGGGCGTGCAGCACACCACCGGCGGCTACCTGTTGTACGCAGCCCTGACCCACGAGCGCGTGTTCGACTACCGCCCGGGCGAAATCTACTGGTGCACCGCCGACGTCGGCTGGGTCACCGGCCACACCTATATCGTCTATGGTCCATTGGCCAACGGCGCAACCACGCTGATGTTCGAAGGCGTGCCGAACTACCCGGACATTACCCGGGTGGCGAAGATCGTCGACAAGCACAAGGTCAATATCCTCTACACCGCTCCTACTGCGATCCGCGCAATGATGGCGTCCGGCAAGGCCGCCGTGGAAGGCGCCGACGGCAGCAGCTTGCGCCTGTTGGGTTCGGTGGGTGAGCCGATTAACCCGGAAGCGTGGGACTGGTACTACAAAAACGTCGGCCAATCCCGTTGCCCGATCGTGGACACCTGGTGGCAGACCGAGACCGGCGGCAACATGATGAGCCCTCTGCCGGGCGCCCATGCACTCAAGCCAGGTTCGGCGGCACGCCCGTTCTTTGGTGTGGTGCCGGCGCTGGTGGATAACCTGGGTAACCTGATTGAAGGCGTGGCCGAGGGTAACCTGGTGATTCTCGATTCGTGGCCGGGCCAGGCGCGTACGCTGTTTGGCGACCATGACCGGTTCGTGGACACCTACTTCAAGACCTTCCGTGGCATGTACTTCACCGGTGACGGTGCGCGTCGTGACGAGGATGGTTACTACTGGATCACCGGTCGGGTGGATGACGTGCTCAACGTGTCCGGCCACCGCATGGGCACTGCCGAGATTGAAAGTGCCATGGTTGCCCACCCTAAAGTCGCGGAAGCGGCGGTGGTAGGTGTGCCGCACGACATCAAGGGCCAGGGCATCTATGTGTATGTCACGCTGAAAAACGGCGAAGAGCCGAACGAAGCGCTGCGCCTGGAGCTGAAAAACTGGGTGCGTAAAGAGATCGGGCCGATTGCTTCGCCGGATGTGATCCAGTGGGCACCGGGCTTGCCGAAGACGCGCTCAGGGAAAATCATGCGCCGGATCCTGCGCAAGATTGCTACCGCGGAATACGACGGGTTGGGGGATATCTCCACCCTGGCGGACCCAAGTGTGGTGGCGCATTTGATTGAAACGCACAAGACCATGAACGTCGCGTAAGGCGGGGTTGTAGGGCAGAGCCCCATTCGGTGTGAGCCGGGTGGGGCTTTTTTGTACGATGTGAAAAACACTGAAGATCAACTGTGGGAGCGGGCTTGCTCGCGAAAGCGGTGTGTCAGTCAGCACATCGGGTAGCTGATCCACCGCTTTCGCGA
>NZ_NIXO01000057.1 GCF_002204795.1 Pseudomonas sp. K2I15
GTGGCGGGGTATTGGGCGCAAAGGTGGCGCGTGGTTTGTGTAAGTTAGTTTTGGGTATTGCTACTAAAGGGAAAGGTGATAACAAACGGTTTTGGGGCAGAAACCAACTGATCGACAGATACATGCGTTTGAGTCTGATTGTCGACTTTCTTTCACTGCCCAAGCTGCACATCAGAAGAGGGGATGTGACGGCGGCAGAGCTGGCGTCTGTTCCCCTGTCGCTCAAGCGTTGGGCGCTGTGGCCGTATCGTTTTGGAATGGTTGGATTTGTAGGTGCGGGGCTCTGGTACGTCTGGATTAAATGGTAGTTCTTGTAAGAAAATACTGTACATACATACAGCTTTGTCCTACAGTCCATCCCAGGTGACCGGATGTCACCGGTCACCTGAGCTTCAATTTTTTAACTATGGATGGATAAAAAATGAAATCTAAAAAAGCCTTTGTATTGGGCGCGGCCATGATGGCTGCCAGCTTCGTTTCGGCCTTCGCCCTGGCCGAGCAATACCCTTCCACCGTCAGCGCACAGGCGCTCAAGCCTGCATCGGGCTTCGACCTCAAGCCGGGCGGCACGCTTCACGCCGAGCCGCTTTCCGAAGAACTCGCGAAGCAATTCAAGGACGCCATGAACGCCGGTACACCCCCGGTGCTCAAGCCGGCCAGCAAGGCCGGCATCACTGAAACCGTGGTCAGCGAACCGAAGAAGCCCAGCCAGGCCAAGCTGAAAGCGGCCGCCGCCGATTTCGTTCCGCTGTTCCCGACCCTGGACATCAACACCCTCTATACCATCACCGAAGTGCAGGCCGGCCAGGAGTTTCCTTACCACTTCAACTTGCCTCACAGCGCTCGCGTGCTGGTGCAGTTGATCGGCCAGAGTGCCGGTGCCGACCTGTCGTTGAGCCTGTTCCGGGATGACGGCCAAGGTGGCGATCCGGTGCTGCTGGCGACCTCCGATAACCCGGGCAATGCCGACGAATACATCGATGGCATCCTGCCCGCTGGTGATTACTACTGGTACATGGTGGCCAACACCGCCGACAACGCGCAGTTCAGTTTTGGTGTGGCGGCAGACACCAACGTGGATGCCTATGAACCCAACGACACCCCGCAGACCGCCTTTGTGCTGCCGGATGCGTTGAACCAGGTTATCGGCAACCTCGACAACGCCAACGATGTCGACTACTTCGACTTCAAGTCGACGCGCGGCCAGAACGTCGCCCTCTCCTTGAAGGAGGGTCGCGAAGGTACGCGTAACCAGTGGATCCTCGATCGTTTTGATGGCAGCAATTGGGTCGCCGTTCCAGCCGGTACAAGCGTGAGCCTGTCTGGCGCAGCGGGTTTCACCGCCAAGGTGCGGGTGCGCGCCAACACCGCCGTGGCGCAGGACCCTACCGCGCAGTACAAGCTGACGCTGGGTTCGTTTCCGCGTCTGAACAGCAACAGTGTGACCGGTGACAACATCGTCAGGATTCCGTTCTCGATGTCTTCGACCGCCACTCAAACCGCTCGCCTGTTGAACTGGAGCACCCAGTGGTCGGATACCACCGGCGTGCCATTGCCGGGCATCACACCGGTGCTGCGGGTCGACAAGCGTTTCTATGACATCAACTATCACTGGGTTGATTACAAGGCCACGACCAACAGCGCCGGCACGTCCTCCGCGACAGCCACGCTCGGTACTTGCAACGGTGACTACCGCGCCATCTTCAACGACAGCAGCACCGGCGTGTCTTACAAGTGGGACACCACCTTCAACGAAGGCGGCTGGCGCATCGAGCTGGATGAGTTTCCCGGTGTTGGCGTAGGCGGCAGCAATGTGCAGTACGTCAGCCTGGGCCACATTTGTACCCAGACCATTATTCACTGATGAGGTTGTTCAAGTAAGGCAAGGGGCAGTCCGCAAGGGCTGCCCCTTTTTGCGTTATTGCGCCAATGCCAGCTTGAGCGGCAAGCGTGCCATGCCCGTATTTGTCAGCGAGCCCAGGTACAGCCAGTCACCGTATTCGCGAGCGGTGGTGATGGGCGAGTAATTACCGCTGCTGCCATCCTGCAGGTTGGCGATCACCTTGCCGTTCACATCCAGCCCCAGCACAAAGGCCTTACGCTCGATGGGTTTGGGCACCACCATCAGTGCCCGCACCATGATCTTGCGCATCAACGGGTAGCCGGCAAAACCGTCAAGCAACGGGTTACGCGGTGAGTACAAGGCGACCCAGAACCGGTCCTCGCCGTTGAAGCTGAGGTTGTCCGGCAGGCCCGGCAGGTTGTCGATAAACAGGTCGTGGACCCCGGCCTTGTCACCCTTGAGCCAGTAGCGGCTGATGCGATAGGCGCCGGTTTCGTTGACCAACACATAGTCTTCGTTCGGCCCCAGGGCTACGCCATTGGCGAATTGCAATTGATCCAGCAGCACCTCGGTGTGGCCGTTGCTGAAGTCATAACGCAGCAGCCGGCCATCGCCGCCGTGTTCGATCACCGCCTCGCCGTCTTCCCCATAACCCCAGCGGCTCGACGCATCGCTGAAGTAGGCATAACGCCCGGCGGCGTCGACGGTCACGTCATCGGCAAAGCCAAACGGCAGGCCGGCGGCGCTGGTGGCCAGGGTGGTGAGGTTGTGTTGGGCATCGAGGGCGAGCAGGCCCTTGATGCCGTCAGCAATGATCAAGCGCCCGTCCGGGTGCAGGGCCAGGCCGAGGGGGCGACCGTGGGTGTTGGTGAGTTCTTCGAGGATGTGGCTTTCGGGCGCGGTGCGGATGATGCGCCCGTCATGCAGGCCGGTGATGAGAAAACCTTTGCCATCCAGCAGCAAGGCTTCGGGCCCGGTGATGCCCTGGGCGCCGGTTCTTTTTACCTCCTTGAGGCGTTGGTTTTCCGCGTAGGGCCCGTCCTTCATGGACGGCGCCTTGGGCGGCGACCAGTTGACCGGTTGCACCCTGGTGGGCATCAGCAGCAGGAAGGCGACGATGGTGATCAGGATCAGCAGGACTAAATGACGAACTTTCCTAGGACGGGTACTCATGACGACTCCTGGTTGTCGGTGTGTTTTGGCTCCCAATGCAGGGTGCCGAACAGGTAGTCCATCAGCGGCAGGACGATATTGAAATTGCGCCCTTGCATCAGTTCGCGACGGTGATGCAGGGCGTGCAGGTGGTGCATCTGGCGGATCCACGGCAGGCGGGCCACGGGGTGGTTGGGGTGCAGGTGTTCGCAGGCGTGGAAGATTTCGTAGAGCAGGTAGCCGAGGATCATGCAGCCGGCGAACAGGCCGGCGACGTTGGGGTTGAGGTGGTTGAGCAGCCACCAGGCGGGGAGGGTGATGGCCAGGCTGTGAAGCAGGATGAGCCAGGCGGGGAAGAGGATGACGCGCCAGTCTCGCGGGCTGTCGTAGGTCATGTGGCCGGGGGTGAAGAAGCTGTGGTGGTCGCCGG
This sequence comes from Pseudomonas sp. K2I15, assembly GCF_002204795.1. GTDB lineage: Bacteria > Pseudomonadota > Gammaproteobacteria > Pseudomonadales > Pseudomonadaceae > Aquipseudomonas. Next base: position 3,426 of record NZ_NIXO01000057.1, read on the forward strand.
TGTGGCGGGCGTAGAACAGGCGGGCGAAGGTATGTTTGTGGTGGCCCAGGTGGCGGTGGACGAGGTAGATGCACAGGTTGAAAAAGATCAGGGTGAGGGGGATGGTCAGCCATTCCAGGGGTTGTATGTGTTGGGGGGTGGACCAGAACAGGGTGATGCAGAGCAGGCCATAGCCGAGCACGAAACCTGCGTGGAGCCACGGGTTGTAGTGGGGTTTGATGCTTGCGCGGTAGGTGGCGCGGAAGGCCTCGGTGGTGTGGGTCATTGGGGGCGCTCGGTGTTGTTTTTGTTGGGGGGTGAGCTTAGTTGGGATTGGGGGTTTTGCTTGACGTGGCGGCCTGTGGGCCGACCAGGTTGTTGGTTTGTGTTGAGTACATATCCGTTGCTGCGGTAATGGCGGCTTAGGGTTCCGCTCTTACAGCGGGTCACTTTTGGCAAACGCCCCAAAAGTAACCAAAAGGTCTTTGCCCCACCACTCGGTGCCTCGCCTAGGCTCGGCATGCCCGCACTCCGGCCCGATTCCGCGGGCCGCCGCGATGGGCCATCCCTGGCCCAGCGCGGCTAAACCGGCGTCTTGCCGATTTACCCGCTCCACCGTGCCTACTTGCGGCCATCGTGGTTGACGGGGCCCGCAGATCAAGATCAAAAACAGATCAAGGGCACGGCGGCCTGAAAGCCGACCTGAGTGTTAGAAGCAAAGGCAAGGGCAAGGTCTAGAGCGAAAGCAGAGCTGCTTTTCTGTGGGAGCGGGCTTGCTCGCGAAGAACCTGAGGGCGCCGCGTTGAATCAGAAAACCATCGTCATCGTTAACGACCTTCGCGAGCAAGCCCGCTCCCACATTTGGACCGCGTTCGCTTTTGCTTTTGCTTTTGATCTACACCACTCAAGCCGGCCGGTAGGCCGCTGTGCTCTTGCTTTTGATCTTGATCTTAGGCGCCCCGTTAAACCACGCTGGCCGAACGCAGGTAGTACGGAGCGGGTAAACCGGCAGGACGCCGGTTTAGCCGCGACGGGGCAGGGACGCCCCGTCGCGGCGGCCCGCGCAGTAATACCGGAGCTGAGGGCACACCGAGCCTAAGCGAGGTGCCGAGTGGTGGGGCAAGAGCGTTTTGCTTACTTTTGCGCTTTTCAAAAGTGAGCCGCTGTAAGAGCGGAACCCATATCAGCCATAACCAAAATAACGGATATACCCCCAAAACCCAGCCTACAACTGCGACAGCAGCAACCCCTCAAACTCCGCCTGAACCCGTACCTCGTCACAATGCGCCACATTAAACCGCATAAAATCCCGCAACCCCGGCTCATACCCAAACAACGCCCCCGGCGCCAATACCATCGCGCGTTTCAACCCCGCTTCAGCCAACCGCTCACCATTAACCCCGGCCGGCAACCGCGCCCAAATAAACATCCCCCCCTCAAACCCCATCGGCAACTCACACCCGCAACGCCGAAGCCACTGCTCAACCCGCCCCCCAGCCTCAAGCAACCGCTGAACCATGCGCTTGCGATGCCTGGCATACCCGCCCTCACTCAGCAGCCGATAAACAATCTGCTCAAACAGCTCCGACGTAATCCCGCCGCTCATCAACTTCATATTGGTCAAATTCGCCGTCAACTGCGGCGCCGCCACCACATAACTGACCCGCGCATTCGCCGTCAGCACCTTCGAAAACCCCGACAGATACGTCACCTGCTCCAATCCCGCCAACGTCGCCAAACGCGGCGGCGGATTAGGGTGCAAATCCCCGTAAAGATCATCCTCGACGATATGGCAGCGATACTCCCGGGCCAACTGCAAAAGCCGAAACGCTTGGCTCGGACTAAACGAATGCCCGGTCGGGTTATGCAACACACTGGTGGTCAGATACAGGCTGGGACGATGCTCCGCGAGCAATTGCTCAAGCGCCACAAAATCAAACCCATCAGGCCGCCGCGCAATCGTCACCACCTTGACCCCATGCAACGCCAAATTGGCGTGGAAGTTGAAATAACACGGCGCATCCAGCAACACCGTGTCCCCAGGCCGCGCCAGCAGGCGCATGAGCATGTCCAGCCCTTGCACCGTGTTGGGCGTGGTGATGATCTGCTCCACCGGCACCGACAACCCTTCACCGTGCAGTTTCTGTTGCAACGCCTGACGCAACGGCAGCAGGCCCGCCGGGGTGCCCAGCCCAGCGATGCGCAACGTGGGAGCGCGCACTGCGCTGCGCATGGCCTGGCGCAACACGTCGCAGTCCAGCCAGTCTTCCGGCAGGTGGCCGCCGCCAGGGCGCAGGTCGCCTTGGGCCATGGCCAGCGGACGGCGCAGTACGCTGAGCAAGTCCTGAGGTAGCAAGTCGACCCACGCGCTGGACGACGGCTGTGCCAGGCTGCTGGCGACAAAGTGCCCGCGGCCCTGGCTGGAGGTCAGCAGGTGACGCCCGCGCAGGCGATCCAGCGCTTCATTCACAGTGAATTTTCCGACGCCCAGTTGTGCCCCCAGCTCACGCACCGACGGCAGTTTGCTTCCAGCCGCCAACTCGCCTTGCTCAATCGCATGGGCCAAGGCATCGACGATCTGCTGCACCTTCGGCGCTCGGTCATGAAAGTGAATCGCGGGAATGGGCATCGTAGTGTCCTTAAGTTTGCCGCCAACTTTACCGGTAAAGTCTGCGCATATATCCGTGGAGTTTACCTGCCTCTGGCGCGACGTGCGCCCTAGACTGCAAGCCTTACTTCCTGCTGTGAAATCCCACGCCATGGCCACCGCGCTGACGCTGTCTTCGTTCCTGTATTTCCTGCTGTTGTGCACCACCCTGGCGTTCAGCCCCGGCCCCATGACCTTGTTGCTGCTCAGCCTCGGCCTCAAAGACGGCCTGCGCCGGTCCCTGCCGGCACAGTTCGGCGCGAGTGTTTCCTACCTGGTCTCGATCCTGATCTTTGCCGTGGGTTTTTCCGAACTGATCAAGGATTACCCGCTGATCACCCGGATCATCCAAGTGGTGGGCGTCGCCTACATCCTTTACCTGGCCTACAAGCAATGGACCAGCAGCGGGGTGACTATCAAGACCTCCGACCCAACTCCGGAAAATGCCCGCAGCCTGTTCGGCAAGGGCCTGCTGACCGGGCTGTCGAATCCCAAGGCGATCATCCTGTTCAGCGCCGTATTCCCGCAGTTCGCCGCCATCGGCCAGGGCAGTGCCGCCGCCGATATAGCGATCCTCGGCCTGACCTTCCTGCTGTTGCAATTCGCCAGCGGCTGCCTGTATTGCTATTTCGGCCAGCGCATCAAGCACGTACTCGAAAACCCCAAGCGCCGGGTGCTGCTGCAAAGGGCCACGGCGGTGCTGCTACTGGGCGTGGCGTTGATGTTGGCCCGGGGCTTTTCCAACTGAAGGCCAGCTTATGAGCGGTAGTGGCGATCTGCCGTTGCCCTGATAGACTTCGGGCATTCATCCAGGATCAAGCCAGACCATGCCAGCCGCAGGAGGAAAGGGACTTTCGCTCGCCACACGCTTGTACAAGTCGCGCACCCTGGGATTAACCCTCGGGTTTATCTGTGTGGCCGCCGCCATCTATCCGCTGGGTAAGCCCGTTTGGGTCTGGGTGGTGATGGTTGCCAACGCCTTCATCTGGCCGCATGTGGCTTACCAATGGTCGCGGCACTCAAAAAATTCCCTGCGTTCGGAACACCGCAACCTGCTGTTCGACTCGTTCTGCGGCGGGTTCTGGGTGGGCGCCATGCAGTTCAACCCGCTGCCCAGCGTGACCACCTTGTCGATGATGACCATGAACAACGTCGCCATCGGCGGCCCACGCTTCATGCTCGCCGGCTGGGTGGCCCAGGCGCTGGGGATCGGCGCCTCGATGCTGGTGTTCACCCCGGCGGTGACGGCCCTCACCAGCGAAGTGCAGCTCTACGCCTGCCTGCCGATCCTGATGCTCTATCCCCTGGCCCTGGGCTGGATCTGCTACCGGCAAGCGATCACCCTGGCCCGGCACAAACGCGAGTTGCTGGCCCTGAGCCGCACCGACAGCTTGTCGGGCCTGCTCAACCACGGCGCCTGGAAAGACCATCTTGAAATCGAGTTCCAGCGCTGCCGCCGCGACCAGCAGGGCGCTGCCATCGCGCTGATCGACATCGACCACTTCAAGACCATCAACGACACCTACGGCCACGTCACCGGCGATATTGTGCTGCGCCAGTTGAGCAAAGTGCTGCGCCAGAACCTGCGGGCCACGGACCTCGCCGGGCGTTATGGCGGCGACGAATTCTGCGTGATCCTGCCGGGCATGCCCCTGAACCGCGCCACCGAAGTGATGGATGCCCTGCGTGACCGCTTCAACTCCCTGGCCTACGCACAAGACCCGACCTTGCGCGCCAGCTTGAGTATCGGCCTGGCGCCGTACCGGCCGGCACACGGTGACGCCACCAGTTGGTTGAACGATGCCGACCAGGCCTTGTACGAGGCCAAGAGCAGCGGGCGCAACCGGGTGAGTTCAGTGCAGGGAAGTTGGTTGAGGTCGATCTGAGGATCAACAAATTGTTTATTGTCAGGTAGGGTGGAGCGCTACCTTTCAACAAAAACAAGGATCGGTTCATGCTCTTCAACTTCCCACGCACATTACTGGCAGCCACCCTGGCCCTGTCTTTCGCCATGCCGGCCTTCAGCGCCGAACCCCACAAGCAGATCCAGACCGATTCCGAGCAGTACAAGGCCGATGCCTTGAAACTGCTGGAGCGCCTGGTGAATATCGATTCGGGCTCCGGCTACGAGCCGGGCCTGACCCAAGTGCGTGACATCGCCGTCGATGAACTGAAGCAACTGGGTTTCAGCATTGAACTGGTACCGGATGCCGCTGCGCATAACAGCCACGTCATCGCCACCCTCAAAGGCACCGGCAAGGCCAAAATCCTGCTGATGGCCCACATGGACACCGTGTTCAAGGAAGGCTCGGCGGCCGCCCGGCCGTTCCATATCAAGGACGGTCGCGCCTATGGCCCGGGCGTGATGGACGACAAGGGCGGCATCGTCGCCGGTATCTACGCGTTGAAAGTCCTGAAAAACCAGGGCTTCAAGGACTACGCGCAAATCACCTTCCTGCTGGATGCCAGCGAAGAAACCGGCACCGACGGCGCTTCCGAACTGATCCGCAACACCGCCAAGGGCCACGACGTGACCCTCAACCTGGAACCGGGCCGCCCGGCTGATGGCCTGGTGGTGTGGCGCAAAGGCAGCGCCACCGCTGTGGTCGAGGTCAAGGGCAAGGCCGCCCATGCCGGCGTCGCGCCGGAACTGGGGCGTAATGCTGCAATGGAAGCGGCGCACCAGATCTTGCAACTGGGCAAGCTGGGGGACGCGGAGAAGAAGACCACCATCAACTTCACCGTGATCAACTCAGGCGACCGGGTCAACGTGATCCCGGACCAGGCCACCGCCAAGGCTGACGTGCGGGCGGCGCTGCCGGAAGAGTTTGACCGGATCGAGAAAGACCTGGCGCGGGTCTCGGCCAACAAGCTGATCCCCGAGACTGAAGTGACCACCAGCCTGCGCCGTGGCCTGCCACCGATGCCGCAGACGCCGGAGTCGGACAAACTGGTGGCGATTGCCCAGGGGATTTACGGCGAGCTGGGGCGTACGCTGACCATTGAAGGCAGCGGCGGGGCGGCGGATGCCAGCTTGTCGGCTGGCGTGGGTACGCCGACCCTGGACGGTTTCGGGATTGTCGGGGGCAATATTCACACGCCGGAGGAATATGCCGAGGTAGAGAGCGTGGCGCCGCGGATTTATCTGTTGAGCCGGATGATTATGGAGCTGTCCAAACGCTGACTTAAGAACGCCACACCTCCAACTGTGGGAGCGGGCTTGCTCGCGAAAGCGGTCTATCAGTCGACATCGACTTGTCTGACACAGCGCCTTCGCGAGCAAGCCCGCTCCCACATGGGGTTTGTGGTGTTTGTTGGATCAGCTTGCTGTCACCACTTCCCGCGTCTTCTCCCGCCCCAACACCAAACTGCACAACGCCGGCAAGAACAGCAACGTCAACACCGTCCCCACCAACACCCCGCCAATCAGCACATACGCCAGCGACGACCAGAACACCGACAACGTCAGCGGAATAAACGCCAACGCCGCCGCCAGTGCGGTCAGGATCACCGGCCGTGCCCGACGCACCGTGGCCTCGATAATCGCTTCACGAATCACCATACCCTGGTCCTGGTTCTGCCGAATCTGGTCGGTAAAAATCAGCGTATTGCGCATCAAAATTCCGCCAATCCCGATTAGCCCCAATATCGCGTTAAACCCGAACGGCTGGTTGAACAGCAGCAACGTCGGCACCGCCCCGATCAGCCCCAGCGGCGCGGTGGCGAACACCATGAACATCACCCCGAACGAACGCACCTGGAACATGATCACCGTCAACGTCAGCAGGATCATGATCGGGAACAACGCGGCCAGCGCAACGTTGGCCTTGGCGCTTTCTTCCACCGGGCCGCCGATCACGATCTGATACCCGGCAGGCAGCTTGGCGATCAAGGGTTGCAGGTCCTTGTACACCGCCATTTCCACGTCCGGCGGCTGGGTGCCGTCGATGATGTCGGCGCGCACTTCGACTGTCAGCGCGCGGTTGCGACGCTTGAGGATCGGCTCTTCCATCACCGCTTGGAAATGCCCGACCTGAGCCAGTGGTACCGATACGCCGGCGCTGTTGGTCAGGGTCATATTGTTCAGGTTGCCGAGGTCTTCGCGCTGGCTGCCCTGGGAGCGGGCGACCACTGAAACGGTGCGATTGCCTTCACGCACTTCGGTGATCGGGTTGCCGCTGAGCAACGTATTGAGCTGGGATTTCACACTGTCGGGGGTAAAGCCCAGCAGGCGCAGGCGATCCTGGTCGAGCACCAGTCGGTAACTGCTGGCGCGCTCGCCCCAGTCGAGGAAGCTGTCCCGGGTGAGTGTGTTGGCGGCGACCACTTGGCGCACCTCTTCAGACAGGCTGCGCAGCACATTCAGGTCGGGACCGGACACGCGAAACACCACCGGGAACGGGACGGGCGGGCCGAACACCAACTGTGTGACCCGCACCCGTGCCGACGGAAACTCGCCCGCCGCGATGCGTTCATCCATGCGTTTCTTCAACGCGTCCCGGGCGTGGGCGTCGGCGGTCTGCACGATCAGCTTGGCGAAGGCCGGGTCTGGCAACTCCGGGTTCAGCGACAGGAAAAACCGTGGCGCGCCACCGCCGACGTAAGTGTCGACCATCACGGTTTGCGGCTCCTCCATCAGCGCCTTTTCCACCTGCGCCGCCACCGCCTCGGTGCTTTTGAAGGCGCTGCCCGGCGGCATGTACACCTCAAGAATCAGCTCGGAACGGTCGGAGTTGGGGAAGAACTGCTTCTTCACCACGCCCATGCCCAAGCCGCACAGCACAAAGGCCGCCACCACCAGCCCGGTCACCCGCCAGCGTCTGCGCACGCAGGCGTCCACCAGGCGGCGCAGTTTCTGGTAGTAACGGCCGGCATAAATCGCATCGTGGCCGCCGGCAACCGGCTGGATGTGCGGCAGCAGCTTGACCCCCAGGTACGGGGTGAACACCACCGCCACCAGCCACGACGCAATCAGCGCAAAGCCGACAATCCAGAAGATATTCCCGGCGTATTCCCCGGCGCCCGAGCGGGCAAAGCCCACCGGCAGAAAGCCGATAATCGTGACCAGCGTGCCGGTGAGCATCGGCGCGGCGGTGGAGCTCCAGGCGAAGGTGGCCGCGTGAATCCGGTCAAAGCCTTCCTCAAGTTTGACCACCATCATCTCGATCGCAATGATCGCGTCGTCCACCAGCAGGCCCAGGGAAATAATCAACGCGCCCAAGGTCACCCGGTCGAACTCGCGGCCGGTCATCAGCATGATCACAAACACGATCGACAAGGTCAGCGGCACCGCTGCGGCCACCACCAGCCCGACCCGGAAACCCAGGGCCAACAGGCTGATTACCATGACGACTGCGAGTGCGACGAAGAACTTCAGCATGAATTCGTTGACCGCCAGGCTGATGTTTTTCGCCTGGTCGGAGACCTTGGCGAAGTTGACTCCCAGCGGCAGGTCGGCCTGGATGTTCGCCTCCTGGGCCTTGAGGGCCTTGTCCAGCTCCAGGCCGTTCCAGTGCTTCTCCATGATTACCCCGAGCATCAGCGACGGGTCGCCCTGATGGCGGATGCGGTAGCTGGGCGGGTCTTCATAGCCCCGGCTGACGGTGGCGACATCGGCGATGCGCAGCAGTTTGCCGTTGGCTTCCAGCGGTACGTTTTCGATCAGCGCCAGGCTGTCGAAGGCGCCGTCGATACGGATGTACGCCCGAGCGCCTGCGGTCTCGACAAAGCCCGAAGGCGCCACGGCGTTCTGGGCGGCGAGGGCGGCGAAGATCTGCTCGGGCTTGATGCCCAGGGTGGCCAGGCGTTCATAGGAAAACTCGACGAAGATCCGCTGCGCCTGTTCGCCGAGGATATTCACCTTCTTCACTCCCGGCAGGTTGAGCAGGCCCTGGCGCATGTCCTCGGCCATTTGCACCAGTTGCCGGTGGGGCAGGTGTTCGGCCTCCAGCGCGTACAGGGAGAAGTACACGTCGGAATACTCATCGTTGAAAAACGGCCCGATCACGCCCTTGGGCAGTTTGGCGGCTTCGTCGCTGAGTTTTTTGCGGGTCTGGTAGAACAGGTCCTGGATCTCGCTGGGGCGCGTGGACTCCAGGTACGTCATGCGCATCGACACAAAACCCGGCTGGGCGATGGTTTCGACGCGGTCGTAGTAGTCCAGTTCCTGCAGGCGTTTTTCCAGGCGGTCGGCCACTTGTTCCTGCATCTCTTGCGCGGTTGCGCCGGGCCAGGCGGCGGTGATGGTCATGACCTTGACGGTGAACGAAGGGTCTTCGGCGCGCCCCAGTTTGCCGAAGGCGAAGACCCCGGCGGCGAGGATCGCGATGATCAGGAACAGCGTGACCGCACGGTGTTTTACCGCCAGTTCGGAGAGGTTGATACCGCGCATTATCAGTGTTCCTGCTGACGGTTGAGGGCCAATACCTGAGCTGGCAACAGGCGTACTGCGTCACCGCTGTGCAGCAGGTGCGCGCCAAGGGCGACGATCACTTGGCCTGGGCTCACGCCGCTGTTCAGCAGCGCATCTTCCTGACCGAGGCTGGCGACGTTTACCGGGGCGAAGCTGACTTTGTCGTCGCTGCCGATCACCCACACACCGGTGCCTTTGCCGGCGTCCTGCAGTGCGCCGATGGGCACGCGGGTCTGTTGGGCCTGGCCGTCTCCTTGGAGGCGTACGGTGATGGTCGAGCCAAGGGCGAAGTGGTCGGCGGGGCCATGCAATACATAGCGTGCACGGTAGGTGCGGGTGGTAGGGTCGGCGCTGGCGGACAGCTCGCGCAAGGTGGCAGTCACGGCCTGTTCGGGGGCACCGAAGGGGAACGCCAAGGCTTTTTGCGAGGCCTGGTCGCGCAGGTTTTCCGGCAGGTTGACGATGGCTTCCCGGGCGCCGTCATGGGCCAGGCGCGCGACCACTTGCCCCTCGGCCACCACTTGGCCTCGGTCCACCGGCACGTCGGTGATGATGCCGTCGCTATCGGCCTTGAGCACCGAGTAAGTGCGGCGGTTTTCGATCTGGCTGGCGTCCGATTGTGCCGAGGCCATTTCCGCTTCGGCCACCCGCAGGTTGGTGGCGGACTGGTCGAAAATCTGCCGCGACACCGCGCCCGTATTGGCCAGGCGCTGGTAGCGGGCCTCGTCATCCCGGCGTTGACGCAGTTGTGCCTGGGTCGCATTGACGCGGTTTTTCGCCGAGCGCAGCGCCAGTTCGAAGTCACCGATATCCAGCACCAGCAAGATGTCGCCACGGCTGACATGCTGGCCGGGATCAACCTTGCGCTCGATCACCTTGCCGCTGACGCGAAACCCCAGGTCACTTTCAGTGCGTGCGGCCACCACACCGGTGTAGGCGCCTTGCTGGCTGCCGGCTGCTTCGACTTTGGCAGCGAGTACAGGGCGGGGCAGGGGCGCTTCGGCGACGGGGTCGGCCTTGTTGTTGCAGCCGCTCAGGACCGCTAACAGGGCCAGGGGCGTGAGAAGACGCAGGGGAAGAGGGTTCATGTCGGGCTCCGTGAGGCGGGTGCATACGCGGGATAAAATTATGTTCGTAATATTTAATGATATATTATGGTCGAAATATAAATTAATCCAGCCCCCAGACGATCGTTCCACTAATGGAACGATCAAGGCCGGTTTTGCCGTCTAGCGCCAGATTGATAACGGATTTAAGGTGTATCCACTACTGGAGACACTTATGAAAAAGACCATCGGCATCTACACCAGCCCGCGCGCCCATTGGGTTGGCGACGGCTTTCCGGTTCGCACGCTGTTTTCCTACGACACCATGGGCAAGCAAATCAGCCCGTTCCTGTTGCTGGATCACGCAGGCCCTGCTGCTTTCACCCCGACCGAGCAACGTCGCGGTGTGGGCCAGCACCCCCATCGCGGTTTCGAAACCGTGTCCATCGTGTACAAGGGCGAAGTCGAACACCGCGATTCTACCGGCGCCGGCGGCACCATTGGCCCGGGCGATGTGCAATGGATGACGGCGGCCAGGGGCATCGTTCACGAGGAGTTCCACTCCGAGGCCTTCGCCCGCAGCGGCGGCGCCCTGGAAATGGTCCAGTTGTGGGTCAACCTGCCGGCCAAGGACAAAATGACCGACGCCGGTTACCAGACCATTCTCGATGGCGATATCCCCACGCTGCCCCTGGCCGACAACGCCGGCAGCCTGCGCCTGATCGCCGGTGAGTTCGACGGGGTCAAGGGCCCGGCACGCACCTTCACGCCGATCGACGTGTGGGACATGCGCCTCAACGCGGGTCGTTCGGTGACGCTGGAGCTGCACGCCGGGCGCAATACCGCCTTGGTGGTATTGCGCGGCACGGTGCGGATCAACGCAACCGACCTGGCGCGGGAAGGGCAATTGGCACTGTTTGAACGCGATGGCACGCAACTGCGCCTCGAGTCCAGTGACGACGCCATGGTGTTGCTGCTCAGCGGTGAACCGATCGACGAACCGATCGTCGGCCACGGCCCGTTCGTGATGAACACCGAGCAGGAAATCCACCAGGCGTTTGCCGACTATCAGTCCGGTCAATTCGGGCAGATGCAGCGCTAGGGCGCTATACCCTCCGAAGGCATTTCATGCGATCTTCATGGCATTCACCCTGGAGTCGCCTGGATGCCTTCATTTATCTCCGATCACCCAATGTTCTGTGCGCTGGCGCTGGTGTTGATCGACATCGCCGTGTGGCGCCTGATCTCTGCCGATTTTGCCAATTGGAAGCTGGCGGCCCGCCTGGTGATCTTCGCGGTGTTCAGCGCCGTGTTGTTCAACGAAGGCATGAACCCGATGCAGGTCGCGCCGTTTGGCGACAATGTGGCGCTGCACCTGGCGGCCACGGCGTTCCAGATCGGCTGGTGGTTGTTTGCAGCGCGTACCCTCACGGTATTGCTCGGTGCGGTGATGATGCAGCGGGTCGGCCATACAGGGCGGTTGTTGCAGGACCTGGTGGGTGCGGTGATCTTCCTGATCGCGATCATCGCGGCCATGGCCTACGTGCTCGACCTGCCGGTCAAGGGCGTGCTGGCCACCTCCGGCGCGGTGGCGATCATCGTCGGCCTGGCGTTGCAAAGCACCTTGAGTGATGTGTTTTCCGGCATCGTCCTTAACACCACCAAGCCTTACCAACTGGATGACTGGATCTCTATCGACGGCACCGAAGGCCGGGTGATCGATATCGACTGGCGCGCCACCCAACTGCAAACCTCCCAGGGCAGCCTGGCGGTGGTGCCCAACTCGTTGGCGGCCAAGGCCAAGATCATCAACTTCTCGCGTCCGGCGGATATGTTTGGCTTGGCGGTCAGCCTGCAAGTCAGTCCTCATGCGCGGCCGCAAACTGTGCTGGATGCGCTGGAGCGGGCGATGCAGGGGTGCCGGCCGTTGTTGGCCAAGCCCGCGCCGAATGTGGCGTTCAAAACTTCGGCCAGTGGTGGCGTGGAGTATGAGATCAGTGGGTTTGTGCCGGCGATGACGCTTAAGCGTGAGGTGCGTAATCAGCTTTATGATTTGGCGTTTCGGCATTTGCAGGCGGCGGGGGTGAGTTTGTTGTCGGCCGTTGAGGGTAATGCGCCGGTGGCGGTTTCGCGGGCTCGGGCGTTGTTGGAGAGTTCTTCTATTTTCTCGACCTTGAGACAGGAGGAGAAGGAGACGTTTAGCCAGAATATGACGCTGCAGACCTTTCGCGCCGGGGAGATGATTTTGCCGGCCGGGGAGGTGAGTGATCACCTGTTCATCATTGAGTCCGGGGTGATTTCGGTGATGTTGACCAAGGCCGGGCACAAGTTTGAAGCCGGGCGGATGGGGCCGGGGGAGGTGATCGGTGAGGCCGGGATTCTTTCGGAGGAGGCGGTGCCTGCGGACTTTTCGGCGAAGACGTTTTGTACGTTGTATCGGATTGAGAAGGAGTATCTGAAGCCTTGTCTGGATGCTCGGCATGACATTAGCGAGGCGATGAAGAGTTTGTTGGATTTTCGGATGCATACGGCTCAGAGTTTGACGCAGGAGGCGCCTGCTGTTCCCGTGAAGAAAGGTTTCATGCAGTGGCTCAGGAGTAGGGCTTGATGGGGTACATATCCGTTATTTAGGTAACGGCGGCCTATGGTTTCGCTCTTACAGCGAGTCACTTTGCAAAAGCGGCAAAGTAACCAAAACGCTCTGCCCCGCCTGTCGGCGCCTCGCTTAGGCTCGGCGTTCCCTCTCTCCGGTACCGCGAAGCGGGCCGCCGCGACGGGCCATCCATGGCCCGGCGCGGCTAAACCGGCGTCCTGCCGGTTTACCCGCTCCGCAATACCTGCGTTCGGCCTCGGGCTGAATGGGGCAGTCAGATCAAGATCAAAAGCAAAAGCACGGCGGCCTGAAAGCCGACCTGAGTGTGAGAAGCCAGAGCAAAAGCAGAGCTGCTTTTCTGTGGGAGCGGGCTTGCTCGCGAAAAACCTGAGGGCGCCGCGCTCATCCAGAAAGCACGCGTTATCGTTAACGACCTTCGCGAGCAAGCCCGCTCCCACATTTGAACCGTGCCCGCTTTAGCTTTTGATTTTGCTTCACCACACTCAAGCCGGCCGGTAGGCCGCTGTGTTCTTGATCTGCTGTTGATCTTGATCTTAGGCGCCCCGTTAAACCACGCTGGCCGAACGCAGGTAGTACGGAGCGGGTAAACCGGCAGGACGCCGGTTTAGCCGCGACGGGGCAGGGACGCCCCGTCGCGGCGGCCCGCGTAGTACTACCGGAGCTGAGGGCACACCGAGCCCAGGCGAGGTGCCGAGTGGTGGGGCAAGAGCGTTTTGCTTACTTTTGCGCTTTTCAAAAGTGAGCCGCTGTAAGAGCGGAACCATAAGCGGCCATAACCACAACAATGGATATGTACACCAACCACCGATCAAACACCCCTTGCGACCCCTCAAATTCTTTGCTAGCTTCTTACAAAATGTTATCGATAACATTTGCTCTAAAAATAAAAACAAAACAGAGATCTCAACCATGAAAATGCTTCCGAAAACCCTGTGTTTGTTGGCTTTTAGCATCAATCTCGGCACCGCCGGCCTGGCCTGCGCCGACACCAAACCCGCCCCCATCCGCATCGGCGCGTCCTTCCAGGAAATCAACAACCCTTACTTCGTCACCATGAAAGACGCCCTGCAGGAAGCCGGGGCGACCATCGGTGCGCAGTTGATCATCACCGACGCCCGCCACGACGTGTCCAAACAGGTCAGCGACGTCGAAGACATGCTGCAAAAGGGCATCGACATCCTGCTGATCAACCCCACCGACTCCGTCGGCGTACAGTCCGCCGTCAAATCCGCCCACGCCGCCGGCGTCGTCGTGGTCGCCGTCGATGCCCAGGCCGAAGGCCCCCTCGACTCCTTCGTCGGCTCGAAAAACTTCGACGCCGGCTTCCAGGCCTGCGAATACCTGGCCAAAAACATCGGCAATAAAGGCAATATCGCCATCCTCGACGGCATCGCCGTGGTACCGATCCTGGAACGCGTGCGCGGTTGCAAAGAGGCCGTGGCCAAGCACCCGGACATCAAGATCGTGAGCATCCAGAACGGCAAGCAGGAACGTGACCAGGCGCTCACCGTCACCGAAAACATGCTGCAGGCCCAGCCCACCCTCAAGGGTATTTTCAGCGTCAACGACAACGGCTCCCTCGGCGCACTGTCGGCCATCGAAGCCAGTGGCCTGGACGTCAAGCTCGTGAGCGTCGACGGCGCACCGGAAGCGATCAAGGCCATCCAGAAACCCGGCAGCAAATTCATCGCCACCTCCGCGCAATACCCGCGTGACCAGATTCGCCTGGCCCTGGGTATCGCCCTGGCCAAGAAATGGGGCTCGCAAGTGCCCGCCACGATCCCGGTGGACATCACCCTGATCGACCAGGCCAAGGCCAAGGACTTCAGCTGGTAAACCGCCCAGGCCCCACGCCAGGCGTGGGGCACAGGTCATCCATCTGAATGCGAGGTCGGCGGCATGAGCAGTCTTCTGAAGCTGGAAAATATCTGTAAGCGCTACCCGGGGGTGCAAGCCCTCAAGGCGATCAACCTGGAAGTGCAGCGCGGCGAGATTCATGCGTTGCTCGGGGAAAATGGCGCAGGCAAATCGACCCTGATGAAGATCCTTGGCGGGGTCGAGCACCAGGACGAAGGGCAGATTCTGATCGACGGCCAGGCCCGGCAGTTCGCGACGTACCGCGATGCGATTGCCGCCGGTATCGGCATTGTGTTCCAGGAATTCAGCCTGATTCCCTACCTCACGGCGGTGGAAAATATCTTCCTCGGCCATGAGCTGAGCAATCGCTTTGGCCTGTTGCGCAAGCGCGAAATGGTCGAGGCGAGCGAGGCGTTGTTCAAGCGCCTTGGGGTAAGTATCGACCTGCAATGCGCGGTCAAGCACCTGAGCGTGGCCGAGCAGCAGTTCGTCGAGATCGCCAAGGCCCTGGCCCTGGACGCGCGGCTGCTGGTGCTCGACGAACCCACCGCCACCCTGACGCCCAGCGAAGCCGAGCTGCTGTTCGAGATCATGCGTGAGCTCAAGCGCCAGGGCGTGGCGGTGATTTTTATCTCGCACCACCTGGAGGAGATTTTCCAGGTGTGCGACCGCATCAGTGTGCTGCGTGACGGCGGCAATGTGGGCGTTACCGATGTGGCCGACAGCGATATCGACCGCCTGGTGGAAATGATGGTCGGGCGGCGCCTCGAATGCAGCTTTCCGCCCAAGCCCACCACCGAACGCGGTGCGCTGTTGCTGGAGGTCAAGGACATCCAGTTGGTGCGCAACGGCCCCCATAACCATTTTGAATTGCACAAGGGCGAGATTCTCGGCTTTGCCGGCCTGGTGGGCTCCGGCCGCACCGAGCTGGCGCTGGGCATGATGGGCGCGCTGCCCTCGGTGAGCAAAGATGTGTGGCTGCGCGGCGAAAAAGTCACCCTCGACGACCCGGCCCAAGCCTTGGCCCATGGCATCGGCCTGCTGCCGGAAAGCCGCAAGAGCGAAGGGCTGATCACCGATTTCAGCATTCGCGAAAACATCTCCCTCAATAACCTGCCCAAATACCAGAACGCCAGTGGCCTGATCGACAAGGACAAGGAATGCGCCAGCGTCGAAGCGCTGATGCGCCAGCTGTCGATCAAGGCGCCCAGCGGCGAGAGCCGGGTGTTCAATCTCAGCGGCGGCAACCAGCAGAAGGTCGTGATTGCCCGCTGGATCAACCATCACTGCGACGTGCTGGTGTTCGACGAACCCACCCGTGGCATCGACGTCGGGGCCAAGGCGCAGATCTACGCGCTGATGCGCAGCCTCACTGAGCAAGGCTACGCAATCATCATGATTTCCTCGGAACTGCCAGAAGTCATCGGCATGTGCGACCGCGTTGCCGTGTTCCACAAGGGCGCCATCGTCAAGGTACTGGAAGCGTCTGCCGTCAATCCTCAAGAGGTCATGCGCCATGCAACAGGGGGCTCAAGTGAATACGTCCATTAATGCCGTGGGGCCGAGCCGGTTGCGCCTGAACCTGGCGCGGCTGATTCGCTCTCCGGCGTTTTATCCCTTTGTGGGGTTGCTGGTGGTGACGTTGGTGATGATCTTCGCCAGCGACAATTTCCTCACCGCCAACAACCTGTCGAACATCGCGCGCCAGGTGTCGATCAACGCGATTATCGCGGTGGGCATGACCTGCGTGATTCTCACCGGCGGCATCGATTTGTCGGTAGGGCCGGTGATGGCCTTGTCCGGCACCTTGACCGCCGGCTTGATGGTCGCGGGCTTGCCGCCAGGCCTGGCGATTGGTGCCGGTATGCTGATCGGCGTGGCGTTCGGCATCGGCAACGGGTTGTTCGTCGCCTACCTGCACATGCCGCCGATCATCGTCACCCTGGCGACCATGGGCATCGCCCGTGGGTTCGGCCTGATGTACACCGATGGCTACCCGATTTCCGGCCTGCCGGAGTGGTTTGGGTTCTTTGGCCGCGAAAGCCTGTTCGGCATTTCGGTGCCGATCCTGATCATGCTGGTGACGTACCTGGCGGCCTATGTGCTGCTGCAACACACCCGCATCGGCCGCTATATCTACGCGATTGGCGGCAACGAGGAAGCGGTGCGCCTGTCCGGTGTGCGGGCGGCGCGCTTCAAGTTGCTGGTGTATGGCATCAGTGGTTTTACCGCAGCGATTGCCGGGCTGGTGCTGACCTCGCGGTTGATGAGCGGCCAGCCGAATGCCGGGGTGTCGTTTGAACTCGACGCGATTGCCGCCGTGGTCCTGGGCGGAGCCTCGATTGCCGGCGGGCGCGGGGTGATTGTCGGCACCTTGCTCGGCGCCATGCTGCTGGGGGTGTTGAACAACGGATTGAACATGCTCGGGGTCTCGCCCTACGTCCAGAGCGTGATCAAGGGCGGGATCATTTTGCTGGCGATCTTTATCAGCCGTCAGCGCCACAAGTAAACCGGTTATCTCCACGCGGCCATGGCGGCCGCGATGGGTTCTCTCATGCTCAAGAAAGGTCCGCACATCATGGAAAAGCACAACGAAATGCAAGCCGTCGTCTGCCACGGCCCGAAAGACTACCGCCTGGAACGCATCAGCAAACCCCAGGCGCGGGTCAATGAACTGGTAATTCGCATCGCCGCCTGCGGGATCTGCGCCAGTGACTGCAAATGCCACTCGGGCGCCGCGATGTTCTGGGGCGGCGACAACCCGTGGGTCAAGGCGCCGGTGGTGCCAGGGCACGAGTTTTTTGGCTACGTGGTGGAAGCGGGCGAGGGTGCCGAGGAGCACTTTGAGGTGAAGGTCGGCGACAAGGTGATCGCCGAGCAGATCGTGCCGTGTGGCAAGTGCCGTTTCTGCAAGTCCGGCAAGTACTGGATGTGCGAGGTGCACAACATCTTCGGCTTCCAGCGTGAAGTGGCCGAAGGCGGCATGGCCCAGTACATGCGCATCCCCAAGACGGCCATCGTGCACAAGATTCCGGAGTCGGTGTCGCTGGAAGATTCGGCGTTGATCGAGCCGATGTCCTGCGCGATTCACACCGTCAACCGGGGTGAGATCCAGCTGGATGACGTGCTGGTAATCGCCGGTGCCGGTACCCTGGGCCTGTGCATGGTGCAGGTGGCGGCACTTAAAACCCCGAAGAAACTGGTGGTGATCGACATGGTCGACGAGCGCCTTGCGCTTGCGAAAAAATTCGGTGCCGACGTGGTGATCAACCCGTCCCGGGACAACGCCCGCGAGATTATCAATGGCCTGACCGACAATTACGGCTGCGACGTGTACATCGAAACCACCGGCGTACCGGCGGGCGTCACCCAAGGCCTGGATTTGATCCGCAAGCTCGGGCGATTTGTGGAGTTCAGTGTGTTTGGCGCCGAGACCAGCGCCGACTGGTCGATCATCGGCGACCGCAAGGAGCTGGACGTACGCGGCGCGCACCTGGGGCCGTATTGCTACCCGGTGGCCATCGACCTGTTCGAACGCGGCCTGGTGACGTCCAAGGGCATCGTGACCCATGACTTCGGGCTGGATAACTGGGCCGAGGCGTTTGAGTTGGCCAACTCGACCAAGTCGATCAAGGTGCTGTTGAAGCCGGTGCTGCCATCCCATGAGTAGCAGTATGAACTACGTAATGGGTGTGGACATCGGCACGCAAAGCACCAAGGCGCTGTTGGTGGATGCTGACGGCTTGATCATCGCCCAGCACAGCCAGGGGTATCGCGTGGATACTCCGAAAGTGCGTTGGGCCGAGCAGTGGCCGCAGGTCTGGCTGGAGGCGGTCGAGGCGTGCGTCGCCCAGTGCATGGCCAAGGCGGGCGTGGCGAAAGAGCAGGTCAAGGCGCTGTGCATCAGCAGCCTGTACGGCGGCTCGGGGATTGCCGTGGATGCGCAGATGACGCCGCTGCACCCGTGCCTGATCTGGATGGACCGGCGTGCGGGCGAGCAGGTGCAGTGGGTGCGCGAGCATGTGGACCTGGAGCGGCTGTTCGCGGTCACCGGCAACTCGGTAGACAGCTACTACGGCTTCACCAAGATGCTCTGGCTCAAGCAGCACCAGCCGCAGGTGTGGGCCAACACCCGCTACCTGCTGCCGCCCAACAGCTACATCAACGGGTGCCTGACCGGTGAGGTGGCGGTGGATCACAGCAGCGCCGGCAATATCGGTGGGGTCTACGATGTGGCCCGACGTGGCTGGTCGGCCGAGATGCTGGCGGCGCTGGAGATTCCCTTGGCGATGATGCCGGAACGCTTGCTGTATTCCGGTGAAGTGGTCGGCGGTTTGCTTGAAGAATGGGCGCCGCGATTGGGCTTGCAGGCGGGCACGCCGATACTCGCCGGGGGTGTTGATGCGGCCATGGCCACATTGGCCGCCGGGGTGACCCGGCCGGGCAACCATGTGGCGATGATCGGCACCAGCATGTGCTGGGGTTACCTCAATCAGCAGGTGGATGCGCGGCATGGTCTGGTGAGCATGCCGCATGTGTATAACGGCCATCAGGACCTGTACATCTTCGGCGGTGCGATTACCGCCGGAGCGTCGGTGAGCTGGTTTCGCGAGCAGTTCTGCCAGGCTGAAGAGCAGCAGGCGAAGGCGACGGGCCAGGACAGTTTGTGGCTGCTGGAGCAGAGCGCCGCGAAGATCCCGGCGGGCAGTGAAGGGCTGTTGTTCTTGCCGTATCTGATGGGCGAACGCAGCCCGGTGTGGGATGACCGGGCGAGCGGCAGCTTTGTCGGGCTGAACCTGTATCACAGCCGTATCCACCTGTACCGCGCGGTGCTCGAAGGGGTGAGTTTTGCCCTGCGGCACAATATCGAAGCGGGCATGCGTGGCGCGCATTCCCTTGACCCGCGATTGATTGTGGTGGGCGGGGCGAGCCATTCGGATTTGTGGATGCAGATTATCGCGGACATCACCCATTACCCGGTCTACACCATCGTGCAAGAGGTGGAAGCGGCGTTGGGCGCGGCGTTGTTGGCGGCCCATGCGGTGGGGTTGGTGGATGACCGGGAGATGGAGAAGGGCTGGGTGCAGCTGGAGCTGCGGGCGGAGCCGGAGGCGGGGAATACCCGGGCCTACGACCACTCATTCACCAATTATCTTGAACTGTACCCGGCTCTGAAGTCGCTGATGCACAGCCTGTAGGAGCGAGCTTGCTCGCGAAAAACGTTAACGATAACGAGTGCTTCCTGACGGTGCGCGGTGCCCTTGCGTTTTTCGCGAGCAAGCTCGCTCCTATAGGGGCTTCACACCTAAGGTTCCTTTGATGAACGCCACTTTCGACTTCACCCACCAGCGCATCCTTGTCACCGGCGCCAGCAGCGGCATCGGCCGGGAAATTGCCCTCCAACTGATCGCCAGCGGCGCTCAGGTTTTCGCCCTGGGCCGCGGCGCCCAGGTCCTGGCCCAACTCGGTTGTGAAACGCTGTGCCTGGACATTGCCAACAGCGCCGCCCTGGACCTGGCCCTGAAAGGCCTGCCGCCCATGCACGGCCTGGTCAATTGCGCCGGCATCTCTCGCCTGGAACCCGCCGCCGCCATCAGCGCCGAAGCCTTCGACCAGGTGATGAACGTCAACGCCCGCGCCGCCGCTCAGGTCGCCAGCCGTATTGCCGCCGCAATGATTGAAGCAAAGATCCCCGGCAGCATCGTCAACGTCTCAAGCCAGGCCTCACTCGTAGCGCTGGAGGATCACCTTGGCTACTGCGCCTCCAAGGCCGCACTGGACGCAATCACCCGCGTGCAATGCGCTGAATGGGGCCGTTTCGGGATTCGCGTCAACAGCGTCAACCCCACCGTAACCCTCACGCCCATGGCGCAAATGGCCTGGTCGGAACCTGCCAAACGCGACCCTGCGTTGGCGGCGATTCCCTTGGGACGGTTTGCCGAAACAGCGGAAGTGGCGCTGCCGGTGCTGTTCCTGCTGAGCGATGCCGCCAGCATGATCAGCGGCGTCAGCCTGCCGATCGACGGCGGCTACACCAGCCGCTAGCCGTTCTCCAGCTTGCCGGCGATCACCACCTTGTCCCGCGGCTTGTGCGGGTCTTCGAGGCGGTCCAGCAGCAGCCGCACCGCGCTGCTGCCGGCCAGGGACGCGTCGTGGGCCACACAGGCAATCGGTACACCGAAGATATCGGCGAAGGGCAGTCGGTCGATGCCGCAGATGGTCAGGCTTTCGTGGGGGATGTTGTGCATGCGCAGCGCGCGCAACGCGCCAAGGGTGATCAACTGGTTGAAGCCCATGATCGCGTCCGGCGCCGAGTGCTCGGCCAGGTAGTCGAGGGTGTGCAGGTAGGAGGGCATCAACGTGTAGTCGCCGGCGCACACCTCGACCTGCACCTGAGGGTGTTCGGCCAGCACCTCTTTCAGGCCTTTGAGGCGTTCCATGGTGATGCGCGAATGCTCGGGCCCGGTCAGCACCAGCAGGCGTTTCAGGTCCGGGGTTTGCCGCACCAGGTACTGCGCCGCCTCGATGCCGCTGTGATAGTTGTCCAGCACCACGCGGCTGAACGGGCTGTCGTGGATCGTGCGGTCGAGCAACACCACCGGGGTCTTGCCGTTGCCCAGGCGCTCCAGATAGTCCGGCTGGTAGCTGGGCTCGTCGGAGACCGGCGACAGGATAATCCCCGCCACGCGGTAGCCCAGCAGGGTGTCGACCGCTTTGCTTTCCAGTTCTTCCAGCTCGTCGGTGTCGACCAGCATGATGGTGTAGCCGTGCTTTTTCGCCTCGCGGGAAATCGCCTTGATCATCTCGCTGTAGAAGGGGTTGTCGACCGAGGCGGTGATCACGCCGATGATCAGGCTTTCGCTGCGCTTGAGCCCGCGGGCGAAGGCGTTGGGCACATAGTCCAGCTCCCGCGCCACCTCGAGAATCCGCGCCAGGGTAGCGGGCTTGACCAGGTCAGGCTTGCTCAGCGCCCGGGACACCGTGATGGTGGTCATGTTGACCCGTTTGGCGATGTCGCTGATGGTGACGGACTTTTTTTTGTTCATCGGCAGGGGGAAACCAGGAGAAAACAACCTGAGGCTAACATGTGCACGGCTTCAAATCACCGGATCCCAACGCTGCGACCAATCCTTTTCCGCCTCAACCACCGCCCGCAGCAAGCCCAACGCCTGCTGCAAAACCGCCGAGTCGCGCTCGCGGGAATACACCAGGTACGTCGGAAAGCTGAACTCCGGCGCCTTGGGCACCCGTTCCATCACGCCGCTGTCCAGGTAGCTCTGCACCACCCGCGTGCGGAAATACCCGGCGCCGCCATTTTCCAGGATGTACTGCAATGCCAGCGGCCCGAGATTGAAGCTGAGTGCGGCCCGGGCCTTGTCCGGCAGGGCGGCGTCGTGCTGCTGGCGAAAGCCCTGGCCCCAATCGATGTACACGTAGGGCTCGGGGCGGGCCGCCAGTTGCACCAAAATCAACTTCTCTTCCAGCACCTGTTCCACCTGCAACCCCGGCCAGTATTGCGGCTGGAACACCAGGGCGGCGTCCAGTACGCCCAGTTCCAGCTGGCGCAACAGGTGCTCGCCTTCGCGAATCTCTGTGCGCAAGGCATGGCCTGGGATGTGTTCACGCAAGGCCTGGGCCCAGCCGAGCATCAGCGGGTTGCACAGGCTGACTTCGCCACCGATGTGCAGCACGTTGCGGTAGCCGTCGGGTAACGGCAGGTCGCGGCGGGCGGCTTCCCAGGTTTGTACCAACTGGTTGGCGTACACCACGAACGCCTCGCCGTCCGGGGTCAGGCGGGCACCGGCGCGGTTGCGTATGAACAGGGTGCTGCCCAGCTGGCTTTCGAGGTTTTTGACCCGGGCGGTGATTGCCGTCTGGGTGACGTGCAGCTTCTCGGCCGCCGCGGCGAGGCTGCCGCAGCGGGTGATTTCGAGGAAGGTGCGTGCCAGTTCGATGTCCATAAAGGCCCCTTGGATGATGGAGGCATTGTAGGGGCTGATGATTGGAATGCGGACAAAAATGTGGGAGCGAGCAAGCCCGCTCCCACAGTTGATAGGATTTCAGTCCGGGGTTTTTGGGGCTTGCAGATGCTCGGTCGGGAAGGCCTTGGCATACGCCTGGCAAACCCTCAGCACCTGCTCGTCCGCAAACCGCGCGCCCACCACATGCAGCCCCACCGGCAACCCGTTCGCCGCCAACCCGCACGGCACCGACGCCGCCGGTTGTTGGGTCAAGTTGAAGGGGTAGGTAAACGGCGTCCATTCCATCCATTCCCCAAGCCCGGAACCCGGCGGCACGTTGTGCCCGGCCTCGAACGCGGTGATCGGCATCATCGGTGACACCAACACATCGTAATGTTCATGGAACGCCGCCATGCGCGCCACCAGGGCGGCCCGTGCTTCCAGGGCAGCGCTATAGTCGCTGAGGCTGATCTGCTCGCCCAGTTGCGCAATGCGCAGCAAACCCGGGTCCATCAGTTGTCTTTGCGCATCGCTCAACGGCCCGGCCAGCCTCGCCGCGCCGGCAAACCACAGGGTATTGAACACCTCCAGCGGGTCACTGAACCCCGGATCAATCTGTTCAACCTGCGCACCCAACTGCACCAAACCTTCGACTGCCTGGGCGACAACTTTGGCCACTTGCGGGTCTACATCCACGTAGCCAAAAGTCGGGCTGTAGGCGATACGCAGCCCTTTCAGATCAGCCCCGGCTTGCAGCCATGGCGTGGTGCGCGGGGCGCCGATCAAGCCGTCCCGCGCGTCCGGCTGCGCGATGGTTTGCAGCATCAACACCGAGTCTTCCACGGTGCGGGTCATCGGCCCCAGGTGCGACAAAATGGTCATCGAGCTGGCCGGCCATTGCGGCACATAACCGAAGGTCGGCTTGATGCCAAAGGTGCCGGTGAAGGCGCAGGGAATCCGGATCGAGCCACCGGCATCGCTGCCCTGGTGCAGCACGCCCAGGTTCAACGCCGCCGCCGCACCGGCGCCACCGGACGAACCGCCAGCCGTCATGCGCGTGTCCCACGGGTTGCGAGTAATGCCATACAGCGGATTATCCGTGACGCCTTTCCAGCCGAATTCCGGCGTGGTGGTCTTGCCCAGCAGCACCGCGCCGGCCTTGCGCATGAAGGCCGAGAAGGGCGCATCCACGTCCCACCGGCCCTCGGCGGATGTGGTGCGCGAACCCTTGCGCGTCGGCATGCCGATGGTCTGTGTCAGGTCCTTGATGGACGCCGGCACACCGTCCAGCGCCCCGCACGGCTGGCCCTTGAGCCAGCGCTGTTCCGAGTCCCGGGCAGCCTTCAAGGCGCCTTCCGGGTCGACGTGGCAGTAGGCGTTGACCACCGGGTTGTAGCGCTCGATCCGCAGCAGTGCGTCTTCGGTGACGTCCACCGGCGACAGGCGTTTATCCCGGTAGTGAGCCAGCAATTCAACGGCCGTCAGGTTGGCGATATCGGTCATGCTGCTTTACCTCCTTGCGCCGCGTTGACCATGGCCCGCAGCAACACCGCGCAGCCCGCCGCCAGGTCATCCGGCGCGGCGTTTTCGATTTCGTTGTGGCTGATGCCGCCTTCGCACGGCACAAAAATCATCCCGGCCGGGCCCAGTTCGGCGACGAAAATCGCGTCATGCCCGGCGCCGCTGACGATGTCCATATGGCTCAGGCCCAGGGCGCTGGCGCCATCGCGCACGGCGTTGACGCAAGCGGGGTTGAAGTCCAGCGGCGGGAAGTCGGCGGTGGGCGTCAGTTCAAAGCTCAGGCCGTGTTGCTCTACGGTGGCTTCGATCACCTGGCGCACTTCGTCGACCATCGCTTGTAGCTTGTCGACGTGCAGGTGGCGCAGGTCGATGGTCATGTGCACCTGGCCGGGAATCACGTTGCGCGAGCCCGGGTGCAGGCTCAGGCAACCGACGGTGCCGCAGGCGTGGGGTTGTTGCTCGTGGGCGATGCGGTTCACCGCGCTGACCACTTGCGCCGCGCCCACCAGGGCGTCCTTGCGCAGGTGCATCGGCGTGGGCCCCGCATGGGCTTCGACGCCGGTGAGGGTCAGGTCGAACCACTTCTGGCCCAGGCAGCCCATGACCACGCCGATGGTGGTGGCCTGGTCTTCCAGCACCGGGCCTTGTTCGATATGCGCCTCAAAATAGGCGCCCACCGGGTGGCCCAGCACGGCGCGGGAACCCGCGTAGCCAATGCGCTGCAGTTCGGCGCCCACCGACAGGCCTTGCTCGTCCTGTTTGTCGAGGGTTTCCTGCAGGTCGAACTTACCGGCGAACACCCCGGAACCCATCATGCACGGCGGGAAGCGCGAACCTTCCTCGTTGGTCCACACCACCACTTCAATCGGCGCTTCGGTCTCTATATTCAAATCGTTGAGGGTGCGGATCACTTCCAGGCCGGCCATCACGCCATAGCAGCCGTCGAACTTGCCGCCGGTAGGCTGGGTGTCGATATGGCTGCCGGTCATCACGGGCGCCAGTGCCGGATTACGCCCGGCGCGGCGGGCAAAGATATTGCCGATGGCGTCGACGCTGACGCTGCACTCGGCGGCCTCGCACCATTGCACAAACAGGTCGCGGGCCTGGCGGTCGAGGTCGGTGAGGGCCAGGCGGCACACGCCGCCCTTGGGTGTGGCGCCCAGGCGGGCGAGGTCCATCAGCGATTGCCACAGGCGTTCGCGGTTGATCAGCGGGGCGTTGCTCTGCAGCGGTTGCGCAAAACTATTCATCAGCAGTCTCCGGTCAGGCACTCAGGGCCAAGTAACGGTTCTTGATCGTCGGGTCGGCGCGGAAGGCTTCGGCACTGCCTTCGTAAACCACGCGGCCCTGTTCGAGGACGTAATGGCGGTCGGCGAGCTTGTCGCAGACCATCAGGTTCTGTTCCACCAACAACACCGGCAGGCCGTCTTCCTTGACCTTGCGCAGGATCTTCACCAACTCGTCGACGATCACCGGCGCGAGGCCTTCGGTGGGCTCGTCGAGGATCAGCAACTTGGGGTCGTTGAGCAGGGCGCGGGCGATGGCGAGCATCTGTTGCTCACCGCCAGACAGTGCGTGGCCGGCGTTTTTACGGCGCTCCTTCAAGCGCGGGAACATGCCGTACACGTCTTCCATCTGCCAGCGGCTGGTCTTGCGCACCGCGATGCGCAAATTTTCCTCAACCGTGAGCAGGCGGAAAATCCCGCGGTTCTCTGGCACCAGCGCCAGACCCTGGCGGGCGATTTCGAAGATTTTCTGCCCCACCAGCGGCTGGCCGTTGAAGTGGATCTGGCCCTGGCGCGGGCAGATGATCCCGAGGATGCTGCGCAGGGTGGTGGTCTTGCCGGCGCCGTTGCGCCCCAGCAGGGTCACCAGTTCGCCAGGGTTGACGGTCAGGGACACGCCTTCAAGGACGTGGCTCTTGTCGTAGTAGGAATGGATATTGTCGACGGTCAGCATCAGGCGGCTTCTCCCAAATAGGCGGTGCGCACGCGCTCGTCGGCGCGCACGAATTCCGGTGTGCCTTCCACCAGGATCTGGCCGTGGCTCATCACGGTGATGCGTTGGCTGATGGACATGACGATGCTCATGTTGTGCTCGATCAACAGCACGGTGTGGTCACGGCCAAGGTCGCTGATCAGTTGGGTCATGATCGGGATGTCGTCGATGCCCATGCCCGAGGTGGGTTCGTCGAGCATCAGCAGCTTGGGCTTGGAGCAGATCGACATGCCGACTTCCAGCACCCGCTGCTGGCCGTGGGACAACTCGCCGGCCAGGGTGTCGGCGCGGGCGGTGAGTTGCAGGCGCTCCAGCACCTGGTCGGCCATTTCCAGGTGTTCGCGCTTGCTGTCGACCCGGCGCCAGAAGTTCAGCGCCTTGGCACCGTCGCGGCCTTGGGCGGCCAGGCGCAGGTTCTCGCGCACGCTGAGGTTCTGGAACAGGCTGGTGAGCTGGAACGAGCGGGCCATGCCCAGGCCGACGCGGCCGTGGGCCGGTTTGCGCATCAGGTTCTTGCCATCGAAATGAATCGCCCCGGCGGTGGCCTGGCGTTCGCCGGTCAGGCAGTGGAACAGGCTGGTCTTGCCCGCGCCGTTAGGGCCGATGATGGTGTGGATGGTACCGGCTTCCACCTTGAGGTTGACGCCGTTCACCGCGTGGAATGCGCCGTAGGCCAGTTCCAGGTTCTTGGTTTCCAACAGGATGCTCATGACAGCTTCTCCTTGGTCACGATGTCGGCCTTGCGGCTGCCGCGCACACATTCGAACAGCGTCGACAACCCGCCCCACAAACCGCCACGCATAAAGATCACCACCAGGATCAGAATCACCCCCAGCAGCATCAGCCAGCGCGGCCACAGGTCGGAGAGGAAGTCTCCCAGCAGCACGATGGAGCCGGCGCCCAGCAAGGAGCCGAACAGCGAGCCGGTGCCGCCGACGATGGTCATGATCAGGATGTTCTCGGACATCGCCAGGTCGATATTCGACAGCGGTACAAAGTGCAGCAGCATCGCGTACAGCGCCCCGGCAATCCCGGTGACCGCACCGGATAACACGAACACCAGGATCTTGAAGTGGCGGGTGTCGTAGCCGATGGCCGAGGCCCGGGTTTCGTTTTCGCGGATCGCCATCAGCGTGCTGCCAAATGGCGAGGCGATCACCCGGCGCGCGCCGATAAAGATCAGCAGGAACAGCACCGCGACAAACCCGTAGAACGCGCGGGCATCGGTGAGGGACAACAGCACCGTGTCACCGATACGGATTTCCGGGCGCGGCACGCTGAGCAGGCCGTTGTCGCCGCCGGTCCAGTCGCTCAAGGTGTAGGCGACGAAGTAGGCCATTTGGCTGAAGGCCAGGGTCAGCATCACAAAGTAAATGCCGGTGCGACGGATCGCCAGGGCACCCACTAGAAATGCCAGGAAACCCCCGGCGACGGCGGCGCCCAGCAGTGCGCTGAACAGGCCGAGCTGCAGGTGAATCATCAGCAACGCCGCGCAGTAGGCACCGGCTCCGAAGAAGATGCCTTGGCCGAATGACAACAGTCCGGTGTAACCCAGCAGGAGGTTGCAGGCGAGGGCGGCCATGGCAAAGATCAGGATCTCGGTGGCCAGGGTCGCCGAGGGGAGAATCAACGGTAAGCCGATCAATACCGCCAGCACCAACAGCAGCATGTAGCGCGATTGGGTCTTGGCGAACGGCAGGGGGTTTTTCTCGCTCATGTCAGGCTCTCCCGAACAGGCCGTAAGGACGTACCAGAATCACCACGGCCATTGCGCCGTAGATCATCAGGCTCGCGCCCTGGGGCCAAAGTGTGGTCATCAGGCTTTGCACCACGCCGACCAGCAGGCCGCCGACCAGTGCGCCGCTGAAGGAACCCATGCCGCCGATCACCACCACCACGAAGGCCACACCGAGAATTTCCGGTCCGACAAAGGGTTGGGCGCCGCGCAACGGGGCGAACAGCACACCGGCCATCCCGGCCAGGCCCACGCCGAGGGCGAAGGTCATGGAGAACAGGCGGAAGATGTTGGTGCCCAGCAGGGACACGGTTTCGGTGCTTTCACTGCCGGCCCGCACCAGGGCGCCGAAGCGCGTACGTTCCAGCAGCAACCACAGTCCCAGGCCCACCAGCCCGGAGAATACGATCAGGAACAGGCGGTAGTAGGGATAGACGAAATCGCCGACCACCAGCACCCCGCGCAGCAACTCCGGCACGGCGACGCTTTTACCCACCGGGCCCCAGATCATCACGCTGGCTTCCTGGATAATCAGGGCTATCCCCAAGGTCACCAGAATCTGGAACATGTGCGGCAAGTGATAAATCCGCTGGATCAATAATCGCTCGATCACCCACGCCAGCGCGGCCACCACCAGCGGCGCGATCAGCAGCGCCAGCCAGAAGCTGCCGGTGAGGCTGACGGCGGTGTAGCAGATGTAGGCACCCAGCAGGAAAAATGCACCGTGGGCGAAGTTGACGAAGTTCAGCAGGCCGAAAATGATCGTCAATCCGACCGCGATCAGGAAGTAAATCATCCCAAGGCCCAGGCCATTGAGAATCTGGAACAGGTAAAGATTAAGCATGCAGGAACCCTCGGCAGGCGGCCGCGTGAGCGGCCCTGCGCTGTGTCACCAGTAGATTTTCAGCGGATCAGCCGAGCACGCAGCCCGTGGCTTCCACCGGCGGGAACGACTGGCCGGAGCTGAGCACCTTGGCCAGGTCATCCTTGTCGGCCATGTCGGCGGCGGCCTTGCCCACCATCAGGTAGTAATCCTTGATCACCTGGTGGTCGCCGGCGCGGATCGATTCCTTGCCGGTAGGGCCTTCGTAGCTCAGGCCCTGCATGGCCTTGGCCACGGTCGGCCCGTCGAAACTGCCGGTGGAAATGATGGTTTCCAGCATCACCTTGGTGCTGATGTAGTCAGCGGCCAGCGGGTAGGTGGGGTTGATGCCGTATTTGGCCTTGGTCAGTTTCACCAGGTCGCGGTTGAGCGGGGTGTCGACCTGATGCCAGTACTGCGCGCCGAGGTACACGCCTTCCAGCACGTCACTGCCCAGTTCCTGGAACTGGTCGAGGCCGGCGGACCACACCAGCAGCACTTTCATGCGCTCCTTGATGCCGAAATTCACCGCCTGGCGCAGGGTGTTGGACGACTGGCTGCCGAAGTTCAGCAGCACCAGCACGTCGGGTTTGGCGGCGATCGCATTGGTCAGGTAGCCGGAGAATTCCTGCTCCTGCAGCGAGTGGTAGCTGTTGCCGGCGTGTTCCAGGCCATGTTCGGCCAGCACCGATTTGGCCCCTTCGAGCAGGGCTTCGCCGAACACGTATTGCGGGGTGATGGTGTACCAGCGCTTGGCGTCGGGCAGCAGTTTGATCAGCGGCACGATGGTCTCGCGGATCGCGCCGTAGGTGGGTACCGACCAGCGGAAGGTGGCGCTGTTGCAGTCCTTGCCGGTGACTTCATCGGCGCCCACCGGGGTCATGAATACACCGCCGGCCTTGCTCACTTCCTTGGCCACCGCGAGTGCCGAAGACGACAGGGTGCAGCCCTGGAAGAAGCGTGCGCCATCCTGCTGGATCGCTTCCTGGACCTTGCGCACGGCTTTGCCGGCGTTGCCTTCGGTGTCGATCACCTTGTAGTTCAGCGGGCGCCCGAGCAGCTCGGGGTGTTGTTCCACCGCGAGGCGTGAACCCATGTCGGCAAATTTGCCATAGCTGGCAAAGGCGCCAGACATGGACTTGAGGCCGTAAAAGGTAAAGGGCTCGGCGGCGAATGCCGAGCGTACACCCAGCGGGAGGCTGAGGGCGGTCGCAAAGGTGAGACTGGCTTTCAACAACGTACGACGCTGCATGGGGTGACTCCCTGGATTAGTTATTGGCAGGAGTGGCAATGGCGATACGGTGGAGCACGGCCTGTGGGCAGGCCTTTTATTGGGGTTTATGGAGGTGTCAGTGGTTGTGGTCGAACTCCAGTAGAAAGTGCGGGCTGACTTCACCTTCAAGGGCGGTCATGTGGTGTTCGGCGTCGCACATGTGTTCGTGCATCAGGCTGCGTACGGTGGCTTCATCCTCGGCCCGGAAGGCGATCAGCAATTGCTTGTGGTAGTCGAGGTTGGCGGCGTCGAATTGCTTGCGCTTGGGTTTGTAGGCTTTTTTCAGCACCACCAGGTCGCGCAATAAGTCGTTGAGAAATTGCGCCATGAAGCTCAGTAGCGGGTTCGGACAAGCCTTGGCCAGCAGGTTGTGGAATTCCAGTTCGGCGATGCGTTGTTCGCGTTGGCCGGCTTCGCTGTCTTCGGGGGCGCTGCAAAAGTCGACGTTGTCCTGGAGGGCGCGGTAGTCGTCTTCGCTGAGGCGGCCCAGCACGGAGACGGCGAGTTCGACTTCGATGACTTTGCGCAGTTGGTAGACCTGTTCGCCGTCCAGGTGCTGGAAGTGCAGGTAGTTGCGCAGGGCGCGGCTGGCGGGTTCGGTGCCGGCCTGGTTGAGGTAGGCACCGCCGCTGGGGCCGGTGCGGGTGTTGACCAGGCCTTCGACTTCAAGCGCCTTGAGGGCTTCGCGGGCGGAGCCTTTGGAGCACTGGAAGCTTTCCATCAGCTCGCGTTCGGTGGGCAAGCGGTCGCCGGGTTTCAGGGCGTCGGTGACGATGGAGCGTTTGACCGACTCGACGATGACGTCGGAGAGCTTCTGGCGTTTGCGGCGCAACGGGCGGCTTAGCATGGTGTTTGATTGATCCTATTAATGCGCATTAATAGTACTTAATAGGGGTTTGGGGTGGGGCGTCAACGGAGGGGGTCGTTTTTGGTTTGGATGGGTCGTAAATGGCTATTCGATGGGGGGCATATCCGTTGTCTTTGTGATGGCTGGTATTGGTTCCGCTCTTACAGCGGCTCACTTTTGAAAAGCGCAAAAGTAAGCAAAACGCTCTTGCCCCACCACTCGGCACCTCGCTTAGGCTCGGTGTGCCCTCAGCTCCGGTATTACTGCGCGGGCCGCCGCGACGGGGCGTCCCTGCCCCGTCGCGGCTAAACCGGCGTCCTGCCGGTTTACCCGCTCCGTACTACCTGCGTTCGGCCAGCGTGGTTTAACGGGGCGCCTAAGATCAAGATCAAAAGCAAGAGCACAGCGGCCTACCGGCCGGCTTGAGTGGTGTAGATCAAAAGCAAAAGCAAAAGCGAACGCGGTCCAAATGTGGGAGCGGGCTTGCTCGCGAAGGTCGTTAACGATGACGATGGTTTTCTGATTCAACGCGGCGCCCTCAGGTTCTTCGCGAGCAAGCCCGCTCCCACAGAAAAGCAGCTCTGCTTTCGCTCTAGACCTTGCCCTTGCCTTTGCTTCTAACACTCAGGTCGGCTTTCAGGCCGCCGTGCCCTTGATCTGTTTTTGATCTTGATCTGCGGGCCCCGTCAACCACGATGGCCGCAAGTAGGCACGGTGGAGCGGGTAAACCGGCAGGACGCCGGTTTAGCCGCGCTGGGCCAGGGATGGCCCATCGCGGCGGCCCGCGGAATCGGGCCGGAGTGCGGGCATGCCGAGCCTAGGCGAGGCACCGAGTGGTGGGGCAAAGACCTTTTGGTTACTTTTGGGGCGTTTGCCAAAAGTGACCCGCTGTAAGAGCGGAACCCTAAGCCGCCATTACCGCAGCAACGGATATGTACTCAACACAAACCAACAACCTGGTCGGCCCACAGGCCGCCACGTCAAGCAAAACCCCCAATCCCAACTAAGCTCACCCCCCAACAAAAACAACACCGAGCGCCCCCAATGACCCACACCACCGAGGCCTTCCGCGCCACCTACCGCGCAAGCATCAAACCCCACTACAACCCGTGGCTCCACGCAGGTTTCGTGCTCGGCTATGGCCTGCTCTGCATCACCCTGTTCTGGTCCACCCCCCAACACATACAACCCCTGGAATGGCTGACCATCCCCCTCACCCTGATCTTTTTCAACCTGTGCATCTACCTCGTCCACCGCCACCTGGGCCACCACAAACATACCTTCGCCCGCCTGTTCTACGCCCGCCACACCGGCGACCACCACAGCTTCTTCACCCCCGGCCACATGACCTACGACAGCCCGCGAGACTGGCGCGTCATCCTCTTCCCCGCCTGGCTCATCCTGCTTCACAGCCTGGCCATCACCCTCCCCGCCTGGTGGCTGCTCAACCACCTCAACCCCAACGTCGCCGGCCTGTTCGCCGGCTGCATGATCCTCGGCTACCTGCTCTACGAAATCTTCCACGCCTGCGAACACCTGCACCCCAACCACCCCGTGGCCCGCCTGCCGTGGATCCGCCAGATGCACCACCTGCACGCCCTGCATCACCGTCGCGAACTGATGCAAGGGCGCAATTTCAATATCGTCCTGCCGCTGATGGACTACCTGTTCGGCACCCTGCATTGGGAGCCAAAACACACCGACAACCAGGAGTCGTCATGAGTACCCGTCCTAGGAAAGTTCGTCATTTAGTCCTGCTGATCCTGATCACCATCGTCGCCTTCCTGCTGCTGATGCCCACCAGGGTGCAACCGGTCAACTGGTCGCCGCCCAAGGCGCCGTCCATGAAGGACGGGCCCTACGCGGAAAACCAACGCCTCAAGGAGGTAAAAAGAACCGGCGCCCAGGGCATCACCGGGCCCGAAGCCTTGCTGCTGGATGGCAAAGGTTTTCTCATCACCGGCCTGCATGACGGGCGCATCATCCGCACCGCGCCCGAAAGCCACATCCTCGAAGAACTCACCAACACCCACGGTCGCCCCCTCGGCCTGGCCCTGCACCCGGACGGGCGCTTGATCATTGCTGACGGCATCAAGGGCCTGCTCGCCCTCGATGCCCAACACAACCTCACCACCCTGGCCACCAGCGCCGCCGGCCTGCCGTTTGGCTTTGCCGATGACGTGACCGTCGACGCCGCCGGGCGTTATGCCTACTTCAGCGATGCGTCGAGCCGCTGGGGTTATGGGGAAGACGGCGAGGCGGTGATCGAACACGGCGGCGATGGCCGGCTGCTGCGTTATGACTTCAGCAACGGCCACACCGAGGTGCTGCTGGATCAATTGCAATTCGCCAATGGCGTAGCCCTGGGGCCGAACGAAGACTATGTGTTGGTCAACGAAACCGGCGCCTATCGCATCAGCCGCTACTGGCTCAAGGGTGACAAGGCCGGGGTCCACGACCTGTTTATCGACAACCTGCCGGGCCTGCCGGACAACCTCAGCTTCAACGGCGAGGACCGGTTCTGGGTCGCCTTGTACTCACCGCGTAACCCGTTGCTTGACGGTTTTGCCGGCTACCCGTTGATGCGCAAGATCATGGTGCGGGCACTGATGGTGGTGCCCAAACCCATCGAGCGTAAGGCCTTTGTGCTGGGGCTGGATGTGAACGGCAAGGTGATCGCCAACCTGCAGGATGGCAGCAGCGGTAATTACTCGCCCATCACCACCGCTCGCGAATACGGTGACTGGCTGTACCTGGGCTCGCTGACAAATACGGGCATGGCACGCTTGCCGCTCAAGCTGGCATTGGCGCAATAACGCAAAAAGGGGCAGCCCTTGCGGACTGCCCCTTGCCTTACTTGAACAACCTCATCAGTGAATAATGGTCTGGGTACAAATGTGGCCCAGGCTGACGTACTGCACATTGCTGCCGCCTACGCCAACACCGGGAAACTCATCCAGCTCGATGCGCCAGCCGCCTTCGTTGAAGGTGGTGTCCCACTTGTAAGACACGCCGGTGCTGCTGTCGTTGAAGATGGCGCGGTAGTCACCGTTGCAAGTACCGAGCGTGGCTGTCGCGGAGGACGTGCCGGCGCTGTTGGTCGTGGCCTTGTAATCAACCCAGTGATAGTTGATGTCATAGAAACGCTTGTCGACCCGCAGCACCGGTGTGATGCCCGGCAATGGCACGCCGGTGGTATCCGACCACTGGGTGCTCCAGTTCAACAGGCGAGCGGTTTGAGTGGCGGTCGAAGACATCGAGAACGGAATCCTGACGATGTTGTCACCGGTCACACTGTTGCTGTTCAGACGCGGAAACGAACCCAGCGTCAGCTTGTACTGCGCGGTAGGGTCCTGCGCCACGGCGGTGTTGGCGCGCACCCGCACCTTGGCGGTGAAACCCGCTGCGCCAGACAGGCTCACGCTTGTACCGGCTGGAACGGCGACCCAATTGCTGCCATCAAAACGATCGAGGATCCACTGGTTACGCGTACCTTCGCGACCCTCCTTCAAGGAGAGGGCGACGTTCTGGCCGCGCGTCGACTTGAAGTCGAAGTAGTCGACATCGTTGGCGTTGTCGAGGTTGCCGATAACCTGGTTCAACGCATCCGGCAGCACAAAGGCGGTCTGCGGGGTGTCGTTGGGTTCATAGGCATCCACGTTGGTGTCTGCCGCCACACCAAAACTGAACTGCGCGTTGTCGGCGGTGTTGGCCACCATGTACCAGTAGTAATCACCAGCGGGCAGGATGCCATCGATGTATTCGTCGGCATTGCCCGGGTTATCGGAGGTCGCCAGCAGCACCGGATCGCCACCTTGGCCGTCATCCCGGAACAGGCTCAACGACAGGTCGGCACCGGCACTCTGGCCGATCAACTGCACCAGCACGCGAGCGCTGTGAGGCAAGTTGAAGTGGTAAGGAAACTCCTGGCCGGCCTGCACTTCGGTGATGGTATAGAGGGTGTTGATGTCCAGGGTCGGGAACAGCGGAACGAAATCGGCGGCGGCCGCTTTCAGCTTGGCCTGGCTGGGCTTCTTCGGTTCGCTGACCACGGTTTCAGTGATGCCGGCCTTGCTGGCCGGCTTGAGCACCGGGGGTGTACCGGCGTTCATGGCGTCCTTGAATTGCTTCGCGAGTTCTTCGGAAAGCGGCTCGGCGTGAAGCGTGCCGCCCGGCTTGAGGTCGAAGCCCGATGCAGGCTTGAGCGCCTGTGCGCTGACGGTGGAAGGGTATTGCTCGGCCAGGGCGAAGGCCGAAACGAAGCTGGCAGCCATCATGGCCGCGCCCAATACAAAGGCTTTTTTAGATTTCATTTTTTATCCATCCATAGTTAAAAAATTGAAGCTCAGGTGACCGGTGACATCCGGTCACCTGGGATGGACTGTAGGACAAAGCTGTATGTATGTACAGTATTTTCTTACAAGAACTACCATTTAATCCAGACGTACCAGAGCCCCGCACCTACAAATCCAACCATTCCAAAACGATACGGCCACAGCGCCCAACGCTTGAGCGACAGGGGAACAGACGCCAGCTCTGCCGCCGTCACATCCCCTCTTCTGATGTGCAGCTTGGGCAGTGAAAGAAAGTCGACAATCAGACTCAAACGCATGTATCTGTCGATCAGTTGGTTTCTGCCCCAAAACCGTTTGTTATCACCTTTCCCTTTAGTAGCAATACCCAAAACTAACTTACACAAACCACGCGCCACCTTTGCGCCCAATACCCCGCCAC
>NZ_NIXO01000058.1 GCF_002204795.1 Pseudomonas sp. K2I15
CTCAGCCATGCATTACGTCCTGCCTCATCGGCGTGAGGAGCGCATTTATCCGCGGGCCATCCGGCTCAAATCACCGAAATATCCGATCAGAAATAAAAAAGCCAGTCAGCTTAACTGACTGGCATTAGCCTCAAAAGGCCTCTTTTTTTATGCTCGGGTGTTTAGTCCGGCTTGCCGTCCACCACGCCTGCGGTGTTATCCAACAGGCTCTTGGTAGCGGTCTGCAGGAACGATTCGAGCTTCTGCTTCAGAGCAGCCTCGTCCGGCGACTCCGGAATCACCTTCCCGGTCGGGTTGGCGCCCAGTTCGTATTCCCACAGCTTCGGTGGCATTTCCTTGGGCAGTACCAGCACGCGGTCACCGGTGAGCAAGGCGACGGTCTGGTCGCTGCCCGACGGCTTGATCACGCCAAAACCCTTGTCGCCTTCCGGCAGGTTGAGCAGGTCACGGCCCCAGCACTGGTGCAAGGTGTCACCGCCCAAGCGGCCCATGATGGTCGGCACGATGTCGATCTGGGTGCCCACGGTGTGGTCACGCTCGCCGAACTTCTCCTGCATGCCCGGTGCAATCATCAGCATCGGCACGTTGAAGCGGCCCAGGTCCATCTCGGTGATCTGCTGCTCGTTGCCGAAGCCGTGGTCGCCCACGATCACGAACAGGGTTTCCTTGAAGTACGGCTCCTTGCGGGCCTTTTCAAAGAACTGGCCCAGGGCCCAGTCGGAGTAACGCATAGCCGTCAAATGCTCGTTGAGGCTGCCACGGTCGGTGACTTTCTCAACCGGCAAGGGTGTCGGCAACGCATACGGCGTGTGGTTGGACAGGGTTTGCAGCAGCGCATAGAACGGCTTGCCACCTTCACGTGCCTTCAACTCTTCCAGGCCACGGGTGAACATGTCCTGGTCGGACACGCCCCAGGTAGGGTCGGAGAACACCGGGTTGACGAAGTCATTACGGCCGATGAAGTTGGTCATGCCCTGGTTGCTGAAAAAGCCGGACTGGTTGTCCCAGGCGAAGTCGCCGTTGTAGACATACACGTCGTCAAACTTGCGCGCGCTGAGCAACTGCGGCAGGCCCGAGAGCTTGTGGCTGCCTTCCGGGGTCTGCATCAGGTATTCGAAGCCCGGCAGGTTCGGGAAGCAGGCCATGGTGGCGAACATACCCTGGTGGGTGTGGGTGCCATTGGAGAAGAAACGGTCGAACAGCAGGCCTTCCTTGGACAGTTTGTCGAAGTACGGCGTGATGTTGCCCGGGCGGCCCAGGGCGCCCACCGAGTGACCGGCGAAGCTTTCCATCAGGATAACCACGACGTTCTTGATCGGCAGGGTCTTCTCGGCCGGCGGCGTGAAGTCACGGCGTACGGCGGCGGTGTCGGTGTCTACCAGTTTCTCGCTTGGCAGCACCAGCATGTCGCGCACAGTCTGGGTAGCCAGCGGCTGCTCCAGAGTGGCCTTCCAGATATTGGAACGCTCTTCCGAGAACCGCGCCTTGGCGGCGCCGATCAGCGAGAGGGTGCCATTGAGGCCCAACTGGTTGGCGAAGTTCGAGTCGGTGGTGTAAACGTCACCCCAACGCAGCGGCGGGCCCTGGCGCAGGGTGCCACGGATGGCGACCACGGCGACCATCAGGCAGACCACAAACACGGCAATGCGCGAATACCACGGCGCCACCTGGCGGGTGCCGATGGTGCCACCGCTGAACGGGCCGCGTGGGCGCGTTGCACGGTCGGCGCCTTTAAAGGCGATGCTCAGGATCAGCGTGCCCACGGCCCAGGCCAGCAGGTAGCGCACCACCGGGAAGCCGTACCAAAGCATGCTCATCACGGTTTTCGGGTCTTCCTTCACGTACTGGAAGACCAGGCCGTTGAGGCGCTGGTGGAACTCGCGGTAGAAGTCCATTTCCATCAGGCCGAGGAACAGCGCGATGCTCGACGCGACGGTCAGCCAGAAGCGGAAGAACCCGCGCGCCGCCATGGCCCGCACGCTGAACAAGGCCAGCAGCAGCGGGACCAGCACGTACATCACAAGGCGGATATCCAGGCGCAGGCCGTTGGCGAACGCTTCAAGGAAGGTCGAGGCCGGTGTGTCGAGGATCATCTCGCGGTTGTAGACCAGCAGCGCAAGGCGCAGCAGGGAGAACATCACCATCATGATCAAGGCACAAAGCAGCGTGTACGCCAGATGGGATTTGACGGTCGGTTGCAGCAAGCGATTAGAAGCTCGCTGCTGATTCAGGGCGTCCGGGTTTGCCATGTCGTTTTAGGACCCATTGGAAGTTTAAGTTGCGAATGAATACAGCGGCGCCCCGCCCTCGCTCAGTCAGGCTGAGGTAGGTGGTGAACGCAATGGCGCAAATGGTGCCCGATCAACGCCGGCAACGCCATTGATTACTCACTCCGGCCTTTATTTGCACTCGTCTTAGAGCACTCGGCAGGGGGAAAATAGCCGGCGAATTGTCTTGGATGGAATGTGAAAATTTTGTACAGCGAATATCTCGAAACATAAAAATAAGGGACTGAAGAAACAACTGTGGGAGCGGGCTTGCTCGCGAATGCGGTGTAACAGTCAAAAGATGTACTGACTGATTCACCGCATTCGCGAGCAAGCCCGCTCCCACACTA
Source organism: Pseudomonas sp. K2I15 (assembly GCF_002204795.1). Taxonomy (GTDB): domain Bacteria; phylum Pseudomonadota; class Gammaproteobacteria; order Pseudomonadales; family Pseudomonadaceae; genus Aquipseudomonas. The sequence goes on from NZ_NIXO01000058.1 coordinate 2,618, forward strand.
ACTGTGCCCGCTCTGAATAGCGTTGTTTGGCTCAGATCCGCACGTTACCGCGCGGCCCGGCGATCGCCCAGATGATCAAGCCCAACACCGGCAGCAGCAGGATCAACAGGATCCACAGCACCTTGGCACCGGTACCCGCGCCGCTTTTGAACACGTTGATGATCGCCCAGATATCCAGCGCCAGGATGATCAACCCGATCAGACCATTAAAAGTGGAACCCATGGTATCGCTCCTAAGTGAGGGCTTGCCTGCTTAGGATAGTCAGCCGTGGCCAGGGGTTCCGTTTTATTTCAGACGTGGACTGCAACCCGCAGGGCTTCCAGGGACGGTTCGCCCTTGATCCCGACTTCGGCGCACAGCTCCAGTACCCGTGGCACGTCGTCGCCGTAGACCAGCACGGCCTGGATCTCGTCGTCCAGCAGTTGGCTGAAGTTGACCAGCACGTAGCCGCCATTTTCCGGGTTGAGCGCGCTCATCTGGATCTGGATGCGGTTCAGCGCCGTCAGGGCTTCGGTTTTGGCCAGTTGCTTGGGCTTGAGGTTGAACGCCACGCCTGGGCCGAACGAGGCGACGATGTGGGCGAACAGGTCCAGGTAGGTGTCGGCCTGGAACAGTACGGTCTCGGGCAGGCTGCCGACGACGATCCACTCGCCCAGGGGAATCGGGAAAGTGTCGTCGTAGTTGATGTCGGGGTTGGCGGCCAGGAAGGCGTCGGGATCGGCGTAAGCCTGGGCCGCTTCGTCAGCCACCTTGGCGATCTCGGGTTCGCTCATGCAGCCGGAGCTGATTTTGCTGATGAGTTCGACGAGTGCGGTTTTCATGGGGTGGTCCACGGCTGATTTGGGGGGGGCGCGAAGATAACATTGGTTCAAGGCCAGCAACAAATCCACTGTTGGCGTAGGCGTCTTCTGTCCACCTATGTAGTCCACTTCCCAAATTTTGTTTTCTGATCATCCTCTTGTTTTGTTGCGCGTTCAGTTACTTATATTCCGTGGCCATATTTATTCCTTCAAGGATGTGGGATATGGCCCAGGCGTATATCAATCAACACACCACCGACCTCCTCAGTTTGAAATCCCGGCTGCTGACCGGCTCCAGCCGGCAATTGGGCGATCAATTCGATGCACTGAACCTTCATCTGCGCAACGGCCTCGTCACGCCGGGCCAGATGGTGATAATTCCCGACGACTACGGCGTGGCCTGTACGGCAGACGATGCGTGGTTAATGCGCCATGCACAGGAGATCCGCCGGGGGCTGGAACAGGATGCGGCCGCTGGTACGGCGGTGATCAACAACTACGATTTGCTTCAGAGCTGGTTGGGTTATGGGTCGTTGGGGGTGGGCAGCACCACTTCGGCATGGGCACGGCACCTGGACGAAGTGAAGATGACGCTGGAGCAGGTCGAGTGGCTTCATCAGCAGCTTAAAGACGGCAAACTGGACAGGAGCGCGTTTATCCAGCACCGCCAGGCGCTATTCAAGAAGCTCGATGCGCAACTTCAAGGGGCTGCCCGCTTTGGCACCAGCCTGCGCACTCATAAATCGCTGAAGAAGATTCTGGGTATTTCTACCAAGAGTTATCTGCACAAGAGTGAAGTCGTGGGTTACACGCAACGGATCAGGAGTATTGCCGAGACTTCACGGTTTTTGGGCAAGGGGACTTATGTAGGGTTGGCGCTGGATGTGGGAGCGGCGGGGCTGGCGATCAAGAAGGCGTGTATGGAGGGGCGCGAGAGAATGTGTGAGCGGGCGAAGTATGTGGAGACGGGGCGGTTGGTGGGTGGGGTAATAGCGGCCGCTGGTGCAGGGGAAATATCAGCGAGGGGGGCCGAAAGGCTTTGTGTCGTGCTGAAGATAGCAACCCGCGGGTTGGGCAAACTCGGGTGCGGCATCATCGGTGGAATCGCAGGAGGAATTGGAGGCGGAATTGGAGGCGGAATCATCGGAGGCTCTATTGGCGCGACTTATGGTGATGTGCTGTATAAGGCATCGGAACAATGAGTCTCACGCTGGCCATCTACCTGACAATTGATATTGCCCTGACTTCATGGATTCTCTGGTATCTCAAATACAGAAAACTCGAAGAAATAGAGCGCTATTTCACCGAAAACATCGCACTACAACGGAACAAGCGATTTTGGTCCTGGAACAAAGAGATCGATAGAAGGTGGCGTGTAACGTTTATCACCATGTATCTGGTCGCACCCAAAGAGATGATCAGGCGTGGCGCAGTCACCAAAGAAGAACTGGCCGCTATTCCACAGCCCTTGAAACGGTGGTTTATCTGGAGCTTTTACTGGGGAACCCTGAACGTGATCGCCATGTTTGCCTGGCTCATTTGGGCGAAAGTTCTATAGGGTCCCCTACCCCGCGGCCTAAACCAGCTTCTGCAACTGCGCCGCCGTATCCACCGCCCCCATGGTCTGGGCCGCGGCCAGCGCGGTCACACCCTGGGCATCGGTGGCCTTGGGGTTGGCACCCTGGCTGAGCAGGTAATCCACCATCTCGGTGCGGTTGAACATCGCCGCCATCATCAAGGCTGTACGGCCATCAGAGGACGCACCTTCGACCAATGCGCCGCCTTCGATCAACGCCTTGACTACCGGCAGGTTACCCTTGAACGCCGCGCCGGCAATCGGTAGCTGGTTCTTGTCATTGGCAATCTGTGGGTCGGCCTTGAATTCCAGCAGCACTTTCACTGCGTCGACATGCCCGTGGTAGGCAGACAGCATCAACAGCGTATCGCCATTGTGGTTACGCAGGTTTGGCGGCAAGCCCTTGGCCAGCAGCGCAGCAAGCATCGCGGCATCACCTTTGCGCGCCACGTCGAACACCTGCTCGGCAAATTCGGCGGCTTCGTCTTCGGTCATTTGTTTGGCTTGGTCTGACATGTGGGGCTCCTTGTCTGGTGTTTCATAAGGCGTCCAGTCTCGCGACGGAGTTCCCCACTGTCATGCCTTTTTTGCCAAAAGCTTTGATAGGCAGAATCAATAACGGAACTTGCCCGACTGGATTTGCGCCAGCAGTTGCCCGGTGACCGGCACGTAGCTGTCCGATCCCGGCAGCCAGGCAAAGATCGGATCATCACCGGCCTTGTCCGGGTCGAACGCCTCCTCCTTGAGTTTCACCTTCTGGTATTTGAAGGTGCCCGTGGTCTCCATCTTCACTTTGATCCGCAGGAACAACGGCACCGCGTACGCGGGCAACTGCCCATGGGCAAACGTCAGCAGCTCGCGCATGTCCAGGGACGCCAGGGATTCAGCGGGCGTGATGGCCGCCATGCCTGCACGGCCATTGGTGTTTTCGATCTCCACGCCGTAGGCCACCACTTCGGAGATCTGCGGGTGCTGCAGGAAGATGTTTTCGACTTCGGTGGTGGAGACGTTTTCGCCTTTCCAGCGGTAGGTGTCCCCCAGCCGGTCGACGAACTGGGCGTGGCCGAATCCGATATTGCGCAGCAGGTCGCCGGTGTTGAAGTAGCGGTCGCCCTTCTCGAACACATCGCTGAGCACCACTTTGCGGTTCTTCTCGGGGTCGGTGTAGCCGTCGAACGGCGCCTTGTCATCGATCCTGGCCAACAGCAGCCCCTGGCCGCCCTTCGGCACTTCGCGCATGAAGCCGTTAGTGCCACGTATCGGCTCACAGCTGTCATGGGCGTAGTCCACCAGTGCCCAATGCATCAGGGAAAAGCCAATGGTGTTGTCGAAATTCAATACGTTGGTGAAGCCGATATTGCCATCACTGGCGGCGTACAGTTCACAGATGTGATCGACGCCGAAACGCTGCTTGAATTCGGCCCACACGCCGGGGCGCAGGCCGTTGCCGATCATCTTCGTCACGCGGTTATCCCGGTCGTGCCCGTGAGCGGGCTGGTCGATCAGGTAACGGCACAGCTCGCCGACATAACCCAGGGTGGTCGCATTGAACCGGCGCACATCGTCCCAGAACTGGCTGGCGCTGAACTTGCGGCGAATCGCAAACCCCGACGCCCCGGCAATCGCCGAACCCCAGCACACGCACAGGCCGGTGGCGTGATACAGCGGCAAGGTGCAATAGACAACGTCTTCAGGGCCCATATCCAGCGCGATGGTGCCGAAGCTGGCCGAGGTTTTCATCCAGCGACCATGCTTGAAAATACCGGCCTTGGGCAAGCCGGTGGTGCCGGAGGTGTAAATATAGAAGCAAGGGTCGTTGAAGAAGATCTGCTGGGTGCTGGCGGGGTTTTCCAACGGGCAGTCGGCACTGGCGGCCATCAGGTCTACGTAGCCCGGCGGCACGTCGGCGTGCTGCTGATCGGCGATAAACCAGGTTTTATCCGCGTCGATTGCCACCTGGCTGCGAACGGCCTCATAAGCTCCGACCAGCTCGGCACCCACCACAATGGCCACCGGCGTCACCAGGTTGAGGCTGTGTACCAGCGCAGCCTGGGTTTGCGAGGTGTTGAGCATCGCGCAAATGCCGCCAAGCTTGGCCACGGCCAGCACGCTGAGCAACAACTCGGGGCGGTTCTCGATAAACAATGCCACCACGTCGCCCTTGCCGATGCCCTGCTGCTGCAGGTAGTGGGCCATGCGGTTGGCCTGCTGGTTGGCCTGGCGGTAGCTGAGCACGCTGTCGCCATACAGCAGCGCGGCGCCGTCGGGGTTGCGTTGGGTGGCTTGTTCGAAGGTCCAGCCCAGGCCGCATGGCTGGTCGGGGTCGGTGATGTTGGCCACGCGAATACCGCGTACCAGTCGCGGCAACGCACGGACAATGGTGGGCACCTTACGCAACATCATGCCCCAGGTGATCATGTCACTTGGCGGGTGGTTCATGGCAGGAACGTCCTTTTTCTTATTGTTCGTATGACCCTCAAGCACCCTTCGCACCGTAAGACCGGCGCCGAATGCCTTGCAGGAAAATACGCCAGCCATTCTTCGGCTGTACACGCAGGATTTGAAAAGTTTTGTATCCCGAAAGGAAAAGGAATTTACCCGACCACCACGCGGTCACTATGGAAGACCTGCCGTGCCTGCCAGCGCTGAAACACCTGGCAAAACCCCGCAAAATGCAGGATGCACGATGGCCATTCATGCAAATTGCACGAAACTGAAAAATTCAAAAATTTATAAGCCTTTGATTTATAACGACTTTTAAAGATACCCAGTGCTGGCACAATCACTGCACCTATCACTCCACGCTGCAAAACATGAGCTAACGGAGCTGATAGACATGAGCCTGATCCAAGATAAATTTTCTTCTGTGTTCTCCAATTTCGACGTCACCACCCAGGCGCGTCCTGATGGCGGCATCCTGCTGACCTTGCGTAACGGCGAAGGCAAGCAGATCAAACGTTCGATCTCTTATCAGCAACTGCACACGGCCGACCAACTGACCTGGGTCATCAGCGCCATTCGCCGCGACCTGGCTGAACAAGCCAGCGACCTGCCGCAGATTTCGATGCTGCAAAGCCAGAATCGCTTTGCCCTGCCGACCTACCATTCGGCTTGAATGTAATGCAGGACCCGAACAGGTCGTGGTGCCGTTGCGCATCACGGCCTTTTTTTATTCGCACAAACCCTGCTTGACCGCCTCGTTCACGGCCTGGACCCGGTTAGTCACCTGCAACTTGCCGTAGATGTTGCGCAGGTGAAACTTCACCGTGGCCTGTGAGATCGAGCGAATTTTGCTGATTTCCCAGACCGTCTTGCCTTCGGTGGCCCAGCGCAGAATCTCCCGCTCCTTTGGAGTCAGGGGTTTACCTGACAGCATCGCACGCGGCTTGCTGCTGGCAGCCGGGGCGTTAACAATTTCAGTGGACGGTTGTTCCAGTGGCTCTGGACCGCTCATGCAGGCTCTCTCTTCTATAGGTCTTGTAGCGCCCGAACTCGGATTGCTCCTATTGACAGGCGAATAAATATTGAGACCGGAGAGAGTTACACAAAGAGTGGAAGTATTAAGTAAGGGCAGCGATAAACAGCTGTTGCTCACACACTTATAAGTTTCTTCCCACAACACTTTCCTACTTGCATGGGTTGAACTTTAAAACAGCCTCCTGTTCAGGAGGCTGTTTCGGGCGAACCTACTCTTCGAGCCGGGGAAAACCCTCGGCGATCGCGTCACCGGTCAGGTTGACCGCCTGGCCTTCCGGGCCGTTGAACAAGCGGATCGCCACAAAGTGCGGGTTCTCACCCATATCAAACCAGTGTGCGATGCCGCCCGGCACCGAGATCAGGTCGTTTTTCTCGCAGAACACGGCGTACACATAGTCTTCGATGTGCAAGGTAAACAGCCCGCGGCCGGCGACGAAGAAGCGTACGTGGTCGTGCGCCATGCGGTGTTCGTCGAGGCGCTCGGCGCGCAACTCGGCCTTTTGCGGGTGGTCGTTGCTGACGCTGATCACATCGACATGGGTGTAACCGCGCTCGGTCATCAGCTTGTCGATGGGCGCCTGGTAGGCGGCGATGATCTCAACCTCGCCAGCGCCCGCCTCAAGCCGGGTCGCGGCCTGCCAACGGTCAAACCCTACGCCCAGCTCGGCCAGCGTCGTGGCGATATCCTCTTGGTGAGTCAGGACCTTGTTCGGGGTATCGGGGGTGCAAATGTGGTAGACCGCGAGATAGCTCATCAAACTTTTCCTCTGTCACGGAAGCGGCTCATGGCCGCTCCTCTTGCAATCGAATGCCAATGATTATGGCGGCGGCCAGGGCCGCGAGGCTGGCAATGCTGAAGGTCAAGGTCGGCCCCAGCAGGTTCCAGCTATAACCTGAATAGAGTGCGCCCAGCGCTCCGCCGGTACCGGCCAGTGCGGCATACAGTGCCTGGCCCTGGCCTTGCTGGCGAGCACCAAAACTGCGTTGCACGAACTGGATGGCCGCCGCGTGAAAGCTACCGAAGGTCGCCGCGTGCATCACTTGCGCCAACAACAGCACCCAGAAGAATTCGGCGAACGAGCCCAGCAGCAACCAGCGCAGCGCCGCCAGCAGGAAACTCGCCATCAGCACCCGGCGTACCGAAAAACGCGTGAGAATCCGGCTCATGGCCAGGAACATCAACACTTCCGCGACCACACCCAGCGCCCACAGCATGCCGATCACGCCACGGCTGTAGCCCAGGTGTTCAAGGTGCAAAGTCAGGAAGGTGTAGTAAGGGCCGTGGCTCATTTGCATCAGCGCCACACAGGCATAAAACGCCAGCACGCCGGGGCTGCGCAATTGTCGCAGAAAGCCATCACCGGCCAGGCGATTGCCCTGGGTCAATGGCTGCGCATTCGGCACCCAGAGGCTGGCGCCGATGATGCCGGCCATGATCACCACGACCACCACCGGGTAGATGTCCAGGCTCAGCCAGTCGAACAGACGGCCCATGATCACCACGGTGAGGATAAAACCGATGGAGCCCCACAGCCGCACCTGGCTGTAGCGCGAGGTTTGGCCTTGCAGATGCGCCAGGGTGATGACTTCAAACTGCGGCAGCACCGCGTGCCAGAAGAACGCGTGCAGGGCCATCACCAGCGCCAGCCAGGCGTAGGTCTTGCTGACAAAAATCAGTGAGAAGCTCGCCAGGGTGCACACCGCGCCAAAACGCACGATGGCCAAGCGCCGGCCGGTGTAATCCCCCAGCCAGCCCCACAGGTTGGGTGCCACGCAGCGCATCAGCATGGGGATGGCCACCAGCTCGCCAATGCGCGCGCTGGAGAACCCCAGGTGGTCGAAGTACAGCGCCAGGAACGGCGCCGTCGCCCCCAGCAGGGCGAAATAGAACAGGTAGAAGCTGGAGAGTCGCCAGTACGGGAGGGCTCCCGTCAGCATAAGTGCCTTGTGGCGAGCGAGCTTGCTCGCGCTGGGTCGCGAAGCGGCCCCGATAGAAGCACCGCATTTCTCCAGCTAATACCGGGTTGCAGGCCTTGGGGCCGCTTCGCAGCCCAGCGCGAGCAAGCTCGCTCGCCACACACCGTCACAGTTGGCCCAATACCGGAGTACTGACCTTTACATCGGCGTTCTGCCCGCGATGACGCAGCAGGTGGTCCATCAGCACGATGGCCATCATCGCCTCGGCAATCGGCGTGGCGCGGATGCCCACGCACGGGTCGTGACGGCCCTTGGTGATCACGTCCACCGGGTTGCCGTGCACATCAATCGAACGGCCCGGCGTGGTGATGCTGGACGTCGGCTTGAGCGCCAGGTGCGCAACGATAGGCTGGCCGGAGGAGATGCCACCGAGAATGCCGCCAGCGTTGTTGCTGAGGAAACCTTCCGGCGTCAGTTCGTCACGGTGCTCGGTGCCACGTTGGGCAACGCAGGCGAAACCGGCGCCGATTTCAACACCCTTGACCGCGTTGATGCTCATCAGCGCGTGGGCCAGTTCGGCGTCGAGGCGGTCGAAGATCGGCTCGCCCAGGCCCGGCATCACGCCTTCGGCGACTACGGTGATTTTCGCGCCGACGGAATCCTGATCGCGGCGCAACTGGTCCATATAGGCTTCCAGTTCCGGCACTTTGTCCGGGTCGGGGCAGAAGAAGGCGTTGTCTTCGACGCTGTCCCAGGTCTTGAACGGGATTTCGATAGGGCCCAATTGGCTCATGTAGCCGCGAATCACGATGCCTTGGGTGGCCAGGAATTTCTTGGCAATCGCGCCAGCCGCCACACGCATCGCGGTTTCCCGCGCCGAACTGCGACCACCGCCACGGTAGTCGCGCTCGCCGTATTTGTGGTGGTAGGTGTAGTCGGCGTGGGCCGGGCGGAACAGGTCCTTGATCGCCGAGTAGTCCTTGGACTTCTGGTCGGTGTTGCGAATCAGCAGGCCGATGGCGCAGCCGGTAGTGCGGCCTTCGAACACGCCGGAGAGGATTTCGACTTCGTCGGCTTCCTGGCGCTGGGTGGTGTGGCGGCTGGTGCCGGGCTTGCGACGGTCGAGGTCACGCTGCAGGTCTTCCTGGGACAACTCGAGGCCCGGCGGGCAGCCGTCGACAATGGCGACCAACGCCGGGCCATGGCTTTCGCCCGCGGTGGTAACAGTGAACAGCTTGCCGTAGGTATTGCCGGACATGCAGGGCGCTCCGTGAAATCAGTTGAATCAAGTCAACCGTAATAACTTAAGGCAGCCAGTATACGCAGGCTAACCGACTAGTTCATCCTCGAAACCTTACCGGTAGACGTTGGTCCAACCGGCACCTTCCTCATGATGGCGCGATGATGCTGCGAGTTCTGCTTTTGACCCTCACCCTGTTTTCCAGCCTTGGCTTCGCCGCCTCCCCTGTCGTACTGCAACGGCCCATCAGCCTGGACACGGGCAGCGGCGAGCTGTTCGGCTCGCTGTTGCTGCCCAAATCCGACAAGCCAGTGCCGGTGGTGCTGATCATTGCCGGCTCGGGCCCCACCGACCGCAACGGCAACAGCGCCGACGGCGCACGCAACGACAGCCTCAAGCGCCTCGCCTGGGTGCTGGCCAAACACAACATCGCCAGCGTGCGCTACGACAAGCGGGGTGTAGCCGCCAGCCTTGCCGCCACCCCCGATGAGCGCAACCTGACCCTGGACGCCTACGTGTCCGACGCCGTGGCCTGGGGCAAGCTGCTCAAGGCCGACCCGCGCATGGGCCCGCTGATTGTGCTGGGCCACAGCGAAGGAGCACTGGTGGCCGCCCTCGCCGCCCCGCAGCTCGATCCGGCCGGGGTGATTTCCCTGTCCGGCAGCGCCCGCCCGGTGGACCAGGTGATCCGCCAGCAACTGGCCGACCACATGCCGCCCGCGCTGTTACTGCGCAGCAACCAGATTCTCGACCACCTCAAGGCCGGCCAGGTGGATGCCGATGTGCCCACGCCGCTTGAGGGCATTTTCCGACCCAGCGTGCAGCCTTATCTGATCAGCCTGTTCCGGGCCGACCCTTCGGCGGCATTTGCCAAGCTGAAGATGCCAGCGCTGATCATCCAGGGCACCAATGACCTGCAGGTCGGCGTGGCCGATGCGCAGCAACTGCAAAAGGCCAAACCCGACGCCGAGCTGACGGTGATCGAGGGCATGAACCACGTGATGCGTATCGTGCCCAATGACGTGAAGCAGCAACTGGAATCCTATAACGACCCACAGTTGCCGCTGGCTGCCGAGCTGGGCACCCGCCTGGTTCGTTTTATCGACGGACTTCGTGCCAGTTAAGCGAGTATTCCCCCTCCAGTCCTGAGTAAAACGGCCGATAAGCCCTGGGTCGACAGCAAAAAGCCTGTCGGCCCGCAGAGCTTGGACAGGATCGCGCCGAATGACGAACACCGAAGCAACACCCGAATCTACCGCCGAGACCACGGCTGAAACCGAGGCCGCCGCCTCGGCGGCGTTACCGTGGGCGGAGGTACAGGCCGAACATTTCAAGATGCTGCGCCTGGCCCCTTTGGCCACCGACCGCTCCACTGGTGTACGGCCATTGCGCTTTGTGCAATTTGGCTGGGCCGAACGCAACAACAAGGACAACAGCCTGCTGCGCATGGTCATTCAATTGCCTGGCCAGCGGGTGCGACGGGAGCAGAACCACCTGGACATCTGGGTCGATCACGTCACCCAGCGGGTGCATTTTGGGCCGGGCAACAGCCTGGAGATCGAACCGGCGAACCGCGGTATCGGCCGATTCCTGGTGGCCCAGGGCGCTGCATGGGCGAAAAAGAAGTGGTCACACTATCGCGTCGACGGCGTTGACTTGGCCAACAAGGACGCGCTGAACGAAGCGACGCGCCTGCGTCGGGATCACTTTCTGCGTATTCAGGGGTTTGATGTGGCGTATGCCGATGTCCAGCATTTAAAGGGCAACGTGCAACCGGGCAAGGTCAGCGATGTGCTGGACAGTTGGAACACCGAGAAGCTGCAGTTCGTGGAAATTCTGGAAGCGGCGCAGATGCTGCAACAGGCCGAGCAGAATCTTGCGGAGCAGGAAGTGAAGCTGCGCAAGGAAGAGGAAAAGGTCACCAAGTTCAAGCGCGAAGACAGCGGGTTGCGCTTCACGATTACGTGCCTGGTGGCGTTTACCGTGTTTCAGGCGGGGTTGTTGATCTGGATTGCGACGCATCGCTGAATCAACACACGCGGCGAACGTGCTTTTGTAGCGAGGGAGCTTGCTCCCGCTGGGCTGCGTAGCGGCCCCATAAATCTTGGGAGCGCTTCGCACTCCAACGGGAGCAAGCTCCCTCGCCACAAGTATCAGTACACTGTCAGACCGGGTTTAAACCCGAGAAACAAACACCGCCTGATGCGCCCGGCACTGCTCTGCCGTCAACATGAACACACCATGCCCACCACGCTCGAAGTCCAGCCAGGCAAAGTCCACTTCCGGGTACAACGTCTCGACGTGAACCTGGCTGTTGCCCACCTCGACAATCAACAAGCCCTTCTCGGTCAAGTGATCCGCCGCCTCGGCCAGCATCCGCCGAACCAGATTCAAACCGTCATCCCCACAAGCCAGGCCCAGTTCCGGTTCATGCTGGTATTCATCAGGCATGTCGGCAAAGTCTTCGGCATCGACATACGGCGGGTTGGACACGATCAGGTCAAAACGCTGGCCCGGCAACCCATCAAAGCCATCACCCTGAACGGTATACACACGCTCGTCGACGCCATGGCGCTCAATGTTCTGGTTGGCCACTTCCAGCGCTTCAAAGGACAGGTCGCCCAGTACCACTTCGGCGTCCTGGAACTCGTAGGCACACGCAATGCCGATGCAACCGGAGCCGGTGCACAGGTCCAGAATGCGCGCCGGCGGCATGCCCAGCCACGGTTCGAAGCGGTTTTCGATCAGCTCGCCAATCGGTGAGCGTGGAATCAGCACGCGCTCATCGACGATAAATGACATGCCGCAGAACCAGGCTTCCTTCAACAGGTAGGCGGTAGGCACGCGCTCATGGATACGGCGGTGCAACAGCCGTTGCACGTGGGAGATTTCCTCTTCTTCCAGGTTGCAATCCAGGTAGCTGTCGGCAATTTCCCATGGCAGGTGCAAGGCGCCGAGCACCAGTTGCCGGGCTTCGTCCCAGGCGTTGTCGGTGCCATGCCCGAAAAACAGGTCTTCCCCATGGAAACGGCTGACGGCCCATCGGATGTGGTCGCGCAAGGTGCGCAGGCGAGAAGTGATCACGGGGGCAAGCTCCTGGAAAAAACGACCGGCGATTCTAACAGCCTTAAGCTGTACCGACGATGTACGAAAAAACCCTTTGCCGCACGTCGGATTTCATCTTAATTGTGCTTTTTGCCTAAACGTAGTGCCCTATTGACATCGCTACACGCCAACAACGGCGTACCTTACGATGGTAGCGATTCACAGAAGCGCTCAGCCAGAGGACAATGTCACAAAAGCCCCACTCACAGGAGCCCCAGAATGTCCGTTCCAAAGACGATGTTTCAACTCAGCGGTCGTGGTTACGCAGCGGCGAACCTGAACCATGCGACCCTCGTGATCATCGACGCCCAGAAGGAATACCTCAGCGGTCCCCTCGCCCTCTCGGGCATGGACGCGGCTGTCGAAAACATCAAGCAACTGGCCGCTGCCGCGCGCAACGCCGGGCGCCCGATTGTGCACGTGCGCCACCTGGGCACGGTTGGCGGGCTGTTTGATCCTCAGGGCGAGCGCGGTGAATTCATTCCAGGCCTCGAGCCCCTGGCCGACGAGACCATCATCGGCAAGCTGCTGCCCAGCGCCTTCCACGGCACTGGCCTTGAGAAGCACCTGCAAGACCTCGGTTCCCTGGACCTGATCGTCTGCGGCTTCATGAGCCACTCCAGCGTCAGCACCACGGTACGCGCGGCGAAGAACCTGGGTTTCCGTTGCACCCTGGTGGAAGACGCCTGCGCCACCCGCGACCTGCCTTACAAGGGCGGCATCCTCAGCGCCGACCATGTGCAGCAGACCGAAATGGCCATCATGGCCGACAACTTCGCCACCCTCGCCTTGACCAAAGATCTGATCTGATCGACCTTCGATGAGCGGGTAGCCGCCCGCTCATCCGCAAAAGCCTGTCATTTGCAGCAATTGCCTCTGTACCCGGAACAACCTGTGTATCTTCCGGTCGAAGGGCCGATACCCTGGAGGAAAGGTCGGAATGAAGATATCCGATGGTTTTGATGCACGTCGCTTGCGCCCCAAGGGCCCGAGCAACTGGCGTCTGCGCATCGGCGCCGGCTTTGCCGCGCTGTTTGCGATCGTGGGCGTGCTGCTGGCAATTGCCGGCGCCGCTGGTTTGTTTGGACATTCACCGGCCTTGGGCGAGCTGAATGCCAGCCCTGGCGGGTCTGCAATCCTGGTGGTGATCGGCCTGCTGGTGCTGTGGTTTGGCGTATGGCTGTGGCGCCGTTGCCGTCGGCGCATGCGTCAGCCGCTGTCACTGAACATCGCCTCACACCTGATGAAAAAGCACGACTGATGGCATCCAGATAGTGTTTGTTGCGCATCAAGCCGCCGCGATTAGGTAAACTGCCCGCCCTTCGCGGAGGCCGACATGCAAGACGACGATTTTTCCCTATTCAAGAACGAGCTGCGCGGCGTCAAGCCGATCAAGCACGATCGCGCCGAAACCGGCAAACCCAAGACCGACCGCGCCCAGATCGCCAAGCTGCGCCAGGCGGCGACCGTGCGCACGGACGCCACCACCGTGGACGGCCTGTCGGATCAATTCGTTATCGATGTAGGCCCCGAAGACGAACTGATGTGGGCCCGCGACGGCGTGCAGGAAAGCCAGATGCGCAAGCTCAAGGTCGGCCAGATCCCGTTCGAGGGCAGCCTTGACCTGCACGGCATGACCGTCGAAAAAGCCCGCGAAACCCTCTGGGCATTCCTCGCCGAAGCCACAAAATTCGAAATCCGCTGCGTGCGCGTCACCCACGGCAAGGCCGTGCGCCTGGACGGCAAGCGGCCGATGATCAAAAGCCACGTCAACACCTGGTTGCGCCAGCATTCCCAGGTGCTTGGGTTTACCTCGTGCCAACCACGCCACGGCGGCGCTGGCGCGGTGTATGTGATGCTCAAGCGCACGATGATGGAAGGCCGCGACGAGTAGCAAGTGCCATCGTCAGGCTTGCCGCAGGCAATATAGACATCAACCTGGGTCGAGCCTCTCACGCTTTTCGATGCGCGCCTTCACTGTCGCGAGACGCTCCTTACAGTTGAAGCCGTTACCGGCGCTTCAGCCAACCAACTACCACCTACCAACAGTCCACAAGATGCAAAAAGCCCAGCACAAGGCTGGGCTTAAAGATCAACAACGATGAGATCATTTAAATTTTTCAACGCTCAACTCGCCAGGCTTGACCGAGCGAATGACGTCCTTCTGCTCACATATCGCAGCATTGGCTGCAGCAAAGTAGACCGCTCGCTTTTCCTCCACGGACCCGTGGCGGAAAAAATCAGACATCGCCGAAGAGCCATACGTCTTCGTCGAAGCGTCTTTTACCTTTTCGCCTTTCATTGGGATACTCCGTTCAAAATTTCCTCAAGCTCTTCGTGATCATAGGGCTGGTTCACAAACCCGTCAATTTCGTCGGCCAAAAGGTCAATACCGATCTCGGCGTTTTCCCCATCGTTGTCCTTGATAATGACGTCCACCTGAAGTGCATGCTCAAATTGCCTCTTGAGCTCACATACTGAGGCCTTTGCAGCATAAAACTGTCTGACAAACTCAGGACAAGGAATGTTCCTTCCGTCCTTTTTTCCCCAGCGAGCACAAATTCCCATGCGAGCTCGGGACGCTGGTAAACATATATAACTTGTGCCGATCTGTTCTCTTTATCAAGGGCTCGCAAGATGTTTCGTTTAGCTACATCCAGATTCGCAAGCGTCCCATCGAGAAGGAAGGACTGGCGCTGCTGATATACCAAATCCAGAGTGCGCTCAACAAATGTTGTCACTCCACGCTGGAAATGACTGGAGTTGCGGCCAGTGTACTCAGGGAAGTAGTCCCTGAAGTCATCAGGATCAATTCGCAATGCCATTGACCCACCGGCCTGCATCATTTCAATAAAAGCCCGGGACACCTCAGTTTTCCCAGCTCCCGGTGACCCAGCCATGAATACCGATACGGGGTACTCATCACTCGGGTAAGCCTTCAAGCACGCCAATTCACGGGCTATGCGAGTCCGATTCTCCTTTGCAAACGTCACAGCACGATCAGAAACTTCCAGCTCTTCCTGGGTCATAGGCTTGTCCTTCACGAGAGTTTGACTCTAGCACTCTTCACCCTGGCCAGACATCCAGCGTGGATGGAACACCAGTGGCAGGATTGGACTCACAGGGATAGCGAAAGTCGAAAAAAGAGCTTCGCCTGAAAGGCACAGGACGGACAACCGGCCTTGGCAGAATTGAAGATCCATGGCCGTAGGCAATACAACTGTCGGCACACGTACGCTACTATGTGCCCAATCGCAGGCATGAACCTTGAATTCATAGCAAACCAGCTTGGTCACAGCGTGCAGATGCTGCTGTCCACATACGCCCTATGGATCAACGCCAGCGAAGACTGGAGCGAACCAGGGACGCTGGAGCAAAGCCTGAAATGCTACAAAATTGGTACAGGCAGAAACCGTACCGCTCTGAAACCCATACGGAATACAGTCCTGTGACACTGGAACAGAATTACACCGCGATCCTCGGCCAACTCGGCGAGGACGTTTCCCGCGAGGGCCTGCTCGACACGCCAAAACGTGCCGCCAAGGCCATGCAGTACCTTTGCCGCGGTTATGAACAGACCCTTGAAGAAGTCACCAACGGTGCCTTGTTCAGCTCTGACAACAGCGAAATGGTGCTGGTCAAGGACATCGAGTTGTACTCGCTGTGCGAACACCACCTGCTGCCGTTTATCGGCAAGGCTCACGTGGCGTATATCCCGAGCGGCAAGGTGCTGGGCCTGTCGAAGGTCGCACGTATCGTCGATATGTATGCCCGGCGCCTGCAGATCCAGGAAAACCTCAGCCGCCAGATCGCCGATGCGGTCCAGCAGGTCACCGGCGCCCTGGGCGTTGCGGTGGTGATCGAGGCCAAGCACATGTGCATGATGATGCGCGGTGTAGAGAAGCAGAATTCGTCGATGATCACCTCGGTGATGCTGGGTGAGTTCCGCGAAAACGCGTCCACCCGCAGCGAGTTTCTCAGCCTGATCAAGTAACGGGCTGCGTAAGAAAAAACCGGCGTTCATCGCCGGTTTTTTTTCGCCTGTGAAAAATCAGGTAAGCTGCGACCCCTTAAGTCCAGGGCAAGAGGTTTACAACCGTGTTCGTTAAAGCGCTTCGAGTCGGCCTCGGCCAAATCATCATCTTCGGCGACTTCATCACCCGCCCGCGCAAGCAACAACGCCCGGCAAGCGCTCAAGCCCTGGTCGACCAATCGGCCAAGGACCTGACGCTGTATCAGTTCCACGCCTGCCCGTTCTGCGTGAAGACCCGCCGCACCCTGCGCCGCCTGAACGTGCCGGTGGCCTTGAAGGATGCGAAGAATAACGAGCAGGACCGCCAGACCCTGCTGGAGCAAGGCGGCAAGATCAAGGTGCCGTGCCTGCGCATTGAAGAGAACGGCCAGACCACCTGGATGTACGACTCCAAGGTGATCATCGATTACCTGGACAAGCGGTTTGCAGCGGTCTGAAACCGTCTGTTGAACACTAAAGATCCAGTGTGGGAGCGGGCTTGCTCGCTCCCACATTTGTAATGCGCCACGCTTTAATCCGGTATTGCCAACTCCAGCGCCAACAAAGCTGAGCCCAGGCACTTGCCATGGGCGTCCAGCGCCAGCGACCGCGTCACCCCGCCCCGCAAGATCCCCGGCAACACGAAGTTCAGCGCCTGTACATTGGGCAGCTCATAACGCCGCACCGGTGCTGCGCCCTCCTCCAGCAATGGCGCAAAAAACGCCGTCACTACTTCAGCCGTCAGTTGCTCGCAGAGCAGCGGATAATCCTCGGCCCGATACGCAATGATCGAGATGTTCGAGGTGTCGCCCTTGTCTCCCGTACGGGAGTGGGCCAGGGTGTGCAGCTTCATGATTCGATCCTCGGGTTGACCGCGTTACGGGGCAACAGCAACGACGCCACCGCCACCACCTGGCGCAAGCTCTTGCTGGCACCGCCGCCGCCGGACGGGCCGTTGGTATAGAGGGTTTCCACCTCATTGCCGACGCGCACGGCCTCGCTGCGCTCTTCACAGCGGGCGACGACGCGCAAGCGCACTTCCCACGGTTCAACAGTGCTGCGCGGGCCGTGCAGGGCGTCGATGCCGATCAATTCGGCGCGCACGTCCTGCAGGCGTACGCCGGTCAACTCCAGGCGCTTGAGCACCACGTCGCGAGCCAGTTGCGCACGAGCGACCGCGCCCGGGCCGCCGTAGGAAATCTGCCCCTCGCCGATCCAGCCATCCAGATAACCGACGCTGACTTTCAACTGTTCAGGCCGTGGCCGTCCGTTTGCGCCATGGGCCCGTACCCGGTCCACGGCCTCCTCGGTAAACGACACCCGGGAAAAGTCCGCGCACACGTCCGGTGTGAGGTACGCCGCCGGGTCGTGCACTTCGTAGATCAGTTGCTCGGTGCACGTGGCACGGCTGACCCGCCCACCGGAACCGGCGACCTTGGTGATCAAGGCCTCGCCATCTGCATCAATCTCGGCCAACGGAAAGCCCAGGCGCGCCAGGTCGTCCACATCCTTGAAGCCCGGATCGGCGAAGTAACCGCCGCTGACCTGCCCCGCACATTCCAGCAAATGCCCCACCAGCGTGCCGCGCCCCAGGCGCTGCCAATCATCGGCAGCCCAGCCGAATTCGAACATCTGCGGCGCCAGGAACAACGACGGGTCCGCCACCCGGCCGGTGATCACCACGTCGGCATCGGCGCGCAAGGCGTCGATAATGCCGTCGGCGCCCAGATAGGCATTCGCGGAAATCAGCCGCTCGCCCAACGAGCCAAGGGTTTGGCCGTTGTCGAGCAACTGCTCTGGCTGGCGGCGTAACACCTCAAGCACATCATCGCCAACCACCGCCAACACCTTGAGGTTAAGCCCCAACTCACTGGCAACCCGCCGCACCTCAACCGCCGCCGCCACCGGATTGGCCGCGCCCATATTGGTGATCACCCGCAAGCGCCGGCGCCCGTCCGGCTGGCCGACAAAGGGCAGCACGCGGCGCATGCGCTCACTCAACAGCGGGTCGTAACCGCCTTGGGGGTCGCTGATGCGCGCCTGTTGCGCCAGGGCAATGGTGCGTTCAGCCAGGCATTCGAAGACCAGGTAATCCAGGTCGCCCTGTTCGGCCAATTCCACCGCAGGTTCGATACGGTCGCCGGAGTAGCCGGCGCCGGAACCGATGCGCAAGGTTTTCATTTCAAATCACTCCCAGGAGCAAAGCCGTCAGGGTCATCAACACCGACGCGGCAAACAGAAAGGGGATGGTGAAGCGCTGGTGATCGGCCAGTTCGATCTTGCACAGGCCCACCAGCAGGAAGGTCGCAGGCGTCAGCGGGCTGACCGGAAAGCCCGTGGTGTGCACGCCCAGCAATGAGGCCTGGGCCACTTGCAGCGGGTCGACGCCCAGCGCCTTGCCGACTTCGGCGATCACCGGCATCACGCCGAAATAGTAGGAATCGGGATCAAACAGCATGCTCAACGGCATCGACAGGAAGCCCACCACCGCCGGGATCAGCTTGCCGTGGCCCGCCGGAATCTGCGCCACCGCCACTTCGGCGATGGCCTTGAGCATGCCGGTGCCTTGCATGATGCCGGTGAACACACCGGCGGCGAGCAGGATGCTGGCCATGGTCAGGGCGGTTTTGGCATGGGCATCGATCCGCGCGCGCTGGGCGTCGACGTTCGGGTAGTTGATGCACAGCGCGACCACGGTGCCGAGCATGAACATCACCACCGGGTCGACCCAGCCGGCGATCATCACCACCATCACCAGCACCGTCAGCACCAGGTTGACCCAGAACAGCCGTGGGCGGCGCAAGGCAATGTCATCGTCGCTGAGCACCCGTTGCGGCACCGCGTCCACGCTGGAACCGGCGCCCAGGCCCAGGCGTTTTTCTTCGCGGCGGCCCAGCCACCAGGCGCAGGCGAACACAAAGATCAGGCCGACGATCTGCACCGGGATCAGCGGCTGGAACAGGTCTGCCACCGGCACATGCAGCGCCGCCGAGGAGCGCAGCACCGGGCCGGTCCAGGGCAAAAAGTTGACCCCGGCCGCCATCGCGGCCACACAGGCCAGGATGCGTTTATCGATGCCCAGCCGCGTATACAGCGGCAGCATCGCCGGTATCGTCACCAAAAAGGTCACCGCGCCGGAGCCGTCCAGGTGCACCAGCAATGCCAGGGTCGCCGTACCGACGACAATCCGTGTAGGACGCGTCCCTACCGTACGCAGGATGCGATCAATGATTGGATCCAGCATGCCAGCATCGGTCATGATCCCGAAAAACAGGATCGCGAACACAAACATGCCCACCACGGGGGCGACGTTCTTGATGCCGGTGATGATGAAGGCGCTGGTTTGCAGGCCGAACCCGCCGAGCAGCGCGGCGATGATCGGCAAGGCGATCAGGGCCACCAGTGGCGAGAGGCGTTTGCTCATGACGGCAGTGAGCAGGCACAGGATGGTAATGACACCCAGGGTAGCGAGCATGGGGTAGCTCCAGAACGGCGTTTTCGGCCGGTTATTGTTTTCCCTGGAGTATTGGAATCGCGTTAGGCTTTGTAAATTGGAATATTCGGCACTCCACATTCGAAAAAACAAAACGCTCGAGCAGAATAAAAATGAAAAATTCGATCCAGCATATCCAGGCGTTTCTCGCCGTTGCCCGCACGGGCAGCTTTACCAAGGCCGCCAACGAACTGCATCTGTCGCCCTCGGCGCTGACCGTGCAGGTGCAGCAACTCGAGGAGTGGCTGGGCGTTGCCCTGCTCGACCGCAGCCCGCGCCACGTCAGCATTACCGCCGCCGGGCTGGATGCACGCGGGCCAATGGAGAAGCTATTGCTGGACCTGGACAACATCGTCACCGGCTCCCGCGACCTCGCCGCCTTGCGCCGGGGCGTGGTGACTATCGCCGCCCTACCCTCGGTGTGCGCTGGTGCCTTGCCTCCCGCCCTGCGCCTGTTTCGCGAGCGTTTTGCCGGAATCGAGGTGCGCTTGCATGACCTGGTGGCCCATCGCATTCATGCGCAGGTGCGTTCGGGTGAGGTGGATTTCGGCATTGGTGTGCGGGCGCGGCTGAGCCATGGCCTGGCGTTTGTGCCGGTGCTGAATGACCGGTTGTGTGCGTTTGTGCCGATGGATCATCCCCTGGCGCGCCATGGCCGGCTGACCCTGAACCAACTGGCCGACCAGCCGATCATCCTCACCGGGCGTGACAGCAGCGTGCGTGAGCAGGTGGACGCGTTGTTCGATGAACGACAGGTGACGATGCAAGCCGGGATGGAGGCCAATTACATGTCGACGGTGTTGGCATTGGTGCGGCAGGGATTGGGGGTCAGTATCTTGCCGGAGTCGGCGGCGGACAGCCTGGAGGGGTTGAAGCGGATTACGATTGATCATCCGGGCGTGAACCGGGAGATTGGCTTGATCAGTCGCAGTGGGCAGCCGTTGAGCCCGGCGGCAGAACGTTGCTTCGAACTCTGTAGGAGCGAGCTTGCTCGCGAAGAACGTTAACGATGACGCGGGGCATCTGGTGCCCCGCGGTGTTCTTGCGTTTTTCGCGAGCAAGCTCGCTCCTACAGGAGTGGACCGGTGATCAGCCCAGCATCGCCACATGTTTTGGATGGCTGGCCACGCGTTTCAACCACGCCTGCACGCCGGGATAAGCGCTCAAGTCAAAACCACCTTCATCCGCCACATGGGTGTAGGCATACAGCGCCACATCGGCAATCGAGAACTGGTCGCCCACCAGGTACGGCGTCAACTGCAACTGACGCTCCATCACCTTCAGGGCCTTGTAGCCGCCCTTGTGCAGTTTCTTGTATTCCTCCAGCCGATCTTTCGGCAGCCCCAGGTAAAACTGGATAAACCGCGCCACCGCAATATACGGCTCATGGCTGTACTGCTCGAAAAACTGCCACTGCAGCACTTGGGTGCGCAGGCGCGGTTCGGTCGGCAGGAACTCGCTGCCGTCGGCCAGGAAGTTGAGGATCGCATTGGATTCCCACAAGCAGGTGCCGTCTTCGAGCTCCAGCACCGGGATCTTGCCGTTGGGGTTCTTGGCCAGGAACTCGGCGGTCTCGGTGTCGCCGTTCAGGATATCGACATCGATCCACTCATAGTCGACGCCCAGCAGGCTGAGCATGAGTTTGACCTTGTAGCAGTTGCCCGATTTGTAATCGCCGTAAACCTTGTACATGAGGCCTCCCCTTATGCCGCTTGCGCGTGCTGTGCTTGACGGACCACCGCAGCGAGACGTTTGAGACCTTCGTCCAAACGCGCCGGGTCGATATGGCTGAAATTGAGCCGCAAGTGACCGTGATGGTTGTCCGGCTCGGAAAAGAACGGTTCACCGGGCATGAACGCGATGTCCTGGTCGAGCGCAGGTGCCAACAAGGTGCGGGTGTCGAGCGGTTGTTTCAAGGTCAGCCAGAAGAATAATCCGCCCTGGGGTATTTGCCAGTCGGCCAGATCGCTGAAATGCCGCGCCAATGCAGCCTGGAACGCGTCGCGCCGATCACGGTAG
The DNA here is from genome assembly GCF_002204795.1 of Pseudomonas sp. K2I15. Lineage (GTDB taxonomy): Bacteria > Pseudomonadota > Gammaproteobacteria > Pseudomonadales > Pseudomonadaceae > Aquipseudomonas. The sequence continues at coordinate 24,258 of NZ_NIXO01000058.1, forward strand.
AAACTGCGCAATTGCACCAAGTGATGCTGGTATTTCTCGGTGCCAATCCATTGCATCGCCTGCCACTGGCCAACGCGGTTGGTGTGCAGATCAGCCGACTGCTTGAGCTTGAGCAGGTGCGGGAACAGGTCCGGGCTGGCGATCAGGTAACCCACCCGCAAGCCCGGCAACAGGGTCTTGGAAACGGTGCCGGTGTAGATCCAGCTGGCCTTTTTCAGCCGGCTGACGATGGGTTGCGCGCTGCCGCCGTCGAAGGTCAGCTCGCGGTAGGGTTCGTCTTCGATCAGGGTCACGCCGAACTCGTCCAGCAGCGCCGCGACAGCCTCACGCTTGGCCTCGCTGTAGCGCACGGCTGACGGGTTCTGGAACGTCGGGATCAGGTAGACGAAGGACGGACGATGCTGCTCAAGGCTGTTGCGCAGCGCCTTCAGGTCCGGACCATCCGCTTCAAGCTGCACGGTCAGGCAATCGGCACCGAACAGCTGGAATATCTGCAACGCCGCGAGATAAGTCGGGCCTTCCAGCAGGATCTTGGTGCCCTTGTCGATGTACAGCTTGGCCGCCAGATCCAGGGTTTGCTGGGAGCCGCTGACCACCATCACCTGGCTGGCCTGGCACGCAATGCCCAGCCCCCGCGCCTCGGCTGCCAGCAGTTCACGCAACGGCGGTTCGCCTTCGCTCATGCCGTATTGGCCGATATTGAGTGGCATGTCAGTCCAATCCAGCTTGGGCAGCATCACTTCAGCCGGCAGGCCACCGGCGAAGGACATCACCTGCGGCTTTTGCGCCGCCGCAAGGATCTCACGGATCAAGGAGCTTTTAAGGCGCGAAACACGTTCTGAGAAGGCCATAAGGGTCACCGGTAGCAAAGCCTGAGGAAAATACGTCAAACTGGTTGACCGAAATTACGACGACTTGGGCAGATACGTCAATATGCTTGACCTTAAAAACCAGACCAGCCAGCAAACCGCCATGGAAGCGTTCTTCTTTGGCTACCAGGCGTTCACCGCCAAGGCCGACGAAATGCTTGAGCGCCGAGGCCTGAGCCGGGTGCACCAACGCATCGTGTTTTTTATCGCGCGCTACCCGGCCTTGAGCGTCAAGGAGCTGCTGGAATTGCTCGGCGTGAGCAAGCAGGCGCTGAACATGCCGTTGCGCCAACTGCAGGAAATGCACCTGGTGGACAGCGTGGCGTCCGAGACCGACAAGCGTAAGCGCCTGCTGGAATTGACCGAGGAAGGTCGGCGCTTCGAACAATCCCTGCGTCGCGAGCAGGTAAAGCTGCTGCAACGGGCGTTTGCCGAGGCTGGCGAGACGGCGGTAGAGGGCTGGCTGGCGGTGAACAAGGCATTGAGTGGCCAATCCTGAATTGCCTTTCATCCTTTTCGCACACAAAATAGAAAACATTATTTGCTTTATTTGTATACAAAAGCATAATTCGCTTCGTGCGAGTTCCTGACCTACTGGTCAACAAAACCCGCTGGTACCTCAAAGCGCTGCTGCCCACTCATGTGTCCGGCGCTGGAAATAACAATAAAACTCTTGAGGAGTACTTGCTGTGGAAAGCCGCAAATCCGAAGCCCCTACGCTCGACCTCTCGCCAACCCACAACGGTTGGCTGGAACGCCTGTTCAAACTCCGCTTGCACGGCACCACAGTGAAGACCGAGCTGATCGCCGGCCTCACCACCTTTATCACCATGGCCTACATCATCTTCGTTAACCCCAACATCATGGCCGACGCCGGGATTGACCACGGCGCGGCGTTTGTCGCCACCTGCATCGCCGCCGCGCTGGGCTGCCTGCTCATGGGCCTGTACGCGAACTGGCCGGTAGGACTGGCGCCGGGCATGGGCCTGAACGCGTTTTTTACCTACACCGTGGTCGGCACCATGGGCTACAACTGGGAGACCGCACTGGGTGCAGTGTTTATCTCCGGTGTGTTGTTCATGATCCTGACGCTCTCACGTATTCGCGAGTGGCTGCTCAACAGCATTCCAGTGAGCCTGCGCCACGCGATGGGCGCGGGTGTGGGGCTGTTTCTCGGGGTGATCGGCCTGAAAACCGCTGGCATCATCGTGCAAAGCCCGGCCACCCTGATCAAGCTCGGCTCCCTGCATGAGCCCGCCCCGTTGCTGGCGGCCATCTGCTTCCTGTTAATTGCGATCCTCAGCTACCACCGGGTATTCGGCGCGATCCTGATCAGCATCATCGCCGTGACCCTCGCCGGTTGGGGCCTGGGCCTGGTGGAGTACCACGGCATCATGGCCACCCCGCCGAGCCTGGCACCCACCTGGATGGCCATGGACGTGATGGGCGTGTTCAACGTCAGCATGATCAGCGTGGTGTTTGCCTTCCTGTTTGTGCACATGTTCGACACCGCCGGCACCTTGATGGGCGTGGCTCAGCGCGCAGGCCTGGTGAATGCCGACGGCAAGATCGAAAACCTCTCCCGCGCGCTGAAAGCCGACAGTGCTTCCAGCGTGTTCGGCGCGATGGTCGGCGTACCACCCGTCACCAGCTATGTGGAAAGCGCCGCCGGTGTCGCAGCCGGTGGCCGTACCGGGCTGACCGCCGTCACCGTGGGCGTGCTGTTTATCGCCGCGATGTTTTTTGCCCCGCTGGCTGGCATGATTCCCGCTTATGCCACCGCAGGCGCGTTGATCTATGTGGCGATGCTGATGATGAGCGGCATGGCGCATATCAACTGGGACGACGCCACCGACAGCATTCCGGCGATTGTTACGGCGATCATGATGCCCCTGACCTTCTCGGTCGCCGACGGCATCGCCCTGGGTTTTATCACCTACGTGGCGCTGAAGGCCGGCACCGGTAAACACAAGGAAATTTCCATCAGCCTGTGGGTGCTTTGCGCGATTTTCATCGCCAAGTTCGCCTTCCTGTAGGCCAACCGGCTTGACCCCGCCTCACCCCGTCGGGTGGGGCTTTTGTACGAATGGAGGAATGCAATGAGTCTGGAAACCTGGCTGTTGTTCAGCGGCGCTGCGCTGGTGGTGATCCTGATCCCCGGCCCCCTGTCCTTGCTGATGATCAGCAACAGTTTGAACTACGGTTTGCGCCGTGCGTACCCGGCATTTCTCGGTGGGGTGATTGCTTCGATCTGCCTGTTGAGCGCCTCGGCGCTAGGATTGGGTGCGTTGTTGCTGGCGTCGGAACAACTGTTCAGCGCGCTGAAGATCGTCGGTGCGATGTACCTGTTCTACCTCGCCTGGCAGAGCTGGCAGCAATCCCGACAACCGTCCCACGGCGCTGACGTACCGCAAGTAGCCGCCACCCCGCGTTTTCGCGCGCTGTTCGGCCGGGCCTTTGTGCTGGGCGCCAGCAACCCGAAAGACATCCTGTTTTTCGCCGCCTTCCTGCCGCAGTTTCTCAGCGCCCAGCAGGCCTTTTTGCCGCAGTTGCTGATCATGATCGCCACCTGGACCGTGCTCGACCTGCTGTGCAAACTGGCCTACGGCCTCGGCGCCCGCGGTGCCGCGCGCTTCCTGCGCAGCGGCAAGGGCCAGAGCTGGTTCAACCGGATCAGCGCCGGGTTGTTCTCCGGTGCAGGTGCGGCTTCGCTGTTGAGCCGCTAGACGTCCGACAGTTTTACGAAGAACACCGTGACGCGATTGGACCGCCCAACCCGCTGTATGCCCGCAATGATCCTGACCAACCGGCCCTCATCCAGCGCTTGCAGGATGGGCCGGTGCAGGGCTTTCTGGTGCCGCATCGTCGACCGGTTAGGCGCGCGGAACCAGGCGTCGGACAATTGCAACGCGCCCCCCGACCCCAACGCGATACTCGGTGACTCAGCCCAACGCGTCAGCACGTAATACAGGTTGTTCGACTTTGGATGCGTGCAGGCAAAATTGAACAGCTGGGCCGAGTTGCTTTTATAGAGTGGATCAACAGCAAACCCCTGCCCTTCGAGCACCTGCCTGACAGCGTTTTGGGCCGCCACCGGCCGCGCATGGCCGATCGCACTCTGCGTGTTATTGATGATGGACGGGGCAAGGGGCACCGGCAGCTGAAAATCCACACGCTCCAGACCTGGCACCAGCCCATCCACACCGATATTGACGCTGACCCGCCCGCCCCGTACCACCGGCCGCAGCATGCGCAATAAATCATCCGTATAGCCCGCAGCCCTGGGCACCGGCGGCAGCCAGTCGTCCAGCGTCGTGCGCACGTTGAGCATTCGACTCGCTGTCATCGACCGGCCGGAATCCGCCAACTCCACCAGACGCTCGGTCACGAAGCGGTTGCTGGCCGGCGTCAAACCGGGAAATGCATCCCTCACCGAGTCAAACAGCGGGCGGCTGAACAGCGGCTGGCGAGGCGTCCATAACTGATCGGCGCCAAACGTCGCCGGTATGGGTTGCACGCGCACATCGGACGACAGCCTGCGCAATAAATCATGGCCGGGCCTCGCGTCGGGCAACTCGGGGTTCCTGATGAAAATGATGCCCTCGGGCACATTCGAGCCGTTGGGCAGCAACTCGAAATAGTTGTCCCCCAGCCTGACAGCGTCATAGGCCTGATCGCCCTGAACCCGATACAAACGGCGTGACGCAGAAATCTCCTGTACGGGCCGGCCCACCAGACGTTGCCCCCAGGCCTGCCAATAGCCAGCAACCAGCGGCGGCTGCCGGGCCACGCGCTCGGTGTGAGAGGCCGTCGGCGCGACCCACTCCGTTCCGCCCACCGGTGTTTCCCATGGCCTGCGCACCCGGGAACTGGTCCCGGCGCGCGGCTCGGGAGCGTCGGCGCCCAATAGCCATTCACGGGGCTGCTCAATAGCCAGGAACAACTCGTCCTCGCCGCTGCCTTTCGGGTTTTTGATGCGTAACACTCGCTCGTTGCGACGACGATGGGCCGGGTAAGCGTGGCCGTCTTCAACAATAAACTGCTCGCCGGCCTTGACGCGACTGCCCTTGTTGACCGGTCCGTGCAGGGTGATGGCACCCTCTGTCGAAAGCTCCTTGCGATAGGCCTCCATGCCCTTCAGCGCCTTGCGAGCAGGCGGTAAACCGAGGGTACTGAAGGGCCGTTGCTGGCGCCGTATCTGGTTCAGCGCCGGCACCATCGACAGTGGCCTGATCGGCAGGCCTGCCCTGGGCGCCCCTTTGGTCTGTGGCATCGCCGTAAGCGCCACATCACCAATCAGGATCAGGGTGGCGAACCCCATGGCCATTCCATCCCTCGGATCACCACTGTGGTGAAACCGACGCGCCGCCAGCAGGACCTCATACAGATTGACCCCGATGCTGACCCCAGGAATGAATGACAACAACCCGCGCACCCGCGCTGCGGACTGTTCGCCCAACCGCAACTCGCGATAGCTCGCCAGCGCCCTGGCCGAGTTCGCGACGGCGCGCACCTCACGCTCAAGTCCCAGCACCTGGCCATGGGTGAGGATGCGCAGCAGGTCACAACCGGTGGTGCCGGTGATGCCCAGCCATTGCCCGGGGTCGGCCTCCAATTGCTCCCGAATCTCCTTTTCAACCTCCGACAACGCCGTAGCCGGTTGTGCGCGGCGCACCATGAACCAGCGCCTGATTCCATCCATCGCCCACCACCACGCCCTGATGGGAGAGGGAAAAAATGAATACCCACGCACAATGGACGGTACGCCTGGCTCAAGCATCGAGCCAGTGGACCGCAGCGTCGCGGGGTAACTTTCCAGGGCTTGCTGCTCCCAACCGGGCGCCATTTTTGTCGCCAGGGCCTTAAGGTTTCCAGGCGCAACTGCCACTTTCAGCAACGCCCGCCGGGCCGCCGCCACACTGCCATGCTCGGTGAGCGCCGGATAACCCTGCACACCCGGCCAGTACAGCAGGGCCTTGGCCGACCGTTGATCATGAATAATCAGCATCCCGGTGACATGGCGCGGTTGCTCCAGGGTCAGCGCCGCCAGATGGACACAGCAAAGCTGAATTTGATGGCCATTTTTTCCAAGGTCGGCAGGCGTCCTCGCCGCCAGCGCCGTGGAGAACAGGCTCAGGGCGGCTTCACTGAGACCTTGTTGCGTCGTGCTGAACTGCTCCAGCCGCGCCCGCTGAATCACCGGGCGCTCAAGCAGGGCCTGGGACAAGCCCGCTGTCACCTGCGGGGATGACGGGTAAAAAGCCTGGGCAATCAGCCGCTCATATTGCCCCGCCAAATCCAGCTCGGCGATCAGCTGGATCAACCGTCTGGCGGGTAAATGCTTCGCCCACAGCGGCTCAAGGTAGCGACTGTGCTGCAATCGCCACCGCGTCCAGGGCGCGTCCGGGTCCAGGTTATGCAGCGCCAACTGCAACAGGCTGTAGGTATGGCGTGCGCTGCTGACCACGGTCCTGATGCCGGAATCGCCCGCCGGCCGCTGGGGATGAGACTCCCAGTGCGTGCTCACATCGTCGGGCATGTCCAGGAACGGGGTGTCGATATCCAGCAGCGGGTGCAGTTCCTCCTGCATCAACTGCGCGATCAGCGTGCGCCGGGCGAAATCCTCCAGGCTCGGCAGCACCTCTGCCAATTGCTGCTCCACGACCATGGCGCTGGCAATGCAATGGGTTTGCTGGCGCTGATAACGTTTGCGCAACACCGGCGATGCACTCGCCAGCCAGGCCGGCAGCGTCTTGGCCTGGGCCACCGCCAGGCGCAGCACGCTGACGTTGGCCAGCGCCTGCGCCCGGGCAACGCTCAGGGGCAATTGCAGGGTGTCTGCCAGCTCGCGGGCCAGCAGGGTTTGCATCAGCGCAAGGTCCTTCACCTCGTTGAAGGGCCGGCCACCCTGCACCACCCAACGTTCAACCTGGGCGTATTGCCTGATCTGCTCCTTGAAGGTCTCGGACAGCAGATTGCCCTGCAGCACTTCGAAGTACACCAGCGTCGACTCCATGCCCAATGCGCCGATCACCGCGCGCGCCTCCTGGCGCTGGTCACGCCCGATGCACTGCCAGAGCATCGAACCGTCCGGGCACTTGAGGCTGAGGTCGAGGCTTTTCGACAGCTCATTCAGCGAATCAAACGCTTGCAGGCCGCCGTCCTTGCCCGGCAGGTGCAGCACCACAGGCAATCGTCGATCGGTGTGTTCCAGGGCCTCGGCGGTGGTGACCACAAACGCACCAGTCAACCGGTAGAGCGGCTGCCGGGCCCTGCCGACGGAAAGTTGCAATACACGGGTAGGACTGTTGCCACGGTCATCGGCCAGCGGTTTGTCGAGCACCTCGATCAGCAGTGCCAGGTCGGTGTCATTGATCAGCCCCAGGCCATATTGCAGTTGCGCTTCTTTTGTCAGCGCCGACCGCTGGGCATTGAGGCGTTGAGCAGCACGATGGCGGGTCGAGCCCGGGGCTTTTTCCTGCCAGAACTCGCGCAGGCCCAAGCGATGCTCCTGCCCGTCGAGCAACGCGTGCACGGCCGACACCAGGTCAAGCCATTGCGCCTGCAGGGTTTCAAGGATGTCGTAAGGGCGGGATTTTTCGCTCAAGTCAGCCTTGTTCAGCAGCGCCAGCGCGCCCTGCTCGTGACGCCGCACCAGGTCTTCGGCGGTGCGCATGGCCAGGCCAGGGCGCAATGTGGCGCAATTCACTTCCTGGCCCCGGCGCCGGCGATCCCACTCCAGCAGTTGGTCCAGCGCGGCTCTCAGCCGCTCGCTGGCGGGCGCTGGACGCCGGCCCCGCTCAACTATTTTCAGCCTTTGTGCGGCACTCAACAGGGCGCCTGCCGTGCCCTCGAACACCCGCGAGGCATGCCGCGCCAGCAGGCAGCCCCATTCGTTGTCGCGCTGGTTATTCAGTTGCGCCAGCGCGCTGTGCCGCAGGGCATCATCCGTCAGCGCCGCCGACCGGCGCACCGTGAACGCTTGCGCCAACGCCTGTCGGTGCGCCAGGGGCAGGCGCTGCCAGAGGGCTGCGCGCTCAGGGCCTTGGACCCGCGCGGGCAACGTGAGCTGCATCTGCGCAAGGCTGGCAAATTCATGAAAGACCTTGGCCGACCCTGGCAGGTAGACCACCTGGCGCTTGGTCCGCTCATCGCCCGCGCGGTAGATATGCAGTGCGCCGCTGAACGGCACCTCGCGCCCCGTGCCTGTTGGCCATACCAGCTCGCCGACCTGCAAGCGCTCCCAGGCGCCGCCCGCCTGCTCACGCGCCTGCGGGGTGGGCGCATCCAGTATCCCCAGCGCCATGGCAAAACCATGGTCCGACAAGTCGTACAGGGCATGGGCCAAAAACGCCCGCTCGGCGAAGTAGTCGTTGTGCACCTGCACCCAACGCTCCTCGCGAGACACCGCACTGCCAAACGCCAGCGCCTGCCAATAGTCGGCGATCGCCGACTTGATCCGTGCGGGAAAATCCAGGGCATTGACCTTGTGCAGCGCGTCACTGGCCGTGAAAGCCACCTTGAAACTGGCATCAGTGCTCATGCTGAGGCGGGTGTAGCGATTGATGTTGATCGGGAACGCGGGATTGTCCAGCAAGCCCAGCGCCCGATCAGTCAGGCTGTCCACCACTTGCGGCCCGCCAGGCGTCGACGGCTCGCTGAACAGCAGGGTATCGGGATCAAGGGCAAAGGCTTCGCGCAGGCCCTTGCGCACCAGGCGGTAAATGCCCGGTGCCGGTTCCAGCAGGCGGCGCAACTGTTTGATCGCATCGCGGCAACGCACTTCGGCGGCATGCAGTTCATTGATGAAGCGGCTGGGGTGGGCGCTGGCGTCGAGCCGCCGGGTCAGGCGCTGGCGAATCTGCGCTTGCTCGTTCAGGGTGTCTGAATCGTCTTGTTCGGTATTCATGTCGCCAACAGCTCTTGATGAAACACCGAGGGTAAGCAGGCGCCCGCTCCTGCGGGCTATACATAGTTACCGGGCGTTAACGTGCAGGCGAAAAAAAGCCCGCAGTGTGAGCGGGCGAAACCAACGAAGAGCTTTGGGGGTGTGAAGCGTGGTGACGACTCAGCTACCGCGATAAGTGGAGTAGCTGTAAGGCGAAATCAGCAGAGGCACGTGGTAGTGGTCCTGTTCGGCACTGATGCCGAAGCGCAGCACCACCACATCGAGAAACGCAGGTTCGGGCAATTGCACACCACGGGCGCGGTAGTAATCGCCGGCGCTGAACTGCAACTGATAGACACCGCTGCGGTAGTCATCGCCTTGCAGCAAGGGTGCGTCGCAGCGGCCGTCGCTGTTGGTCAGGGTGCTCGCTACCAGCTCGAGCTGTGTGCCTTCAACGCGGTACAACTCAACCTTGATCGCGCTGCCGGGGCAGCCGTGCGCGGCGTCCAATACGTGTGTGGTCAAACGTCCCATAGCGTCTGCGCGCCTCCCGAAGTCAGTAAAGTGAAAGACCGCACCTTTTCAGGGCACTGAAAAAGCCGGCGATGACTGATTAAGACACTTTTCAAAAAAATTGTACACAATAAATTAAACAAAACCGATTTCTGGTGTTAGCGCTGATCCTGTAGGAGCGAGCTTGCTCGCGAAGATCGTCAACGATTACGCAGCGTTTCAGAGTTGCTGCGGTGCTCTCGTGTTTTTCGCGAGCAAGCTCGCTCCTACAGTGAGGGAGTGTTATTTCAATTTAGCTGACCAGTCGGGCAGGTTTCTTGCAGGACTACTCTATGAAGACCCTGCGGAAAAAATGCAGAAATACAGGCTTACAAAGTGCGCACTAAGTTGTATACAATCAGTCATCGCTGTGACGCCACCCAGTCTTTTCACTGCCCGGCCGCCACACACACCGCTACCACGAACAAGAAGGAAGACTGCAGTGAGCGCTGACTACCCACGCGACCTGATCGGTTACGGCAGTAACCCTCCTCACCCACACTGGCCAGGCAAGGCCCGTATCGCCCTGTCGTTCGTACTCAACTACGAAGAAGGTGGCGAGCGCAACATTTTGCACGGCGACAAAGAGTCGGAAGCCTTCCTCTCCGAAATGGTCTCGGCGCAACCGCTGCAAGGCGAGCGCAACATGAGCATGGAGTCGCTGTACGAATACGGCAGCCGGGCCGGCGTGTGGCGCATCCTCAAGCTGTTCAAGGAATTCGACATTCCGCTGACCATCTTCGCCGTGGCCATGGCCGCCCAGCGCCACCCGGACGTGATCCGTGCGATGGTCGCCGCCGGCCACGAGATCTGCAGCCACGGCTACCGCTGGATCGACTACCAGTACATGGACGAGGCCCAGGAACGCGAGCACATGCTCGAAGCGATCCGCATCCTCACCGAACTCACCGGCGAGCGCCCACTGGGCTGGTACACCGGGCGCACCGGTCCCAATACCCGGCGGCTGGTGATGGAGGAAGGTGGCTTCCTCTACGACTGCGACACCTACGACGACGACCTGCCCTACTGGGAACCCAACAACCCGACCGGCAAGCCGCACCTGGTGATCCCGTACACACTGGACACCAACGACATGCGCTTCACCCAAGTACAGGGGTTCAACAAGGGCGACGACTTTTTCGAATACCTCAAAGACGCGTTCGATGTGCTGTATGCCGAAGGCAGCGACGCACCGAAAATGCTCTCGATCGGCTTGCACTGCCGCCTGATCGGCCGCCCGGCGCGCCTGGCTGCCCTCAAGCGGTTTATCGAATACGCCAAAGGCCATGACCAGGTGTGGTTCACCCGCCGCGTGGACATCGCCCGTCACTGGCATGACGTACACCCTTTCCAGGGAGCCTCCAAGTGACTGCTTTCCAGACCTTGAAACCCTCGACCCTGAGCCGCGACGAATTCGTCGCAGCCTTCGCCGACATCTACGAACATTCGCCATGGGTGGCCGAAAAGGCTTTCGACCTGGGCCAGGATGCGTCGATCGACGAGATCGAAACCCTGCACCAGCGCATGAGCGACATCCTGTTGAGCGCTGATCACGCAAGCCAACTGGCCCTGATCAACGCGCACCCGGACCTGGCGGGCAAAGCTGCCGTCCAGGGCCAGCTTACCGCAGCCAGCACTGAAGAACAGTCTGGCGCGGGTATTCACCAATGCACGGCCGAAGAGTTTTCTCGCTTCACCGAGCTGAACGATGCCTACAAGGCCACGTTCAAGTTTCCCTTCATCATGGCGGTAAAAGGCAGCAACCGGCACCAGATCCTGGCCGCGTTTGAAACGCGCATTCGCAACTCGGTGGAAGCCGAGTTCAAATGCGCGCTGGCCGAAATCAATAAAATCGCGTTGTTCCGATTACTGACCCTTTAGCAGACCTGGCCCGAGCGACTCATGAGCGCCCAGGGCCTGGCGAGCATCCCAAGCCACTTACTTTAAGGCAGACAAGAAGAATGAAAGCATACGCCGTACCTTTCGAGAAGTTCGTCAACCTGGCCGACGCCCGTCTGGGCACCAAGATTATTTCGGTGACCGATGACTGGTTCGCTGACGCCAACCGCCTGTTCCAGCCGACCCCGGCCGTGTGGAAGGAGGGCGTTTTCGATGACAACGGCAAGTGGATGGACGGCTGGGAGTCGCGCCGCAAGCGCTTCGAAGGCTACGACAGCGCGGTGATCCGCCTGGGCGTACCAGGTTCGATCAAAGGCGTGGACATCGACACTTCATTCTTCACCGGCAACTTCCCGCCATCGGCGTCCCTGGAAGCCTGCTTCCTGGCGTCCGGCGAGCCGGATGACAATACTCAGTGGGTTGAAGTGCTGTCGGCTGTGGAGCTGCAAGGTAACAGCCATCACTTCCACGAGATCAACAACGACCAGGCCTTCAGCCACCTGCGCTTCAACATCTACCCGGATGGCGGCGTGGCCCGTCTGCGTGTGTACGGCATTCCGTTCCGCGACTGGTCGGCGGTGGGCGACAACGAACAGGTCGACCTGGCCGCGGCACTGAACGGTGGCCGTGCACTGGCCTGCTCCGATGAACACTTCGGGCGCATGAGCAACATCCTCAACCCGGGCCGGGGCATCAACATGGGTGATGGCTGGGAAACCGCGCGTCGTCGTACGCCGGGCAATGACTGGGTCATCGTCGCGCTGGGCCACCCGGGCGAGATCGAGAAGATCGTGGTCGACACCCTGCACTTCAAGGGCAACTACCCGGACACCTGCTCGATCCAGGGCGCCTTCGTGAAGGGCGGCACCGACAGCCAGATCGAAACCCAATCGCTGTTCTGGCGCGAACTGCTGCCGGCGCAGAAACTGGAAATGCACGCTGAACACACGTTTGCCGAGCAGATCAAGGCACTGGGCCCGATCACCCATATTCGTCTGAATGTGTTCCCGGATGGTGGTGTGAGCCGCCTGCGGGTTCTCGGTAAGGTCGCCAAATAAGCGGTGAACCCCTGTGGCGAGGGAGCTTGCTCCCGTTGGGTCGCGAAGCGGCCCCAAGAGATGGGACTGCTGCGCAGTCCAACGGGAGCAAGCTCCCTCGCCACAAAAGCAAACAACACAGAATTTGGATAAGAAGACAGCCATGCGCACACTGATGATCGAACCCCTGACCAAAGAAGCCTTCGCCCCTTTCGGAGACGTTATCGAAACCGATGGCAGCGATCACTTCATGATCAACAACGGGTCGACCATGCGCTTTCATAAACTGGCGACGGTGCAAACCGCCACGCCAGAAGATAACGCCATCATCAGCATCTTCCGCGCCGACGCGCAGGACATGCCGCTGACCGTGTGCATGCTGGAACGACACCCGCTGGGCAGCCAGGCTTTCATCCCGCTGCTCGGCAACCCCTTTCTGATCGTGGTCGCGCCACTTGGCGATGAACCTGTATCGGGCTTGGTCCGCGCCTTCGTTACCAACGGCAGGCAGGGCATTAATTACCATCGCGGCGTCTGGCACCACCCGGTGCTGACGATCGAAAAGCGGGATGACTTCCTGGTGGTTGATCGCAGTGGCACAGGCAATAACTGCGATGAGCATTTTTTTAAAGAGGATGAGCGGTTGATCCTCGCCCCCCACCAATAAGAGAAGGTCTGATCACTCGACGACAGAGTGACAGGCGAGAGGTAAAGACTGTGGAAGCACATTTGATGGAATGGCTGAACCTTAGCGTGCGCTGGGTTCACATGATCACTGGCGTCGCCTGGATCGGCGCTTCGTTCTACTTCGTCTGGCTGGAAAACAACCTCAATCGCGTCAACCCCAAGGACGGCCTCGCCGGTGACTTGTGGGCGATCCACGGTGGCGGTATCTACCACCTGGAAAAATACAAACTGGCCCCGCCGACCATGCCGGACAACCTGCACTGGTTCAAATGGGAAGCCTATTTCACCTGGATGTCCGGCATCGCGCTGCTGTGCGTGGTGTTCTACGCCAACCCGACCTTGTACCTGTTGGCCCCGGGCAGCAGCCTCAGCGGTCCGGAAGGTGTGTTGCTGGGCCTTGGCTCACTGCTGGCCGGCTGGTTCATCTACTCCTTTCTGTGCGACTCGGCACTGGGCAAGCGCCCTGCCCTGCTCGGCTTGATCCTGTTCGTGCTGTTGATTGGCGCCGCTTACGGCTTCAGCAAGGTGTTCAGTGGCCGTGGTGCGTACCTGCATGTGGGCGCCGTGATCGGCACCATCATGGTGGGTAACGTGTTCCGCATCATCATGCCGGCGCAGCGCGCGCTGGTGGCTGCGATCGCGGAGAACCGCACCCCAGATCCGGCACTGCCGGCCAAGGGTTTGCTGCGTTCGCGTCACAACAACTACTTCACCTTGCCGGTGCTGTTCATCATGATCAGCAACCACTTCCCGAGCACCTATGGCAGCCAATACAACTGGCTGATCCTGGCCGGTATCGCGGTGGCGGCGGTGTTGGTACGTCACTACTTCAACACCCGTCATAACAGCCAGAAATATGCCTGGACCTTACCGGTCGGCGCGCTGGCGATGATTTGCCTGGCGTACGTGACCGGCCCAAAACCAGTGGCGACTGCACCGGATGTGGCCAAGGCTCCGGCTGCCATCGAGTACCAACCACTGCCGGAAACGGCGCTGGGTGGCGGGCTTAAACCGGCTGCGCCAGCCGCACCTGCACCGGCACCTGTCGAAGCAGCACCGGCCCAGGCGTCGATTGATTTTGACAAGGTTCACGGGGTGATTCAGGAGCGCTGTGCGGTGTGCCATTCGGCCAAGCCCACCAGCCCGCTGTTCAGCACCGCACCGGCCGGTGTGATGTTTGACACGCCGCAGCAGATCCAGCAAATGGCCCCGCGCATTCAGGCGCAGGCCGTGGCAAGCCAGATCATGCCGCTGGGCAATATCACCCAGATGACTCAGCAGGAACGGGACTTGATTGGCACCTGGATCAATCAGGGGGCGCGTACCAACTAACAGCCTGATGCAGATCCAAATGTGGGAGCGGGCTTGCTCGCGAAGGCGGTGGTTCAGTCACCTGAAGTGTTGAATGACACACCGCCTTCGCGAGCA
>NZ_NIXO01000059.1 GCF_002204795.1 Pseudomonas sp. K2I15
TCATGTCCAGAGCGGAGAGGTGAGTGGCAGCATGGGCTCCCACACGTGCTTTAAGCACTCCGGGCATTCAGCTTGCCACTCACCGCTCTCACCCTCAGCTTAATCCCGGATCAAGACACAAGCGGGCTTGCTCGCGAAGGTCGTTAACGATGACGTGGGCATCCTGATTCAACGCGGCGCCCTCAGGTTTTTCGCGAGCAAGCCCGCTCCCACAGAAAAGCAGTTCTGCTTTCGCTCTGGACCTTGCCCTTGCTTCTAACACTCAAGCCGGCCGGTAGGCCGCTGTGCTTTTGCTGTTGATCTTGATCTTGATCTGACTGCCCCATTCAGCCCGAGGCCGAACGTAGGTATTGAGGAGCGGGTAAACCGGCAGGACGCCGGTTTAGCCGCGACGGGCCAGGGACGGGCCGTCGCGGCGGCCCGCGGAGCAATGCCGGAGTGAGGGCACGCCGAGCCTAAGCGAGGCGCCGACAGGCGGGGCAGAGCGTTTTGGTTACTTTGCCGCTTTTGCAAAGTGACTCGCTGTAAGAGCGAAACCGTAGGAAGCCGTTACCTAAATAACGGATATACACCCAAAGGCGTCAGAGCCCAAACCGCCCCCGCTCATGCTCATACAACGGCCGCACCAGCGCGAATTCATGGTCAATCTCATCCACCAACTGCCCCAAATCCGCAACCACAGGCTTGGCCGACTTATCCTCAAGCAACTGACAAAGCTCAGCCAACCGCACCGCCCCAAGGTTACCGCTACTCCCCTTAAAGCTATGCGCAATCCGCCCCAGAGCCTTGGCATCATCCCGAGCCCGGCGCAGCGCCTCTACCCGCTTTTGCGAGTCATCGAGAAAAGTGTCGAGCAGCTTCGGATACTCGCCCTCCATGACCTCCTGCAAGCCAGTCAGCACATCGGGGTCCAGATGAATCTCTGCCACTTGTTCGCTCCTTGATCAAGAATCGGCGGATTATGCCAGAGCCTTCCATGAAAACTCCACGCACACACACCGCCCTCCGTCAGACCAGCCTACCTCGCTGCTCAACTGCCGCACCAGGCTCAACCCCCGACCAGACAGACGGTCAACATCCAGCGGCCGGGCCAACTCCTTCTCCACGTCAAACCCCAGCCCACTGTCCTCGATCCGCAAGGTCAGACAACCACCCTCCCCGGTCGGCACCACATTCAAATGCACCCGCACATACCCGCTGTTCAACTGCGCCAGCCGCTCATTGCGCTCACGGTAATAGGCAGCAAACCCCAGGGCATCACGTTTGAGCCGCGAATCCAGCCCCAATACGCCATGCTCCAGGGCATTGGAATACAACTCCGCCATCACGCTGTACAACGCCCCGCTTTGCTCGCGCAGCCCATGAATCTCCAACAGCAGTTGCAGCAAATACGGCAAAGGGTTGTAGGACTTGAGCGTCTCGGCACGAAACTCAAAGCTGACCGACCAATCCAGCGGCGACGACTGGCCGCTGTCGGAATACACCACCGACGGCGAACGCAACACCTCGCCCGCCTGCAGGCTGATCTCCACCATGCTGATGTCATCGCGCACCTCGCCGCGAAAACCCGCCAGGGCCTGCTCGATCTCCTCGAACAACCGATCCGGCTCGCGGTTGGCCGCAAACACCTGCTGCAAACGCTCAGCACCAAACAGTTGCTCGTGGGCGTCAGCAGTATCCAGTACGCCATCCGACAGCAGAAACACCCGGTCGCCCAACGCCATCGGCCAGACTTCAGTGCGATCATCAAACGCCTCGGCCGCCAGCACGCCCAACGGCAGATGCCGCGACACCAGCGGCGTGCGCTTGCCGGTGGCGATTTCATGCACATAGCCTTCGGGCATGCCGCCGTTCCACACCTCCACCGCCCGCCGCTGGGCACTGAGGCACAGCAAGGTGGCGCAACAGAACATGTCCACCGGCAGGATGCGCTTGAGCTTGGCGTTCATCTCCCGCAACGTCTGCGCCAGGCCGTAGCCCTTGGCGGTCATGCCGTAGAACACTTCGGCCAGCGGCATCGCGCCGACGGCCGCCGGCAAACCATGGCCGGTAAAATCCCCCAGCAGCACATGCATATCACCCGACGGCGTGTAGGCCGCCAACAGCAGGTCGCCGTTGAACAGCGCGTAGGGCGATTGCACGTAGCGAATATTTGGCGCGGCATTGATGCAGCCAGAATGCGCGACCTTGTCGAACACCGCCTTGGCCACCCGTTGCTCCTGCAGCAGGTAGTCGTGGTGCCGGGCGATCAGGTCGCGCTGCTGCAACACCGTGGCCTGCAGCCGGCGCAGGCGGTCCATGGCGTTGATCTTCGCCGCGAGGATCACCTGGTTATAGGGTTTGGCCAGGAAGTCGTCACCGCCGGCATCCAGGCATTGGGCCAGGGCTTCGCTCTCGCGCAGGGAGGTGAGAAAGATGATCGGCACCAGCGCCTCCCCCGCCAGCTGTTTGATCTGCCGGGCTGCCTCAAAGCCGTCCATTACCGGCATCAGCGCGTCCATCAATACCAACTGCGGCCGCTCGCGGGTGAACACTTGCACCGCTTCTTCGCCGTTGCTGGCAGTGATCACCTGGTGGCCCTGGCGGCGCACGATGGTCGACAGCAACAGCAGGTCGGCGGCGCTGTCTTCGGCGATCAATACCGTCAGCGCTTCGAGCACCGGGGCCAGGACGCTCAAGTGAGGTCGAACAATTTGTCGAAGTTGGAGATGGCGAGGATCTTGCGCACATCGGAGTTGCTGTTGATCACCTGAACCTCGGCATTGTCGCCACCGGCGTGGTCACGCAATAGCAGGAGCATGCCCAGGGCCGAGCTGTCCATGTAGGTGGTTTCCTTCAAGTCCACCACATAGATCTCGGGCACCTTGTAGAACTTCTCGTAAGCTTCACGAAAATCCTGGTGACTACCGAAGTCGAATCGCCCCTTGATAGTGATCGTCGCTTTTTTCCCATCCAGGGATACTTCAGATTTGACTGACATACGACTGCTTCCTTGTCATTGGCAATGTGCAACAAGGTTTAGCAGGTGATGGGGCAGTGGGCAACTCGCAACGTCAATACGGGCTCTGACGCGGCAAGCGCTGGGACAGCTCATCGAGCAACTTCTGCTCGCGCCTGTCTTCCAGCGCACGGGCTTCGTCGATGTAGCGCTGCACCAGTTTGCGCAGGCCTTCGACCCGGGCGTAGGCCTGTTGCCAACTGTCGCGGGCCTTGTCGACGTTGGCCTGGTGCCAGGCCAGGCTTTGGCGCTGCTGGCCAACGGCGGTCTCAAGCTGGTTGAGAAAGCCCTGGTAACCCATCAGCCACTGCCCGGAGACGCCCTTGCTGCCACGGTCGATCCACTGTTGCTGATACTCGCCGCGAAAACGCTCCAGGTCACCCAGTTTGCTTTCTGCCAGGCGAACCTGACCCTGGAAGTAACCCAAGCGCTGGACGGCGGTTTTTTCAGCTTTTTCAGCCATGTCCACCACCGGGGCAAGGCGTGCGGCGCGGGTATTGGCCATGGCTTATCCGCCTGGCGCCGGTGCGAAGATGGTGCCCAGGTACGCCTCGCTTTCACCCATGCCGATCTTGTCGTTGAGGCCCTGGCGCAGGTAGGTCACCAGTTGCGGTTGCAGGGCAATCGCCAGGTCGGTCTCGCGATCACCGCCGGCCACGTAGGCGCCGACGCTGATCAGGTCGCGGCTCTGTTGATAGCGCGACCACAGTTGCTTGAACTGCTGCGCCCGCATCATGTGCTCAGGCGTGACCACCGACGGCATCACCCGGCTGATGGAAGCTTCGATGTCGATGGCCGGGTAGTGCCCTTCCTCGGCCAACCGCCGGGACAGCACGATGTGCCCGTCGAGCACGCCCCGCGCCGAGTCGGCAATCGGGTCCTGCTGGTCATCGCCTTCGGAAAGCACGGTGTAGAACGCGGTGATCGAACCCCCACCGGCCTCGGCATTACCGGCGCGCTCCACCAGCTTGGGCAGCTTGGCAAACACCGACGGCGGATAGCCCTTGGTGGCCGGCGGCTCGCCGATGGCCAGGGCAATTTCCCGCTGGGCCTGGGCGAAACGGGTCAGGGAGTCCATCAGCAACAGGACGTTCTTGCCCTTGTCGCGAAAATATTCGGCGATGCGCGTGCAATACATCGCGGCCCGCAGGCGCATCAGCGGCGCGTCATCCGCCGGTGAAGCGACCACGACCGAACGCTTGAGGCCTTCTTCACCAAGGCTGTGCTCGATGAATTCCTTCACCTCGCGGCCCCGCTCGCCGATCAGCCCGACCACGATGATGTCGGCCTCGGTGAAGCGCGTCATCATGCCCAGCAGCACCGACTTACCGACGCCGGTACCGGCGAATAGGCCCAGGCGCTGGCCGCGGCCCACCGTCAATAAACCGTTGATACTGCGAATGCCCACGTCCAGCGGCACGCTGATGGGGTTGCGCTTGAGCGGGTTGATGGTGGGGCCGTCCATGGGCACCCAGTCTTCGGCCTTCATCCCGCCCTTGCCGTCGAGGGCGCGGCCGGCGCCATCGAGCACGCGGCCGAGCATGCTCATGCCCATGGGCAGGCGGCCGGTGTCGGCCAGTGGCACCACGCGGGCGCCGGGGGCAATGCCGGCAACGCTGCCGACGGGCATCAGGAATACTTTGCTGCCAGAGAAGCCCATCACTTCGGCTTCGACCTGCACCGGGTGGTAGCTGTCGTCGTTGATCACCATGCAGCGGCTGCCCATGGCGGCGCGCAAGCCTTCGGCTTCCAGGGTCAGGCCGACCATGCGCAGCAGGCGGCCCTCCAGGATCGGCTGGCCCGGCAACTCGGTGGCTTCGGCATAGCCACCCAGGCGCTTGGCGAAGCTGGTGCGATCAAGGCGCATCGGGGGTGTCCAGCTCGACGCTCAAGTCCGGCTCTGCAGGGTGCAGCGCCTGCTCGTGCAACTGGTCAAACAGCTTGGCCATGATCTGGCTGATACGCGTCTCTACCGTGGCGTCGATGCGGCTGTGTTCGGTCTCCACCCGGCAACCACCGGGCAGCAGCGCGACGTCTTCGACGATGCGCCAGGTTTCTTCATGGCGCTCGCGCAGGGCTTTGACTTGTTCAAAATCCTGCGGGTTGATGTACAGCCGCACATTGCCGACGCCCAGGGGCAGCAGCTTGAGGGCTTCGCGCATCACGCTTTCGATTTGCGTGGAGTCCAGGGCCAGCTCGCGCTGAATCACCTGGCGGGTGATGTGCTCCACCAGGCCGACCATGGCTTTTTCGATTTGTGAGTCCTGCTCGGCGATAGGCTCGAACAGGCTGCCCATCAGGGTTTCCAGGCTGGCGAGCTTGACGCTCAGCGCCGCCTCGGCTTCCTGGCGGACCTTGAGCGTGGTGCTGCGAAAACCGTCTTTCTCGCCAGTGGAAAAGCCTTCGTTGTAGGCTTCCTGGCGAATGCTTTCGAGCTCTTCCAGGGTCAGTGGCTGGACTTCTTCCAGCGGCACTTCTTCCATCTCGGCAGGGGTTTCCTCTACCGGTTCGGGCTCGGGCTCCGGGCGATGCGGGTCGAAACTGGGCAGCGACCAGACGTCGAACCCTCCGACGTCCCGTGCGCGAATCAGATCGCTGGGCGTCTCATCTTTGTTCGACATGCGCGGCGCCTTAAATCATTTCTTCGCCGCCCTTCCCACCGAGAACGATTTCTCCGGCTTCGGCCATACGGCGGGCAATGGTGAGGATCTCTTTCTGCGCAGTTTCCACGTCGCTGACGCGCACCGGGCCCTTGGCCTCGAGGTCGTCGCGCAACAGTTCGGAAGCCCGCTTGGACATGTTCTTGAAGATCTTTTCCTTGACGCCTTCATCCGAGCCTTTGAGGGCCAGTACCAGCACGTCGGAGGACACTTCGCGCAGCAACGCCTGGATGCCACGGTCGTCGACATCGGAGAGGTTGTTGAACACGAACATGAGGTCTTCGATCTGCCCCGACAGGGTGTCGTCGATCTCGCGGATCGAGTCCATCAACTGGCCTTCCACCGAGCTGTCGAGGAAGTTCATGATGTCGGCCGCACGCTTGATGCCACCCAGGGTGGTACGCGAAGCATTGGAATTGCCCGAGAACTGCTTCTCGAGAATCGTGTTCAATTCTTTCAGGGCCGCCGGCTGCACGGTGTTCAGCGACGAGACGCGCAGGATGATATCCAGGCGCACCTTGTGGTCGAAATGGCCGAGCACTTCACCGGCCTGGTCGGGGTCGAGATACGCCACCACGATCGCCTGGATCTGCGGGTGTTCGTAGCGGATCACGTCGGCTACGGCGCGCGGCTCCATCCATTTGAGGCTGTCGAGGCCACTGGTATTGCCACCCAGCAGGATGCGGTCGATCAGGCCGTTGGCCTTGTCTTCGCCCAGGGCCGAGGTGAGCATCTTGCGGATGTAGCTGTCGGAGCCGACGCCCAGGCTGGTCTGGTCGCCGACGATCTCGACGAACTCGCTCATCACCTGCTCGACTTGCTCACGGTGCACATTGCGCATTTGCGCCATGGCCACGCCCACGCGCTGAACCTCTTTGGGGCCCATGTGGCGCAGCACTTGGGCGGCGTCGGTTTCCCCAAGGGACAGCAACAGCACGGCGGCTTTGTCGACCCGGGAGAGTTTGGCTACAGCGACTCGAGCATCACTCATCTGCGTTAATCCACTCTTTCACGACCTGGGCCACACGACCCGGGTCTTCGGCCACCAGGCTCTTGATTGCGTTCAACTGAGCGTCATAACCCTCGCTCGGGCTGGGCAACAGAATGCTTTGCGGGCCACCGAGGCTCACGCGGTCGTTGGCCAGTTCGCCATCCAGGCCGCCCATGCCACCCAACTCGACGTCGCCACCGGCCAGGGCCAGTTGTTTTTTACCGTGACCGGTGATGTTGTTGAGCACCGGACGCAGCACGCCGAACACCAGCACCAGGATAAACAGCACACCCAGCACTTGCTTGACGATGTCCCAGAACCACGGCTGAGTATAGAACGCAGCCTCGGCGATGACTTCGCCACGCTCGGCGGAGAACGGCATGTTGATCACGCTGACGCTGTCGCCACGGCTGGCATCGAAGCCCACCGCGTCCTGCACCAGGCGAGTGAAGCGCGTCAATTCATCGGCGCTCCACGGGGCACGGGTGACGGCGCCGTCTGCAGCGTTGATCTTGACCTGGTCATCGACCACGACCGACACCGACAGGCGATTGATCCGGCCCTGTTGCTGCTTGGTGTGGCTGATGGAGCGGTCAAGCTCGAAGTTCTTGGTGGACTGGTTGCGCTTGTCGGCCGGGTATGGCGCGAGCATTGGCTGGCCGGTGGCCGGGTCCATGATCTGCTGGCCGTTGGCGTCAAGCAGCGGCTGACCTGCTGCAATCGCGCCGGCCGAGGCGGCTGCGCCACCGGTGGTTTGTGGCGCCGAGGCCGGGGCCGGTGGCTGGTTGCTCAGGGCACCCGGGACACCTTGCGGGCCATTGCTGGCAGTACGTTGTTCGCTGGTCGACTGCTCGCTGCGCAGGGCCGGCTGGTCCGGGTTGAACTGCTCGGAGGTCGATTCGACCGCGCTGAAATCCACGTCGGCCGACACTTCAGCCTTGTAGCGATCGTTGCCCAACACCGGTTGCAGGATGTTGTGCACGCGCTGGGTCAGCATGCTTTCCATGCGACGGCTGTAGTCGAACTGCTTGCCGGCCATGGTCAGCGAGGAGTTTTCCGCGAGGTCCGACAGCAGGTTGCCCTTCTGGTCGACCACGGTGATTTGCGACTTGCTCAATTCGGGAACGCTGGTGGCCACCAGGTTGATGATCGCCAGCACCTGGCCAGGCTCCAGGGAGCGGCCGGAAAACAGTTCTACCAGTACCGAGGCGCTGGGCTTGCGCTCATCGCGCACAAACACCGAGCTTTTCGGAATCGCCAGGTGCACACGGGCACCCTTGACGTTGTTCAACGCGGAGATGGTGCGCGCCAGTTCGCCTTCCAGGCCACGACGGTAGCGGGTGGCTTCCATGAACTGGCTGGTGCCCAGGCCCTGGTCCTTGTCGAGGATTTCAAAGCCGATATTGGCGTCGGAGGGGGTCACACCGGCCGCAGCCAGTTTCATCCGTGCACGGGCCACATCGTCAGCCTTGACCAACAGGGCGCCGGAATTCGGTTCGACGGTGTAGGCAATGTCTGCCGCCGCCAGGGTTTCCATGATCTGTTTGGAGTCCATGCCCGCCAGGCTGCCGTACAGCGGGCGGTAATCCGGTTGCTGGGACCACAGCACCACGGCAAAACCAATCGCCACGCTGGCAGCCAGGCCGACCATCAGGCCCACCTGACGCAGCATGGTCATCTCGGAGAGGTTTTCCAGGAACGACAGCCCGAAGAGCGGCGGCTTGCCGTCTGCCTTGGCGGGTGCGTTATCCACGACTGCTTCTGCCATGACTCAAATCGTCCTTAAACCGGCATCTGCATGATGTCTTGATAGGCTTGAACCAGCTTGTTGCGTACCTGGGTCAAGGCCTGGAATGAAACGCTGGCTTTTTGCGAGGCGACCATCACGTCGGTGAGGTCCACGCCGCTTTTGCCGATCTCGAAGGCGGTCGCCAACTGATTGGAGGCCTGTTGGGTATCGCTGACTTTGTTGATGGCCTGGCCGAGCATGTCGGCAAAGCTGCTCTGGCCCAATTCCGGCACGGCTTGCGCGGCGGATTTCGGTTGAGCCATGGCATCCATTTGCATGGACCGCATATCCAACATCAACCGATTGAACTCAACACCTTGGCTCATGAACTTCCTCTCCGACGACCCGCAATTTTTTGACACTACACAGCGATTACAGGGGTGGTAGCAACAAGGGTGCCAGCTCCGTGGCAATTCGTAAGAAAAGGCGACTAACCCTGTCGGCTTCGAGAATTTTCATGTGGCGTAGAGGTAGGCTTCCACGTCCATCCCGGCATCACGCATCTGCGCCAGCTTGTAGCGCAAGGTGCGCGGGCTGATGCCCAGGCGCTCGGCGGCCTCTTTGCGGCGGCCGCGCTCGGCGCGCAGGGTGTCGATGATCATCTGGAATTCGCGGCGGCGCAGGTCGTCGCCCAAGGCACCGGCCGACTCGGCGGCCGCGACTTCAACTTGCGGCGCGGCCGCCAGGCTCGGCAGCGGCGCGCTGCCGGTGCCCATGGCCAGGCAGAAGTCCTGGGGCTGGATCAAACCGCCCTGCTGCAAAATCAACGCACGCTGGATCGCATTGTCCAGTTCCCGCACGTTGCCGGGCCATGGGTAGCTGATCAGGCAGGCCTGGGCATCGGCCGACAGGCGCGCCTGGGCATGCTTCATTTTATTGACGTGCTTGCCCAGCAGGCGCTCGGCCAGCGGGATGATGTCTGCCGGGCGCTCGCGCAACGGGCGCCAGGCCAGCGGGAACACCGAGAGCCGGTAGAACAGATCTTCACGGAAGCGCCCCGCCGCCACTTCGCCCGCCAGGTCGCGGTTGGTGGTGGCGACCACGCGAATATCCAGTTGGATCGGCTTGCGCGCGCCCACCCGCTCCACTTCGCGTTCCTGCAACACCCGCAGTAGTTTGGCTTGCAGGCCCAGGGGCATTTCGGAGATTTCGTCGAGCAGGATGGTGCCGCCGTCGGCCTGTTCAAACTTACCGGCTTGCGCCGCGATAGCGCCGGTGAACGAGCCTTTTTCATGGCCGAACAAGGTGGCTTCGAGCATGTTGTCGGGGATCGCCGCGCAGTTGATCGCAATGAACGGCTGGCTGGCGCGATGGGATTGCTGGTGGATGTAGCGCGCCAGTACTTCCTTGCCGGTGCCGGACTCGCCGGAAATCAATACGGTGGAATCGCTGCGGGCCACACGGGCGGCCAGCTCCAGCAGTTGCGCACTGGCCGGCTCGAAGGCAATCGGGCCTTCGCCATCGGCGGCGCCCAGGGCGCCAAGGGCATGGCGGGCGACCAGTTCGATCAAGGCCTTGGGTTCGAAGGGTTTGACCAGGTAATCCGCAGCGCCCTGGCGCATGGCGTCGACGGCGCGCTCCACGGCACCGTGGGCGGTCATCAGCAGCACCGGCAATTGCGGCTGGCGCGCGCGCAACAGGCCGAGCAATTGGTGGCCGTCCATGCCCGGCATGTTCACGTCACTGACCACCAGGCTGAAGGACTCCTGCTCCACCGCTTCCAAGGCTTCTTCGGCCGAACCGACCGCCCGGTAGTCATGGCCCGCCAGCAGCAGCGTATCAGCCAATGCTTCACGCAGGGCGCGATCGTCTTCAACCAATAAAACCTTGATAGCCATGACCTTTTACTCCGCGCTGACGGCGCATGAAAACAGCGGCAGCGTGATCAACGCGCACGTGCCGCGACCCAACCGGGAATGCAGCTGCAATTCTCCCTGATGCGCACGGGCGACTGCCTTGACCACGGTCAGGCCCAGCCCGGTACCGTTGGTTTTGGTGGTAAAAAAAGGCTCGCCGAGGCGTTGCAGCACCACCGGGTCAATCCCGCTGCCGCTGTCGCTGATGCTCAGGCGCAGGGTGTCGCCGCGGCTGTACAGGTGCACTTTGAGCCGCGCCCCGGGGCCACTGGCCTGGGTCGCGTTTTCGATCAGGTTCAGCAGCGCGCCCACCAGAGTGTCGCGGTTGCATAGCAGCTCGCCGTGATGGCTGTCGCACTGCCAACGGACTGACGCCTCCTGGATATGCGTGGCGGCAGCGGCTTGCAGGGACTGCATCAACGCGGCCGGTGTGACGCGGTCGGTCAACGGCAATTCACCGCGGGCGAACACCAGCATGTCGCGCACTTGATGCTCCAGCTCATGCAGGCGCTCCTTGAGGCGACCGGCAAAACGCTGGTGAGTGGCCGTCGGTAATGTTTCATCAGTCAAATGACTGGCGTAAATCAGCGCGGCAGACAACGGCGTACGAATCTGATGCGCCAGAGAAGCGACCATCCGCCCCAGCGATGACAAGCGCTCATGGCGTGCCAACTGGTCTTGCAGATGACGGGTTTCGGTCAGGTCGTTGAGCAACACCAACTGGCCGGGCTCGGCATCCAGCGATCGAGTGGCGATGGACAGGCGACGCCCGTCCTTGAGGGAGATTTCGTGGCCGTCGTCTTCTCGCGGCGCAAAGCAGCGGGTGATGACCTCGCGCCACAGCTCGCCTTCCAGCGGCAGGCCAAGCATGTCGCAGGCTGCCGGGTTGGCTTCGCGCACGCGGCCCTGGTCATCGATGACGATCACGCCACCGGGCAACAAGTCGAGGAGGTTTTGCAGACGGTTGGCCAGGCGCTCTTTCTCGGCCAGCTCTTCCATGCGCTGGGCACTGACCACCGCCAACTCGCCTTTGAGCTCGGATACCCGGGCTTCCAACAGGCTGTAGGAGTCAGTCAACTGGCTCGACATCTGGTTGAACAGGGAAAATGCCTGCTCAAGCCCGAGGCGGCTGATTTGCTCTACGGAGGGGGCAGGCCCCTGAGTGTCAGGGACCGAAGATAGTTGGGCGGCGTGGGGCATCATGCTCTCTCGCTGGCTGACCGTCAGTTAAACGGAACGTTGCGAGTGCTGTAGCAATACCCGTGCCTAAAAAAAACCGCTGATTAATCAGCGGTTTGAAAAACAGGCGTCAATCATCCGCCTGTTCATCACCTTCACGACGGCTCATGCCGTACTTGCGCATCTTCTCCACCAGGGTGGTGCGGCGGATGCGCAGACGTTCGGCGGCACGGGCAACGATGCCGTTGGCGTCGTCGAGGGCCTGCTGGATCAGGCCTTGTTCGAGGCTACCGAGGTAGTCCTTCAAGTCCAGGCCTTCCGGCGGCAGCATGGCGGTGGAACCGAAGTCTGGCGTGTGGCCGTTGATGGCCACGCGCTCTTCCAGGTCGCTGCGCAGGCTGTCCACCAGTTGCTCGTCTTCGTCGTCGACGTAGCGGAATTTCTTCGGCAGTTCGACCACGCCGATCACCCCGTACGGGTGCATGATCGCCATGCGCTCCACCAGGTTGGCCAGCTCGCGGACGTTGCCCGGCCAGCCGTGGCGGCACAGGGACATGATCGCCGCCGAGTTGAAGCGAATCGAACCGCGTTTTTCGTGTTCCATGCGCGAGATCAGTTCGTTCATCAGTAGCGGGATGTCTTCGACGCGCTCGCGCAGGGGCGCCATCTCGATCGGGAATACGTTGAGGCGGTAGTACAGGTCTTCGCGGAAGCTGCCGACCTCAATCATGCTTTCGAGGTTTTTGTGGGTGGCGGCAATGATGCGCACGTCAACGCTTTGGGTCTTGTTGCTGCCCACGCGCTCAAAGGTGCGCTCTTGCAGCACCCGCAGCAGCTTGACCTGCATCGGCAGCGGCATGTCGCCGATTTCGTCGAGGAACAGGGTGCCGCCGTTGGCCAGCTCAAAACGCCCGGCACGGCTGGTGATAGCACCGGTAAAGGCGCCCTTCTCGTGGCCGAACAGTTCGCTTTCGAGCAGCTCTGCCGGGATAGCCCCGCAGTTGACCGGCACAAAGGGCCCGTCGCGGCGCTTGGAGTGGTAATGCAGGTTGCGCGCGACCACTTCCTTGCCCGTGCCGGACTCGCCGAGGATCAGCACGCTGGCGTCGGTGTCGGCCACTTGCTGCATCATCTGGCGCACGTGCTGGATCGCACGGCTGGTGCCGACGAGGCTGCGGAACAGGTTGGGTTCGCGGTGACGGCCGCGCTCGCGGGCCTGGTCGTACATCTCGCGGTAGACCTGGGCACGGTGCAGGGAGTCGAGCAATTTGCTGTAGCTGGGGGGCATTTCGAGGGTGGAAAGGACGCGGCGGCGCTGGTCTTCCGGAAGGTCGACAGAAGAAATATCGCCCATTAGCAACACCGGAAGGAACTCATCCCAGGTTGACAGTGTCTTTAACAAGCCCGGAACTGCACCAGGAGCGTTTACCGTCCCGATCAGCACACAAATGACTTCACGGCTCGACGACAAAGAGCTGACCGCCTGCTGCCAGTCGTGGCTGGCGCAGGGAAGATTTTCTTCGCCAAGAAAATTCAGGATCACCGCCAGATCGCGGCGCCGAACGCTATCGTCATCGATCAGCAGAATTTTGGTTTCACGCCACATGCAATAGCAACTTCCCTAGTAAAACTCTAATGCCCTCGAGTTGGGGCAATCTAGATAGCTGTAGGCATTTTCTGCGCTACAGCTTTCTGACGTCTGAAAATAGCACTAGTTAAGTCAAAAATATGTGCACGGTCAAATTAATGACGCGCTTTGTTCGGATTAACTGAGCCTTCAGCCGAACAGATGGTAAACCTTTGACGCACTTTCCGCTCGGTTGATCTGCGACATCTCTTCGAAAATCGCCTGACGCTCCCCGGTTGTCACCTCAAGCAACTGCTGATACACCGCCAGCAAACTCTCCAGTTTTTCCCGCAGGGCATCCTCGTCCACCGGCGCATTGTTCAGCGCCTCATCGATCACTGCACGACACCCCAGGTCCAGTTCGCCAATAGCGTCCCAGTTACGCGCGGCCAATGCGTCCATCAAGGCTTCGCGGGTCTCGTCAATCCGTTGCAGGGCGTGACTCATAACATCTTCCTCAGGCCAGCAGGCCTACAGTGTTGCAATACCGTCCCAGCCTTCCTTGAGCGTGATCATCAGGCCGGCTACTTCGTCGATCATCGCGACATCGCTCTTGGTATTGGCTTCGAGCAAACGCGTGGTCATGTAGGCGTACAGGTTATCCAATTGCTGCAAGGCGGCCGGATCATCGGTTTTTTCCGGATTCAGGCCGTCACGCAAACCAATCAAGATATCAATCGCCTTGCCCAGCAACAGGCCCTTTTGCGCGATATCACCACGAGCCATGGCGCCCTTGGCCTGGGCCATGCGATCCAGCGCGCCTTCCATCAGCATTTGAACCAGACGGTGCGGGCTGGCCTCGGAGACCTGGGCATGGGAATTGACCTTCTGGTATTGGCGAAGGGCTCTCATGGGATTCATGTTTCTACCTCGTGACAGGCAACAGCTAAAAAGAATGGGCTCTGACTATTATGTCGACGGCGTTGCAAAAAACTTTAAGCCGGCGGTCTGCTGAAGGTCGCGCCCGATGATGCATTCGCGGCACCGGGCGACCTCATCGAGGATCAAGTGGTCTTGGGATTGTTCAGCGCATCGAGCGTGGTCATTACGCTGGAACGTTGAGCGGTGAGCTGCGCCACCAGGCTGTTCATCGTGGTGTACTTGGCGGTCAGGCTCGTCTTCAGGGCAGCCATGCGCGCGGTCAGGGTGTCCTGCTGGTTTTGCAGGTCCTTGAGGTTCGCCGACAGTGTCGAAGAACGCGTGGCCAGGACCCCGGTGTTGGTTATCGCATAGCTGTCGGTCGCGGTTTTCATACGCGCCAGCAGGCCATTGTCACCGTTGAAAATGCCGCCGATATCGGTGGGATTGGTCAAGATGGCCGCATTGAACAGCTTGTCGTCAATGCTCAGCTTGCCGGTTGTCTGGTCAGTGTTCACACCAAATTGGGCCAGGGACTTCAACGTGCCAGAACCCGCCAAGGCGTTCAGTTGAGTCCGCAAAGCGGTCTGCAGGCCGCGCATGGTGGAATCGCCCGTCAGGGCAGCAGCCGTAGTGGAACCATCCGCATTGGTGGTGACGGCGGTCTCAGTGTTCATCGCGGTGATCAAGGCGTTGTAGGTGTCAACAAAACCCTTTACCGAACTCTTGAGGGTGTCGGTGCTACGCGTGACGCTGATGGTCGAGGCTGTCCGATTGGCGTCTCCTGTCTGCCCCGTAGGCAAAGGCGACACGGCAGTCAACTTGATACTCACGCCACTGATCGCGTCAGTCAGGGTATTGCTCTTGGATTCCTGTGCGGTACCGTCAATGGTGTATTTCGCATTTACCGGTGGGCCGTTGACGACCGTAGTGCCGGTTTCCAGGCCGGTATTACCGCCAAGGGTAATGTCCGTACCGGCACCCGTATTGGACGACGTCACGACCAGGCGCGAACCGGTGGAGTCAGTCAGGATGTTGGCACTCAGGCCTGCGCTGCTGTATTGCGAGTTGATCGAGTCACGCACTTGCTGCAACGTCGCGCCCGGCGCAACGCTGACACCATAGCTCTGGCCTGACTGGGAAATCTCCAGGGTCGTTGCGGTAGAGCCTTTATTGACGACGCTACTCGTCCCTCCCGCGAACGTCTTGGTAGCAATCTTCGAGGCAGTTGCCAATTGAGTGACCACCAACTGGTAGCTACCGGCAGAAGCACCCGCACCCAAGGTGACACTGGACACGGTGGTATCCGAGGTCGCCGCCGTCAGGCCACCGATACTGGCGTCCTTGGCCATGTTGTCCATGGCGCCGCGAAACGCGTCGAGTGCCGCCTGAATCTTGCCAATCGAGGACAACTGAGCGGTCTGCGTCTGCGTTTGCTTGTTGATCTGCGACTGCTTGGGCGCCTGCTCAGCGTTCACCAAGGCCGTAACGATAGACTGGGTGTCAATGCCCGTGACCGGGCCGCTGACGGATATATCACCCATGATGTTTCTCCTGATACGGGGCTGGCGCTTTCTTGACGGACGGCGCCTCAAGCAGCTACAGCAACAAAATTCATGCCAGCTCAGACTTTGGCGTCAAACAACAAGCTACTGGCGTCGTGAAGGCTTTGTGCGAGTTTCAATGCAGTTTCCGAAGGGATCTGGCGAATGACTTCGCCGCTTTCGGTCGCAATGACTTTGACCACCACCTGATGGGTGGAGTCATCAATGGAAAAATCCAGTTTGCGCTGGGCAGCCTGGACGAATTCGCGAATATCCTTGACGGCCTTTTCCAGCTCGTCCGGTTTTACTTCCTGCTTGGGTTTTACCGCTGCAGCCGCTGCATCAACCTTGGGGGTCTGCGGGTCGGCAGTCACAGGAGCAGGTGCACTCTGTGGCGCTGGGGCAGCAGGATAAGACAGGTTCAACTTGACGCTCATGTCCATGTCCAATCTCCTCATCACGCAAAAGACAAAAGGGCACGTAAACGCGCCCTTCCGTCATTTATCTACCGATGGCTATTACTGAAGCAGCTTCAGTACAGCGGAAGGCAGTTGGTTGGCCTGGGACAGGATCGCAGTAGAAGCCTGTTGCAGGGTTTGTTGCTTGGTCAACTGAGCAGTTTCAGCAGCGTAGTCAACGTCCTGGATCTGACCGCGAGCGGCCGTGGAGTTGTCCGAGATGCTCTGCAGGTTGGCAACGGTGTTGTCGAAACGGTTTTGTACAGCACCGAGGCCAGCGCGCTGGGAGTCGATGTCCGAGATCGCCTGAGTGATCACGTCGATCGAGTTCTGTGCGTTGGAAGCAGTGGTGATGTCGGTGTTGTTGACGGTGGTTTTGGTGGAGTTGGCAGCGGTTGCAGCACCGGCTGCGAACACACCAGCAACACCAGCGCCGCTCAGCGAGTAGCTGCTGCTGGAGTTCAGCGAAACAGCACCGGTAGCCACGAGTGCGCCAGCGGTCAGAGCAGCAGCAGTGCCGAAGGCGCCGGTACCATCTTTGGTAGCAACCGAGATACCAGCAGCACCAGCATCGCCAGCGTTGAAGGTCAGGTTCTCACCGGTGTCGGACTTAACCGACAGGGCGTTGGTGGACGAATCGTAGTTAACGCTGATGCCCAGTTTGGCAGCGTTGGACTTCAGTTGGTCAGCCAGGTCAGCAGTGCTGGTCACGCCAGTGAACTGGACCGCAGTGCCGCTACCGACTTGCAGGGTGAAGTTGGCGTTGGCAGGAGTAGCGGCAGCAATGGTAGCGGAGTTCACAGTGAACTGAGCTTCAGTGCTGGCAGTAGCAGCCAGGCCACCGACGGCGCCGTTCATTTGAGCGGCAATAGCTTTGGCCGAAGCACCGGCAGCCAGCGTTACTGTAGTGGCCTGGCCGCTACCGGTAACGGTGACAGCACCACCAGCAATACCGGTTGCGCTTGGAGTCAGGGCTTGGGTTTTCAGCTGCTGCGAACCAATGTTGTTGGCTGCAACGTTGCCGATGGTCATGTCGATAGTCTGGTTGGCGTTAGCGCCGACCTGGAACGAAGTAGTACCGAAAGAACCGTCCAGCAGGTTCTTGCCACCGAAGGTGGTGGTGGTAGCAATACGGGTCAATTCAGCAGTCAGCGCTGCGTATTGAGCCTGGTTCGACTTACGGTCTTCAGCGCTTGGCGAGCCGTTGGCGGATTGCAGAGCCAGGGTACGCATGCTTTGCAGGATGTTGGTGGACTGCTGCATTGCGCCTTCAGCGGTCTGAGCAATCGAGCTGCCGTCGTTGGCGTTTTTGATCGCAACGCCCAGGCCGTTGATTTGGCTGGTCAGACGGTTGGAGATTTGCAGGCCGGCCGCATCGTCTTTGGCGCTGTTGATACGCAGGCCGGAGGACAGGCGCTGCATGGAAGTTTGCAGGGCGCTGGAAGCCTTGTTCAGGTTGTTCTGAACGTTCAACGAAGCAAGGTTGGTGTTTACTGTTAATGCCATGACGAAATCCTCGTGGGTTGTTTACTGCGGCTTCCGGCCCTGGCAACCGCCGGGTGTGGCCTAGAGAACCTTCGTAATAGTTATCGTCGTGAATGCAGGTTGCTTGAGGACTTTTTTGATTTTTTTTACTAGCACCGTGCCACCCCTTGTAATTCAAGCATTTACGATAGCCTAAACCCCAGCAATTGCTGGGTTTCTGGCGCCAAATAAAAAACGCCCATGATCTTTCGATCATGGGCGTTTTTTTGTGCAGCGCCTTTAAAGCATCAAGGGCGGTGCAAAATCGCCGAACCCCAGGACAGGCCTACGCCAAAACCACTGATGGCGACGCGCTTCCAGGTGGAGTCGAGCATGTGCTTTTCCAGCAGCAGCGGAATGCTCGATGACACGGTGTTGCCGGTCTCGACCATGTCCTTGATGAATTTATCTACCGGAGCATCTTCAAAACGCCGCGCCACAGCGTCGACAATCGCCGCACTGCCCTGGTGGATGCAGAACGCATCAATCTCGTCCGCCGCAAGGTTCGACTCGTGGAGCAGCTCGTGCAAATGCGCCGGCACTTTGAGCAAGGCGAAGTTGAACACCTGACGGCCGTTCATGAAGAACACGCCGTCGCTGACCTTCAAGTGCGGCGCACCGGAACCGTCAGTGCCGAACTTGGCCTTGCCCAACTGCCAGGGCGCGTCCTCGCCCATCCAGGTGGCGGTAGCGGCATCGCCAAACAACATAGTGGTGTTGCGGTCTTCCGGGTCGACGATCTTCGAGTACGGGTCAGCAGTGACCAGCAGGCCGTTTTTCAGGCCGGTGGCTTCCATGAAGCCCTTTATCGCGTAGATGCCGTAGACGTAGCCCGAGCAGCCCAGGGAAATATCAAAGGCCGCCACGCTCGTCGGCAGGCCCAACTTGTCCTGGACGATGGCAGCGGTGTGAGGCAAGCCCTCTTCGTCGCCGTTCTGGGTGACGACGATCAGCACATCGATGGATTCGCGCTTCAAATCGGGGTTGTTGGCAAACAAGGCGTTGACCGCCTCGACACACAGATCGGAGGTTTCCTGCGCGGCATCCTTGCGCGGCAGGAACGCCGAACCGATCTTGCCAATGATGAATTCTTCATCCTTGGCGAACTTGGCACCCTGGGCGTAGTTATCGATCCCGTCTGCCGGCACGTAACTGGCGATGCTTTTTATGCCAATCATTGTGGCTTCCCAATACTAAATAGCTGGAGAACACCCCGCGAAACACGTCGCCGGGCGCTGACAATAATGGGGATAACCCCGCAAAAAACTCGCCGAAAACCGCCTTTATACCTTGGCGGCAGGCCCTCGCAGAGACCTGGCGACGACCTATCCTTTTCACACGATACAGTGAAGATGCGCTTTATGACTCACAGGTCACTCAATTTTCTGTGGTTTGTGCGAAACACAGGGACATACAAGCGCCAAAAACGACAACGGCCCACCCCGTTTCCAGGGTGAGCCGCAGGTTTGCAGACGCTGAAATTACATCTTGCTGAACAGGCTCAGCTGGGAGATTTTCACGAACGCCAGTTGCGAGGCCTGCAGCATGGTCTGCTGCAAGGTCAGGTCAATGGCGGCCTGCCCCATGTCAACGTTCGCCAGCGACGACATGGTGGAGGTATTGGCCAGGCCCAGGCTGGTGTTTTCCGTATCCTGAATATCTATCGCATTCTGGCGCGCACCAATGGAGCCACGCACCTGGTCGATCTGCGCCGAAGCGTTGCCCAGGTTGGCAATGCTCGTGGCGACCACGTCCTTGAGTTTGTTCAAGGCCACCTGATTGCCATCCGCCGGGGTTTCCAGACTCTTGCGCAACTGGCTCAGGGTATCCAGGGCGTTCATGTTCTTGTTGCTGGTAGCGCCGACCGAGAACTGGTCACCGGCGCCCGGCGTGCCGCTCACACCAAAGGTCACACCGACCGTGGTGATCGACGTCGCGCCAGCGGCCATGGTACCGGTGGCAATGGCCTTGCTGTCGGCCGTGTACGGCTGGGCGAACACCTGGTAATCGGTGCCGCTGGAGAACTTGATGACCGCACCCGAGTTAGGAAAGGTGCTGGTATAGGCCGCCTGATCCGTGACGCTGCCACCGGTCAGCTGCGCCGTGGACGCATTGCTTGGGGTACGCGAGACGCT
Organism: Pseudomonas sp. K2I15; assembly: GCF_002204795.1. Classification (GTDB taxonomy): domain Bacteria; phylum Pseudomonadota; class Gammaproteobacteria; order Pseudomonadales; family Pseudomonadaceae; genus Aquipseudomonas. Next base: position 19,620 of record NZ_NIXO01000059.1, read on the forward strand.
GAAGGAATCCGGCTTGCTTTCCAGGGTGAACGCCTTGCCGGCCACCAACGCATCGGACGCCGCGCCCGGCGCAACATCCTTACCCAGGTTCAGCCGGATGTCGAACGTGACGCCTCGCAGGCTGACGCTGGAGGAGCCTTCCTTGGTGGAGTCAAAGGTACCGTTACCGGTGATCTCCGACGTGATGTCGTTGCCGTCCTTGTCCGTCACGCTGTATTGGGTGCTGCTGGCGAAGGTCAGCTTGTACGGCTGGCCATCGGAAAAGCTCTTGGTATAAGCGGTGCTGGAAGTGACCAGGCCGGCAGAGATCCCTACCGTGCCGTCATTCACATCGGGCGGCAGCAAAGTGGCCTGGGTACGACCGGTGTTGGACGAACTCTCAAGCAGCGCCTTGCCCGTATCCCCCATGGAGATCGACAGGTTGTTCGAAATCTGCAGGCTCAGGGGCGTCTCGTCGCCCTGGTACGTGTAGGTGCCGTCGTTGTTACGGGTGTACGGCGGCGTATCGGTCTTGGCACCGGAGAACATGTAGTTGCCGCTGGAGTCCTTGGAGTTGAGCAAGCCCAACACCTGGTCCTCAAGCGCGCCGACCTGGGCGGCAATCGCCTTGCGATCATCATCGCTCTTGCCGATGTTGCCGGCCTGCTGCGCCAATCCCTGAGCTGTTTGGAACGCGGTACTGATGCTTTGCAGCACACTTTCTTCGTTGGTCAGCGAGTTATTCAGGGTGGTGATGTTGGTGCTGTACTGCCCCAGCATGTCTTTTTGCTGTTGCAACATCAGCAACTGGGCGGCGGCCACCGGGTCATCGGAGGCGGTCTGCACTCGCACGCCGGAACTCGCCTGGTCCTGGGCCTTCACCACGCTCGAATAGTTATCCTGATACTTGCTGGAGCTGGTGTCGTAATACTGCTGTGTTGAAATACGCATCGTCCCAGACTCCCTTAAAGTGCGTTGATCAGTGTGCTGAAGGTTTCCTGCGCCGCCTTGATGATCTGCGACGACGCGGTGTAGTACTGCTGGAACTTGATCATGTCGCCCGCCTCTTCATCCAGGTTGACCTGGGACACCGAGTTGGCAGCCGCCTTGTTCGCCGTCAACAACGCGCCGGTAGCGGTGCTGTCGGTATTGGCCTGGGCGGCCTTGGAACCCACTTGAGACACCAGGCGGCTATTGGCGCTGACCAGGCTCACGCCCCCATTGCCGTCCGTCACACCGACTGTTGACTTGGTTTGCAGATCCAGAAGCGACTGGGCGTTGCGGCCGTCGGAGGTCGCGCCACTGTTGAACGAAAACGTGGTGCTGTCGTTATTGGCCGGCGAGCCGCCAACGGTGGTATCAAAACTGAAGCTCTTGCCCGTGATCAACGCACCGGTGGCATCGCGCATCGGCACATTGATGGTGATCTTGTTGCCCTGGCCCGGGATGATGCTACCGGTGCCGATCGGGTTACCCTGGGCGTCGCTGACCGTGTACGGCTGGGTGCCGTCCGCCGCCTTATCGCCGAACACCATCTTCACCGGCATCGAGTTTTCGATCCCGGTGCGCAATTGGGCCGTATCGGCGCCACCGTGGATATCCAGCGGCACAGTCAACTGCGGCGGCGTGAACGTGCCAGTGCCGCTGTTCTTGCCGGCAACGCCCGCCAATGGCCCGGCGAACGCGAGTTTATTCGGGTCCTGGAGGTCGACACCAATTCCAGTGGCGCCATTGGCGGTCGGGCTGACCTTGAAGCTGTCACCGGCGGCCATCGGGCCGTTGCCGTTCAACGCCAGGGTAAAACCGTCGATTACCGGCGGCGGCGTGGTGGTGGTGTCGAACGAGCCCATGGACTGGCCGTCGGAACGGGTCACGTTGTACAGGTTGCCACTGGTAAAGGTGACCTTGTAGTCGTAAGTCGTCAGCTTACTGCTGTCGGCAATCGACACATTCAGGTTGCCGGAACCGGCACTGTTACCGGCCGCCCCCTGGCTACGCTGGGAAATCGCCGCCGCGCTGTTGATGTCGGTGAACAGCGAAGAACCGAACTCACCGTTCAAGTCCAGGCCCTGGCCCAACTGGTTGTTGACGGTATCGGCGGCAACAACGGCCAGCCGGCCCAAGTCATTGATGGCCGGCATCAGCACATCGCTGCGATAACGCATCAGGCCGCCAATGCTGCCACCGCTCACCACCGAACCGATGTCCATGGACGTGCTGCCCATGTTGATCTGGATGGTGTACTGGCTGTTGTCGGTCTTGCTCGGCACTGCCGAAATGGTGTTGGCGATATCACCCTCTACCAGCGACTGCCCGGTGCCCGTGGTCACACTGACCTGGCCGTTCTTTTCGGTGGCTGTGACACCGATCAGCTCATTGAGCGAGCGAACCGCTTCAGTGCGCGCATCCAGCAGGTTGGCGGGCGCGCTGGTCGATGTGCCCTGGGCCTGGGCGATCTGTTTGTTCAGGGACGCAATCGAGGAGGTCAGCTTGTTGACCTGATCACTCATGGTGCTCAACTGGCCGTTGATGCTTTCTTTCTGCTGGGTCAACTGCGAGGAAATCGCGTTGAACCGGTTGCTCAAGGTCTGGGCGCTGGTCACCAGCAATTGCCGGGCCGACACGTCACTTGGGGTGGCCGCAGCGGTCTGGACCGACGCAAAAAAGGCGCTGAGCACAGCAGACATGCCGGTGGTCTTGTCCGACAGGGTCTTGTCGATCGCGCTCGCCTGGCCCAGGTAGGCGTTGGCATCGCTATTGAGCGCGGTGCTGTTCTGGTAGGCGGTGTTCAGGTAGTCGTTGTACACCCGACGCACATCCGCCAGGGTCGTACCGGTGCCGATATACACACCGCCGAACGCGTTCGAGGCGCTGGCGTTTTGGGTGGTCTGCTGACGCGAGTATCCCGGGGTGTTGACGTTGGCGATGTTGTTACTTAAGACCGACAACGATCCTTGGGCGGCATTGAGCCCCGACATCCCGATATTGAGCAAACTCATGATTCAGACCTTATAAATGAGTGGAAGCGCCCGCGGCAGCGTAGTTCTGGTAGCTGTTCATCGTTTTGGCAATCTGCGAAATCTTGCTGGCGTAATCCGGGTCGGTTGCATAACCGGCTTTTTGCAACTCGCGTACAAACTGTTCCGGGTTGTCGGCTGACTTCACAACATCTTTATAGCGATCATTGCTTTGCAGCAACGTCACCAGATCATGGAAGCTGTCCTGGTAGGAATTGTAGGAGCGGAACTGCGCCGTCTCCTTGACCATCGCGCCATCGCGAAACTCGCTGGTGATCGCACGGGCCTGTTCGCCCTGCCAGCTCTGGCCGGCCTTGATGCCGAACAGGTTGTGGCTGCTGGTGCCATCTTCGGCACGCATCACCGATTTACCCCAACCGGTTTCCAGGGCCGCCTGGGCCACCAAATAGCGTGGGTCAACGCCAATCCGCGCGGCGGCCTCCTTGGCCATCGGCAACATGGTGGCGACAAATTCATCCTGCGAGCTGAAGGCTTTTTTCGCCGGAGCCAAAGGTGGCTGAGCCACGGCGCGACCGTAAATCTGCATCTGCCCGCGCGGCAGTGCGGCAAGGCTGCGGGCGGCGTTGTTGACCACACCGTCATCGGCTGCACTGTTGCGCAGCGGCGCGGCCTTGGCGGCAGTGGTAGCGTCGGTGCTTGGCACGATGCCGGCCAGCAGGCGATCCGTGAGCTTGCTCGGCAACGAGATACGGCGCTGGTTCATCAGCGCCATGTCATTGGCGTGGGAGTTGGTGCCTTCAGGCACCGCCACGCGATACGCCCACAATGGCCGCTGACCATTGCTGCGGCCCAACGGGCCATCGGCCTTGGTACCGGCGGCAATTTCGGTCGGCACATCAACCTTCTTCGCAGGTACTGCCGGGCCTTGCAAGGTGGCCGCCTGGGCGTCCACCGGCTTGTTCTTCTGCATCTGGCGCAGCAGCACGTCGGCCAGGCCGATACCACCGCCCTCGCGAGACAGCGAGACCGCCAATTGCTGGTCGTACATTTCCTGGTACTGCTTGGCCGCCGGCGTGTTCAGCGGGTTGTCCTTGCCCAGGGCTTCGGTGGCCGAACGCATGGACTTGAGCATCTCACCGAGAAACAGCGACTCGAACTCCTGCGCGACCTTGCGCATGTTGCCGTCGCTGTTCTTGTCGCCGACCTTCAACTGGTTAAGCCGGTTGAGGTCGGAATAAGAACCCGAGTCCGCCGTGCTGCTCAGGCCGCTCTTGCGCATGTCCATGGCCATGGCGTCAGATCACAATCAGGTCGGCTTGCAAGGCGCCGGCCTGTTTCAACGCTTCGAGGATCGCCATCAAGTCGCCAGGCGCTGCGCCCACCTGGTTCACCGCACGGACAATCTCGTCCAGGGTGGTACCGGGGCCGAACTTGAACATCGGCTTGGCTTCTTGCTGGGCATTCACCCGCGAGCGCGGCACCACGGCGGTCTGGCCGTTGGACAACGGGCCAGGCTGGCTGACGATCGGGTCTTCGGTGATGGTCACGGTCAGGCTGCCGTGGGTCACGGCCGCCGGCGAAACCTTCACGTTCTGGCCGATCACGATGGTACCGGTACGCGAATTGATGATGACCTTGGCCACCGCCTGGCCCGGGTCGACCTCGAGGTTTTCGAGCAACGACAAGTAGTCAACGCGCTGGCTTGGGTCCAGCGGTGCGGTGACGCGAATCGAGCCGCCGTCGATGGCCTGGGCCACGCCCGGGCCGAGCAGGTCATTGATCTTGTCGACCACGCGCTTGGCGGTAGTGAAGTCCGAACGGTTGAGGTTCAGGGTCAGGCTGTTGCCCTGGTTGAAGCCGCTCGGCACCGTGCGCTCTACCGAGGCACCACCGGGGATCCGGCCGGCCGACGGCACGTTGACGGTGATCTTCGAACCATCGCGGCCTTCAGCGTCAAAACCGCCCACCACCAGGTTGCCCTGGGCAATGGCGTAGACGTTGCCGTCGATACCTTTAAGTGGCGTCATCAGCAAGGTGCCGCCACGCAGGCTTTTGGAGTTACCCATGGACGAAACGGTGATATCGACCACCTGCCCCGGCTTGGCGAACGGCGGCAAATCAGCGCTGATGGACACCGCCGCAACGTTCTTCAACTGCACGTTGCCCGAACCTGCCGGCACCTTGATGCCGAACTGCGAGAGCATGTTGTTGAAGGTCTGCAGGGTGAACGGGGTCTGGGTGGTCTGGTCGCCGGTGCCGTTAAGCCCCACCACCAGGCCGTAGCCGATCAACTGGTTGGACCGTACGCCGGAAATGCTCGCGATGTCTTTCAAGCGCTCAGCCTGGGCGCCTGCGCTCAGGGCCAGCAGCAACATCGCAGCCATCAGCTGTTTGAAGTTCAAAGTGATCACCTAGAAAGGGAACAGCGGGCTAAGGAAGAAACGGTCAAACCAGCCCGGCTGACTGGCGTCAGCAAACGAACCCGTACCCGAGTAGGTGATGCGTGCATCGGCAATCCGTGTCGACGACACGGTGTTGTCGGTGGCGATATCGTCTGCGCGAACCATGCCCGCAATGCGCACCAGCTCATCACCGGTGTTGAGGGTCATCCACTTCTCGCCGCGTACGGCGATGATGCCGTTGGGCAGCACGTCGGCCACGGTCACAGTGATCGAACCGGTCAGGCTGTTGCCCTGCCCGGCCGCACTCTTGCCGTTGGTGGCGCGGTCGCCGCTGTAGCCGGCGTCCAGGCTCAGGTCACCGCTGCCCAGCGGGTTATTGGTGTTCGGTAAACCGCCAAACAACGAGGTCAGGCCAATGGTGGTCTTGCTGGTCTTGCCGATCTGCGAGTTGGCGTTCTTGCTCGCCTGGGTCTTCTCGTTAAGGGTGATAGTGATGATGTCACCCACCCGGAAGGCCTTGCGGTCGCTGTACAGGTTCTGTTCGAAACCGGCCTGGTAGATCGAGCCGTTGTTGGCCGCCGCCGGCAGCGGCGTACGCGGCAACACCGGCGCATAGTACGGGTCATTGGGCTTTGGCGTCGGGGCAACACAGCCCGCGAGCGCAGCAATCCCACTCAATGCCAGAACAGAAACATAGCGATTCATGACCCATACCTCACGGTGTTGCAGGCGCCGTCAATAGCGCCCCATAGACTTGATTACAGATTCTGCGTTACGAACGAAAGCATCTGGTCGGCGGTGGAAATCACCTTGGAGTTCATCTCGTAAGCGCGCTGAGTGGTGATCATGTTGACCATCTCTTCAACGGTGCTCACGTTGGACGTTTCCAGGGTGCTTTGCAGGGTGGTACCAAAACCGTTGAGGCCCGGGGTGCCGATTTGCGGCGCGCCGCTGGAGGCGGTTTCCAGGAACAGGTTGTTACCAATCGCCTGCAAGCCGGCCGGGTTGATGAAGTCGGCGGTTTGCAGGTTGCCGATCACTTGGGACGCCGGGTTACCGGCAACAGTGATCGACACGGTGCCGTCGTTGCCGACGGTGAAGGTCTGGGCGTTGTTAGGCACGACAATCGCTGGCTCCAGCGCGAAACCGTTGGCAGTCACGACCTGGCCGTTGGCGTCCAGGTGGAACGTACCGTCACGGGTGTAGGTGGTGGTGCCGTCCGGCTGCAGGATCTGGAAGAAACCCTTGCCGTTGACCGCGAGGTCCAATGGCTGGCCGGTTTGCTGCAAGTTACCGGCGCTGAAGTTCTTCTGGGTACCAACAATCGCCACACCGGTACCCAGTTGCAGGCCCGACGGCAATTCGCTGTCTTGGGTCGACTGGGCGCCTGGCTGCTTCTTGATCTGATAGAGCAAGTCCTGGAACTCGGCGCGGTCACGTTTGAAACCCGTGGTGGACACGTTGGCCAGGTTGTTGGAAATGGTGGTCAGGTTGGTGTCCTGGGCGGACAAACCTGTTTTGGCAACGTATAGAGCCGGAAGCATGTTCATCTCCTTCGTGCGCCTGTTTTATGGCGCCGCGCTACAAAAATTAGTGTGTGGCTGCTATCAGCTCATCGCCAGGACGCGGGTCATGGCCTGGTCGTCTTCTTTGGCGCTGTTCATCATCTTGATGTGCAATTCGAACTGCTTGGAAAGCGCCAGTACCGCCGTCATTTCTTCGACGGCATTCACGTTGCTCGACTGCAGGAAGCCCGACGTCAGTTTGACGGTGGCATCGGCTTGGGCCGGCTGGCCATCCTTGGTGTGGATGGTGCCGTCCAGGCCCTTGGTCATGTTCTTGAGGTCGGGCTGGACCAGCTTGATCCGGTCCACTTCAGCCATCACCCGCGGGCCTTCGCCCATGGCGCGGATGCTGATGGTGCCGTCTTGGCCGACTTCGATCTGCTGCTGGGGCGGCACGGCAATCGGGCCACCGTTGCCCATGATCGGCATACCGTTGCCGGCCCGCAGCACGCCCAACGCATCAACGTTCATGCTGGCGCTGCGCACGTAGGACTCGCCGCCATCGGGGTTTTGCACGGCCATCCAGCCGTCGCCGCTGACGGCCACGTCGAGGTCACGGCCGGTTTCAATCATGGCGCCGGGGGAAAAGTCCGTGCCTGGGCGCTCGGTCAGGGCAAAGGCCCGCGCCGGAAAGCTGTCACCGAACACCGGCATCGAGCGCGCCTGCTCCAGGTCACGCTGGAAACCATTGGTGGAAACGTTCGCCAAGTTGTTGGCGTGGGCCTTCTGCGCCAGTGCATTCTGGCTGGCGCCGGTCATTGCCACATAAAGGTACTTATCCACGCTCTTTCCTCTTTCTGACGGACGCTTGCCGCCCACCGCTGTACTAATGAGGCTTAAGCAATTTGCGAACCAACTTTTTGAAAAGAGGAAAAGTCCAGGCGGGGCGGGGGTTTGCGGATCGAGTTGCGGAATCGGGGGCGCGCTGAGAGTCGAAAAAACGGCGGACTTATGCCGCTTACGGCAAGCCCGCTCCCACAGTTTTAACCGCGTTCGGCCTTGAGCACTTTGTAGTCCCGCAGTTTGTTGGCAATGGTGGTATGGGAAACGCCCAGCCGCTTGCCCAATAGCCGGCTGCTGGGATGCTCGGCATACAACTGTTCCAGCACCGCCTTCTCGAAGCGCCCGACAATCGCTTCCAACCCACCTTCCAGGGAAAAATCCCCCAGCGGCTGGCGCACGCCATAGTCCGGCAAGCGAATATGCTCGGCCTTGACCGTACCGCCTTCACACAGCGAGACCGCCTGGAACAGCACGTTCTCCAACTGCCGCACGTTTCCCGGCCAGTGGTAATGGTTGAGCCGATCCATCGCCCCCGGCGCAAGCTTGGGCAGCGGGCAGCCAATTTGCCGGCTGGCCTGATCCAGAAAGTGCTCCACCAGCGGCGGCAAACCATCAAGGCACTCGCGCAGTGGTGGGATATGCAGCGAGAGCACATTGAGACGATGGTAAAGGTCCTGGCGGAATTCGCCCCGGGCGCAGAGCTCGGAAAGGTCCACCTGCGTCGCGCAGATCACCCGCACATCCAGGTACACCTCTTCATCACTGCCTACGCGGCGAAAGCAGCCGTCCTGCAAAAAACGCAGCAGCTTCACCTGCAACCGCGCACTCATTTCCCCGACACCATCGAGAAACAACGTGCCGCCTGCCGTCAGCTCCAGCAGCCCCAACTTGCCCTCCGCCCTCGCCCCTTCAAAGGCGCCGGGGCCATAACCAAACAACTCGGTCTCAGCCATGGACTCCGGCAAACCGGCGCAGTTGAGCGCCATCAACGGCGACTGCCCGCGCGGGCTGGCCAAGTGGCAAGCGCGGGCCAGCAACTCTTTGCCGGTGCCGGTTTCGCCTTCTATTAATAGAGGCGCATCCAACGGCGCCATGCGCCGGGCTTCACGCACTACCGCGGCCATCACCTTGGAGCTTTGGAAGATGCTGTCGAAGCCCCGCAACTCTTGCTTGCGCACGTTGTAGATACGCTCGCCGACACGGTCGGCGCGGTGCAGGGTCAGCACGGCGCCGGCCATGGCTTCGCTGTCGTCGTGTTCGGAGGATTGCAGCGGGGCGATATCGGCGAGGAATACGTCGCCCTTGACCTTGACCCGCAGGCCATTGATCCGCGATTTACTGGCGCGTACCAGTTCCGGCAAATCGAAATCTTCGGCATAACGCGACAACGGAATGCCCGGCACCTCATCCACGCGCACCCCGAGCAACTGCGCGGCCGCACGGTTGGCGGCGACGATGGAGCCGCCCATGTCGATGGACAGCACCGGAAACTCCAGGGCGCCCAGCAGTGCATTGAGCTCCATATGCCGACGCTCGCTGGGCATCAACCCTACCCGCTTGACGCCAAATACCCCGGCAATCGCTTCGAACTGCGGGCGCAGCGCCTGGAATTGCATGTTCACCAGGTTCGGGCAGTACAGGTAAATGGCGTTGCCGTGCTCGCCGCCGACCTCGCCCTTGGCGACGTTCACGCCGTACTCCACCAGCAGGTTGAGGATGTCCCGCAGGATGCCGATGCGGTTCTGGCAATGCACTTTGATACGCATGAGAGGGCCCGAAGAGGTAGAGGCGCTGCGGTTTTTTGCCGCTGGGCGCAGATAATCGTCAAGATTATGTGACAGCCATGAGGCGATTCACACCCAAAATACGCCCCATGCAGAACAAATCGGCTCATCCGTAACGAAAACTTTACGAACGTTGGTAACTTTTCCTACAGAGCAGTGGCAACCGAGGATGGCTTCCTGGCTCAGGCGGCGTATCAATAGGCTCATCGCAGGACATAACAAGAACGAATGCCTAGCAGGAGAGCAGTATGAAGCAGACGCAGTACGTGGCCCGCGAGCCCGACGCGAACGGTTTTATCGACTACCCGCCCGAAGAACACGCGGTGTGGAACACCCTGATCACGCGCCAACTGAAAGTGATCGAGGGCCGCGCCTGCCAGGAATACCTGGACGGCATCGACAAGCTCGGCCTGCCCCACGACCGCATTCCGCAACTGGCGGAAATCAACAAAGTGCTGGCCGAAACCACCGGCTGGCAAGTCGCACGGGTACCGGCGCTGATCCCCTTCCAGACCTTTTTTGAACTGCTCGCCAACAAGCAGTTTCCGGTGGCGACGTTTATTCGTACCCGTGAAGAGCTGGATTACCTGCAAGAACCGGACATTTTTCACGAGATCTTCGGCCACTGCCCACTGCTGACCAACCCCTGGTTCGCCGAATTTACCCACACCTACGGCAAGCTCGGCCTGGCCGCCACCAAGGAACAGCGCGTGTACCTGGCGCGCCTGTACTGGATGACCATCGAGTTCGGCCTGGTGGACACGCCGCAAGGCCGGCGCATCTACGGTGGCGGCATTCTGTCTTCGCCCAAAGAGACGGTGTATAGCCTCTCGGACGAGCCCGAGCACCAAACCTTCGACCCGCTGGAAGCGATGCGCACGCCGTACCGCATCGACATCCTGCAACCGCTGTACTTCGCCGTGCCCAACCTCAAGCGCCTGTTCGAAGTGGCGCAGGAAGACATCATGGGCATGGTCGAACGCGGTATGCAGTTGGGCCTGCATGCACCGAAATTCCCGCCCAAGCCAAAAGCTGCTTGAACCGCGTCTTTCAGGGCCAGGTGAGTCTGTTCCCTGGCCCCGCGTTGCTTTAGGGTGACGCCACTGACGACCGTTTTCCACACACTCGATTTCAGGAATCCCCACATGACCACGTTGAACCAAGCCCACTGCGAAGCCTGCCGCGCCGACGCCCCGCAAGTCAGCGACGAAGAGTTGCCAGTGCTGATCAAGCAGATCCCCGACTGGAACATCGAAGTACGCGATGGCGTGATGCAGCTGGAAAAGGTCTTCCTGTTCAAGAATTTCAAATTTGCCCTGGCCTTCACCAACGCCGTGGGCGTGATCGCCGAAGCTGAAGGCCACCACCCGGGCCTGCTCACCGAATGGGGCAAAGTCACCGTGACCTGGTGGAGCCACTCCATCAAGGGCCTGCACCGCAACGACTTCATCATGGCCGCGCGCACCGACGAAGTGGCAAAGGATGCCGAGGGCCGCAAGTAATGCATTTTGACGCGATTGGCCGGGTGCCCGGGGACCCGATCCTCGGGCTGATGGAGTTGTATGCCCAGGACCCCAACCCGAACAAATTCGACCTCGGCGTGGGCGTGTACAAGGACGACCAAGGCCTGACGCCGATTCCGCATTCGGTGAAGCTGGCCGAGCAACGCCTGGTGGAGCAACAAACCACCAAGACCTACATTGGCGGCCACGGCAATGCCGCGTTCGGCACGTTGATCTCTGAGCTGGTCCTAGGCGCCGGCTCGCCGCTGCTGAGCGCACGCCGCGCCGGTGCCACCCAGACGCCTGGCGGCACCGGCGCGCTGCGCTTGAGCGCCGACTTTATCGCCCACAGCCTGCCCGGCCGTGGCGTGTGGCTGAGCAACCCGACCTGGCCGATCCACGAAACCATCTTCGCCAAGGCCGGCCTCAAGGTCAGCCATTACCCGTATGTGGGCAGCGACAACCGCCTGGATGTGGCGGCGATGCTGGCCACGCTGTCCACGGTGCCAAAGGGCGATGTGGTGCTGCTGCATGCCTGCTGCCATAACCCGACCGGTTTTGACTTGTCCAAGGATGACTGGCGCCAGGTGCTGAAGATCGTGCAAGAGCGCGAGTTGCTGCCACTGATCGACTTTGCGTATCAGGGTTTTGGCGACGGCCTGGAGCAGGACGCGTGGGCGGTGCGGCTGTTTGCGTCTGAGCTGCCTGAAGTGCTGATCACCAGCTCTTGCTCGAAGAACTTTGGTTTGTACAGCGACCGTGTGGGCGCGTTGATTGTGTGTGCGACGAATGCCGAGAAGCTGACGGATGTGCGCAGCCAACTGGCGTTTATTGCGCGTAATTTGTGGTCGACGCCGCCGGACCATGGAGCTGCGGTGGTGGCGACCATTCTCGGTGATGCCGAGCTGAAACAGCGCTGGGCCGGGGAAGTTGAAGCGATGCGTGCGCGGATTGCGCAGTTGCGTTCCGGGCTGGTGGAAGCGTTGGCGCCCCATGGGTTGTCGGAGCGGTTTGCGCATATCGGGGCGCAACGCGGGATGTTTTCCTATACCGGGCTGAGTGCCTCGCAAGTGCAACGACTGCGGGAGAAGCACAGCGTGTATATGGTCAACTCCGGGCGTGCGAACGTGGCGGGGATTGATGCGACGCGGTTGACGCTGCTGGCTGAAGCGATCGCGGATGTCTCCAATACCTAATTGAAGAAACCGGATCAAGACACAAGCGGGCTTGCTCGCGAATGCGGTGGGTCAGTCGCCATATGTACAGACTGACCCACCGCATTCGCGAGCAAGCCCGCTCCCACATTTAGGCCGAGTGAGCCTGTGGGGTTGAGGCTCAGCCCGCGACCATCTCGGCCTTGAGCTGCGCTTCTTTCGCCTGGGCATCCGCCAACCGATACAACTCGATATGCCCGTCCCAGTGCTCGATCAACGCCGTGCACGACTCCACCCAATCCCCGCAATTGAGGTAGTCCACCTCGCCCACCTTGCGAATCTCCGCATGGTGAATATGCCCGCACACCACGCCGTGCAATTCGCGCTTGGTCACCTCGTGGGCAATCGCTTCTTCAAAATCACTGATAAAGCTGACCGCCGTCTTGACCTTGTGCTTGAGGTAGGCCGACAGCGACCAATAGCCGTAGCCATATCGCGCCCGCCAGTGGTTCAGCCAGCGGTTGAGCGTGAGGGTGAACTCGTAGGCCGAATCACCAAGGAACGCCAGCCAGCGGTGATAACGGGTGATCACGTCGAACTGGTCACCATGAATCACGAGCAAATGCCGGCCATCGGCAGTCACGTGCACCGCCTCGTCCACCAACTGGATATTGCCGAGGATCAGCTTCGAATACCGCCGCAGAAACTCATCATGGTTACCCGTGACGTAGATCACCTCGGTGCCGCGCTTGCTCATGGTCAGCAGGCGGCGGATCACGTTGGTGTGGGCCTGGGGCCAATACATGCCGCTGCGCAGTTTCCAGCCGTCGATGATATCGCCGACCAGGTAGACCTTGTCGGCGTGGTAGCCCTTGAGGAAGTGTGAGAGGTGTTCGGCCTGGCAATCCCGGGTGCCCAAATGCACATCGGAAATCCACAGGGTACGCACGCGTTGCTTGCGGCTGGGTTTGGCGAGTTCGGCGCTGGTCATGGGCATGCCTCACGGGGTTTTCGCGAGCTTGCGCCCATGGGGTTAATAGCCCATGACAGTGTTGCGTCAGTCTGATGACAGCGCCCACGGCTTGCGAAGCGATGTAAACTGCAAGCCAGCCCAGGAGACTGCGATGAGACCCAACCTCACGCTACGCCACTACGTCGAAGAGCCCATCGCCCACAGCCACGACCACGCGCAGCTGGTGTTTGGCCTGTCCGGGCATCTGGACTTCGAGGTGGATGGCCGTGGCAGCCAGGTGCAGCACAGCAGCGTGATGGTGCTGCCCTACGCCGCCCACCACGCGTGCATCAGTCGCGATGGCAGCCGCTGCCTGGTGCTGGACGTGCCCGATGAGCACTGGCTGGCGCAGTCCCTGGGCGAGCATGCCGACGCCAGCCGCCGTTTGCTCGACCAGCCCGCACACCTGACCCTCGACAATCGCCAAAGCCAACTGGTGCAGTGGCTGGCGAGCAGCCCGGTGGACGACCCGCTGATCGCCCAGCAAGGCGCCGTGTTGCTGCTGGCCAGCCTCAATCTCGCACAGCCGCTGGCGGGCAAGCGTCTGCCGTATGCTGCGTTCGATGCGCATATCCAGCGGCACGCCGCGCACCCACTGCAAGTGGCAGACCTGGCGAAGCTCGCCGACCTGTCCGTCGCCCGCCTGCATGCGCGGTTTATGGCGGAATGCGGGCAGACGCCGATGGACTACATCCGCACCCGGCGTTTGCAGATGGCTCGCGGCCTGTTGTGCGACAGCCAGTTGCCCATCGGCGAGATTGCCGCGCGGGTTGGCTATGGTTCACAAAGTGCCTTTGCTGCGGCGATGTTGCGGGAGTTTGGCCTCTCGCCCCGAGCCTTCAGACGAGCACCGTCCAGTGTGGGAGCTGTCGAGCCTTAGCGAGGCGGCGATGCAGGCGCAGCGGTCCAGCAGGCACACCGAGGCGATCCCTTCGCAGCCTCGCTAAGGCTCGACAGCTCCCACATTTGATCTGCGCTGCTTTTGGCGCAAGAGTCCTGCAACAAAATCCGCGAGCCCGCCGACAGACGCAAACGCGTACAACCCTCTAGACTGCGATCCTGTAAACCCGTTGTTAAGGATCGCAATGACTCCCCGCACAGCCCTCGGCGCCCTGCATATCGGCGCATTGATGTTTGGCCTCACTGGCGTGTTCGGCAAACTGGCCGCCGCCTCGCCGGCAATTATCGTGTTCGGCCGTGCCGCGTTCGCGGTGATTGCCCTGGCGATCTTCGCGCGCTTCGCCAGCAACACCACCTGGCAAAAACTGCAAGCCCGGGACTGGCGTCGCCTGCTGGTCAGCGGCCTGCTGCTGGCCGCGCACTGGGTGAGTTTCTTTATTGCGGTGAAGATCGCCGGTGTGGCCATCGCCACCTTGGGCTTCGCCACCTTCCCGGCGTTCACGGTGATCCTCGAAGGGTTGATTTTCCGCGAGCGGATTCGCGCCAACGAGATCCTGCTGGTGGTGCTGGTGAGCATCGGCCTGGTGCTGGTCACACCGGACTTCAACTTGGCCAGCCAAGCCACCAGTGGCCTGTTGTGGGCGGTCTGCTCCGGCTTGTTGTTCTCGCTGCTATCACTGAACAACCGCGCCAGTGGGCGCATCCCGCCGGTGCAGGCCGCCTTGTGCCAGAACGTGGTTGTCGCGCTGTGCCTGCTGCCGGTCGCGGCGCCCGGGCTCGCCGAGGTGCGTGCATTGGACTGGCTGTGGATCGGCCTGCTCGGCGTGTTCTGCACGGGGCTGGCTCACAGCCTGTTTGTCGCCAGCCTCGCAGTGCTCAAGGCGCGCACCGCGGCGGTGGTCTTCGCCATGGAGCCGGTGTACGGCATCACCATGGCCTGGCTGCTGTTTGCCGAAACGCCGACCCTGCGCATGCTGATGGGCGGCGCGCTGATCATCGTCGCCATCGTGGTGTCCGGGCTGATGGGCAGCGCCAAGCCGGCCAAGCAGCCGGCAGGCACGGCCGACGCTCACTGAGTACGGTCGTTATGCCCCAGGTCCCGTTGCGGGTCGATCTGGTCGCGCACCCGTTGCTTGAGCACCTTGGCTTCCGGGAAGCCACCATCGGCCTTGCGCTCCCAGATTTGCACGCCATCACAGGTAATCCGGAAAGCACCGCCGGTGGCCGGTTGCAGGGCCACTTTGCCGAGGTCATCGGCGAACGTGCTCAACAGTTCCTGGGCAAGCCACGCGGCGCGCAACAGCCACTGACACTGGGTGCAATACGTGATGACAATCTCGGGTTTGGCCGCAGACATGAATTGACTGGCTCCTGCTTGGCGGGTTGAAAGGATCGAGTGGCTATAATACCGGCCTTTATCGTCCAGCCTTGAGATTGATGATGCGCCGCCTGTTGTCCTGCCTGTTGCTGTGCCTGTTCCCCGTCCTCGTCCAAGCCGTCGAAAACCCGCGCCCCAAAATCGGCCTGGTGCTGTCCGGCGGCGCCGCCCGTGGCCTGGCGCACATAGGCGTGCTCAAGGCCCTGGAAGAACAAGGCATTCATATCGATGCGATCGCCGGCACCAGCATGGGCGCGGTGATTGGCGGGCTGTACGCCTCGGGCTACAAGATCGACGAGCTGGAAAAACTCGCGCTGAACATCGACTGGAGGCTCGCCCTGTCCGATGCGCCGCCACGGGAAGACGTGCCATTCCGGCGCAAGCAGGATGACCGGGATTTTTTGGTCAAACAGAAACTCAGCTTTCGCGATGACGGCAGCCTGGGCCTGCCACTGGGTGTTATCCAGGGCCAGAACCTGGCCCTGCTGCTGGAAAGCATGTTCGCCCACACCAGTAATGTGCGGGATTTCGACAAGCTGCCGATCCCCTTCCGCGCCGTGGCCACCGACATCACCAGCGGCGAAAAAGTGGTGTTCCGCAAAGGCCATTTGCCCCAGGTGATCCGCGCCAGCATGTCGATCCCGGCGGTATTTGCCCCAGTGGAGCTGGATGGCCGGTTGCTGGTGGACGGCGGCATGACCGATAACATCCCGCTGGATGTGGCACGGGAAATGGGCGTCGACATCGCCATCGTCGTCGACATCGGCACCCCGCTGCGCTCGCGCAAGCAACTCAACACCGTGGTGGACGTGCTCAACCAGTCCATCACCCTGATGACCCGGCGCAACTCTGAAGAACAACTCAAGGCCCTGGCACCCCGCGACGTGCTGATCCAGCCGCCCTTGGCCGCCTACGGGGTGACGGATTTCGGCCGCGCCAAGGACATGATCGACGCCGGCTACCGCGCCACCCGCGCCCTCGACGTGCGCCTGGCGCACCTGCGCCCGGCCGAGCCGGTGGACCCTTCACTGGTAGCGGCCCGCACGCCTGGCGAGCGCAACCCGGTGATCACTGCGATCAAGGTGGAGAACGACTCCAAGGTGGGCGACGAGGTGATCCGCTACTACGTCCGTCAGACCCTCGGCGAGCCCCTGGACCTGGCCCGCCTGCAAACCGACATGGGCACCCTCTACGGCCTGGATTACTTCGAGCAGGTGCAATACCGCGTAGTGAAAAAGGGCAAGGACAACACCCTGGTCATCAGCGCCCGAGGCAAACGCAGCGGCACCGATTACCTGCGTCTGGGCCTCAACCTGTCGGATGACATGCGCGGCGACAGCGCCTTCAACCTTGGCGCCAGCTACCGCATGAACGGCATCAACCGCCTCGGCGCCGAATGGCTGACGCGGGTGCAGATCGGTGACCGGCAGGAGCTGTACAGCGAGTTCTATCAGCCGATGGACACCGGCTCGCGCTACTTCGTCGCGCCCTACATCAGTGCCCAGTCGCAGAACGTCGAACTGATTGAAGACAACAACCCGATCTCCGAGTACCGCCTGGAACGCTACGGCTTCGGCTTGAACGTGGGCCGGCAGATCGGCAACAGCGGCGAGATTCGTTTTGGCGTGGGCGAGGCCTGGGGCAAGGCGGACGTGCGCATTGGTGACCGGGACTCGCCGAGCATCAACTTCAGCGAAGGCTTCTATGAGCTGAAGTATTCCTTCGACTCGTTCGACAACGTGTACTTCCCGCACACCGGTGAAGATATTGGCCTGGCCTTTCGTGAGTTCGAACCGGGGCTGGGCTCTGACCAACGCTATCGCCAGTGGGAGTTCAAGCTGGACAAGGCCATGAGCAGCGGGCCGGACACGCTGATCCTCGGCGGGCGCTATGGGCGCACGCTGGATGATTCGGACGTGGTGATTTCCAGCTTCCTGCTGGGAGGCGCGCGGCAGTTGTCGGGCTTCCGCCAGGATGCGATTGCCGGGCAGAACATCAGCCTGATGCGCGCGGTTTACTATCGCCGGCTGACGCCGCGGTCTTATTTGCCGCTGGATTTCCCGCTGTACCTGGGCGCGTCACTGGAACGTGGGCGGGCGTGGAACAACGACAATGAATACGACAGCGGGTATATCAACGCCGCCAGTATTTTCCTGGGGTTTGATACGCCGTTGGGGCCGTTGAACTTCAGTTATGGGTTTAACGATGACAATCAGCAGGCGGTGTATCTGAACCTTGGGCAGACGTTCTAAATACGCCGCAGAACCAATGTGGGAGCGGGCTTGCTCGCGAACGCGGTGGATCAGTTAATGCATCTGGTAACTGTCACACCGCG
>NZ_NIXO01000060.1 GCF_002204795.1 Pseudomonas sp. K2I15
GGGGGGTTATGTTGAGTATGCGGCGGGGGTTACTCGTCAGCGGCGTGCTGGCTGCTTCCAGTTGTGCGATGAAACCGGCGGACAGTTTAACCCTGGAGGTCGATCTGCCAGCGAATTTTCGCTTCAAGAGTGATGCGGCTTATCGACCAGCAACGGGTGAGACCTGCACCTTACCCAAGCGCCGGGGCAAGCGGCCGGAGGACAAGGTTTTTGACACCCTTGGTAAACCGGTGGCCCATCGGGTGAGCTTTGAAGTACCACTGACGGAGGTGGTCGACGGGTGTCCGTTGGTGTTGCGCAGTATTACGTTTGATGTGTATGCGAAGTGGGGAGAGCGTTCGGCGGATGTCGGGGGGGATTTCGCAATTATTAATGTGCGGGATCGGTTGGAAGACGGTATGGCCGGAATGCCTGAGTCGGGTGTTCAGGAATTGCGGGGGCAGTGTCAGTGGTTTTTCAGGACGATCGGACCGCTGCATGCGATCAGGAAAATCCTTATGTGTAACTCGTTGGACGTTATTGGACGGCCGAGTAAGTCGCGAGCAGGAGGCTTTGCACAACGGGATCAGTTAGAGGGGAAAGCACTGAGGATGGTGCTGGCAGTGGCAAGCGAGGAACTACCCGCTGTAGACGACAATTGGGTTGCCGTTCCGGGAGGCTGGAAACGCTGTATGGGAGAAAGCCTGGACGATGTGTTCGCGTATTGCCGTGGGAATACTACTGATTTCAAAGCTATCAAAATGCCGGATGGACGCGTATGCGACGTCTATCCAACGTGCACAGAATAGGAAGCTTATTCATGAAACAGGATGCATGGAAGCAACCGTTTTTTAGCGACAAGGCACCTGCTTGTTCGTTACGAGGACATTGGGCAAGTTTCTGTTTAGTAGATGAGTCGGGGGACGGAAAGGCCTACGGCGGTCTGCCTTACACATTTTATGACAGCGCGGGGCGTGAGTACTCCGGTCGCCTGGATGGTGAGGGCTTTGCCAGGCGAGATGATTTTTACTGTGGCCCGCTCGTCGTTAAGTTGGATGAGCGCTACTCCGGTTTAGAAAAGCCATATATCGATTTGATGACGCGTCTGGCTTACAAGCTACCCATCACCGAGCTCCAGGTTCGTGCGGAACAAACCCGCTTTCTCCGGGCCGATGGCCAGCGTGTCGAACGAAGCCTTTCGAAGAATCAGACGGACCTGTTCTTTCAGGTTGAAGTACGTGACCTGGTCCGGTACGCCGCTCACTTACCTCCGGTGGCACCCCGTACTCATCAGCCCCCGGGACATGCATTAAAAATGATGGCTGACCTTGGATTTGGGCCACCTCAGCCGACGTTGGTTGGCGTCGTTTTATTTCCAAATCGGCACACAGTACTTGAGGTTCGTCCACTGCGAGCACTGCGCCCTATGCTGTCCACCGAAGATCAATTCTGTGCCTTGAACCTCTATCAGTTGGCACTGATGTCCACGTTGAGCTATTGCGATTTTGGACAAGAGCCCCAAACAAAACCCATAGACCAAGTCAGCTTTCAACTGGACCCTAGCGTCGGTCATTTCTTTGCCGACAGACTATCGGGCTATCAGGAACCCTGGAAGGTCGATGCTAAGCAAGTACAACACTTTTATCCGTTGTTGGAAGAGGTACCGTATTCCCAGCGTTTCGAAATTTTGCCCTTCGATACTGAGTTGTATCAGCAAAATCGCTCCGAGTTGGGTGATGAGCAGGAACATCCAGCACGCCTGCACTTTTTTGACGACGAAAAGGATGGCACTGACACCCAGGCATTTATCAGTCATCACGATGAAGTGATCCTTATTGCCGTAAGGGGCACGGCCAGTGGCGTCGACATACTGCGGGATGCTAATGCCCATCAAGTGGATTTCGTTGATGGTGTCGGCAAGGCTCATGAAGGCTTTTATCGGGCTTATCAAGCCATGCATGATTTTGTACGGCGTTACCTGGATCAATTCTATACAGGGCAGCGCATCGTGATTTGCGGGCACAGCCTCGGCGGTGCGATTGCCTTGTTACTGGCTGAGGGATTACGTCGAACCGAAGATGCCCACTACAACATCCTTCTCTACACCTACGGAGCCCCTCGAGCGGCCGACTCTGAATTTACCGATGGGGCTTTTGCTCTTGTGCACCACCGCATCGTCAACCACAACGACCCGGTCCCGAGTGTGCCTGCACCCTGGATGAACACCACCGCCAAAATCTGGATCCCGGGTGCCGTAGTGCTGTTCAGCAACCCTGCGCCCGGAGGCCTGCTGTTTGCCTTGGGTTTGGTAAGACTGACCGGCAATCCTTACCAGCACCATGGCGCGCAGCAGCATTTCATGCCGATCCTGCTACCGGACGGTACACAGTCTTCGATTCTGTGGACCCCAGGCTGTGAATCCATTGAGGACGCGGCTTGTAAGCGCGCATTGCGGCTCAATGGCGATATGCCGGATCGCGCCAACTTGATCAAACAACTGGTTCAGTCCAGCCAGCACTTCATGGTTGGTAGCTACATTCCCGCCGCCTGGGCCGCATTGCGCCGTTGGCAACAAACCCTCGACACCAATGGCACCCTCGTGACCCCCCGTGAATTTGAACTGATCGACAAAGCGCTGTTCACCATGCAACACCAGCTACGGGAACAACGACAAAAACTGGATCTGCATCGTCCTGCCAACCAGCGCGGCTATGAACACCACGACCCCTTGAGCCTGGAAATAGACCGTCTGAAAGATAGCCGCGCGCGCTTGGCAACCCTCCGCTGGCGCCGCCTCCAACCCCGCGACGTCTACGGCAGCCACGCCTCATCCCCAACCCTGCAAACCAGCCTGAAACGCTGGTTCACCCACCCGCAAAACCGCGAACTCACCCAAGTGGCGAGCATCCCGCCACAACCGGATGACGGCTGGGGAAAGCCGCAAACCTTCGATATCGACTCAATCACATGAGCCTACAAAAACTCCACCTGCGCTGGTCGGCGCTTCATCAGCACCTTGCCTCCCCGAATCGAATACAGCGGCAATCCCTGGCTGCGAATCACTTCATAGTCGCTGTCCGCAGACAGGATCAACAAGTTCGCCGGGCGCCCCGGTTCCAGGCCATAACGATCGCCCAAGGCCATGGCCTTGGCGCTGTTGTCGGTGACCAGGTCGAGGGCGCTTTGCAGGTTACGATAGCCGAGCATATGGCAGATATGCAGGCCGGCTTCCAGCACCCGCAGGATGTTGCCGTTACCCAGGGGATACCAAGGATCGACGATGGAGTCCTGGCCGAAGCAGACGTTCATGCCGGCCTCCAGCAGTTCGTTGACCCGGGTCACGCCGCGGCGTTTCGGAAAGCTGTCGAAGCGGCCCTGCAAGTGGATGCTTTCGGTAGGGCAGGAGACAAAGCTGATGCCCGAATGCCCCAGCAGCCGGAAGAGCTTGGCACAGTAGGCATTATCGTAGGAGCCCATGGCCGTGGTGTGGCTGGCGGTGACCCGAGCGCCCATGTCGCGGCTACGGGCTTCTTCGGCCAGCACCTCAAGAAAGCGCGAATGAGGGTCGTCGGTTTCGTCACAGTGCACGTCTACCAGGCAACCGGTGCGCTCGGCCAGGTCCATCAGGAATTTAACCGAACTCACCCCTTGGTCGCGGGTGTATTCAAAGTGCGGGATGCCGCCGATCACGTCGGCGCCCAGGCGGATGGCTTCTTCCATCAGCTCGCGGCCATTTCGGTAAGACTCGATGCCTTCCTGGGGGAACGCGACGATTTGCAGGTCGATCAGGTGGGTGCTTTCTTCGCGCACTTCGAGCATGGCCTTGAGCGCGGTGAGGTCCGGGTCGGTGACGTCGACATGGGTGCGCACATGCTGGATACCGTGGGCGGCCAGGGTCTGGATGGTTTTTTTGGCGCGGGTCTTGGTGTCTTCCAGGGTGATGGTGGCCTTGCGTTCGCCCCAGCACTCGATGCCTTCGAACAGCGTGCCGCTCATGTTCCAGCGCGGCTCGCCGGCGGTCAGGGTGGCGTCGAGGTGGATATGCGGTTCGACGAAGGGCGGCACCACCAGGTTGCCGGCGGCGTCCAGGTCGTCGGGTCCCGCTATGGGGGCAGCGCCTTGTGGGGTGATGCTGGCGATCCGGCCGTGTTCCAGGTGCAGATCATGCAGGCCTTCACGGTTGCGCAGGCGGGCGTTGATGATGTGCATGGGCAAGTTCCTCTTGGCAAAAAACAATCAGGCAGACAGCCGCCAGATCATCAGCGCGATGCCGATGTCCAGGCGGTCATAAGCATTGTCCAGCGTCAGCCCGCACAGGGCTTCGATGCGCTGGACGCGGTGCGTCAGGGTGTTGCGATGAACCGCCAGCCGCTGGGCGGCGGCCACAAGGTTACCATTCTCGTGGAACCAGGCCTCCAGGGTCGGCATCAGGCTTGGGCCGTGGTTCAGGTCGTGGCGCAACAGCGGGCCCAGGCGTTCGTTGAGAAACTGATCAAGCAGGGCGCGATCACGTACGCCGCTGAGCAACTTGAGCACGCCCAGCTCATCGTAGACACACAGCCCGGCGCGCTCACTGAACCGACGCGCAGCAGCCAACGCCTGGCGCGCTTCATCCAGGGCCTGGGCCAGGCGAGCGGGCGGGTGCGCGGCAGCACTCAGGCCGATAAACAGTTTCAACGGCGCCAGGCGCAGGTTCAGCGCTTTCAACCAACCCGCCAACAGCTGGCGGTTGGCCAATGCCGCGCCCGCATCCGTCGCAGGCAACAGCAACGTCCACTGCCCGGCACGCCCCAGCACGGGCAGATGCGACGGATGCTGCGCAGAAAACTGGCGCAGGCGACGGGTAATCGCATCGTGCTGACGCGCCAGTTGCGCCTCGACCACCGGCGCCTCAGCTTGGGTAAACAGCGCATCACTGCCGTCCAGTTGCAGCTGGACGAGCTGCCAATGCCCGGCCAACGGCATGCCCAACTGTGCGGCGCGGTGCAGCAGCAAATCCAGGGATTGATAATCACCGGCCAGCAGGCGTTCCAATACATCATGCCGCGAGCGCCCCAGTTGTTGCGACTGGATCAGCGCCGAACCGATGGCCTGGGTCACCAGCACCATCTTCAACGAATACGGTTGCTCGATCAGCGGCATGCCCGCGTCTTGCGCCGCTTCCAGCAAGCGCTGGGGAATTGCCTGGATGTAGTCCGGCCCCGTGAGGATCACCAGGCCGGCGACCTGGCGCTGGCAGGCTTCGTCCAGCAATACCAGCAGGTTGGCCTCGTCCCGTGGGTGATTGATGCCAGTGACGAACACCAGTTCGCCGCCCAGCACCCATTCGGCGATGCCGCTGTTTTCTGCGACATAGGGCCAGCGCACCGCATTCTCCAGGCCGGCTTCCCCGGCCCGCAGGCACATCGACTCCAGCCCGGGCAAGGCCAGTACATCGGCTATCGTCAGGCTCATGCCTGGGCGTCAGCCATCGGTGCCCGCACCCGCAGCACGCTGGTCAGCACGATGTAGGTCAGTGACGCCGCCACAATCCCCACCAAAGGCGCCACCCACGGTGAGTGAAATGCCAGCACCGTACCCACGGCATAGGCGATCAGCCCCGGCCAGTTGAATGCCGGCAGGCGCGTGTCGGCCAGGCGCGGGTATTGGCCGCGGTAGCGATAGAAGAAGTCCGCCATGATCACCCCGCCAATCGGTGGGATCACCGTGCCCAGCAGGATCAGGTAGGGCACCAGCATGTCGTACATGCCCAGCAGCGCCAGCAGGGTGCCGATCACCGCGCCGGCCAGGGTCACCGTTTTGCGGCGTTTGGTGCGCAGCAGGTTGCAGCCGGCGACGGCGAAGTTGTAGATGGTGTTGTCCTGGGTGCTCCAGATGTTCAGCAACAGCATTGCCATTGCCGCCATGGCAAAGCCTTGCAGCAGCAACACCTCGACCACGTCGGGCTGCTGGTAGACGATGGCGCCGTAGGCACCGATCAACACCATCAAGCCATTGCCGATAAAAAAGCCGATCAGGCTGGCCAGCACCGCGACCTTGGCCGAGCGCGAAAACCGCGTCCAGTTGGTGGCCTGGGTCGCGCCGCTGACAAAGGTGCCGAACACCAGCGTGATGGCGGTGGACATGTCCAGTTCACCGGTGGGTACCACCGCCAGCAGTCCATCGAGCCCGCCGACCTTGACGGTGGCGACCCACATCGACAGAAACAGCAAAATGCCCATGGCCGGCACGGCGATGTAGGACAGAATCTCCAACCCGCGATAGCCCACATAGGCCGTCGCGCAGAACACCATGCCGAACAGCACCATCAACCCCAGTACGCTGCCTTGGCTCAATTCGAAGTATTTGCCCAGTACCACGGCGGCGGTAGCGGTGCCCCAGGCGTACCAACCGATCTGGGTGAAACCGAGGATCAAGTCGCTCAGCTTGCTGCCCACTTCGCCGAAGCAGAAGCGCCCCATCAGCACCGAGTTCAAACCGCTCTTGAACGCGATGTAACCCAGGCCTGCGGCGTAGATACCCAACAGCAGGTTACCCAGGGCCACGACGCCGAGCATCTGGGTAAAGCTGAAGGCCACCCCCAGCTTGCCGCCGGCGAACATGGTCGCGGTAAAAAACGTAAAGCCCAGCAGCACCATGGCGGTGGAGGCCAGGCCTTTGCGGGCATGCATGGGCACCTCGCTGAGAGGGTAGTCATTGCCCGTTTCGTTCTGCATCATGTGCCTTTCTCCCTGAATGAGTGACGCAGGCCTATTGCACCCGTCGTGCCAAGTGCAAGGCAGTGACAGGCGCACGGTCAGTACTGTGCACGTTGCACAGTATTTATAGCCAAACAGGCAGAACACGCAGAAGGGATTGGTCTTTCTGCCCAGTCAGGCGCGAAAGCGGTGCAGGGGTGATACAAATTGGATCACCCGTTATTCAATCGAACAGGGTGTGGGTTGTCTCTCCGCGATGAAACGCAAAGGCGGCCTCAAGGTCGCTTTCAATGGTGCGGCCACGGGAGAGCGGCGGCAGGTCGTCGAGGCTGAAGAAGCCGACTTCCGTGGTTTCGAAACCGGCTGCCGGCGCCAGTTGATCGACCCGTTCGCACAGAAAGTAGAGTTTGTAGAAGTCCCGGATGTCGGGCCGGTACAAACCTTTGGCCTTATGGGTGACGCTGTACAGCGCCCGCGCGGTGACGGTCAGCCCGGCCTCTTCGCGGATCTCCTTGATGATGTTTTCAGCCGCCGACAGGCCAATATCCGCATAACCGCCGGGCAATGCCCAGCAGCCATCCGTCAGTTCACGCACCAACAGGATCCGGTCGCCGTCGATCACCGCGCCCCGCACATCAATCATGGGCGTCGAATAGCGCTTGGCGAAATCCGGCACCAGCCCGGTGATGCGTTCCAGCGGCACTTCGCCCAACTGCGCGAGCATGCTGTGGGCGATCTGGGCGATCTCTTCGAGGCGCTCGCGTTCGAAGTCATCCGTGCAGAAGTGCAGCCCCGTGGAGGCCAATGCTTGCAAGCGCTTGGCCTGGGCCAGCCAGGTGTTTTCCATGGAAGCTCCTTCAGTGAGAGGCGGTGAGGTCTTTTTGCATGTAGACCCGACGCAGGCCGTTCTCCTCGGCGCGATGGGTTTCCACATAGCCTTTGCGGGTGTACAGCGCGATGTTTTCGGTCATCGCTTCATGGGTGTAGAGACGGATGGCGCCTTGCCTGGCCTGGTGCTCCGTGAACTCCAGCAATAGACGCCCGTAACCCAAACCCTGGGCGCCGGGGTCGACGGCCAGGTTATCCAGCAGCAGGTACTCGTCGTGATGGATCAGTACTACAAAACCGTGCACCTGGCCTGCGCGCTCCAGCACGTGCACCCGTCCAGCGGCGACCTGTTGGCGATAGTCGTCCAGCATTGGCCCTGGCTTGCGCCCTATGCGTTCGATGTAAGGGGAGTAGGCGGCGTGGACGATGGCCTCGATGGCGGCGATATCGTCAACGGTGGCGGGGCGGATAAGGGATGGCATCGCAGCGGGCCTCCAGAAATCACTTGTGGCGAGGGGGCTTGTCCCCCGTTGGGCTGCGAAGCGGCCCTGAATCAGCCCCGCAGTCTTTCTGAAAGACCGCAATTGCTTTTCTGGGGCTGCTTCGCAACCCAACGGGGGACACGCCCCCTCACCACAGTGGTTTTTTCACATCGCCGGCTTATTCACCGCGATAAATGCAGCCGCTGGTGCAGGTCTCATGGATGCGAATCGCGCTGAGTTCCGGCAACAACGGTTTCAATTCATTCCAGATCCACTTGGCCAGCACTTCGCTGGTCGGGTTCTCAAGGCCCGGAATGTCATTGAGGTAGTTGTGGTCGAGGCGTTCGTAGAGCGGCTTGAAAATCGCCTTGATCTCCGAGAAATCGCGGATCCAGCCGGTATGCGGGTCGAGGTCACCGCTGAGGTGGATCGCCACCTTGAACGAATGGCCATGCAGGCGCCCGCATTTGTGGCCTTCCGGGACGTGGGGCAAGCGGTGGGCGGACTCGAAGGTAAATTCTTTGAAGATTTCCACAGGGTTTTTCAGCTCGGTGAGGTGTCTGGCAGGCGGCGAGTTTAACAGTTTGTTACCTCGCCGCGCATAACGCTTGATCAGAGGACCAGCAGGCGCTCGCCCAACTGCCCGTTGTCTGCCAGTTGCAAAAACTCATCACCCAACCGCTGGCTTTCGCTCATCGCCGTTTGCCAGTACTTGTTGCGGCCCTTGTCATCGCCCATGAAGCGCTTGAAGTCACTGCGGTCCGGCAGTTTGCCGTGGGGCAGGCGGGCCAGGTATTCCTTCGACGGCGCCAGCAGCAAGACATCCTGCAAGCCCTGTTGATTGGCGCGGCGCCACGGCAAGCCTTTGTCGAACCAGCCGGGAATGACCCGGTTGGTGAAGTGCGGGTACAGCACGATGTCATCGCCGTGGTAGGGCAGATCCAGGTGATAGTCCAGCAGGCCGCCGTCGCGGTAAGTGCCTTTGCCTGCACCCGGCAGGTCGCGCACGCCTTGCATCACCATGGGGATCGAACCGGACGCCAGCAGTGCCTGACGCAGGTTGCCCAGTTCCAGATTCAGGAAGCGCGAGGGGAAATCCTTGAGCGCATGCAGCGGTGGCGCCTGACGCGGGTCGTGCACGATCAGCCGTTCGAAGTGCCGGGACAGCCGCGCGCGGCCTCGCAGGTTGTCGGCGATCACCGATGACAGCCCCAAACCGAGGCGACCGCGGTGATCGTCGGCGAGCAGGCCGTGGCTTTTGACCACCATGATGTTCAGCCGATAGTTCGGGTTGTCGAGCACGCGGGCATCGCGGCCGGCCAGCAGGTCATCGAGCATGCGCACGCAACTCTGGCTGACTTCGGCCATGGTCACACCTTTGGCAAAGCGCTGTTCGTTGTACAGCCGGCCCAGGTCGAGCAGGCCCTGCACCGGGTCGGGCAGGCAGGCGCTGGCAAACCGCCAGGAGCCAATCGAGGCGCCGATCAGCGCGCGCTCGCGCGGTGCGCGGGGCAGCCAGTCACCGAATAGCGCCAGGTCCAGCCCCTGGATGCCCAGGGCTTTGGGGCCACCGGCGGCGCCGGGAAGGATGCCGACATCCGCCGGCGCAAGCCCCTGTTCGCGAATGCGTGCGAAGGCGCGTTTGCCGGCCTTGAGGGTCAAGGCGGGGAACTTCATGTGGATAGCAGTCATACCGGTCTCATTTACCGCGAGCAGGGCAGTATAGAAAATCTTGCCCGGTTACAGGCAAAGGTGTTGCAGAGAATTGCCATGGTGGCAATTCAGTTTCAGTTAAGTTGGATCCAGTACGGTGAGCCCCGTAGGCAAAATATCCTGAAACGGAGACTCACCATGAAAACCCTCACAGCCTTGATCGCCAGCAGTATCATCGCCCTCACCGCGGGCGTCGCCCAGGCTCGCGACCTGGGGCCTGACGAGGCACTGAAGTTGCGCGACGCTGGTACCATTGTGTCTTTCGAGAAGCTCAACGCCATCGCACTGGCCAAACATCCCGGCGCCACCGTGCATGAAACCGAGCTTGAAGAGGAATACGGCAAGTACCTTTACCAGGTTGAACTGCGCGACGCCCAGGGCGTTGAGTGGGACCTGGAATTGGACGCTGTGACCGGGGCCGTCCTCAAGGATCATCAGGATACGTAATGAAGGTAAATCTACGCACCAGCGTTCAAGTGGCGCTGGTGCTCCTGGCTTTTTGCTCAAGCCTGGCCGCTCGGGACCTGGGCCAGGACGAAGCGCTGCGCCTGCGCCAGAAGGGGGTGATCGCGCCGCTTGAGCATCTGCTGGGCCCCGCGCTCGAGCGCTACCCGGGTGCCAAGTTGCTCGACGCCGAGCTTGAAGAGCACAAGGATCGTCCTGTGCGCTATATCTATGAAATCGAACTGTTGACGGTGGAAGGCGTGGTGCGCGAGATCGAACTCGACGCCAACACCGGCCAACTGCTCAAAGACAAGGAAGACGACTGATGCGCCTGCTTTTGGTGGAAGACCACGTACCCCTGGCCGATGAGCTGATGGCCGGGCTCAATCGCCAGGGCTATGCCGTCGACTGGCTGGCGGACGGTCGCGATGCGGTGTATCAGGGGCGCAGCGAACCCTACGACCTGATCATTCTCGACCTTGGCCTGCCGGGTTTGCCCGGGCTGGATGTGTTGACGCAATGGCGCGCTGCTGGCCTGGCCACGCCGGTGCTGATCCTCACTGCCCGCGACTCCTGGGCCGAGCGCATCGAAGGGCTCAAGGCCGGGGCCGACGATTACCTGAGCAAACCGTTCCATCCCGAGGAGCTGCACCTGCGTATCCAGGCCTTGCTGCGCCGTTCCCATGGCCAGGCCAATCAGCCCACCTTGCAGGCTGCCGGCTTACACCTGGATGAGGGCCGCCAGTGCGTGATGCGCGATGGCGAGGAGATTCAACTGACCGCCGCCGAATTTCGGCTGCTGCGCTATTTCATGCTGCACCCCGAGCAAATCCTTTCGAAAAGCCACTTGGCCGAGCATTTATATGATGGCGAGACCGAGCGCGATTCCAATGTGCTGGAGGTCCACGTCAACCACCTGCGCCGCAAGTTGGGCCGCAGCGTGATCGAAACCCGGCGCGGCCAGGGTTACCGGTTTGGCGCCAGCCCTGCATGAAGTCGATCCAGCGGCGCCTGAGCCTGGGGCTGATCAGCGTGATGGTGATCGTCGGCCTGGTGTTGGCGCAGACCAGCCTGTGGCTGTTCGAAATGGGATTGCAACGTTACCTGGAAGCCGGGTTGCGCAACGACAGCGAGAACCTGTTGGTGGCGCTGGTGCGTGGGCCCACGGGTGTACAGCTGGACGAGCAGCGGCTGTCGCCGGCCTATCAGCGGCCGTTTTCCGGGCACTATTTCCGTATCGACTTTGGCGACACCCACTGGCGTTCCCGCTCGTTATGGGACCAGGAGTTGCCCCAACTTCCCCAGGCCGGGCTCAAGGGCAACCTGCAATTGGGCCCGGAAGGCCAGCAACTGTTGGTGTTGCGTTCGGACTACAAACGCTTCGGCCAATCGATTTCCATCAGCGTGGCCCAAGACTACACGCCGGTCAGGGAAAGCTTTCGCCTGATGCGCCAGATTGGACTGGTACTGGGGCTGGCGGCGCTGTTGCTGATCCTCATTCTGCAACGAGTCACTGTGCGCCGCGCCCTGCGCCCGCTGGAGACCGCGCGCAACCAGATCGCCCAACTGCAACAGGGCCAGCGTTCGCAACTGGACACCCAGGTACCAGTGGAGCTGGAACCGCTGGTGGCGCAGATCAACCATCTGCTGGCCCACACCGAAGACAGCCTCAAACGCTCGCGCAATGCTTTGGGCAACCTCGGCCACGCCTTGAAAACCCCGCTGGCGGTATTACTGAGCGTGGCATCCAGCGAACAGCTCAAGGACCATCCGCAGTTGAGCAAGCTGCTGCGCGAACAGTTGGAGCAGGTGCAGCAACGGCTTAACCGTGAACTCAATCGGGCACGTTTGGCCGGCGAAACGCTGCCCGGTGCCTTGTTTGACTGCGATGGCGAATTGCCGGGGCTGCTGGCGACCCTGAACATGATCCATGGGGAACATCTGGATTTGAGTTACCGCGTACGGCCCGGTTTGCAGTTGCCGTGGGACCGCGAGGACTTGCTGGAGCTGTTGGGCAACCTGCTGGATAACGCTTGTAAATGGGCGGATGCCGAGATTGTGTTGAGCATCAGCGAAACCCCGGAAGGCTTTCGCCTGGCAGTGGACGACGACGGCCCAGGAATTCCCGAGAGCCAGCGCGACCAGGTGTTCAGCCGTGGTACTCGCCTGGATGAGCAGACTGACGGCCATGGACTTGGGCTGGGGATCGTGCGGGATATCGTTGAGGTGTGGGGCGGGGTGCTTCTATTGCAGGAAAGCGAACTCGGCGGGTTGAAGGCACTAATTGACCTGCCGCGACGCCATGGCTGACTCGCCGCTAGACAAAGTGTGGGAGCGGGCTTGCTCGCGAATACGGTGTGTCAGTCGTTGGGTAGGTTGACTGATCCACAGCTTTCGCGAGCAAGCCCCACATTAGATCTTCATCACAGGGGATATGTGATGCTCCATCAAACCCTGAACTGATCCATCAGACCCTGCTGCTGATTCGCCAAACTATTCAACGCCTGACTGACCCGCGCCGACTCATTCGCTTGCTCGGACAACGACTCCGTCACATCCCGAATCGTCGCCACGTTGTTATTGATCTCCTCAGCCACCGCACTTTGCTCTTCGGCGGCGCTGGCGATTTGCAAGTTCATGTCGCTGATCACCGTCACCGCATCGCCGATCTGGCGCAAGGCGGTCACGGCCTGGCCTACCTGTTCGACGCTGCCCTGGGCCTGGCGATGGCTGTTGCTCATGGAGCCGACCACATCCTGGGTACCGCTTTGCAATTGCTCGATCACCAGGCGGGTTTCTTCCACCGACTCTTGCGTACGCCGCGCCAGGTTGCGCACTTCATCGGCGACCACCGCAAAACCGCGACCGGCTTCACCTGCACGGGCGGCCTCAATGGCGGCGTTCAACGCCAGCAGGTTGGTCTGCTCGGCAATCGCACGAATCACCTCCAGCACCGAGCCGATTTTTTCGCTATTGGCCGCCAGCCCTTCAACCTGGGTCATCGCGGTGCTCATCTGCGCAGCCAAATGGCCGATGCTGGTGGTGGTGCGGTCGATCACCGTCAAGCCTTCACGCGTAGCCTGATCGGCATCGCGGGCGGCCTGGGCGGCTTGTGCTGCGCTGCGGGCGACGTCCTGGGCGGTGGCGCTCATTTCGTGGGAGGCGGTGGCCACCTGGTCGACCTGGCGGTATTGCTGCTCCATGCCGGCGCTGGTTTCAGTGGCGATCGCGGCCGACTGGTCGGCGGTGCCACGGGCGTCCTGCACCGAGCGTTTGACCTGGGCAATGATCGGTTGCAGCTTGTCGAGGAAGCGGTTGAACCAGCCGGCCAGCTCACCGAGTTCGTCGTGTTTGTCGTAGGCCAGGCGGCGGGTCAGGTCGCCTTCGCCGCTGGCAATGTCTTCCAGCATGCGCGCCACGCCGAGGATCGGCCGCGTCACGCTGCGGGCCATCAGCCACACCAGCAACAGACCAACGATTGCGGCGAGCAGGCCGAGGCTCAATTCCAGCAGGGTGCCCGTGGCGTTGTCGGCGTCCAGTTTGGACTTCAAGGCTTCCGCCGGGGCGATCAGGACTTTTTCCGGCACATCGAGCAGAACGCCCCACGGCTTGCCGTCTGGAATCGGCAGGAATGGCGCCAGCACCTTGAGTTGATGGTCGGTGCGCACGCTGCGGGTCTGCGTACTGGTCGCCAGCGAACTGATCAACTGCGCGCCGTTGGCACTGTCGACGGTGTCCAGGCGCTGGCTGAGTTTGCCGGCGTCCGGGCTATAGCCGGCCAGCAGACCCACCGGGCTGATGATGCTGACGCTGGTCTGGCCGTCATAGAGTTTCTGGCTGGCGCGCTGGCTGACGGCTTGCAGGCTGTTGAGGTTGATGTCCACCGACAGCGAGGCGATGACTTTGCCGTTGACCATCAGCGGGAAGACGATGCTGGTCATCAGCACCTTTTGCCCGTCGATCACATAGAAGTAGGGTTCGATCACGCATGGCTTGAGGGTGGCGCGCGGGCAGGTGAACCAAGCGTTGGCTTTTTCGCCGCTGGGGCCGACGCTGGTGTCGGACATGTCGCTTTCGGGCAGCGACATTGAAGTCAGCTTGCCCGCCGTCGGCTGCGACCAGTACAACGCAAAACGGCCCTTGTCGTTGCTGCCCAGCTCTTGTTGGTTGGCGAACAGTTCGTCCTTGCCATCCAGTGCGTTGGCTTCGAACACCAGGGACAGGCCCAGCAGGTCGGGGTTGGCTTGCAGCGCGGCCTTGACTTGGCGGGTCAGGTCTTCGCGCAGGTCGAAGGCATCCAGGAAGCGTTTCTCGGCCTGTTCACGCAGGAACAGCACCTGCCGGGAAAAACCGTGACCGTATTGATAGGCGTCCATGAACTGCTGGCGAATACCCAATGCCTGGACCTCACCCTGGGCTTCGATGCGTGCCTGGGCGGCTTCGTCGAGCATTTCCATACTGGAAGCCTTCACCAGATCGGAACTCTGCGCCATGCGGTACAGCGAGAGACCTACCAGCAAAGTCACGATGCCCAGCAGGCAAAGACCAGCCAGCAGGGTAATTTTCCATTGAATGGACAGCTGTCTGAGCGACATGGAGCCTTCCTTAACTTTCTATACGACAGAGACGATCTGCCTGTATCGGCCGCTCAGGAATTTTCTTTATTCAAACGTTCAATTTAAACCTGTTTGTGTGGTGAGGGGGCTTGTCTGTGGTGAGGGGACAAGCCCACTCACCACAGACAAGCCTCTCCCCACAGTTTTGACAAGCCAGGCCGGGTGCTGCAAAGTGCGCGCCCTCTAATAAAACACCTTTAAAACCTGGTTTGCGGCAGCCGTTCCCGACGGCAGCCTGGGCAGGTGCGTGCTTTTTTTATGTTTTCTGTCTTGAGGTAACGATGATTAATGCAGTAATCGCCGCGGTCGGCACCATGCTGGTGCTCAGCTTGTCCCGCGTGCATGTGGTGATCGCGATCATTGTCGGCGCCCTGGTGGGTGGCCTGACCGGCGGCCTGGGTATCGATGCAACGCTCAAGGCGTTCAACAGCGGCTTGGGGGGCGGTGCGACGGTGGCGCTGTCCTACGCACTGCTCGGCGCTTTCGCGGTAGCGATTGCCAAGTCCGGCCTGGCCCACGCGTTGGCAGACAAAGCCCTGATGCTGGTAGACCGCCAGGAAGCCACAGGCGGCAGCCACGTCAAATGGCTGTTGATCGGCCTGCTCTGGGTAGTCGCGATTGCCTCACAGAACATCCTGCCGATCCACATTGCGTTTATCCCGCTGCTGGTACCGCCGCTTTTATACGTGCTGACCAAGCTGCAACTCGACCGCCGCCTGATCGCCTGCGTCATGACCTTCGGCTTGATCACGCCCTACATGTTTCTGCCCGTGGGCTTCGGCAACATCTTCCTGAACCAGATCCTGCTGGCCAACGTGGCCAAGAGCGGAGTCGACATCAGCCACGTCAACGTCACCCATGCCATGGGGCTTCCGGCGCTGGGCATGGTGGTCGGCTTGCTGGTGGCGGTGTTTATCAGTTACCGCAAGAAGCGTGTGTACGACCTGGAGAAAATCGAACGGGTCGAACAAATCAAGGTGCAATACAACCCGCTGACCCTGCTGGTCGCCGGCCTGGCGATTGCCTCGGCGTTCATTATCCAGTTGTGGCTGGACTCGATGATCATTGGCGCCCTGGCCGGCTTCCTGATTTTTTCGGTGTCGGGCATCGTGCGCTGGCGCGACACCGATGACCTGTTCACCGAAGGCATGAAGATGATGGCGATGATCGGTTTCATCATGATCGCCTCGTCGGGCTTTGCCGAAGTGCTCAAGGCCACCGGTGAGGTGCAGACGCTGGTGCAAGCCTCGGCGGCGTTTATCGGCCATAGCCGAGGCGTGGGCGCGCTGCTGATGCTGCTGGTGGGTTTGCTGGTGACCATGGGCATCGGCTCGTCGTTTTCCACGGTGCCGATCCTGGCGGCGATCTTTGTGCCGCTGTGCGTGCAACTGGGATTCAGCCCGCTGGCCATCGTGTGCATCGTCGGCACGGCCGGTGCGCTGGGGGATGCAGGCTCACCTGCGTCGGACTCCACCCTTGGCCCGACCTCGGGTTTGAACATCGACGGCCAGCATCACCATATTTGGGACACCGTGGTCCCGACCTTCCTGCATTACAACATTCCGCTGCTGGCGTTTGGCTGGTTTGCCGCGATGACCCTCTGACAGGGTTGTCCTACAGAATCGGGGCGTCTGGCCGTTAACCTCTCAAGTCTTCCTTGAATAAGAGAGAAAAGCCATGCGCCTTAGCCTGAAGGCCAAAGTCCTGTCCCTCGCCGTACTGCCCGTATTGTTATTTGCCGTGATCATCAGCCTGACCACGGTCTGGATCCTTCAGGAGCAGGCCCGCAACGAGGTCGAAGAAACCCGTCAGAACCTGCTCAACGACGCCAAGACCACCTTGCGCGGCTACGTAGAGGTGGCGATGACCACCATCAAGCCGCTGTACGACGCTGCCGCCCAAGGCGACACGACGGCGCGGGCGCAGGTGGTCAAGCTGCTGTCCAACACCAGCTACGGCAAGGATGGCTATTTCTTCGGCTACGACTCCGAGACCATTCGCCTGTTCAAAGGCAACAGCCCGGACGGCGTGGGCAAAAGCTTCAAGGACAACCGCGACCCGAATGGCGTCTACGTCAACCGCGACCTGGTGAAAGTCGGCAAGGACGGCACCCACTACCTGCAATACAGCTCGACGCAGCCCGGCCAAACCGAACTGGTGCCCAAGCTTGGCTACACCGAATATCTGCCCAAGTGGGACATGGTCATCGGTACCTCGGTGAACCTGGATGGCATCGACGCTCAGGTCGCCGAGGTTCAGGCCAAGGTTGAAAAGCGCATGGAAGGCGTAGTGCTGAGCATCATCGGGATTGCCGTGGTGGTGTTGTTGGTGATCGCCGCCGTGGGCATGCTGGTGGCCAATACCATCCTGCGGCCGTTGCACCTGATGAAGATCAACCTCGACGACATCGCCGCCGGTGAGGGTGACCTGACCCGCCGCCTGGCCATCACCAGCCAGGACGAGCTGGGCGAACTGGCCGGTTCGTTCAACCGCTTTGTCGACAAGATCCACGGCCTGGTGCGGCAGATCACCGAAATGACCTCCCAGCTTACCGGCCTGGTGAGCCAGGTCGCCGAGCAAGCCAATCGCTCGGAAAAGGCCATGGAGCGCCAGCGTCACGAGACCGACCAGGTAGCCACTGCCATCAACGAAATGTCCTCCGCTGCCCATGAAGTGGCCCGCAGTGCCCAAGGCGCAGCGGTGGCGGCGCAACAGACCGACGCCGAGGGCCAGGCCGCGAAGAAAGTGGTGGATGGCAGCATTGCGCAGATCCATGCGCTGGTGAACGACATCCGCACCAGCGGTGTGTCCCTGGACAGCTTGCAGCAGGACGTTTCCTCGATTGTCAGCGTGCTTGGGGTGATCCGCTCGATTGCCGAGCAGACCAACTTGCTTGCCCTCAACGCTGCGATTGAAGCGGCGCGGGCAGGGGAGGCCGGTCGTGGTTTTGCCGTGGTCGCCGATGAGGTTCGGGCTTTGGCCAGCCGTACCCAGCAAAGCACCCAGGAAATCCAGGGCATGATCGACCGCCTGCAAAAAGGCACCGAAGCGGCTGTGGAATCGATGCGCCGCTCCAGTGATGCGGGTGACGGCACCTCGGCCAAGGCCAATGAAGCGGGTGCGTCCCTGGACACCATGGCGCAGTTGATCGGCACCATCAACTCGATGAACGCGCAGATTGCCAGTGCGGCCGAAGAGCAAACCGCCGTGGCCGAAGAGATCAACCGTAGCGTGCATCAGATTGCGGTGGCGGTGGACAGCGTGGCGGATGAAACCCAGCAGGGTGCACAGACGTCCCGCAGCCTGGCGGACCTTGGTCAGCGGTTGGGCCAATTGGTGGGGCAGTTCAGGATCTGAGGTTAACGCTTACCCCCCATCGGTAACATTCTGTTGCCGATGGGCCTGGCCAGATTGATCCATCAGGTCAACAGCGCCAACCGCTCCACCGTCTCCGGAAACTTCGCCACCAGCCGAATCAAGGTTGCCGCCTGAGCATTGGGTGTGGCCCGGCCTTGCTCCCAATTTTCCAGGGTCCGGGTATTGGTGCGCAGGTACATCGCAAACACCGAGCGCGACAGATTGAGTTGTTGACGCACAGCGACTACTTCGTCGGCAGTGAGCGGTGCCAGCTTGTTCAACTGCACCTTGTGGCTGCGCAGCGTTACCTTGCCTTGTCGTTCATCTGCCAGCGCGTCGAAGCCTTCGACCAGTTCGGAAAAGATGTCACGTTTCATAAGATTTTCTCGCTTTGATTTCCCTGTCCAGCAGGTCTTTGAGCGCCGTTTTGTGTTGAGCGCTCAGGTCGTCCTGTTCGTGTTTGCCATAAAGGGTGAACAGCCAGAATTGCGTACCGCCCGACCACCAGTAATAGATGACCCGCAGGCCACCACGTTTGCCTTTGTTGCGTCGCTCATCGACAAAGCGGACTTTGCGTAACCCGCCGTTCCCCTCTATCACGTCGCCCGCTTGCGGGTTCCTCATCAACGCCTGTTGAAAGCCGTGAAACAACTCATCACTCAGATAATCCCTGCGGTGCCGCTCAAAGGCTGGCAATTCGATAAATAGAGCATCCATGTTCTGTACGTAGCCTGCGTATAGTTTGGTGGCCCGTCTGCGGTGGGTCAAGTAACCCTGCTGTGGGATGTTTCCTAAAACACAACCACGATACGAGTGGCGCAGGCAGGTTGATGCCGGAAGGGGAGGCATCTCGATGAGGAAAAATCCCTTTGTGGGGCAGACAACAAACCAGTACCCCATAAACGAAAAACGGCGCCCGAAGGCGCCGTTCTGTTTACTGCATCTACCTAAGCGATCAACCCGCCATCACCGCATGCTGCACCAGGGTGAGCAACGGTTGTGGGTAAACACCCAGGAAGAACGCCAGCAGGGCGATTGCCAGCAGCATCACGCCGCCCGCTTTCTGTTCCCAGTGCAACTCGGCGTCCACACGGCGCAGGTTTGGCTCGATCAGGTACAAGGTCACCATCACGCGCAGGTAGTAGAAAACGCCGATGGCGCTGCCCAGTACCAGGGAGGCCACCAACCACCATTCGTGCGCTTCAACACCGGTCGCCACGATGTAGAACTTGCCGATGAAGCCAGCAGTCAGCGGAATACCGGCCAGGGACAGCATCATCACGGTCAGTACGGCGGTCAGGTACGGACGGCGCCAGAACAGGCCGCGGTATTCGTACAGGGCGTCCGCGTCACGGCCTTTGTAAGGCGAGGACATCAGTGTGATCACACCGAATGCACCCAGGCTTGTGATCACGTAGGTGACCAGGTATACGCCGATGGCTTCCATCGCCAGGCCCTTGCTCGCCACCAGGGCGATCAGCAGGTAACCGAAGTGCGCGATGGACGAATAACCCAGCAGACGCTTGAGGTTGTTCTGGGTCAGCGCCAGCAGGTTACCGAACAGGATCGAGGCGATCGCGATGATGGTCAGCACGTTGCTGAGTACACCGGTGTTGGCCGCAGGGGAGATCTGGAACAGACGC
Organism: Pseudomonas sp. K2I15; assembly: GCF_002204795.1. Classification (GTDB taxonomy): domain Bacteria; phylum Pseudomonadota; class Gammaproteobacteria; order Pseudomonadales; family Pseudomonadaceae; genus Aquipseudomonas. Next base: position 19,761 of record NZ_NIXO01000060.1, read on the forward strand.
ACCATCACGGCAAACACGGCGACTTTCGACGCGGTAGCCAGGAAAGCAGCCACCGGCGCCGGGGCGCCTTCGTACACGTCCGGGGTCCACAGGTGGAACGGCACCAGCGACAGTTTGAACGCCAGGCCGATCAGCATCATGGCCAGGCCCAGTTGGGCGATTGGCGCAGGGCTGCCGGAAGCTGCCAGGGCATGACCGATACCGCTGAAGCTCAGGCTGCCGGCTTCTGCGTAGAGCAGGGCCATACCGAACAACAGGAACGCGGAACCGGCGGCCGACAGCACCATGTACTTGATGCCGGCTTCCAGGGAACGCTTGTTGAAGAAGGCATACGCCACCAGGCCGTAGACCGGGATCGACAGCAGTTCCAGGCCGATGAACAAACCGGCCAGGTGCTGTGCGCTGACCAGCACGATACCGCCGGTCGCAGCCAGCAGGATCAGCAGGTACAGCTCTTCCTTGTTACCCGGGTAACCCGTGCCGCCTTCGCCGAGGTAGGCGTGGGCGAGGGTGACGCAGGCCAGGGTGGCCACGAGGATCAACGCGATGTACAGCAGCGCGAAGTCATCGACCATCAACAGCGGCGTGACCGCCAGCGGTGCGACCTTGAGTGCCGGGATAATCGACAGCAAGGCCAGGTTCAAACCTGCCACCGAAATCAGGAAGGTCTGTGAGTGGTTGCGGCGCCATGCGATCGCCAGCATCACCACCACAACGGTGAGGCTGGAGATCAGCAGCGGCGCAAGCGCGATAAAGTGTTGGATCGTGAATTCCATAGCGCTCTTACCGGGCCGAAGCGAGTTGAGTGAAGGCGGTGCTGAACCATTGCTGCACGCCATGCATCGTTGCGGCAGAGGTATCCAGGAACGGTTGTGGGTACACGCCGATGAAGATCAGCAATACCGCAAGACCGAGCACCATGATCAGTTCGCGACCATCCATGCCGTGCAACACGGTGTCGGACTTGGCCGGACCGAAGTACGCACGGTGGATCATGATCAGCGAGTAGACCGAACCGAACACCAGGCCTGAAGTCGCGATCGCACTGATCCACGGTGTATGCACGAAGGCACCCATCAGGATCAGGAACTCGCCGATGAAGTTACCGGTACCCGGCAAGCCCAGGGACGCGGCCGCAAAGAACAGGCTGATGGCCGGCAAGTAGGCAATACGCGACCACACGCCACCCATCTCACGCATGTCACGGGTGTGCAGGCGCTCGTACAGTTGGCCACTGAGGATAAACAGTGCGGCGGCTGAAACACCGTGAGCCAGCATCTGGATCACAGCGCCTTGCAGCGCCAGTTGGCTGCCGGAGTAGATGCCGATCAGTACGAAGCCCATGTGGGAAACGGACGAGAAGGCAATCAGACGCTTGATGTCGGTTTGGGCGAAGGCCAGGAACGCACCGTAGAAGATCCCGATCAGACCGAGGGTCATGGCGATCGGCGCAAACTCGGCCGAGGCATTCGGGAACAGCGGCAGGGCGAAACGCAGCAGGCCGTAGGCCGCGGTCTTCAACAGGATACCGGCCAGGTCCACGGAACCTGCGGTCGGCGCCTGGGCGTGAGCGTCAGGCAACCAGGAGTGGAACGGCACCACCGGCAGCTTCACCGCGAACGCGATGAAGAAGCCCAGCATCAGGATGTACTCGGTGGTCAGGGACATCTTGGTTTTCAACAGGTCGGCGTAGTTGAACGTAATCACGCCCGTGCTGTTGAAGTTGACCAGTACCAGACCCAGGATCGCCACCAACATGATCAGGCCGGAAGCCTGGGTGAAGATGAAGAACTTGGTCGCCGCGTAGATCCGGGTTTTCTTGCCGTCCGAAGAACTGTGACCCCAGAGCGCGATGAGGAAGTACATCGGCACCAGCATCATTTCCCAGAAGAAGAAGAACATGAACAGGTCCAGCGCAAGGAACACGCCGACAACGCCGCCCAAAATCCACATCAGGTTCAGGTGGAAGAAGCCCACGTGACGCTGAATTTCTTTCCAGGAGCAGAGTACCGAGAGGATACCCAGCAAACCGGTTAGCAGGATCATCAACAGCGACAGGCCGTCGAGGGCCAGGTGCACGTTGATGCCGAAGCGCTGGATCCACACGTGCTTGAATTCAAGCGCGAAGGTTGGATCGACACCCGGTGCCGGAGCAAATGAATAGTCGCCATGGGCCCACAGCCAGAGGCCGAGCGCGAGTTCCAGGGACATGGTCAGCAACGCAATCCAGCGGGGGAGGGTGGCGCCGAAGCGTTCACCCATCCAGCAGAGCAGGCCGCCGATAAAAGGGATCAGGATTAGCCAGGGCAGAATCATGACGGGCTCGTTTCCTTTCGCAAGTTCGCAAAGTTCGCAATGTGCATAGTCAGACCGCGACCACGATGATGGCGCCGATCACCAGAACGGCACCGGCCGCCATGGAAGCTGCATACCAACGCAATTGGCCGGTCTCGCTGCGGCTCAGGGCGGTGTGACCGGCCTTGGCGGCACGCGGGATCAAACCGATGGTCTGGTCGAGCGGGTCTTTACGCAGTACGTGGCTGATGGCTAGGTAGGGCTTGACGAACAGTTTGTCGTAGATCCAGTCGAAGCCCCAGGCAGCGAACCACCAGGCCGAAAGGAAGCGGCCAATGCCACTGTTGGCGATGGCGGTGACAAAGCGGCGCTTGCCCAGGAACAACAGGGCAGCCAGCAGGATACCGGCCAGGGCGATGGCGCCCGAAGCGATTTCCAGGCTGTGCTTGGCGGCGCCGCCGGCATGGCCAGCGCTTTCCGGCAGTACACCGGCCAGCGGCGGGGTGATCATGGCACCGACGAACGTCGACAGGATGATCAGCACCGACAGTGGCAGCCAGTGGGAAATGCCGTGGCCTGCGTGGGCTTCAGTCTTGGCTTCACCGTGGAACGTGATGAAGATCAGGCGGAAGGTGTACAGCGAGGTCATGAACGCACCCACCAGGCCGGCGTACAGCAGGCCGTGGTTACCGCTGGCAAAGGCTTCCCAGAGGATTTCGTCTTTCGAGTAGAAACCTGCGGTCACCAGTGGCAGGGCCGACAGGGCCGCACCGCCGACGATGAAGCTGGCGTAGGCCAACGGCAGTTTCTTCCACAGGCCGCCCATCTTGAAGATGTTCTGCTCGTGGTGGCAGGCAACGATCACCGCACCGGAAGCAAGGAACAGCAGGGCCTTGAAGAAGGCGTGGGTCATCAGGTGGAAGATCGCGCCGTCCCAGGCACCGACGCCCAGGGCCAGGAACATGTAGCCGATCTGGCTCATGGTCGAGTAGGCGAGGATACGCTTGATGTCGGTCTGAACCAGGGCTGCGAAGCCGGCCAGTACCAGGGTCACGCCGCCGACCAGGCCGACCAGATGCAGAATCTCTGGCGCCAGGGTGAACAGGCCGTGGGTACGGGCGATCAGGTAGACACCGGCGGTGACCATGGTGGCGGCGTGGATCAGTGCCGAAACCGGGGTAGGGCCCGCCATCGCGTCCGCCAGCCAGGTTTGCAGCGGCAGTTGTGCGGATTTACCCACAGCACCACCCAGCAGCATCAGGGTCGCCAGGGTGATCCAGAAGTCGCCGACCTGGAATTTCTGCGGTGCCAGCACCAGCAGTTCCTGGATGTTCAGCGTGCCCACTTGCTGGAACAGGATGAACAGGCCGATGGCCATGAACACGTCGCCGATCCGGGTCACGATGAAGGCTTTGAGTGCCGCGTTACCGTTGTTGCGGTTGCTGTAGTAGAAACCGATCAACAGGTACGAGCACAGGCCCACGCCTTCCCAGCCGAAGTACAGGAACAACAGGTTATCGCCCAGCACCAGGAACAGCATGCTCGCGATAAACAGGTTGGTGTAGGCGAAGAAGCGCGAGTAACCGGCTTCACCGCGCATGTACCAGGACGCGAACAGGTGGATCAGGAAGCCCACACCCACCACCACGCCCAGCATGGTGATCGACAGGCCGTCGACGTAGAGGGCGAAGTTGGGCTTGAAGCCCTCCACCGACATCCACTGCCACAGCACCAGGGTGTAATGACCGCCTTCAGGCGGCGCGACGTTGAATTGCCAGATGACGTAGGCGGCAACAATTGCCGACAGGCCAATGGAACCCACGCCGATCAAGGCCGAGAGGTTTTCCGACCAGCGTCCACGGGAGAACGACAGCAGCAGGAAACCGATCAGGGGAAATACGAAAGTCAGAAAGATCATGTTCATCCGCGCATCTCACTGGCAGCGTCGATATCAAGCGTGTGGAAGCGACGATACAGTTGCAGCAGGATCGCCAGGCCAATACTGGCCTCGGCGGCTGCCAGGCTGATCACCAGGATGAACATCACTTGTCCATCCGGCTGGCCCCAACGGCTACCGGCCACGATGAATGCCAGTGCGGCAGCGTTCATCATGATTTCCAGGCTCATCAACACGAACAGAATGTTGCGGCGAACCATCAGGCCGACCAGGCCAAGGCAGAACAGGATGCCGGCGACCGCCAGACCGTGCTCCAAAGGGATAGCAGGCATCGTCATTGCTCCTTGGCTTCGTTGCGGCCCAAGTGGAAGGCGGTGATGGCTGCAGCGAGCAGCAGCATCGAAGCCAGTTCGACCACCAGCAGGTACGGGCCGAACAGGCTGATGCCCACGGCTTTCGCGTCTACGGTGGTGTGGCCGATGGCCTGGCCGCTCTGGTGAGCGAACAGCACATACAGCAGTTCACCCAGCAGCAAGGCTGCGAGGATCACCGGGCCGAGCCAGATACCGGGCTTGAGCCAGACGCGCTCCTGGGCGACCGAAGCCGGCCCCAGGTTGAGCATCATCACCACAAACACGAACAGCACCATGATGGCGCCGGCGTAGGCGATCACTTCCAGCACGCCGGCGAACGGTGCGCCGAGGCTGAAGAAGGTCATGGCCACGGCGATCAGCGAAATGATCAGGTAGAGCAGGGCGTGCACGGGGTTAGTGTTGGTGATCACGCGAAGCGTGGACACCACTGCAATACCCGATGCGAAATAGAAAGCGAATTCCATCTTTCTTCCTTAAGGCAGCAAGCTCTTCACGTTGATCGGCTCGGCTTCGTTTTGTGCGGCGCCTTTGGGCTTACCGGCAACGGCCATACCTGCAACACGATAGAAGTTGTAATCAGGGTTTTTACCGGGACCAGAGATCAGCAGATCTTCTTTCTCGTACACCAGGTCCTGACGTTTGAACTCGGCCATCTCGAAATCCGGTGTCAGCTGGATCGCGGTGGTCGGGCAAGCTTCCTCGCAGAGGCCGCAGAAAATGCAGCGCGAGAAGTTGATGCGGAAGAAGTCCGGGTACCAGCGACCGTCTTCGGTTTCAGCTTTCTGCAACGAGATGCAGCCTACCGGGCACGCCACGGCGCACAGGTTGCAGGCCACGCAGCGCTCTTCGCCGTCGGGGTCGCGGGTCAGGACGATGCGGCCGCGATAACGCGGCGGCAGGTACACCGCTTCTTCCGGGTATTGCAGGGTGTCGCGTTTGCGAAAGCCGTGACCGAACACCATCACCAGGCTTCGCAACTGGGTACCGGTACCCTTAACGATGTCGCCAATATATTTGAACATGGGTCAAATCCTCACTGAACCGCGCCCGCTGGCGTGTTCAACAACACAACGGCAGCAGTCACCAGCAAATTGATCAGGGTCAGCGGCAGGCAGAATCGCCAGCTGAAATCCATCACCTGGTCATACCGTGGGCGCGGGATGGAAGCGCGCAGCAGGATGAACAGCATGATGAAGAACGCGGTCTTCAGGAAGAACCAGAAGAACGCCAGCTGCGGCAGGATGCCGAATGGGCCGTGCCAGCCGCCGAAGAACAGCGTGACCAGCAGGGCCGAGATCAAGATGATGCCGATGTACTCACCTACGAAGAACATGCCCCACTTCATGCCGGCATATTCAATGTGGTAACCGTCGGCCAGTTCCTGTTCCGCTTCCGGCTGGTCGAACGGGTGACGGTGAGTCACGGCGACGCCAGCGATGAAGAAGGTACAGAAGCCGAAGAACTGCGGAATGATGAACCACAGGTTCTGCGCCTGGTACTCGACGATGTCGCGCATGTTGAACGAGCCCACCTGCACCACGATGCCCATCAGCGCGAGGCCCATGAACACTTCGTAGGACACGGTCTGGGCCGAAGCCCGCAAGCTGCCCAAGAGGGCGAACTTGTTGTTACTGGCCCAACCGGCGAACAGCACCGCGTAGACCGACAAGCCGGCCATGGCGAAGAAGAACAGCAAGCCGATGTTCAGGTCCGCCACGCCCCAGGTCGGGGTGATCGGGATGACGGCGAAGGCAATCAGCAAGGCGCTCATGGCCACGACCGGTGCCAGGGTGAAGATCACCTTGTCGGCAAACGGCGGGGTCCAGTCTTCCTTGAAGAACATTTTCAGCATGTCGGCGGCGATCTGGAACATGCCGAACGGGCCAACGCGGTTCGGACCGTAACGGTCCTGCCACCAGCCCAGCAGGCGACGTTCGACGAAGCTGAGCAAGGCGCCCGCCACGACCACGGCCAACAGGATCACGATGGCCTTGACCACCGCGATGATCACGTCGATCACTTCAGGGGTGAACCAGGTCATTGAGCTGCCTCCTGCAGACCGTCAACGGTAAGGCCGAAGATCGCGGGAGGAATCCCGGCGAGGCCTTTTGGCAATGCAACCAGGCCAGCCCCCAACTCTTCGTCGATGCGCAGCGGCAGACGCAGGGTCTTGCCGGCTACGTTCAAGCTGAGCAGGGCACCGTCGTTGACGCCCAAGCGGTCGGCTTCGGACTTGGCTACGGACACATAGGCTTGTGGAATGCGCTCTTGTACCGGCGCGGCTTTGGAAGAGGTTTCTTCGCTGCCGAACAGGTGGAAGAACGGCACAACCTGCCAGGTACCCTGGGCCGGGTTGAACGGACGCGGCACACTGGCGAACCAGTTCAGCGAGTCACCGGTGCTTTCAATCAGGCGGGTGCCCGGGTCGCCAGCACGGATGTGACCACCGACTTCGTCCTGGAACTTGTTCCAGGCTTGCGGCGAGTTCCAGCCCGGCGACCAGGCAAATGGCACCTGCTGACGTGGCTCGACCGAACCCGAGTAACCTTCCATGGAGAAGGCGAACGCGGTGTCGATGTCTTGCGGGGTACGTGGCTCATGCACGCTGATGTCAGCACGCATGGCGGTACGGCCGGAGTAACGCAGCGGTTCGCGGGCAAGCTTCATGCCCTTGATACGGAACGAGGCAGACTGTGCAGCGTCGACGATGCGTGCCAGTTGCGGTGCGGCTGCGGCTGCGGCTGCGGTCACGTGGTCGAGCTGGGTCCAGTCGATCGGCTGGTTCAGCAGGGTGGCGCGCAGGGCATGCAGCCAGCGCCAGCCTTCGTGAACCAGGATGCTGGCGTCCATGTACTTCGGATCGAACACCTGGAAGAAGCGCTGGGCGCGGCCTTCCTGGCTGACCAGGGTACCGTCGCCTTCAGCAAAGCTGGCGGCTGGCAGTACCAGGTGAGCGCGGTCGCTGGTGGCGGTTTTCTGGTGGTCGGCAACGATCACCACTTTGGCCGCGTTCAGCGCTGCGTCGACCTTGGCCGAATCAGTGCGGGTGTACAGGTCGTTTTCCAGTACCACGATCGCGTCGGCGCTGCCGTCGGTCACGGCTTGCAGGGCGGCGTCCAGGGACTCGCCACCGAGCATGGCCAGGCCGAGGCTGTTGGCTTCCGGCACGATCAGGCTGATGGAACCGTTCTTCTCGCGCAGCTTCAAGGCTTTGGCGATGTTGGCAGCGGCTTCGATCAGCGCCTTGGAACCCAACGAGGTACCGGCAATGATCAACGGACGCTTGGCCGCCAGCAGGGCGTCGGCGATGCGCTTGGCCAGTTCAACGGCTTCAGCGTCCAGGCCTTCAACGGCAGGCGCGCTGGCATCGATGGCGTGGGCCACGGCGAAACCGATGCGAGCCAGGTCGTCGGGTGCGGCGTGTACGCATTCTTCAGCGATGTCGTCGAGCTTGGTGTCGGTCAGGCTGGCGATAAACAGCGGGTTCAGCGCGTGCTGGCCGATGTTTTTCACCGCAGCGTCGAGCCAAGGCTGGACGCGCATGGCGTCGGCCATGTCTTCGGCCTTGCCTTTTACCGACTGGCGCAGGGACAGGGCAACGCGGGCAGCGGTCTGGGTCAGGTCTTCACCAAGGACGAAGATCGCGTCGTGGTCTTCGATGTCGCGCATGTTCGGAACCGGCAGCGGGCTGTCGTTCAGAACTTGCAGCACCAGGCGGATGCGCTCCAGTTCACCGGCTTCGATACCCGAGTAGAAGTGCTCGGCACCCACCAGTTCGCGCAACGCGTAGTTGCTTTCGAGGCTGGCGCGGGGCGAACCGATACCGACGATGTTGCGACCGCGCAGCAGGTCAGCGGCTTTATCCAGCGCTTCGTCGAGGCTCAGCTTGGCGCCGTCGGCCAGCAGTGGCTGACGCGGGCGGTCTTCACGGTTGACGTAGCCATAACCGAAACGGCCACGGTCGCACAGGAAGTACTGGTTGACCGAACCGTTGAAGCGGTTTTCGATACGACGCAGTTCGCCATAACGCTCGCCCGGGGAGATGTTGCAACCGCTGGAGCAGCCATGGCAGATGCTCGGCGAGAACTGCATGTCCCACTTACGGTTATAGCGCTCGGAGTGAGTCTTGTCGGTGAACACACCGGTCGGGCAGACCTCGGTGAGGTTGCCGGAGAACTCGCTTTCCAGGGTGCCGTCTTCAACGCGACCGAAGTACACGTTGTCGTGGGCGCCGAATACACCGAGGTCGGTGCCGCCGGCGTAGTCCTTATAGAAGCGTACGCAGCGGTAGCAAGCGATGCAGCGGTTCATCTCGTGGGAAATGAACGGGCCCAGTTGCTGGTTCTGGTGAGTACGCTTGGTGAAGCGATACCGGCGCTCGTTGTGGCCGGTCATCACGGTCATGTCTTGCAGGTGGCAGTGACCGCCTTCCTCACACACAGGGCAGTCGTGCGGGTGGTTGGTCATCAGCCATTCGACGACGCTGGCGCGAAACACTTTCGCTTCTTCGTCTTCGATGGAAATCCAGCTGCCGTCGGTGGCAGGGGTCATGCAGGACATGACGATACGACCACGGGTGTCGTTCTCGTCGGTGTACTGCTTGACCGCGCACTGGCGGCAAGCGCCAACGCTGCCAAGGGCGGGGTGCCAGCAGAAATATGGAATGTCGAGGCCTAGCGACAGACACGCCTGTAACAGGTTGTCTGCCCCATCGACTTCGAGCTCTTTGCCGTCTACGTGGATAGTGGCCATGGTTCAAAGTTCTTCGTTGGCCCGGTGTCAGCGGGCGTGGCTAATGGAATCTTGTTATTCATGTGCATCAACACAGCCATAAAGGCGTCAGCACATGAGAAGGCGAGGGGCACGGACCCTTCGCCTTTTTAAGCGTTACGCACCGACCATGGTCGGTGTTACCACCTGATTCAGGTCGCCGGCGCGCGCAGGTGCGATGCCAGCCTCGAATTCAGAGCGGAAGTATTTGATCGCGCTGCCCAATGGCTCCACGGCGCCCGGTGCGTGAGCACAGAAGGTCTTGCCAGGGCCGAGGAAACCGACCAGACCCAGCAGGGTCTCGATATCGCCGGGCTGACCTTCGCCGTTCTCGATGGCCATCAGCAGCTTGACGCTCCATGGCAAACCATCGCGGCACGGGGTGCAGAAACCACAGGATTCGCGGGAGAAGAACTGCTCCATGTTGCGCAGCAACGACACCATGTTCACGGTGTTGTCCACGGCCATGGCCAGGCCAGTACCCATACGGGTGCCCACCTTGCCGATGCCGCCGGCGTACATTTGTGCGTCCAGGTGCTCGGGCAACAGGAAGCCGGTACCGGCGCCGCCTGGCTGCCAGGCCTTGAGGGTGTAGCCGTCGCGCATGCCGCCGGCGTAGTCCTCGAACAGCTCGCGTGCGGTCACGCCGAAAGGCAGTTCCCACAGGCCCGGGTTCTTGACCTTGCCGGAGAAGCCCATGAGCTTGGTGCCCATGTCTTCGCTGCCTTCGCGGGCCAACGATTTGTACCACTCCACGCCGTCGCCGATGATTGCCGGCACGTTGCACAGGGTTTCAACGTTGTTCACGCACGTCGGCTTGCCCCACACGCCAACGGCGGCAGGGAAGGGCGGCTTGGAACGCGGGTTGGCGCGGCGGCCTTCGAGGGAGTTGATCAGTGCGGTTTCTTCACCGCAGATATAACGCCCGGCGCCGGTGTGCACGAACAGTTCGAAGTCAAAACCGGAACCCAGGATGTTCTTGCCCAAAAGGCCTGCAGCCTTGGCTTCTTCCACGGCACGGGTCAGGTGCTTGGCGGCGGTGGTGTATTCGCCACGCAGGAAGATATAGCCACGGTAGGTTTTCAGCGCGCGGGCACTGATCAGCATGCCTTCGATCAGCAGATGGGGCAGTTGCTCCATCAGCATGCGGTCTTTCCAGGTGTTCGGCTCCATTTCATCCGCGTTGCACAGCAGGTAGCGGATGTTGATGGATTCGTCCTTGGGCATCAGGCCCCACTTAACACCCGTGGGGAAGCCAGCACCGCCGCGGCCTTTAAGGCCTGCGTCTTTCACGGTCTGGACGATGTCGTCCTGGGCCATGTCGGCAAAGGCTTTGCGCGCGGCCGCGTAACCGTTCTTGGCCTGGTATTCGTCGAGCCACACGGCTTCGCCGTCGTCACGCAGGCGCCAGGTCAGCGGGTGAGTCTCAGCCGTGCGCTTGATGCGGTTGGCAGGACCGAAGGAAGTCAGGGTCATGGGTAGCCCTCGAGCAATTGGGTGACGCCAGCAGGCTGTACGTCGCCGAATGTGTCGTCGTCGATCATCAACGCCGGCGCCTTGTCACAGTTGCCCAGGCAGCACACCGGCAGCAGCGTGAAGCGCCCGTCCGGGGTGGTTTGGCCCAGGCCGATGCCCAGCTTGCTCTGGATTTCGCTGACCACCGACTCGTGGCCACCGATGTAGCAGACCATGCTGTCGCATACGCGAATGATGTGGCGGCCAACCGGCTGGCGGAAGATCTGGCTGTAGAACGTCGCCACGCCTTCAACGTCGCTGGCAGGGATGCCGAGGATCTCGCCGATGGCGTAGAGGGCGCCGTCCGGCACCCAGCCACGTTCCTTCTGGACGATCTTCAAGGCTTCGATCGACGCCGCGCGCGGGTCTTCGTAGTGATGCAGCTCGTGCTCGATGGCCGAGCGCTCGGTTTCACTCAAGGTGAAACGGTCTGTCTGGATAAGCGTGCTATTCATGCTTAGCGGTCCACGTCGGCCATAACGAAATCGATACTACCCAGGTACGCAATCAAGTCCGCGACCATTTCACCCTTGATCACCGAAGGGATCTGCTGCAGGTGCGGGAAGCTTGGGGTGCGAATCCGGGTGCGGTAGCTCATGGTGCCGCCATCGCTCGTCAGGTAATAACTGTTGATACCCTTGGTCGCTTCGATCATCTGGAAGGACTCGTTGGCCGGCATTACCGGGCCCCACGAAACTTGCAGGAAGTGCGTGATCAGGGTTTCGATGTGTTGCAGCGTGCGCTCTTTCGGCGGCGGCGTGGTCAGCGGGTGATCCGCCTTGTACGGGCCTTCCGGCATGTTGCGCATGCACTGTTCGATGATTTTCAGGCTCTGGCGCATTTCTTCGACGCGCACGATGCAGCGGTCGTAGGCATCGCCGTTGGCTGCCAGCGGCACTTCGAATTCGAAGTTCTGGTAGCCGGAGTACGGGCGCGCTTTACGCAGGTCGAAATCGCAACCGGTGGAACGCAGGCCGGCACCGGTGACGCCCCATTCCAGGGCCTCTTTGGTGTTGTAGGCAGCGACGCCGATGGTCCGGCCTTTGAGAATGCTGTTGTCCAGGGCGGCTTTCTGGTACTCGTCCAGACGTTTGGGCATCCAGTCGATGAATTCCTTGACCAGGCGTTCCCAGCCACGCGGCAGGTCGTGGGCAACACCGCCGATGCGGTACCAGGCCGGGTGCAGGCGGAAACCGGTGATGGCTTCGATCACCTTGTAGGCGCGTTGACGGTCGGTGAAGGTGAAGAACACCGGGGTCATGGCGCCGACGTCCTGGATATAGGTACCCAGGAACAGCAGGTGGCTGGTGATCCGGAAGAACTCGGCCATCATGATGCGGATGGTGTCGACCTTGTCCGGTACCTTGATGCCGGCCAGCTTCTCGACCGAGAGCACGTACGGCAGGTTGTTCATCACGCCGCCGAGGTAGTCGATACGGTCGGTGTACGGGATGAAGCTGTGCCACGACTGACGCTCGGCCATCTTCTCGGCACCACGGTGGTGGTAGCCGACGTCAGGCACGCAGTCGACGATTTCTTCGCCGTCCAGTTGCAGGATGATGCGGAAGGCACCGTGAGCCGAAGGGTGGTTCGGGCCCAGGTTGAGGAACATGTAGTCCTCGTTGGTACCGGAGCGCTTCATGCCCCAGTCTTCCGGACGGAAGCGTGCCGCCTCTTCTTCAAGCTGTTGCTTGGCGAGGGTCAGGCTGAATGGATCGAATTCGGTGGCGCGGGCAGGGAAGTCCTTGCGCAGCGGGTGACCTTCCCAGGTCGGCGGCATCATGATGCGCGTCAGGTGCGGGTGGCCTGGGAAGTCGATGCCGAACATGTCCCACACTTCACGCTCGTACCAGTTGGCGTTAGGCCAGATACCGGTCACGGTCGGAACGCTCAGGTCGCTCTCGGAGAGGGCCACCTTGATCATCACGTCGCTGTTACGTTCCAGCGACATCAGGTGGTAGAACACGGTGAAATCGGCGCCGCTCGGCAGCCCCTGGCGCTTGGTGCGCAGGCGCTCGTCCACGCCATGCAGGTCATACAGCATGACGTACGGCTTGGGCAGGTTGCGCAGGAAGCTCAGGACTTCGACGAGCCTGGCACGCGCCACCCACAGCACCGGCATACCGGTGCGTGTGGCCTGGGCGGTGAAGGCGTCAGGGCCAAAACGGTTATTGAGTTCGACGACCACATCCTGGTCGTCTGCCTTATAAGGCGGGATGCGTCGAGCACTGCCTGTAGTCATGGTTTTTTATCGCTTTCGGTCAACGTAAAGAATGAAGCCAGGTTTTCGTTCTATAAAAGAAGCGGTTCTGGATCAGACTTCGTCGGGGCTGCGCAGGTTGGTTACCTGAATACGCTGTTCGCGGCGCTGTTCCTTTTGTGACGGCATCTCGGCGCGGTATACGCCTTGATCTCCGACAACCCAGGAAAGTGGGCGACGCTCCTTGCCAATCGATTCCTGCAGCAGCATCAAGCCTTGCAGAAATGCTTCAGGGCGGGGCGGGCAGCCAGGCACGTAGACGTCCACGGGCAGGAACTTGTCCACCCCTTGAACCACGGAGTAGATGTCGTACATGCCACCGGAGTTGGCGCACGAACCCATGGAGATAACCCACTTTGGCTCGAGCATTTGCTCGTAGAGACGCTGAATGATCGGCGCCATCTTGATAAAGCAGGTACCGGCGATAACCATGAAATCCGCCTGACGCGGCGATGCCCGGATAACTTCGGCGCCAAAGCGCGCGATGTCGTGGGGCGCCGTGAAGGCGGTGGTCATTTCCACGTAGCAGCAGGACAGACCGAAGTTGTACGGCCACAGGGAGTTTTTACGTCCCCAGTTGACCGCGCCATTCAGCACGTCTTCGAGCTTGCCCATGTAGATGTTTTTGTGGACTTGGTCTTCTAACGGGTCGGAAACGGTTTCGCGTTCGCCGATTGGGTACTGCTCGTTAGGAGCATCCGGGTCGATCCTGGTGAGATTGTATTGCATCGCCAAAGCCTCATTGTTTCAGCTTCGCTTGCCGCTTGCGACGAGCTTCCGGAGCCCAATCAAGGGCGCCCACTCGAAATAGGTAGACAAGGCCTGCCAACAGAATTGCTATGAAAACGAGGGCTTCGACGAATCCGGTCCAGCCGCTTTCGCGGACGGACACAGACCAGGCAAAGAGAAAAAGGGCTTCGATATCGAAGATCACGAAGAGCATCGCGACCAGATAGAATTTGGCTGAGAGCCGCAAGCGGGCGCCACCTGTAGGCAGCATGCCGGACTCGAACGGTTCATTTTTGCTGCGGCCCCAGGCTTTTGACCCGAGGAGGCTGGAGACACCGAGCATGAAGGCGCAAAGGCCGACAACACCGAGGAGGAAAATGGCAAAGCCCCAGTTGTGGGCCATGAGTCCTGTCGCTTCGGTCATGCTGGAAATCCTTAACAGAGAGCAAAGGTCTCTGAGCTTGAAAAAGTAACGATGCAGTGACGATATGTCGCAGCGCAATCAATCGCGGTGATTTTATGGCTAAACACCGGGCAAGTAAAATTCCTATAGCGAAATTATTCGATGGAATAAGGACATAGTGCACCTTCTTGGGGCTGTAGCCCTTGCGGGGCGGGCATTAGCGGGCTTTTCGCCAATTATGTTTTGTTTAAGCTGTAAAGAAGTTTTCATGCTCTAAATGATAATGAATATTGTTTGCGTGGATTTTAAACAGCTGTTCGGGGTTTAGCGGAGGAAGTTGCTGTTACTTGTGCTCGTGGTGCTAGTTGGTAAAGCGGATCTTTTAACTGGTTTTGTAGGTGGGGATACCGCTCTGGGTCAATGTTTTGATCGAAATTTGGGGGTTGGGGGGGCGGCTTGATGGTGTACATATCCGTTGCTGCGGTAACGGCTTCCTAGGGTTCCGCTCTTACAGCGGCTCACTTTTGAACAGCGCAAAAGTAAGCAAAACGCTCTGCCCCGCCTGTCGGCGCCTCGCTTAGGCTCGGCGTGCCCTCACTCCGGCATTGCTCCGCGGGCCGCCGCGACGGCCCGTCCCTGGCCCGTCGCGGCTAAACCGGCGTCCTGCCGGT
>NZ_NIXO01000061.1 GCF_002204795.1 Pseudomonas sp. K2I15
ACTATATCCGGTGACTGACACTGCGCATTCGCGAGCAAGCCCGCTCCCACATTTCAACCGTGCCCGCTAGGCTATTTGTGTGTCTCGACCCATTCCAGCGCCGTACGCCAGAAGCAAATTCCCAGAAAGTACGCCGACATCAGCAACCACAACCCCATCGTCAGGCGATTGGTGTACGGGAAGTCGATCACCAGCAGCAGGCTGCACAGCAACCAGATGCTGGTCACCGCGATATTGATCGGCATAAAGCGCTTGACCCGGAACGGGTGCAGAAACTTCATCGGCGTCACGGTCAACAGCGCCAGCACGATCACGGTGAGCAAGGTGATCCAGGCTGCCGGCTGGATGATGTAGACGCACAGCGCAACCACGTTCCAGGCCGCAGGGAAGCCCTGGAAGTAATTGTCCTTGCTCTTCATGTTGACGTTGCAGAAGCAGAACAGCGACGACACCAGGATCACCGACACCGTAAACAACGGGGTGAAGTCTGGCAGGGCGATATAGCGATAGATAAACAACGCCGGGATAAACACGTACGTCAGGTAATCAATCACCAGGTCCAGCACCGAGCCGTCAAAGCTTGGCAGCACCGTCTGCACGTTCACCCGTCGCGCGAGGGAACCGTCCACGCCATCGACGATCAGGGCCAGGCCCAGCCATAACAGACAGGCCTTGGGCTGGTTGTCGAGCAGCGCCAGGGTGGCCAGGAAAGCCAGAACCACGCCGGTCGCGGTAAAGCCATGGGCGCCCCAGGCCTTGAGACGGGCTACATGCAGGGTCGATATCACAGGGGCGTTCTCCAAAAAGGTGAAACAGGGCAGCCGACAGGGGTAGCACCGTCGAATCTGGCCAGAGTGTGCAAGTATCGACCGGGAAGGGTGGGATAAGGTTCACCACCCGGCCTAATGGTAAGCGTAGCAAGCGTAGGACGTTTCGGCATCAGCCCTGACGGAACACCAGCGCCTTTAACCCGCTTTGCGGATCAATATCGGGAAATTCCGGCGGGTTTTCCAGCCTCCGGTCAAAGCGCAAGCCCGGCGCCTCGCGGGTTACGCCGTCGATCAGGAAGTCTTCGCCGAACGCCGGATCGTTCATGCACGCCAGCACCGTGCCCTGGGCCGTGAGCAAATCCGGCAGGCGGCGCAATACGCGCTGGTAGTCCTTGGTCAGCAGGAAGCTGCCTTTCTGGAAGGAGGGCGGGTCAATGATCACCAGGTCATACGGGCCGCTGTTGATGACCTTGGCCCAGGACTTGAACAGGTCGTGGCCCAGGAAGGTTACCTTGCTCAGGTCATGGTCATTCAGGCGGTGATTGTCGCGGCCACGGCTCAAGGCGCCACGGGCCATGTCCAGGTTCACCACATGCTCGGCGCCGCCTTCGATGGCGGCCACGGAAAACCCGCAGGTGTAGGCAAACAGGTTCAATACTCGCTGGCCTTGAGCCTGTTCGCGCACCCAGTTGCGGCCGTAACGCATATCGAGGAACAGCCCGCTGTTCTGCTTTTTGCCCAGGTCGATGAGGTAGCGCAGGCCGCCTTCGGTGATGGTCAGTTCGTCGACGGCCTCGCCCAGCAGCCATTCGGTGGTGCATTGCGGCAGGTAGCGGTGTTGCAGCGCCACGGTGTGGGCGCCGCTTGACGGCCAGTCGATCTGCACCAGCATCTGCTTCAACGCCTCAAGCTCCGTAGCCTCGGGCTCCTTGAACAGCGAGACCAGCACCACGCCTTGCAGCCAGTCCACCGTCAGTTGTTCCAGCCCCGGCCAGCAGCGGCCACGCCCGTGAAACAGGCGCCGGGTCTCAGTGGGAACGCTTTGCAGGGCGGTCAGCAAATGGGCGTGCAGGGTGGCAAGTGCGTCTGGGTTCATCGGGCAACGTCGGTCATTGAGCGGGCGGCATTTTAAACACAATTGCGGGCTTTCTGGGGGTTGAAGCACAACGTGCTCCGAAATTGTCGATTGGCAGTGATTTGTGCTCAAAAGGCTTCGCGTGACGGCGTACAACAGTCAAAAAATCCCTTGGCGCCGACATAAACTGGAAAAAAAGCCCGGAGGTGCCCATGAACGGTTTCGCGAGTGCAGTGAGTCAGACAGCGATGGATCAGGAAGAACTGGCCGAATGGCGCGATGCCCTGGCCTCCCTGGTGGCCTCCCTGGTGGCCAACGCCGGGCCAGCGCGCGCGCGGGAGATCCTCGACATGCTGGCGCAAGCGGGCGGCGCCCCCGACATTGCCTGGAAACCCCGGCATGGCACGCCCTATATCAATAGTATCGCCGTGGACCAGCAACCGCCGTTTCCCGGCGACCTGGCCACCGAAGAGCGCCTGGCTTCAGTGGTGCGCTGGAACGCCCTGGCCATGGTGGTGCGCGCCAACCAGGCCTACGGCGAACTGGGCGGGCATATCGCCAGCTACGCCAGCGCAGCGGATTTGTTTGAAGTGGGCTTCAACCACTTCTTCCGAGCCCGTAACGACAGTTTTGGCGGCGACCTGGTGTTCTACCAGCCGCATTCCGCCCCCGGCATTTATGCACGGGCATTCCTTGAGGGGCGCCTGAGCGAGGCCGACCTGGCCCACTATCGTCAGGAAATCGGCGCCGGCAAGGCGGGCGCCCGAGGCCTGTCCAGCTATCCCCATCCGTGGTTGATGCCGGACTTCTGGCAATTTCCCACCGGTTCCATGGGCATCGGCCCCATCAGCTCGATTTTCCAGGCGCGGTTCATGCGCTACTTGCAGCATCGCGGTTTGCAGGACACCACCGACCGCCACGTATGGGGCGTATTCGGCGACGGCGAGATGGACGAGCCGGAAAGCATGTCGGCCCTGACCCTGGCCGCCCGCGAAGGCCTGGACAACCTGACCTGGGTGGTCAACTGCAACCTGCAGCGCCTCGACGGCCCGGTGCGGGGTAACGGGCGAATTATCGACGAGCTGGAAGCCTTGTTCGCCGGCGCTGGCTGGAACGTGATCAAACTGGTCTGGGGCTCGGACTGGGACGCCTTGCTGGCCAAGGACGCCGACGGCTCGCTGGTGCGCACCCTGTCGCAGACAGTGGACGGGCAGTTCCAGACCTTCGCTGCCAAGGACGGTGCCTATAACCGTGAACATTTCTTCGGCCAAAGCGAGGCGCTGTCCAAACTGGTCGAGGGCATGAGCGATGAGCAAATCGACCGCCTCAAGCGTGGCGGCCATGACATGGTCAAGATCTACGCCGCCTATCACGCCGCACGCCGGGTCACCGGCAAGCCCACGGTGATCCTGGCCCAGACCAAAAAGGGCTTCGGCATGGGCGAGGCCGGGCAGGGCAAGATGACCACTCACCAGCAGAAGAAGCTCGACCGCGAGGCCTTGATCGCCTTCCGCAATCGCTTCCAGTTGCCGCTCTCGGATGAACAGACCGAGTCTCTGAGCTTCTACAAACCGGCGCAAGACAGCCTCGAAATGCGTTACCTGCACAAGCGTCGCGCCGATCTCGGCGGGTATGTGCCGAGCCGTGGCCAGCATGCACCGGCCGTGAGCGTCCCGCCGGTGTCGGGCTACGGCGCGTTTGCCACCCAGGCGGACGGCAAGGAAATGTCCACCACCATGGCCTTTGTGCGCATGCTCACCCACTTGCTCAAGGACAAGGCCCTCGGCCCGCGCATCGTGCCCATTGTCGCTGATGAAGCGCGCACATTCGGCATGGCCAACCTGTTCAAGCAGATCGGCATCTATTCCAGTGTCGGGCAGTGCTACGAGCCGGAGGATATTGGCTCGATCCTCAGCTACCGCGAGGCCACCGACGGGCAGATCCTTGAAGAAGGCATCAGCGAAGCCAGCGCCATCAGTTCCTGGGTGGCGGCGGCCACCAGTTATTCGGTGCATGGCCTGCGGATGCTGCCGTTCTATATCTACTACTCGATGTTCGGTTTCCAGCGTGTCGGCGACCTGATCTGGGCCGCCGCCGACCAGCGTGCCCGTGGTTTCCTGCTGGGCGCGACTGCCGGGCGCACCACCCTCGGTGGCGAAGGCTTGCAGCACCAGGACGGCAGCAGCCACCTGACCGCCGCCACCGTGCCCAATTGCCGCGCCTACGACCCGGCGTTTGCCGGTGAGCTTGCGGTGATCCTCGACCATGGCATGCGCCAGATGCTGGAGCACGATGTGGACGAGTTCTACTACGTGACCCTGATGAACGAAAACTACCCGCAGCCGAGCCTGCCGGAGGGTGTCGAGGCGGCGATTATCAAAGGTATGTACCGGCTCAGCGGGCAGCCCGACGGCAAGGTTCGCTTGCTCGGTTCCGGCACCCTGGTGCGTGAAGCCCAGGCAGCGGCGCAATTACTGGCAGATGATTGGCAGGTGGCGAGCGAAGTGTTCAGTGTCACCAGCTTCAGCGAACTGGCGCGGGATGCGCGTGAAGTGGAGCGTTGGAACCGCCTGCATCCAGAGGCGCTGGCGCGGCGCAGCCACCTGGCGGAGTATTTACCGAAGGGCGCACCGGTGGTGGCGGTGTCTGACTATGTGCGCGCGGTACCGCAGATGATTGGGTCGTACGTGGATTCGGCGTACACGGTGCTGGGGACTGACGGCTTTGGCCGCAGTGATACGCGGGCGGCGTTGCGGGATTTCTTTGAGGTCGACAGGTATCACATTGTGCTGGCGGCGCTGACGGCGTTGGTGGAGCAGGGGAGTTTGGATAGGCAGGTTTGCCAAGAGGCAATAGAGCGGTATGGGTTGCAAGCCGATCGCGCAGCCCCTTGGACCTCCTGACATAACAAAAATTGTGGCGAGGGAGCTTGCTCCCGTTGGGCTGCGAAGCGGCCCCAGATCCTGGGAGCGCTGCGCACTCCAGCGGGAGCAAGCTCCCTCGCCACATTAGTAGTCGGTGTTTATCCCAAGGTACCGGCGATCAATGGCGCCCCAAAGGATTCCCGCAGAAACCCCGGCGCGATATACCGCTCGTAATGCGCCTCGGACAGCAAGAAAAACTCCCGATCAATCGCATCCCGCAAATCCGTCAGATTACGCTCGCGAAACTCCGGCAACAGCGCCAACCCATACGCATCCAGCTTCGAAATCACCCGCGCACCCCGGGCAATCAACTGATACGCCCAGCAATACGGCGATTGATGGGGCACAAACCGGATCTTGCGGTCTTCCAGTTGCTGGCGCAGGCGTTGCGGGTCCAGCACCTGCAGCTTGCTGGTCATCACTTGCACCAGCAATTGTTCCAGGCGCAGCCACACCGCCTGTTTTTCCTCAGCGTTGTAGCCGTTCCACTGAATCACCTCATGGTGATAACGCTTGCAGCCCCTGCACACCAGGTCTCCGTAAACGGTGGAGCACAGGCCGACGCAGGGTGTCTTGATGGTTTGATTGGGCATAAAAAACATCGACAGGTGAAACAACACGGCCCCCGAAGGGGCCGCTTTAAATCAATCCCAGCTCAACGCGCCGCCAGTCTGGTACTCGATCACACGGGTCTCGAAGAAGTTCTTCTCTTTCTTCAAGTCCATGATCTCGCTCATCCATGGGAACGGGTTGGTGGTGCCTGGGTATTCTTCTTTCAAACCAATCTGCGACAGGCGACGGTTGGCGATGAACTTGAGGTAATCCTCCATCATCGCTGCGTTCATGCCGAGTACACCGCGCGGCATGGTGTCGCGAGCGTATTCGATCTCCAGCTGAGTCCCTTGCAGGATCATCTGGGTTGCTTCTTCCTTCATCCCGGCATCCCACAAGTGCGGGTTTTCGATTTTGATCTGGTTGATCACATCGATACCGAAGTTCAGGTGCATCGACTCATCCCGCAGGATGTATTGGAACTGCTCGGCCACGCCGGTCATTTTGTTGCGACGGCCCATGGACAGGATCTGGGTGAAGCCGCAGTAGAAGAAGATGCCTTCCAGTACGCAGTAGTACGCGACCAGGTTACGCAGCAGCTCTTTGTCGGTCTCAACAGTGCCGGTTTCGAACTTCGGATCGGAGATCGAACGGGTGTACTTCAAGCCCCAGGCAGCCTTTTTAGCGACCGATGGAATCTCGTGGTACATGTTGAAGATCTCGCCTTCATCCATGGCCAGCGATTCGATGCAGTACTGGTAGGCGTGGGTGTGGATCGCTTCTTCGAAGGCCTGGCGCAGGATGTACTGGCGGCACTCCGGGTTGGTGATCAGGCGGTACACGGCCAGCACCAGGTTGTTGGCAACCAGGGAGTCGGCGGTGGAGAAGAAGCCGAGGTTGCGCATCACGATGCGGCGCTCGTCGTCGGTCAGGCCTTCGGGGTTTTTCCACAGGGCGATGTCGGCGGTCATGTTGACCTCTTGCGGCATCCAGTGGTTGGCGCAGCCGTCGAGGTACTTCTGCCAGGCCCAGTCGTACTTGAAGGGCACGAGCTGGTTGAGGTCGGCGCGGCAGTTGATCATGCGCTTTTCGTCAACGGCGACGCGGGCGGCGGAGCCTTCCAGCTCGGCGAGGCCTTCGGCGACGTCGAGTTTGTCCAGGGCTGCCTTGGCGCGGATGATCGCGGCCGAGTCGCTGGCGGTCACGTTACGGGCTTCGAGGGCGGCGGCAGCGCCGGCACCGTCAAGGCGGTCCATGTTGGCTTCGCTGGCGTGGCCAGCGTTGGCGCCCTTGATGACTACGTCACCGGTGTCTGGTTGATCTGCTTCATCCCAACTCAGCATTGAATTGCTCCTTCGTGGTCCGTTTTGACGGCGTGGGCTTCGATTCACCCAGCGTGTTCAAAAATGTGCGTTTTGCAGGCTTCAAGGCATTGAAATACTGCGCATAGTGTGGTCGGTGTTCAGCGTTCTTGCACACTATGTAGTGGTTGTCTGTGTTTGTGGGCACACTATATGGTGTGTAATAACGATGGTCAACGCACAAGACCGGGCCGATGGTCGCAGGGCCATGACTAAAACTCACACCCCCATGACTTTTAATGGTTACGGCGCCTGCCTGCGCCAGTGCTAAAAATTCGCCAATCAGCTCCCCATAACAAAAAAGAGCGTTTGCGAAATGAAAGCACTTGATCTGTACATCGGCGAAGGCTTCGAAGGCCCAGGCGTCAATGCTGCCCACATCAACATCCTCATCGGCCCGCGCAACGGCCCGGCCGGCCAGGCGTTTGCCAATAGTTTGGCCTCGCCAAGCCAGGGCCATTGCCCGTTCATGGTGATCGCCCAGCCGAACATCCCAGTCAAACCCATGACCCTCTACGTCAACAAGGCCGCCATCGGCAGTGACCTGCACGGCAATGCCACCTGGGGCGCGTCCCAGGCCGGGATCGCCAAGGCAGTGCTCGAAGCCTTGCTCGACGGCACCCTGCCGCCGGAGGCAGAAGACGAGTGGGCCATCGTCACCGCCAACTGGGTCAACTCGGCCTGCGATGACCTGGATGCGGTCTACCTGAACAACTACAACGCCTGCCGCACCGCGATCCGCGCCGCCCTCACAGGCCTGCCGCACACCGCGCAACTGGCGGACGTGGTCAACCACATCAGCAACCCTTTCTACACGCCAAAAGCCTGAGGACATCCCCATGCAATACATCCGTTTGGGCAACTCCGGCCTGCAAGTCTCCCGCCTGTGCCTGGGCACCATGAACATGGGCACCCCGGACTGGAAACCGTGGATCTTCGATGAGAAGCAAAGCGAACCGATCGTCGCCCACGCCCTGGACAACGGCGTCAACTTCATCGACCTGGCCGACTTCTATTCCGCTGGCGTCGGCGAAGAAGTGGTCGGGCGCATCCTCAAGCGCGTTGCGCGCCGTGAAGACATCGTCGTCACCACCAAGGTCGGCTATGGCACCCGCAGCGGCGTCAACGCCAGCGGGCATTCGCGCAAGCACATCATGGACAGCATCGACGCCTCCCTGAGCCGCCTCGGCATGGATTACGTCGACGTGTTCATGCTGCATTACTTCGACGTGAACACCCCGGTGGAAGAAACCATGGGCGCCCTCAACGACATCGTGCGTTCCGGCAAGGCCCGCTACATCGGCGTGTCGACCATGCTCACCGGGCAACTGGCGAAAATCCTCATGGCTTGCGAGCGCAACGGCTGGGTCAAGCCGATCAACATGCAACTGCAATTGAACTGCGCCTACCGCGAAGAAGAGCGCGAGATGATCCCGTTCTGCCGCGACCAGGGCCTGGGCGTCTCGGTGTTCAGCCCGCTGGCCCGTGGCTTGCTCACCGGCGATGTGCAATCGAACCGCAACCAGACCGACTTCTTCACCCAGCAGATGTACAGCGACCAGGCGTCGTTCGACATCGCCCACTCGGTGCAACGTGTAGCCCGTGCCCGTGGCGTGTCCAACGCCCAGATCGCCCAGGCGTGGGTGGCCAACCATCCGGGTGTGGACGTGATGCTGGTAGGCGCCGACACCACCGCGCAATTCGATAGCGCTCTCGCAGCCCTGGACACCCAACTGGATACCGAAGAACTGTTTGAACTGGAACGCAACTACACGCCGTGCGATGTGATCAACGACTACACCGCCGGCAAACGCATCCTGCGCAGCGCCCGTCCGGGCCTGGACCGCTTTAACCTGATAGAGGCCGTGGCATGAACCCGCTGATTCGCACAGGCAATTTCATCGATGGCCAATGGTCCAGCGGTGGGCCGGTTTACCCGGTGCTCAACCCGGCCAACGGCGCGCAGATCGCCGAGGTGCAACGCGCCGGTGCTGAAGAAACCAACCTGGCCATCGCCGCCGCCAACCGTGCGTTGCCGGCCTGGCGCAAACTCACCGCCAAGGAACGCAGCCAGCGCCTCAAGCGCTGGAGCGACTTGATGCTGAGCAACCAGAAGGACCTGGCCAACCTGCTCAGCCTGGAACAGGGCAAGCCGCTGGCCGAAGCCATGGGCGAAGTGGTCTATGCGGCGAGCTTCCTGGAGTGGTTCGCCGAAGAAGCCAAGCGTGCCTACGGCGACGTGATCCCAAGCCACAAGGCAGACGCCCGCATCATCGTGACCAAGGAAGCGATTGGCGTGGTCGCGGCGATCACCCCGTGGAACTTCCCGCTGGCCATGGTCACCCGCAAGGTCGGCCCGGCGCTGGCGGCGGGGTGCACGATGATTCTCAAACCGTCTGAAGAAACCCCGCTGTCGGCCTTCGCCCTGGCGGTGTTGGCAGAGCAGGCGGGCATTCCAGCCGGCGTGTTCAACATCGTCTCCGGCGATGCCGTAGCGATTGGCGGCGCACTGCAAGCCTCCAGCGTAGTGCGCAAACTGTCCTTCACCGGCTCCACCCGCACCGGCAAACTGCTGATGCGCCAGGCTGCCGACACCCTTAAAAAGGTCTCCCTGGAACTGGGCGGCAACGCGCCCTTTATCGTGTTTGACGATGCCGACCTGGACGCCGCCGTCAAAGGTGCAATGGCCTCCAAATTCCGCAACACCGGGCAGACCTGCGTCTGCGTCAACCGCTTCTTTATCCAGGACGGTGTGTACGATGCGTTCACCCGCAAGCTGGCCGAAGCGGTGTCGGCGATGCGCGTCGGCAGTGCCCTGGACGGCGAAACCGAACAAGGCCCGCTGATCAACGCCGCTGCACTGGCCAAGGTCGAAGCCCACGTCGGCGATGCGCTGGAGAAGGGCGCCAAGCTGCTGTGCGGTGGCCGCCGGCATGCCTTGGGCGGGACGTTCTTTGAACCGACCATCCTCACCGAAGCCCACGGCGAGATGTTGATCGCCCAGGAAGAAACCTTCGGCCCGGTGGCTGCGTGCTTCCGCTTCAAGGACGAAGCCGAAGTGCTGGAGCGGGCCAATGACACGCCGTTCGGCTTGTCTGCCTACTTCTACAGCCGCGACATCGGGCGCGTGTGGCGCATGGCCGAAGGGCTGGAAGCGGGCATGGTGGGAATCAACGAAGGGATCATCTCCACCGAAGTCGCGCCGTTTGGCGGGATCAAGGAGTCGGGCCTGGGGCGTGAAGGTTCCAAGTACGGCCTGGATGATTACTTGGAGATCAAATACCTGTTGATGGGCGGCCTCTAAACCCAATTTCCCAAACAACACCAGGCCAATGTGGGAGCGGGCTTGCTCGCGAAAGCGGTTGGCCAGCCACCACATGCATTAACTGACCCACCGCATTCGCGAGCAAGCCCGCTCCCACACAAGCCCGCTCCCACAGGGGAATGGGCTTGCCCGCTGTTACTCCGTCAAAAACAAAAATATGGAGAACACCCATGTCCACCCAAACCATCAAAATCGATGACCTGCCAATCGGTCGCTTCCACCTGAAAATCGCCGGCCTGACCTTCGGTGCGCACTTCACCGACGGCTATATCCTTGGCCTGATTGGCATTGCCTTCACCTTGCTCAGCCCACAAATGCACCTCGACGCCTTCTG
The DNA here is from genome assembly GCF_002204795.1 of Pseudomonas sp. K2I15. Taxonomy (GTDB): domain Bacteria; phylum Pseudomonadota; class Gammaproteobacteria; order Pseudomonadales; family Pseudomonadaceae; genus Aquipseudomonas. The sequence continues at coordinate 10,342 of NZ_NIXO01000061.1, forward strand.
GCAAGGCCTGATCGGCGCCTCGGCCCTGATCGGGCTGTTTATGGGCAGCCTGTTTTTTGGCTGGATCTCCGACACCCTTGGCCGGCAGAAAATCTTCCTGGTCAGCTTCGTCCTGATCACCGTCGCCTCGGTGATGCAGTTCTATGCTGAAACCGCCATGGGCCTGTTGCTGTGCCGGGTATTGATCGGCATCGGCCTGGGCGGCGATTTCAGCGTGGGCCACGCGATGCTCGCCGAGTTCTCGCCAAAGAAACATCGCGGTGTGTTGCTCGGCTCTTTCAGCGTGGTGTGGACCGTTGGCTATGTGGCCGCGACCTTTGTCGGCACCGCCATGCTCAGCCTCGGCGACGACGCCTGGCGCTGGATGCTCGCGTCGTCGGCGATCCCCGCCGGGCTGATCCTGATCGCCCGCATCGGCACTCCGGAATCGCCGCGCTGGCTGGTCAATCGCGGGCGCATTGCCGAGGCCCGGGCCATCGTCAAAAAACACCTCGGCGAAAACGTCGTGCTCGATGAAGAGCCGTCGACGCAAACCCGCTCCGGCTACGGCGTGCTGTTCAGCCGTGAATACCGCAAACGCACCGCGTTCAATTGCCTGTTCTTTGTGTGCATCGTGATGCCGTACTTCGCCATCTACACCTTCCTGCCGTCGATCCTGCAGAAGATGGGCCTGGCCGAAGGTTTTGGCACCGAGCTGCTGCTCAATCTGCTACTGATCATCGGCGCCTTGATTGGCATCTGGTGCACCGTGAAATTCTCCCGGCGCGGCTTTCTGATCAACTCGTTCATCATCCTCGCGGCGGCGCTGTTCCTGCTGGCGGTATTGCCGGGGAGCATGGCGTGGTTGATGGTGCTGACGTTCGGGGTGTTCACCCTGGTGTTGTCGGCGGTGAGCAATCTGGTGGGGGTGTTCCCGGCGGAGAGTTTTCCGACTGAAGTGCGGGCCAGCGGGATTGGCCTGGCCACGGCCGTCAGCCGGCTGGGTTCGGCGGTGAGTACCTTTTTGCTGCCGGTGAGCGTGGCGGGAATCGGCCTGAGCCCGACCATGGGCATACTCGCGGCTATCCTGGTGTTGGGCGCAATCATCTCCTGGGCCTGGGCGCCGGAAACCAAGGCGTTGACCTTGAGCCAGGCGTGCAAGGCCCAAGCGCCGGTTTCAGGGATTACTCACCCGGTTCAACCATTGCGTAAACAAGCGCACCTTGGATAAACCCTGCTTGTCACTCGCCACATCCAGCCAATAGCCATAGGGGCCGATTACCTCCACCGGGGTGATCGGCAGCAGGCTGCCATTCGCCAGTTCGCGCTCGATCATCTGTCGGTCGATCACTGCCAACCCACCGCCTGCCAGGGCGGTGTGGATCACCTGGTCCAGGGTGCTGAATTCCAGGCCCTGGCCCGCATCGACATCTTCCCGGCCCATGGCCGCCAGCCAGTTTTCCCAGACCTTCAAGCGCTTGCCATCGTGCAGGATATGCAGCAGGGGAAAGCGCCGCAGGTCGGGCGGTTGACCGTCGCTGAACAGTTCCGGGCTGGCGACGGCGATGTGGCGTTCCATCACCAACAATTCACTGCTGCAATTCGGCGCCGGTTCCAGGCCGAAGCGGATCTGGCAGTCGATTTCCGCGAGGCTCGCGTGGCTGTTCTGGTGGGTGACGCTGAGGTTGATGTCCGGGTAACGCTCGCAAAACCTGCGCAGGTGTGCGGACAACCAGCGGGTGGCCCAGGTCGGCGGGGCGACGATGCGCAGGCGCTGGCGCAGGTTGGGCACGCGCACGGCTTGCAGGGCGCGTTCGATATGGTCGAACGCGTCGCTCAGGTGCGGCGAGAGGGCGAAGCCGGCTTCGGTCAGGGACAGGCCCTGGGGCGTACGGATGAAGAGGGCGACGCCGAGGTAGTCTTCGAGCTGTTTGATCTGGCGGCTGACGGCGCCCTGGGTGACGTTCAGGCCCACGGCGGCCTGGCTGAAGCTGCGGTGGCGGGCGACTTCTTCGAACACGCGGAGCATGTTGAGGGAGGGCAGTTGGCGCATGAAATGGATTCCACACTTGTTGTTCTTATAGTGTTTTTGGCGGCCTCTTCGCGAGCAAGCCCGCTCTCACATTTGATAGGCGGCGCGGTCAAAATGTGGGAGCGGGCTTGCTCGCGAAGGCGTCAGTGCTGACGCCGCCTATTTAGAAGTAATACCCAATGTTCATGTACAACTGATTCTCCCACTGGTTACTCCCCCCAGCCCCCAAGCTTTGGGTATAGCTGCTCCCACCAATATACGGATCGTTCTTGCCGATCAACCACTCCGTCGCCACCCACAACTTACTGACCGAAAACGACGTGCCCAGAATCACCCGCTGCGAGGTCTTGAACTGATCCTCGGACTTATCAAACGCACTGTAGTTGGCATACAGCTTCACGCCGCTGACCTGGTCAAACAGGTACTTGCCGCCCACGTCATAGCTCAAGTCCGCCACATACAAATTGCCCCGGCTGGCCACGTTGAACGTGCCGTCATAACCGCCCAACGTCACCACGCTGTCGGTGCCCGGGTTACGCGGCGACATCTGCTGGCGCGCGGCCTGCAATTGCACGCCCCACGGGCCGTTCTTGCCCAGGTAGTGGATCGCCACCGCGTTACGACGCCCATCATCACCCGTGTCTTTGTTCTCCAGCGTGGAGGTCAGGCCGGAAAGCCCGACCTCCGACTTCCAGTTACCCAGCTCCATGGCCTTGGCCACCCGCACCACCACGGTGTTGCGTTCCTGGTTGTTGCTGCCGTCGCCCACATAGCTGTCGGCTTCGGAGATCACGCTGGAATAGGTCACGCCCTTGCTCGTACCTTTGCCTTGCCACGCCGGGCGCAGGTAGTAACCGGCCTGGATGTTCCAGTCGCCGCTCTGCTGGATGTACTTGGCACCCACCTGCTGCACATCTTCCAGGCCGATAACGTTGCCCAGGGTCTCGTAGAAGGTGCTGCCAAAGTACGGCTGCAAACCAAACGGCACCGTGTTCAAGCCCACCTGCACCTGCTGGTCGGGGTTGAACTTGTAGCCGACCCACGCGAACTTGGCGAACTGGATGTCGCCGTAGTTCTTGGTGTACTGGTACGGGTAGGAGCGCCCGTAGAACCGGTACTGCGCCTCACCGATCCAGGTGTCGGAATTGTACTTGGCGCTGAGGAACGCGGTGTCGAGGCCGAACTTCTGGATGCCGCGATCCGGGTCGTAGTCCCAACGGGCGCGTATGGCGCCGCCGAGGTCCAGGTTGTCAGTGACTTGAACGGCCATGGCCGGTGCCGCAAGGGCGCCGAGCACAGGGACCAGAGCGATGTAACGAAGGGTTGGTCGCATGGTTTTGCTCTCGTTATTGGTTATTTTTTGGCAACAGCAGCCCCTTGCCGCAACGAACGCTGCGACGCGGGGTAAAGGGTTGACTCAGTGGGCTTGCGGGCGGATCAGCCGCAGCGGCGGGCCGGCGGCGGGCAGCTCCGAGGCGCCGGGGGCGGCGGCCAGCAAGGTCTGGGTGTAGGTGTTTTGTGGCCGCAGCAATACCTGTTCGGCCGTGCCGTATTCCACGACTTCACCCTGGCGCATCACCGCGATGTAGTCGCTGATCTGCGCCGCCACCCGCAGGTCGTGGGTGATGAACAGGATGCTCAGGTTCAGCCGCTGTTGCAGTTCAGCCAACAGCTCCAGCACCTGTTTCTGCACCGAGACGTCCAGGGCTGACACGCTCTCATCGGCGATCAACACTTCCGGGCGCATCGCCAGGGCGCGGGCGATGCCGATGCGCTGGCGCTGGCCGCCGGAGAACTGCCGGGGCTTGCGCTTGAGGGCGTCGCGCTTTAGGCCCACTTGTTCCAGCAGGTCACCGGCTTCGGCCCACGCATCCTTGGCCGACAACCCGCGCAGTTGGGCGGCGCGGGCGATGATGTCGCCCACACGATGGCGTGGATTGAGCGAGCCGTACGGGTCCTGGAAAATCATCTGGATGCGCCGCCGATTCGCCGCCAGCGCCGAGCCGCGCAGCGCCAGGAAGTCGGTATCGCCGACCCATACATGGCCGCTGTCACTGTCCACCAAACGGATCGCCGCTTTCACCAACGTGCTTTTGCCCGAGCCGGATTCGCCGACAATCGCCAACGTCTTGCCCCTAGGCAGTTGCAGCGAGACATTGCGCAGCGCCGCCACCGAGCTGCCGCCGACGGTGTAGGTCTTGGTCAGGTTCTCGATACGCAGTGCCAACTCGCCGTCGGCACTCGGTTTGTGCAGTTCCGGATGCAGCGCCGGCACAGCCGCGATCAGCTTGCGGGTGTAGGCGTGAGCCGGGGCGTTCAGCACCTGATCCCGCTCACCGATTTCCACCAGTCGGCCACCTTCCATCACCGCGATACGGTCGGCAATCTGCGCAACCACGCCGAAGTCATGGGTGATAAACAGAATGCCGTGCTGCCCACGACCGCGCAGTTCGCGCACCAGCTTCAGCACTTGCGCCTGAGTGGTCACATCCAGCGCCGTAGTGGGTTCGTCGGCAATCAGTAAGTCGGGGTTCATCGCCAGGGCCATGGCAATCACCACCCGCTGGCATTGGCCACCGGACAACTGGTGGGGAAAGCTGTTGGCGATGCGCGGCGGGTCCGGCAGTTGAGTCGACTCCAGCAATGCCAACATGCGCTCGCGGCGTTCGGCGGTGGGCATCTGCGGCGCGTGAATATCGAAGATCTCTTCCACTTGCTTGCCAATGCGGATCGCCGGGTTCAGCGCCGCCATCGGCTCCTGGAAAATCATCGCGATGCGGTTGCCCCGCAGTTGGCGCAAACGTTCATCGTCGAGGGTGCAAATGTCATCGCCGAGAAAGTCGATCACGCCTTCGGTATGCCGCAGGCCCTTGGCGTAATCACCCATGATCGCGGCCGACAGTACGGACTTGCCGGAGCCGGATTCACCGATCACGCACAGGATTTCACCCTTGCGCACATCCAGGCTGATGCCTTGCACTGCGTGGCTGCGGTCGGCACCCGGCGGCAGTTCGATGGACAGGTTCTGCACCCGCAGCACTTGCGTGTGGTTCATGCTCAACTCCTTGCGCCTTTCTGGGCGTGTTCATCCAGACCGTCCGCCAACAGGCTCAGGCCCAGCATCAGGGTGGAGATGGCGATGCACGGGAAGATCACCAGGTGCGGGAAGGCAATGGCCATGGCACGGCCGTCGTTGATCATGCCGCCCCAGTCCGGGGTAGGTGGTGGCAGGCCGAGGCCGAGGAAGCCCAGGGCGCCGATCATGATCGCGGTGTAGCCGATGCGCAGGCAAAAATCGACAATCAGCGGCCCGCCGCAGTTGGGCAGGATTTCCACCAGCATGATCCGCAGCGAACCTTCGCCCTGGGTGATGGCGCTGAGCACGTAGTCCCGCGAACGGATGTCGATGGTCAGGGCGCGCATGATCCGGAAGATCGCCGGCGCGCTGGTGAAGGTCACCGCAATCAGGATATTCAGCGCCGAAGCACCGAGGGCGATGATGATCACGATGTACAGCACCAGCACCGGGAACGACAGCACGGTGTCCGCTACATACGACAGCACGCTGTCGACCCAACCATTGAAGTAACCGGCGCACAGGCCCATGGCGATGCCCACGGCAAACGCGGTGAGGGTGGCGAGGATCGACCAGAACAACACGGTACGGGTGCCCCAGATCAGCCGCGAGAGAATGTCGCGGCCAATCATGTCGGTGCCCAGCAGAAAGCTCTGGCCGTTATCGCCGGCAGTCATTGGCGTGAGCAAGGGAGTGAAGCTTTCCAGCGGGTCATGGGGCGCGATCCACGGGGCGAACAGCGCGATCACTACCCAGCCGCCCACCAGCAGCAGGCCAAGCAGCGCCAAGGGATGCTTGAAAGATTGCAGAAAATTCATTGGGCACCTCCGCCAAGGCTGCGCAGGGTGATGCGCGGGTTGAGCCAGGTGTAGGCCAGGTCCGAGAAGATCTTGGTGATGCCCACCACCACGGCGCTGATCATCGCGCAGGCTTCGATCAGGTAGACGTCATGGTTCAACGAGGCGGTGTACAGCAGCGAGCCGAAGCCCTTGTAGGCGAAGAACACCTCCACCACGATCACGTTGGACAGCAGCCATGGGATGTACAGCATGATCACCGTGACCGGCGCGATCAGCACATTGCGCAGGGCATGACGCAGCACGATGCGTGAGGTCGACGCGCCCTTGAGCCGTGCGGTGCGGATGTACGGCGCCTGCATCACTTCCACCATGGATGCGCGGGTGATACGCGCCAGGTAGCCGATGCCGAACAGGCACAGCACCATCAAGGGCAGCACCAGCTCCACCGGGCTGAAACCGTCGCTCATGCTGCTCACGCCGGGCAGCCAGTTGAGCCAGAACACAAAGATCGCCGAGACGAACACCGCGCTGGCGAAGTCGGGAATCGAGGTGGTGACGATCGACAGGAACGACACCAGCCGGTCCAGCACTGAGCCCTGGCGAATCCCGGCAAGGATGCCGAGGGTCAACGCCACCGGCACCATCACCAACAAGGCCAGGCCGGCCAGGGTCAGGGTTTGCGCCAGGTTCGGCAGCAACAGCTTGATCACCGATTCGCGAAAGTACACCGAGGTGCCCCAGTCGCCGCTGACAAAGTCCTTGAGCCACACCAGGTAGCGCCACACAAAGGGTTGGTTGTAGCCATGTTCCACCAGCCACGCGGCGCGCTGGTCGGCGGCGGAGTAGGGGCCTAGGACGTTGATCGCCACGTCTTCGATATTCAGTTCCAGGGCCAGGAACACAATCAATGACACCGACAGCAGCGTCGCCACCAGCGCCAATAACTTGCGCATTAGAAAATGAGCCATGGGTGCATGCTCCGACTGTTCAAGGGATGCCTGCCCGCGTGCGGGCAGGGAGTAGGGCGCGCCTAAATCAAGCGCTCAGCCACACACTGTCCATTGGGTAGAAATCGGATGGGTGCACCTGGAAGCCCTGGACCTTTTTGCTTACGGCGGTGAACTTGTCGCCCCAGAACGGCTGCACGATCACGCACGCGTCCTGCAGGATGCGTTCGACGTTTTCCATCGCCACCGCGCGCTGTTTCGGGTCGATAATGCCCATGGCCTTGTCCAGCGCGGCATCGAAGGCCGGGTCGCTGTAATGGCTTTCGTTCCAGGCGCCGCCGCTGCGGTAGGCCAGCTCCAGGGACATCACGCCGAGCGGGCGGTGGGCCCAGTAGGTGAGGCTGAAGGCGGCCTTGTCCCAGATCGGCCAGTACTGGGTGGCGGGGATCACTTTGAGGTTGATGCGGATCCCGGCCTCCAGGCAGTTCTGTTGCAGGATCTGCGCGCAGTCCTGCTCGTAACGGCCCTGGGTGTTGCCGACGATCAGGTCGATGTCGATGCCATTCGGGAAGCCCGCCTCGGCCAGCAGCTTCTTCGCCGCCGCCACATCGCGGTTGCGTTTGGGCAGCGGGAAGTATTCGGGGTGGGAGGGCGCCACATGATGGTCTTCGCCAAGGGTGCCCATGCCGCGATAGGCGATCTTCAGCATCTGCGCGTTGTCGGCGCACAGCACCACGGCCTTGCGGATGCGCGGGTCGGTGAAGGGCTTCTGGTCGCAGGCCATGCGCATCACCACGGTTTGCGCCGATTTGCAGGTCAGCAACTGCGCGCCCGGCAAACGCTTGGCCAGGTCCAGTTCGGCCACGGTAACGCGGTACAGCACGTCCACTTGCCCGGCTTGCAGGGCGGCGAGGTGAGTCGACACATCGGTGCCCATGTCGACGTAACGCAGCTCGTCGAGATTCGCCGGTTTGCCCCAGTAATCGGCGCGCTTGGCGAAGGTTGCCTGCTTGTTCACGGCGAACGACGTAAGCTTGAACGGCCCGGTGCCCAGCGGGTTTTTCGCCCAGTCATCACCGGCCTTGAAGCTGCGGTGCACGATGGCGCAGGTGAAGGCATTGAGCATTTCCGGGATCGCCAGGATCGGGCGCTTGAGCACCAGGCGGAACTGGAACTCGCTGACTTTCTCGAACGCCTTGATGTCCTGGAACGCCGTGCGGTTCACCGACTTGGAATCGGCGGCAATCCAGCGCTCGATGTTGTGCTGCACGTCGTCGACGTTGAAGGTGTCGCCATTGCTCCACTTCACGTTCTGGCGCAGGTTGAAGGTCCAGGTGGTGAGGTCTTCCGACGGGCTCCAGCTCTCGGCAAGGTAGGGGTGGGTGATGTTATCGGCGTCGACCCAGGTCAGGTATTCCACCGAGTTGCGCAACAGGTTCGAGGCTTCGATCCAGGTGATCAGCATCGGGTCCTGGATTTCCTGGATGGCGCACGCAAACCGCAGGCTGCCGCCCTGGCGCGGCTCGGCGGCCTGGGCATTGTTGCCCAGCAGTGCAGAGCCGAGGAAGGTGCTGGCGCTGGCGACGGTGATGCCCAGCAGCGCGGAGGTGCGCAGGAATTGGCGGCGGTTGATCTCGCCACGTTGCACTTGAGCGCACAGATCATTTACGGCTGGATGCGGCGCGGCGCCGTCCAGGGTAGTCAACTCTTTCATAAGCCTCTCCGGTACTTGCGAATATGCGTTTTTTGTTGAACCGCAAGGGTCAGTGGCAGGCGCCGGCAAGGCGCCGCACAGATCTCTGTGAAGCCGGCAGAAGAACAAGGCGCAACGAAGTCGGGAGGGTGGCAACGGAATAGGACATAGGGCAGCTCTCATGTTGTTTTTATTAGAGATGCCCGCAGTTTTGTCATTTGCGCAAAGATCGACAAACGACAAATTCTGCGTTGGAACGTTCTATAAATGCATGTTACATGTCCTGATCGTTCCCACGCTCTGCGTGGGAATGCCGCCCCGGACGCTCTGCGTCCCCTTGCGCAACGGTGACGCAGAGCGTCACGGGATGCATTCCCACGCAGAGCGTGGGAACGCTCATCTAGCGCGACAACAAGCGCGGGTCGAACGGGTAATCGGAGAGCAACTCAATGCCGTGTTCGTGGATGTAGATCTGTTCTTCCAGCTTGACCCCTTCGCCGCCGTCGTCATGGCCGATGTAGCTTTCCACGCAGATGGTCATGCCGGCTTCGAACACGCCGTCGTAGCCCAGGGCATCGATGTCTTCGCGGTGTACCACGTAGGGGTATTCACCGGTCATGCCAACCCCGTGCACCAGGGCGAAGTAACGGTTGTTTTTGTAATGCTCGGGAATTTTCCAGGCCAGTTCCGCGTACTCCTTGAAACTGCGCCCGGCCTTGAGCATTTCCATGTTGGTTTGCACTTGCTCGTAAGCCAGCTTGTACAGCTCCTGCTGCTTGGCGGTGGCGGCCTGTTCACCGCAGAGAAAGGTCCGCGAGAAGTCGGCGTAGTAGCCGAAACGCCCGACCACGTCGGTGTCCAGCGCCACCAGGTCACCGGCTTCGATGGGCCGGGTGCTGCATTCCTGGAACCAGGGGTTGGTGCGTGGGCCGGAAGACAGCAGGCGGGTCTCGACGTAATCACCGTCGGTGGCAATCACGTGCTGGTGCAGGTGCGACCACAGCTCGTTCTCGCTGATGCCGGGGGTGAGCTTGCTTTCCATCAGGCGCACGCCGGCTTCGGTGGCGCGCAGGCTGGCGCGGATCATCTTCAGTTCGTTCGGCACCTTGATGCAGCGTGCGCGCTCCAGCGGTTCCTGGGCATCGAAAATCTGATAGCCGAGCTTTTGCAATTCGAAGGCCGCCGCCGAGGTGGCGCTTTCGATGGCGATGCGTTTGCCGCCGCCACATTTACGCACCAGTTCATCGATTTCGGCGGCCCAGTCGGCGGTGACGTTGCCCAGGAAACTTTCGCAGAAGTAATAGGAGATCGCCTTGGCCGGGCGCACCTCGTCGACGGTGTTGAGGGTTTCGGCGAGGTGCAGGCAACCGCCGAATTCGAACACCACCACCGGGCCTTCAGCCGGGATAAACGCATAGCGGGCCGGGTTGCGCGCCGAGTACACCTGCATGTTGCGCGAGCCGGTGGCGTAGCGCATGTGGGTGGGGTCGAACAGCACACAGGCGGCGTAGTCGCGTTTCTTCAGTTCGTTGCGTACCCGTTGCAGGCGGTCCAGTTGGATCTGCTGGATTTCGTCATAGGTAGGTTCGCAATCGGCGGGGTTGCGGTTGGGGCCGGACAGACTCATGGGGTGTTCCTCGCAGGGCAAATACGGTTTTAACGTTTTTTTAGGAAGTGAATCAGTCGAGCAACTGGTCGCTGCGTACCAGGTTGCGTTCGGCTTGCAGATGGGCTTCGGACAGGCGTCCGTAAAGCTGCTTGGTGCGCTGGGCACGGCCGATGATTCCGGGCTTTTCGGAGTAGGCGAAGATCGCCGTGTTGCGCTCGGTGGCGCCTTCGACGCGAGTGACGCGGTGCACCGAAAAACGCCCTTTGAAGATCTGCAAATCGCCGGGGTTGAGTTCCAGCTCCTGCACCCGCGAACGGTCTTCGCCACGCACCACCTTGCCCACTGCGCCGAGGTTCTCCTGGCTGCGGGAACGAATCATCGGTGCGTACTCGAACAGGCCGCCGGCCTCGGGCTTTTGGGTCATCATGCTGACGATGAATTCGTTGGTGTCGAAGTGCCAGGGTTGCTCGGTGCCGTCGGGCATCACGTTGATCACCAGCCCGGCGAACGGGTCGGCGTACTCGAAAATTTCCGGCTCATCGAGGCAGGCGCCGATAAAGCGTTTCATCATCGGCGACACGTACAGCCGATGAATAATTGCGTCTGGGGCGATCATGTCGCGGGTCACAAAACCGCTGGTGCGCTCCATGAACGTGCGGCGCGGGTCATCCTGGGGCAGGGAGGTGTCGTCTTCGGTGAAGTAGGCGTTGACCTTGCGCACCGAATAAAAGGTCTTGCCCGACAGCGCCAAACCTTCCAGACGCGCCTGCTCAAGCGCTGCGGGGCGCAGGAAGTTCTTCAGCAGGCAGCAACCGTCTTCGGCCAGTTCGGCCCGGGCGTGTTCGATCAGGGCCTGTAATTGAACATGGCCCGAATCATGTATGGGATACAGCTCGGTATTAATAATGTCGCTGATATCGCCCACTTCAGCGTCAGCAAGTTGAAGGCTCATGCAAGACTCCTGGAACTACCGGTTGGTGTTGTTTGGCTGAACCGATAGTTGCTGAACGAGGTGCAAAGTGGAAATTACAAGTTGTGATCGAATCCATCGGCGAGGGCGATAGTTATGTCTGGCGAACTGGATGGCACCCTGCTTAAAGTGTTTGTGGCAATTATCGAGTGCCAGGGTTTCTCGGCTGCGGCCGAGCGCCTGCACAAGACCCAATCCACCGTCAGCCAGAGCCTGCAACGCCTGGAAGAGATCGTCGGCACGCCGCTGATCCGCCGCACCAGCCGCTCGGTGGGCCTGACCCCCGGCGGCGAAACCTTTTTGATCTACGCCCGGCAGATCCTCAAGCTGCACAGCGAGGCTGTCAGCGCCGCGCAATTGCCCAATGAACAGGTGTGTATCCACCTCGGCATGCCGGAGGACTACGCCGAGTATTGCCTGGGCGGGATGCTCAAGGACTTCCAGACACAATTCGCCCAGGTACGTCCTGACGTGTGCTGCGAGATGTCGACGGCCCTGGTGGGGCGCCTGCAACGGGGCGAACTGGACCTGGTGCTGGGGGTGGAACACGCCGGTTTGCAGGCCGGCGAATACCTGTGCGACGAGCCGCTGGTGTGGGTGGCGGCGCCCAGCTGGAGCTGCGTGGGGCGCCAGTCGGTGCCGTTGGCGGTGTATGCCGAGGGCTGCGCATTTCGCGCGAATGCCGTGCAGGCGCTGGCCCAGTCCGGGCGCTCGTGGCAGGTGGTGTACACCAGCCAGAGCCCGCGCGGCATTGCGATCGCGATTGAGCAGGGCTTGTCGGTGGGCGTGATGGCGCGGCGGCTGGTGCCGGCAGACTGGCAGATTCTGGATGAGCGCCAGGGCTTTCCGCCCATTGCTCCGGCGCGCCTGATGTTCTGGCGCTCAGCCGGTTGCCAGGTGCCGGAGGTGGACGCGCTGGTGGAAATTCTGCGCCGTCAGTTGGGCCACTCAGGGCATCTGGGCAGCCAACGCCTCGCGGGTGTGTCGCTGGGCCATGCGCTTCAGCAATAAGAGGCAGGCCACGACCCATGCGGCGATCCAGCCATGTACCACCGCAAACTCGCCGGTGACTTGCAGCAGCCAGCCACACAGGGCATTCGCGGTGGCGCTGGCCAGGCCGTAGCTGACCATGCTCAGGCTCACCACTTGCAGGCTGTGCACCGGGTCGAGCCGGGCACCGACATAGGCAGCCATCAGGCCCCAGCACGGGAAGTAAAACAGCGCAAACAGCCCGGCGGCCAGCCAGCTCAGGATCAGGTTGGGGTGCCCGAGCACGCCGAGCATGCTGAGACCAAACGCACCGATACTCAGCGCCATCACCCGCAAGGCGCCCCAACGGTCTGCCAGCGTACCCAGCAGCAAACCGCCGACCACACCGCCAATCCCGATCAGCGTCCACATCGAGCCGGTGACGGACACACTGGCCTGCAACTGCTCGCTGACAAATGCCGAGAGAAAGTTCAGGAACGGCCCGCTGATGGCGCCGATAAACGCGCTGAGCAACACGATCTGCATCGCCACCGGTTGCGCCAAACACAGCTTCAGCCATTGGCGCAGCACCTGATTCAGCGCGGGCGCCTTGGCCTCACGTGGCCTGGGTTCCTTGAGTGGGGCCAATGTCCACAAGGTCAGCAGCGTGACAATCAGCGTCAAGCCGGCGCAGATCAGCCAGAACTGGCGCAGGGACAACCCCTGCAACAGCGCGATCAACAGCCCGTTCAAACACAGCGCAAACGCCGACCCTGACGAGGCCAGGCCCAGCACTCGGCTGCGGTGCGTGGCGGGGATCACCTCCTGGGCCAGGGCCGAAATCGCGTTCCAGTTCGACACCGCACAGGCCGATACCAGCGCCAGGCACACCGCAAATGGCAGCACCCACGGCGTGGCAACGGCCAGGGTCAGTAGGGCAGGGCTGAGGACAATGGTCAGCCGCACCATATTGCGCGGGCTGATCCACGCAGCCGCCAGGCCACTGGCAATCGAGGCGCCCATGTAGAACAGCTGCAACAGCGCGGCAATCAACGCGGCCTGGCTGTAGCTGAGTTCAAACGCCAGGCGGATCTGCGGTAACAACGCCGAATACAGGAAAACACTGAAACCGTGGGTGGTGGCGTTGCACGCGGTAAACACAAGTGCCAGCAAGCCAATACTTCGCCGGGATGAAACGGGTGCGTTCGACATGACGATGACTCGATAAGTTAATCGTGAAAGAGGGGGCGAAGTTATAAGAAGTACATTGGCAGACTAGCGTTTATGGTCTGGCGGCGACCAATGCTTAATTGTCTTAGTGTGCATGCGTTATACGCATGCTATTTATTCGTGAGCGACGGGAAACATCGATAAACGACACTTTTCGCGTCTGGAGCAATTAATTCTCCGCCCGCGCAGGGCGCTACCGCTGACCCAATACAAAAAGGTATGTTGTAGGGGCGATTTCCTGCGTCGGTGCGGGGTGTCGATTCCTTGTCAGCTGCTCTCGAGTGTCGTCCATGAAACGCAAAATGCCCGGTCTCAACGCCCTTAAAGCTTTCGAAGTCGCCGGCAGTACCGGCAGTTTTACCCGGGCTGCCGAGCTGTTGAACGTGACGCAGAGTGCGGTCAGCCGCCAGGTGCGTCAGCTTGAAGAACAGTTGGGCGAGGCCCTGCTGGAGCGTCGGCACCATCACCTGGAACTGACCAGTGCCGGGCGTGTGTTGCTACGGGCGTTGCACCAGTCGTTCGACAAGATCGAGCTGACGGTGCGCAGTATTCAGCAGAAGTCCCATGCCAACCGCTTGCACATCAATGCGCCGCCGACGTTTACCAATCGCTGGTTGATGCCACGGTTGGGGCGCTTGCGTGAGCAGCATCCGGAATTGGAATTGAGCATTACCACGCGGTTGCAGGACAGCCTGGCGGAGACCAGTACGCTCGATTGTGCGATCCGGTTTGGGGATGGGGAATGGGATGGCTTGGACAGTTCGTTGTTGATTCAGGAGCGGCATATCGCGGTGTGTGCGCCGTCGTTGTATGCCCGGGAGTGGAGTGACGGGATTGATCTGAATCGCATGACGTTGTTGCATGTGTTGGCGCGAGAGGACCAGCGGTATTTGACGTGGAAGCATTGGCTGGATGCGGCGCGAATCAGTGGGGTTGATATCGAGGGTGGGTATGAGTTTGATCTGCTGGATCTGGCGATTCGGGCGGCGATCGATGGGTTGGGGATTACCATTGCCGATTGGCATATGGTGGCTTCGGAGTTGGCCAGTGGGCAGTTGACGCAGGTGCTGAATGTGCATGTGGAGGGGCATCAGTCGTATTGGTTGGTGACCCGGCCGGAGCAGACCGACTCGCCGCAGTTGCAGGTGTTTGCGCAGTGGTTGCAGGAGGAGATCTGGTTGGCGCAGCGGCAACTGGAGCCCTCTATGGCGGCTGGTTGAGGCTGTGGGGTTTGTGTACATGTCCGTTGCGGCTAAACCGGCGTCCTGCCGGTTTACCCGCTCCTCAATACCTGCGTTCGGCCTCGGGCTGAATGGGGCAGGCAGATCAAAATCAAAAGCCAGATCAAAAGCAGAGCTGCTTTATGTGGGGGCTTGCTCGCGAAAAACCTGAGAGCGCCGCGTTCATTCAGGATGCCAGCGTCATCGTTAACGACCTTCGCGAGCAAGCCCGCTCCCACATTTTTGGACCGCGTTCGCGTTCGCGTTTGATTTTGCTTTTGACCTACACCACTCAAGCCGGCCGGTAGGCCGCTGTGTTCTTGATCTGCTGTTGATCTTGATCTTAGGCGCCCCGTTAAACCACGCTGGCCGAACGCAGGTAGTACGGAGCGGGTAAACCGGCAGGACGCCGGTTTAGCCGCGACGGGCCAGGGACGGGCCGTCGCGGCGGCCCGCGCAGTAATACCGGAGAGAGGGCACACCGAGCCTAAGCGAGGTGCCGAGTGGTGGGGCAAGAGCGTTTTGCTTACTTTTGCGCTGTTCAAAAGTGAGCCGCTGTAAGAGCGGAACCATAGGAGGCTGTTACCTAATAACGGATATGTACACAATCAATCAATCAATCAACCAACCAATCAACCCAGCCCCAACCGCTCATGCCACTCAGAAATCGACTCCTCAGGATACTCATCAAACCGCAAATCCCTCGGCCGAACACTCACCTCAACCCAGGGCGCCCTCGACCCCAACATCAAATGCGTATGCTCCGGCGGCACCGGCAACGGCGTATCAATCGCCGAAGCAAACGGATGAATCAACTCCGGCCACTGCGGGCTGAACAACCACAACCCCGACCCACACTGCGAACAAAAATGCCGCTCAGCCGCACTCGCATGCGCCCGGCTATCCCCCGGCCCCTTCATCCGCGCGTGATAAACCGAAATCAACTTGCGCCCCCGCACCCTCAAACTCTTGGCATCGCCGCCAAGGTTGATCGCATACCCACCACCCCCCTGAGTCTTGCGACAAATCGAGCAATAACACCGCTGATACGGATACGGAAAAGCACTCTCAAGACTGAACGTAACCGCGCCGCAATGGCAGGAACCTTCAAGCTGCATGACCTGATCTCCTTCGAAAAAGGTGAACATCCCTCACAGCAGCTTAGGCGCCCGACAACCGTGGCGGTTCCATCTCCGGCATCAAGGTCGCGATCAACGCACGAATGGTCCCCGGCAGCGCCTCCAGCTCCCGCACCAGAATACTGCGCTCACGCACCGCCCAAACCTCATCCAGCTTCACCGTCACCAACTGCATCGTTCGGCTGTGCCGCACTGCCGCCGACTCGGGAATAATGCCGATCCCTACGCCAGCCTCGACCATCCGGCAGATCGCCTCGAAGCTCGACATCTGAATCCGCAACGACAAATGCTTGCCCAACCGCTCCACATGCTCGCGCAGAAAACTCAGCAACGTGCTGCCGTCATGCAAGCCGATATGCTGATACGCCAGGGTTTGCTCCAGCGTCACCGAAGGCAGGCCCGCCAGCGGATGCCCCACCGGCACCGTCAACACCAGGTGGTCGGTGCTGAAATGCAGCACCTGCAAGCCCGACGCTTCCACGGGGCCAGCGATGATGCCCATGTCACTGGTACCGTCGAGCACGCCCCGCACGATGTCCCGCGACAACCGCTCCTGCAGGTCCACCGTCACGCCGGGCCGCTGGGACAGAAAGCCGGCCAGCACTTCGGGAAGGAACTCGGTCACCGCCGTGGTGTTGGCGAAAATGCGGATATGCCCGGCCGAATCGATGCCGTACTGGGTGAACTCGCTTTTCAGGTAATCCACCTGGCGCATGATCAACCGTGCGTGGTGCAACAGCCTTTCACCCGCCGGAGTGATTTCCACGCCACGGCTGTCGCGGTACAGCAGGCGCGTGTCGAGTTGGCCTTCCAGGGCCTTGATCCGCGCGCTGGCGGCGGCCGGTGAGAGGAACGCGCGCCTGGCGCCCTGGGTCAGGCTGGGGGATTCGGCGATATGGATAAACAGGCGTAAGTCAGCCAGATCAAAGTGCATGCAAGGCTCCGGGTGCGGTCAGCGGCGTTCAGCATAGCCGAACGCTGCTTTATTGAAATGCAAATTCTCAGAACGGCCACGGCCCAGCATGATCCGGTTCAGATTCCCTGCCCGAGGACATGCACCTGATGAGCGCCACAGACTGGATCGGCCGTAGCGAAACAGCCCACGACCACTTGAGCCACAACCTGCTCAAACGCATCGCCGCCACCTTTGGTGAAGCGGTACCGGCAGATGGCGAGGCGGTTCCGCCGTTGTGGCAATGGTGTTTTTTCCAGGACCCGCTACCGGAATCCGCCCTGGGCGGTGACGGCCATCCGGCCCGTGGCGGGTTCCTGCCGCCGGCCGATAACCGCAACCGCATGTGGGCCGGTGGGCGCATCGAGTTCTTTCACGCACTACGTGCCGGTGAGTCCGCCACTCGCGTGTCGACCATCACCCAGGTGCAAGAAAAAACCGGCCGCACCGGCTCGCTGCTGTTCGTCACCGTGCGCCACGACTATTCCCAGGATGGCCGCCTGGCCCTGCGCGAAGAACAGGACATCGTCTACCGCGAACCCACGCCGCCCAAGCAGGGCAGTGGTGATGCATTGCCTGAAGGCGATTGGCGCGAAGCGATCGACCCCACGCCAACCCTGCTGTTTCGCTACAGCGCCGTGACCTTCAACGGCCATCGCATTCACTACGACTACCCCTACGTCACCGGCACCGAAGGGTATTCGGGGCTGGTGGTGCACGGGCCGCTGATCGCCACCTTGAGCCTGCGCGCGTTTTGCCGCGCAAACCCTGCGGCCACGTTGCGCCGTTTCTCGTATCGCGGCGTGCGCCCATTGATCGCCCCGCAACCCTTTGCAGTCGGCGGGCGCATCACCGCGCCAGGCGTGGCTGAACTGTGGGCGGGCAACGCTGACGGCCTGGCCCAGCGCGCCGAACTGCATTTCGAATAAACCTCCAAGAACAACAGGCGGAGAGCCGTTAATGAACCCGAATCACAACGAAGAACTGAATGCCATCCGCGAAGGCGTACGCGCACTGTGCGCCGAGTTCGACGCTGCCTACTGGCGCAAGGTCGACGAAGAAAAAGGCTTCCCGCAAGCCTTCGTCAAGGCCCTGACCGACGCCGGCTGGCTGTCGGCGATGATTCCCGAAGAATACGGCGGCTCGGGCCTCGGGCTGGCAGAAGCCTCGGTGATTCTGGAGGAAGTGAACCGCTGCGGCGGCAACTCCGGCACCGTCCACGGCCAGATGTACAACATGTTCACCTTGCTGCGCCACGGCAGCGACGCGCAGAAAAGCTTCTACCTGCCCAAGCTCGCCAGCGGCGAATTGCGCCTTCAGTCAATGGCGGTGACCGAGCCGACCACCGGCACTGACACCACCAAGATCAAGACCACCGCCATCAAGCGTGGCGACAAGTACGTGATCAACGGCCAGAAGGTCTGGATCTCGCGGGTGCAGCATTCCGACCTGATGATCCTGCTGGCCCGCACCACGCCACTGGCTGAAGTGAAGAAAAAGTCCGAAGGCATGTCGATTTTCCTGGTCGATCTGCGTCAAGCCATCGGCAACGGCCTGACCGTGCAGCCCATCGCCAACATGGTCAATCACGAGACCAACGAGCTGTTCTTCGACAACCTGGAATTGCCACTCGACAGCCTGATTGGCGAGGAGGGCAAGGGCTTCCGCTACATCCTTGACGGCCTGAATGCCGAGCGCACCCTGATTGCTGCCGAGTGTATTGGCGACGGTCGCTGGTTTATCGAGAAAGCCAGTGCCTATGCCCGCGACCGCGTGGTGTTTGGCCGGCCGATCGGGCAGAACCAGGGCGTGCAGTTCCCGATTGCCGAAGCGCATATCGAGATTGAAGCGGCCGACTTGATGCGCTGGCGTGCCTGTGAGGAATACGACAGCGGCGCCAACGCCGGGGCCAGCGCCAACATGGCCAAGTACCTGGCGGCCAAGGCCTCGTGGGAAGCGGCCAACGCCTGCCTGCAAACCCACGGCGGCTTCGGGTTTGCCTGCGAATACGACGTGGAGCGCAAGTTCCGCGAGACCCGCCTGTACCAGGTCGCGCCGATCTCCACCAACCTGATCCTGTCCTATGTAGCCGAGCATTTGCTCGAGCTGCCGCGCAGCTTCTGAGGGCCCGACCATGAGCCATACCCAAGCGCTGTGCCGGTTCCTCGCCGAGTTGAAGTACGAACAATTGCCGGACGACGTGCTTGCCCGCACCGAAGACCTGTTCCTCGACTGGCTCGCCTCAGCACTGGCCAGTAAGGGCGCGCATCCGATCCCGCTGTTCGAGCGTTATGCCCGCAGGATGGGCCCGGCCAATGGCCCTGCGCAAGTGATCGTCAATGGCGACAGCAGCAGTGCGTATTTTGCTGCGCTGGTGAACGGTGCGTCGTCGCACCTGGTGGAGCAGGACGACCTGCACAACAGCTCGGTATTGCACCCGGCGACCGTGGTATTTCCGGCTGCATTTGCGGCGGCGCAAGACCTCGGAAAGTCCGGGCGTGAACTGCTGCTGGCCTCGGTAGCCGGTTACGAAGCGGGGATTCGCATCGGTGAATTCATGGGCCGTTCCCACTACCGGATCTTCCACACCACGGCTACCGTCGGCACCCTCGCGGCGGCCGTTGCGGTGGGTAAATTGCTCGACTTCAACCAAGAGCAGTTCACCAACCTGCTGGGCAGTGCCGGCACTCAAGCAGCCGGTTTGTGGGAGTTCCTGCGCGATGCTGCCGACTCCAAACAACTGCACACCGCCAAGGCGGCTGCCGATGGCTTGTTGGCCGCGTATCTGACGGCGGACGGGCTGACCGGTGCGCGCAATATTCTGGAAGGCGACCAGGGTATGGCGGCGGGCATGTCCACCGACGCAGACCCGGGCAAATTATCGGATCGCCTCCGCAGCCGCTGGGCGTTGCTGGAAACCTCGTTCAAGTTCCACGCTTCGTGCCGCCACACCCATCCGGCTGCGGATGCGCTGCTGGATCTGATGGAGCGTGAAGGCCTCAGCCATGAGCAAATCACCCATGTGGAAACCCGCGTTCACCAAGGCGCCATTGACGTATTGGGCCGGGTGACGCTGCCGCAGACCGTGCACCAGGCCAAGTTCTCCATGGGCACCGTGCTGGGCCTGATTGCCGTGCATGGCAAGGCCGGGCTGACCGAATTTCATGAACTGGCCCTAAACGATGCGGCCGTGGCGGCGTTTCGCGACAAGGTCAGCATGACCCTCGACGATGAGGTCGACGGTGCCTATCCCCAACGCTGGCTGGGCCGGGTCATCGTGACCACGGTGGATGGCCGCACCTTGCACGGCGCTATCGACGAACCCAAGGGCGATCCCGGCAACACGCTGAACCGCGCAGAGCTGGCCGACAAATTCCAGCGCCTGACCCAATTCAGCGGCGCCCGCACGCCCGCGCAAACCGCCGGGCTGATCGAAAAAGTCTGGGATCTGCGCAACGCCGTGTCCCTGGCTCACTGGCTTTAAGGAGCTGTCATGACTGCTAATCAACGACCGCTGGACGGCATCACCGTCGTCAGCCTGGAACACGCGATTGCCGCGCCGTTCTGCACCCGCCAGTTGGCCGACCTTGGCGCGCGGGTGATCAAGATCGAACGCCCGGGCGCCGGTGACTTTGCCCGTGGCTACGACGAACGCGTGCGCGGCCTGGCCTCGCATTTTGTGTGGACCAACCGCTCCAAGGAAAGCCTGACCCTGGACCTCAAGCACGATGAGGCCGGGGACATTCTGGAAACCCTGCTGGCCGACGCCGACGTGCTGGTGCAGAACCTCGCACCGGGCGCAGCGGCGCGGAGGGGGCTGTCATTTGAGGCGCTGCATGAGCGCTTCCCGCGCCTGATCGTCTGCGACATCTCCGGCTACGGTGAGGGCGGGCCTTACGAGAAAAAGAAAGCCTACGACCTGCTGATCCAAAGTGAAGGCGGCTTCCTCTCGGTAACCGGTGGGCCGGGCGACGACCAGATGGCCAAGGCCGGCTGCTCCATCGCCGACATCTCCGCCGGGATGTACGCCTACAGCGGCATCCTTTCGGCGCTGCTGTTGCGGGGCAAAACCGGGCAGGGCAGTCGCATCGACGTGAGCATGCTGGAAAGCCTGGTGGAGTGGATGGGCTACCCGATGTACTACGCCTTCGACGGTGCACCCCAGCCACCGCGCGCCGGAGCTGCGCATTCGACGATCTACCCATACGGGCCGTTTCCTACCGGCGACGGCGGCACGGTGATGCTCGGTTTGCAGAACGAGCGTGAATGGGCGGCGTTCTGCGACAAGGTGCTGCTCACGCCTGCGCTTGCCACCGACGAGCGTTTTTCGGCCAACTTCAAACGTTCGGAAAACCGCGACGAGCTGCGCCAGATCATCGTCGACAGCTTCGCGCAGATGAGCGCTGAAGCCGTGATCCAGCGCCTGGAAGACGCGCAAATCGCCAGTGCCCGGGTCAACGACATGCAGGGTGTATGGGACCACCCACAGCTCAAGGCCCGCGACAGCTGGCGCGAAGTCGACAGCCCGGCGGGCAAATTACCGTCGTTGCTGCCACCGGCGCGCAATGCAGCGTTCACCCCACGGATGGACGCGGTGCCAGGGCTGGGGCAGCACAGCCAAGAGATTCTGGACCAGTTGGGTTATTCCGCTGACGCCATCGACAGCCTGCGTGCACGCGGCGTTATCTAATAAGGAATTGAGCTATGCCAACCTCTCTTGTGCGCTCTGCGCTGTTCGTACCGGGCAGCCGGCCGGAACGTTTTGCCAAGGCCTTGGCCAGTGGCGCCGATGCGGTGATCGTGGATTTTGAAGACGCTGTGGAAGAGCCGCTCAAGCGCCAGGCCCGGGCCAACCTCGGGGAATTTTTGCAGGCAACGCCGGCGGCGCGGGTGTGGGTGCGGATCAACGCGCCGGAGCATCCCGAGCACTGTGCCGATGTGGCGTTCTGTCAGGCCCATGCCGGGGTTGCGGGGGTTCTGCTACCCAAGGTTGAAAGCGCGGCCCAGGTGGCCGTGGTGGCGGCAACGGGCAAAGCCATCTGGCCGATTATCGAGAGTGCGCGGGGCTTGCTGGCGGTGGCGGAAATTGCCCGTGCGCCTTCGGTGGAGCGCTTGTCATTTGGCGGCCTGGATTTGGCGCTGGACTTGAACCTGAGCAGCAATTCCCCGGCCGCCGAATTTGCCCTGGACCAGGCCCGCCTAGCCTTGATCGTGCATTCGCGCGCCGCCGGGCTGGTGGCGCCGCTGGACGGCGTGCACCCGGCCATCGACGACCCCGAAGGCCTGCGCCGCTCGATTCGGCATGCCTATGAAATGGGCTTTGCCGGCGCGCTGTGCATCCATCCCAAACAGGTGGCAGTGATTCATCAGGCGTTGGCGCCCAGCGCCGAGGACTTGGCGTGGGCCAAACGGGTGGTGGAGGCCGGTGCCCATGGGGCAGGGGCGTATCAACTGGATGGGCAGATGGTGGATGCACCAGTACTGCTGCGGGCCCAGAGGTTATTGGCCGCGCAACCTTAGAAATGTGGGAGCGGGCTTGCTCGCGAAGGCGGTGTGCCAGTCACCGGATGCACTGGCTGACACACCGCC
>NZ_NIXO01000062.1 GCF_002204795.1 Pseudomonas sp. K2I15
GTGTATCAGAAACACATTCAGTGACTGACACTCCGCTTTCGCGAGCAAGCCCGCTCCCACATTTAGTTTTGAGTTGTTTTCAAGAAGACAGCTTCGCGCAAAATCCCCAGTCAATACGGTAAACTCGCGCCATTGCTGTCTGGAGCTACTTATGCGCGAAGAGTTGAACCAAGGCCTGATCGACTTCCTCAAGGCCTCCCCTACCCCGTTTCATGCCACCGCCGCCCTTGCACAGCGCCTGGAAGCGGCCGGTTTCCAGCGTCTTGACGAGCGCGAGACCTGGACCACCGAGGCCAACGGTCGCTATTACGTGACTCGCAACGACTCCTCGATCATCGCCTTCAAGCTCGGCCGCCACTCGCCGCTGCAAGGCGGTATTCGCCTGGTCGGCGCCCACACCGACAGCCCGTGCCTGCGGGTCAAGCCACAGCCTGAACTGCAACGCCAGGGCTTCTGGCAACTGGGCGTGGAAGTGTACGGCGGTGCGCTGCTGGCACCGTGGTTCGACCGCGATCTGTCCCTGGCTGGCCGCGTGACCTTCCGCCGTGACGGCAAGGTTGAAAGCCAACTGATCGACTTCAAGCTGCCCATCGCGATCATCCCCAACCTGGCCATTCACCTGAACCGTGAGGCCAACCAGGGCTGGGCGATCAATGCCCAGACCGAACTGCCACCCATCCTCGCGCAGTTTGCCGGTGACGAGCGGGTGGACTTCCGTGCGGTGCTCACCGAGCAGTTGGCCCGTGAACACGGTTTGAACGCTGATGTGGTGCTCGACTATGAACTGAGCTTCTACGACACCCAGAGCGCTGCGGTGATTGGCCTCAATGGCGACTTTATCGCCGGCGCCCGCCTCGACAACCTGCTGTCGTGCTACGCCGGCCTGCAAGCCTTGCTCACCGCCGAAACCGACGAAACCTGCGTACTGGTGTGCAACGACCACGAAGAAGTCGGCTCGTGCTCGGCCTGCGGCGCCGACGGCCCGATGCTGGAGCAGACCCTGCGCCGCCTGCTGCCGGAAGGTGATGAATTCGTACGCACTATCCAGAAGTCGCTGCTGGTGTCTGCCGACAACGCCCACGGCGTGCACCCCAACTATGCCGAGAAGCACGACGCCAACCACGGCCCGAAACTCAATGCTGGCCCGGTGATCAAGGTCAACAGCAACCAGCGCTACGCCACCAACAGCGAAACTGCCGGGTTCTTCCGCCACCTGTGCATGGCCGAAGAAGTGCCGGTGCAGAGCTTTGTGGTACGCAGCGACATGGGGTGCGGCTCGACCATCGGCCCGATCACCGCCAGCCACCTGGGCGTGCGCACCGTGGATATCGGCTTGCCGACGTTTGCCATGCACTCGATTCGCGAGCTGTGCGGCAGCCACGACCTGGCGCATCTAGTGAAGGTGTTGAGTGCGTTTTACGCGAGTCGTGATTTGCCATAACCGAGGTTAATGCTGTACCTGTGGCGAGGGGGCTTGTCCCCCGTTGGGCTGCGAAGCGGCCCCAAAAAGACGGGAGCGCTGCGCACTCCAACGGGGGACAAGTCCCCTCACCACAGGGCACTGCAATGCCTAACTCAAGACTTCACTCAACGGAATAAAGTTGACCCGATCACCGATCTTAAGCGTCGTCCCTTCCCGCACTTCCACCAAACCCTCGGCCCACGCTGCACTGCGCAGCACGCCCGAACTCTGGTTGCGGTAGATAATCGCCTTGCCCTGCTCAAGCCGACCGCGCAAGTACTCGCGGCGATTCCCCGGCTTGGCCCAGACAAACCCCACCGGCACTTCAAAGCGCAACGGCTGCACCTCTTCCACGCCCTGACGACGCAACAGATAAGGCCGCGCCAGCAAGGCAAAGGTCACCAGCGTCGACGCCGGGTTGCCCGGCAAACCAATCACCGGCACGCCACGGAAATGACCGAACGTCAGCGGCTTGCCTGGCTTGATCGCCAGCTTCCACAGCGCCAACTCGCCCTCTTCGCGCAGCGCAATTCCCAGGAAATCCGCCTCGCCCACCGACACACCACCAGTGGACAGGATCAGGTCAACCGAGCCCAGCGCCCCCAGGCGTTCACGGGTTTTTTCCAGGTCATCCGGCAGGATCCCGGCGTCCACCACTTCGCAGCCCAGGCGTTCCAGCCAGCTGCACAGCACCCGGCGATTACTGTTGTAGATCTGCCCGGGGCCCAGCGGCAGGCCCGGCTCGATCAACTCGTCGCCGGTGGACAGCACAGCCACACGAGCGCGTCGTACCACCTCCACGCGATCACGGCCCAGGGACGCCGCCAGGCCCAACTCGATCGGGCCCAGGCGTGTACCCGCGGGCAGCACTAATTCGCCGACCGTGGTTTCCTGGCCTTGGGGGCGGATGTTTTGATCCACCTGCAACGCCTCGGTGAAGCTCACGCGTTGATCGGCATGGACCACGGCGTTTTCCTGCATCTCAACGCAGTCCGCGCCTTCCGGCACCGGGGCACCGGTGAAGATCCGCGCACAAGTGCCAGCGGCCAAAGGCTGCGGTGCCGTGCCTGCGAAAATGCGCTGGCTGACCACCAGCGGCTCGCCGGTCCAGTCCGCCAGGCGCAGGGCATAACCGTCCATGGCGCTATTGGGCCACGGCGGCAAGTCCAGGGTAGAAACCAGCGCCTGCGCCAGGACTCGCCCGTCACACTCGGCCAGCGGCAACGTTTCCTGCTCGCGAATCGGCGCTGCTTCAGCCATCGCCAGCAGTTGTTCGAGGGCGTCTTCCACCGGCATCAACGCGCCGGTCTTGCCCGGCTTATCCACGGGATTCACAGGGCTCGGCCTGTTTCAAATGCGGAACGAAATTGCACGGGCGGTGACGGTTATCCAGTTGCTCGGCAAGAATCCCGTCCCAACCGGTGCGCACCGCATTGGTAGAGCCCGGCAGGCAGCACACCAAGGTGCCATTGGCCAGGCCGGCCAGGGCACGGGATTGCACGGTGGAAGTGCCGATGTCGGCCACGGATATCTGGCGGAACAGCTCGCCGAAACCGTCCACCTGCTTGTCCAGCAGGCAGCTGACCGCTTCCGGGGTGCTGTCGCGGCCGGTGAACCCGGTGCCACCGGTGATCAACACCACTTGCACCACGTCTTCGGCGATCCAGTGCGCCACTTGCGCACGGATTTTGTACAGATCATCTTTAAGCAGAACCCGCTCGGCCAACAGGTGGCCGGCGGCGGCCAGGCGGTCGACGAAGACCTGGCCCGAGGTGTCGGTTTCCAGAGTGCGGGTGTCGCTCACCGTCAATACAGCGATATTCAGGGGTACAAAGGGCGCATCAGCCTTGGCTTTCATGGCTCGGTCCGGTTGTCGAAGGAACAGCCCGATGTTATATCACAGCCCCCTATTTCACTGCCCGCAGGAGCCGTCATGCCAAGCCATTCTTCCCCACTGCCCTGCTCCGTCCTGCTGCTGGCCGGCGGCCGTGGCCAGCGCATGGGCGGCCTCGACAAGGGCCTGCTCGACTGGCACGGGCAGCCGCTGATCGCGCACCTGCATCGCCTGGTGCGGCCGTTGACCGACGACCTGATCATCTCCTGCAATCGTAACCAGGCGCAGTACGCGCCCTATGCCGATCAATTGGTCGGCGATGACAGCCCGGATTTTCCCGGGCCGCTGGCCGGTATCCGCGCAGGATTAGCGGCGGCGCGGCATGAGCATCTGCTGGTATTGCCGTGCGATGTGCCGCAGATTGATGAGCGATTGCTCACCGACCTGCGCCAGAAAGCGCAGCAGAATCCGTCGCTCCCCGTGATGGTGCGCCACGGCGATTTCTGGGAACCGCTGCTCTGCGTCATACCGACGCGGCTGCGCGAGCCCTTTGAACAGGCCTGGGAAGCCGGCCAGCGCAGCCCGCGCCAGATCATGCAGGCGCTGGGCGCCAAGGCTCTGGATTGCCCCGCCGACGACCCGCGCCTGGCCAACTTCAACACACCGGAGTTGTTGCACCGCCCGCCCAGCGTGTCAGAATGAGCGTCGAACAAGGAACTTTGCCGACGTTGCACACGTCACAAGGTCAGTACTCAACAAAGCATTCTCTCGGAGACAAACTCATGACTCAACGGACCATCGCCGCTCTCATGCTTGCACTGGGCCTCGCTACTCTTGCCGGTTGCGCCTCGCCTACAGTGATCACCCTGAATGACGGTCGCGAAATCCAGGCCGTCGACACTCCTAAATTCGACAAGTCCACCGGCTTCTACGAATTTGAACAGCTGGATGGCAAGCGCACCCAGATCAACAAGGATCAGGTTCGCACCGTTAAAGACCTGTAAGTCTTAACGCCAGATACAACAAAGCCCGCATCATGCGGGCTTTGTCGTTCCTGAGGCTTACCAGCCCAGGCTGATTTCGCTGCGAAAGTTGCGCTCAAGGCCCGTGACCGGGTCGATGAAACGCACGCCTTGGGCCAACAGCTTGAGCGGGTTGGCGTAGTCGTCCTCGGCATCCTTGATGACGTCGGGGTAGAACGGGTCATTGCAGATACTCGCGCCCAGCGCCGTCATGTGCACCCGCAACTGGTGTTTCTTGCCAGTCACCGGAAACAGGCCATAGCGCCACAGGTCGCCATTCTTTTCCCGCACCTCGACCGCCGTCTCGGTGTTACTCGCTCCCTCGCCTTCCTGCATGCGAAAGAACGGCTCGCCATCCACCAGCCGGCTTTTGTGCACCAACGGAAAGGTCAGCCCCGGCAATGCCGGGGCAATGGCTTCGTAGAACTTGTCGATCTTGCGCGCGGGAAACAGCTGTTGATACGCCGAACGCGTCTGGGGGTTAGCCGAAAACAGCACCAGCCCCGCCGTATGCCGGTCGATGCGGTGCAGTGGCACCAGGGCCGGGTTGTCCAGGCGACGAATCAGGCGCCGCAACAGGGTTTGCTCGACGTACTCACCGGCGGGCGTTACCGGCAGGAAATGCGGCTTGTCGGCCACCACCAGGTGTTCATCGGCGTACAGGATCGTCTCCTGCACCGGGATCACTTTCTCGTTTGGCACTTCGCGAAAGTAGTAGATGCACAGGCCTTCGCGGTAGGCCAGGTGCTGATTGATAGGCGCGCCGTTGATGTCCAGCACCCGGCCCCGGGCGATGCGGTCCAGCCATTGCTCACGGCTGATGGCCTGGAAGTGCTCACACAGGCAATCCAGCACGGTCGCCCAGGCGCCCGGCGGCAGGTACAAGGTGCTGGCTTGATGCTGGGCAGCGGAAAAAACGGACATGGGCAGGCTCAAAGCGTGGCGATACAGGCGGGCATTATCCCGCATGCAGCCGGATCAGGCCCAGCACAGATTCAAGCCTTGGCCAATTCCGCGCGCAACACCGGCGAGGCACTGGCCGCCTCGGTGAATTCCTTGAGCCAGCGCAACACATCCACCGCTTCCCAGCGGCCCGGATCGTAAAGCGCATACAGCAGGCCCTGATAGCCCACCACATCCAACTGCTTGTGATAACCGGCGCGCTGGAACAGCGCCTCGATCTCGGCAAAGCAGGTATTGAAATGCACTTTGTTAAAGGGCGTCTTGCCTTCCGTGACCAGGCCATCGAGGCGCAGCTCGTTCACCGCGTCGCGCACGACGTCGGCGGACATGCGATTGACGCTGCTTTTCAGTTGTTCAACATTCACCACGGGCGTTCCCTCTCATTCAATCGCTGTACAAACATACAGTAACCGAATAATCGGGAACTCGCCATCGCCGAGTGCTAGAGGAGAAAGGCCACCACCTGCGTTTCGTCGAACGGCCAATCCAGCTCGGCGCCCGTATCCACCCGGCGCAGCACCGGAATCCGCAGGCCGTAGGCTTCAAACAGGGACTCGGAATCGGCGATATCCACCAACTCCACCAACAGGCCGTGTTCGACCAACGGCATGATTTCGGCTTCGGCAAACTCACAAAGATGGCAGCCCAAGGTGCCGAACAACTGACATTCAGGAAGCATGGCAAAGGGTCCGGGAATAATCAGGTGCCTATTCTAACAGCGTCGGGGCACAGCAAAAACCTGACCCAGGTCACCATGGCCTATAACTGATTCAGCGATTCTCGCGACTTTTTCCCGTAATACCTGCAATGGAGCTGCGCGTGTTTGC
This sequence comes from Pseudomonas sp. K2I15, assembly GCF_002204795.1. Lineage (GTDB taxonomy): Bacteria > Pseudomonadota > Gammaproteobacteria > Pseudomonadales > Pseudomonadaceae > Aquipseudomonas. Next base: position 6,109 of record NZ_NIXO01000062.1, read on the forward strand.
CAACCTGCTGATTATCCTGGCCTCCTCCCTGGTGGTGATTGCGCTGTTTCGTCGCCTGCAACTGCCGCCGGTGCTGGGCTATCTGTGTGTTGGCCTGGCCGTAGGCCCCACTGCGCTCGACTGGGTCAATGACAGCGAAGAGCTGCCAGACCTGGCCGAACTGGGCGTGGTGTTCCTGCTGTTTTCCCTGGGCCTGGAGTTCTCCCTGACCAAAATGCTCAGCCTGCGCCGGGTGGTGTTTGGCTTGGGTAGCTTGCAAGTGCTGTGCTGCGGATTGTTGCTGGGAGGCTTGCTGGCGCTGTTTGGCCTGTCGCCGACTACCGCGCTGTTGCTCGGCGCCGGGCTGGCGTTGTCGTCCACTGCGATTGTCAGCAAGGAGCTGACCAGCCTCGGCGAAATCTTCAGCAGCCATGGCCAGAATGCGATTGGGGTTTTGCTGTTCCAGGACGTAGTAGCCGTGTTGCTGCTGACCTTGGTGCCGGTGTTCGCCGGCGCCAGCGAGCAAGCCTGGTATTGGGCATTGCCGCTGACCCTGGGCAAAACCGTGGTGCTGTTTTTCGGCCTGCTGCTGGCCAGCCGCTGGTTGCTGCCTCGGTTGTTCCGTGAAGTGGCGGCGTCCCATTCGGCGGAGTTGTTCGTGCTGCTGGCTCTGGTGATCGTGTTGCTCACCGCCTGGCTGACGCACCTGTTGGGCCTGTCCCCGGCGCTCGGCGCCTTTCTCGCCGGCATGCTGCTGGGAGAAAGCCATTACCGCCATCAGATCGAGGCGGATATCCGGCCGTTTCGCGACATTTTGCTGGGGTTGTTTTTCGTCAGCATCGGCATGCTGATCGACCTGCAACTGTTCATCAGCCACAGCCTGCTGATCCTCGGCCTGACCCTCACGTTGATGTTGATCAAAGGCTGTGTGGTGGCGTTACTGGTGCAACTGCGTGGCAGCGATGGCGAAACCGCCTGGCGCAGTGGTTTGGCGTTGGCCCAAGGCGGTGAGTTCTGTTTCGCCTTGATGGCGCAAATGCAGCAAAGCCACCTGCTGCCCGCCGAAATCAGTGGCCTGTTGCTCGCCGCCACCTTCTGCTCGATGTTGTTGACTCCGCTATTGCTCAGGGCTGCACCCGGCATTGCGCTGCGCCTGCACCGCAAGCCCAACCAGCAAGTGCAGCTTGAAGCGATAACCGCCCTCAATGCCGAGCTGCAAGGCCATGCGGTGATCTGCGGTTATGGTCGGGTCGGCCAGTCCATTGGGCGCTTCCTGCACCGTGAACAACAGGCCTTCATTGCCTTGGATGACGACCCCGAGCGCGTCCAGGAAGCCTCCACCGAAGACAGCGCCGTGCATTACGGCGACTGTCGCCGTGGCGCCCTGCTCAGCGCCGTCGGCCTGGAACGTGCGCGGCTGGTGGTGATCGCAGTGGACAACAGCGACGTCGCCCTGACCGTGCTCCAGGAGGCACGGCGCATCAACCCGGATGTGCCGATCCTGGTGCGCACCCGCGACGACAGTCAGTTGGCCGAACTGAAAGCCGCCGGTGCCACGGAAGTGGTGCCCGAGTTGTTGGAGTCGAGCCTGATGCTCGCCTCCCACGCGCTGATCCTGCTGGGGTTGTCGGAGCAGCAGGTGAAAGGCCGTGTAGATGAAGTGCGCCAGAGCCGGTACCGGCTGTTACATGGCTGCAACCAGAACGAAGGGGACGCGCCCCTCAATCCTGACTGACTGCGCCAATCTTGTGGATCGACAAATCCGCGCCGTAATACTCTTCTTCCTGACTCAAGCGCAGGCCGTAAACGCGCTTGATTACGCCATACACGAGGAAGCCGCCGGCCAGCGCCACCACCACACCCAACGCGGTGCCGATCAACTGGCTGATCAGACTCACGCCGCCCAAACCGCCCAGGGCGGTCTGGCCGAAGATCCCGCAGGCAATCCCGCCCCACACGCCGCACAGGCCGTGCAGCGGCCACACACCCAGCACATCATCGATCTTCCAGCGATCCTGGGCCGCGATGAAGCACCAGACGAACAAGCCGCCCGCCACCACGCCAGTCACCAGCGCGCCCACCGGGTGCATCAAGTCGGAACCGGCACAGATCGCTACCAACCCGGCCAACGGACCGTTGTGCAAGAAGCCTGGGTCGTTACGGCCGATCACCAACGCCGCGACCGTGCCACCGACCATGGCCATCAACGAATTGACCGCCACCAACCCACTGACCCCGGACAGGGTTTGCGCGCTCATCACGTTGAAGCCAAACCAGCCGACGATCAAAATCCACGAACCCAGCGCCAGGAATGGAATGCTCGACGGCGCGAACGCCACCAGCCGCCCTTCCCGATAACGCCCCTGGCGCGGCCCCAGCAACAGCACTGCCGCCAGCGCCAGCCAGCCGCCCATGGCGTGCACCACCACGCTGCCGGCAAAGTCATGAAAGCTGGCGCCGAAGGTGGCCAGCAACCAGGCTTGCAGGCCGTAGTTGCCGTTCCACACCATGCCTTCGAAAAACGGGTAAATAAACGCGACGATCAACGCCGTGGCACACAGTTGCGGAACAAAACGTGCACGCTCGGCGATACCCCCGGAAATGATCGCCGGGATCGCCGCGGCAAAGGTCAGCAGGAAGAAGAACTTCACCAGGCCGTAACCGTGGTCGGCGCTGATTACCGCCGCCGGCTGCATGAAGGTCACGCCGTAGGAGATCCAATAGCCTATAAAGAAATAGGCCAGTGTGGAGATGGCGAAGTCACTGAGGATTTTCGACAGGGCATTGACCTGGTTCTTCTGGCGCACGGTGCCGACTTCCAGGAAGGCAAAGCCGGCGTGCATGGCCAGGACCATGACTGCACCAATCAGAATAAACAGCGTGTTGGAACTGTGGACGAGGGTGTCCACCGCGCTTTGCAAATTTTCCATGGAGGATGGCAGGCCTGCAAATGCAGGAAAAAGCACCAAAGCAGTTCATGACCTTCATTGCGCGCACTAAATTGGCACCGGCGGTCCGACCCTCTTTTGAGGCCGTGAACCGCTTTAGCGCAGCGAATTGTTAGAAAGGCAGAATCCGACAGGGTTTTTCCGCGAGTTTTAGTTATTTAGGGTAAGGTTTTTCAGGGTTTTAGCCCCAACCGCCCGGATTCAGCGCAAGGCCCCAGGCCTGCGCACCAAGGCAAAGCAAAAGCTGTACCAGACAATTGCAGTGAACCTTCACCGACGCCGGTGACTCGAAACGAAAAGTAAACAGACCAGCCACTCACGGAGATAACCATGGCCAGCAAAACGGCAAAGACTGCTCAAGAAATATTGATGGCGGATTTTCAAACCCTGGTCAGCGATACCGAGAAGCTGCTGGACGACACCGCGATCCTCGCCGGTGACCAGGCGGACGAGCTGCGCAGCAAGATTCACGAAAGCCTGCTCAAGGCCCGTGAAACCCTGCAACTGACCGAAGACTCCCTGCGCGAACGCGGCCAGGCGGCTGTCACGGCCACGGAAGATTATGTCCAGGCCAACCCCTGGCAGTCCGTCGGGATTGCGGCCGGTGTGGGCTTTTTGATCGGCCTGCTGGCTACAAGGCGCTAATTTATGTCTATCGGCGAATCCGGCTCGTCCACGGGCCCAAGTTCTACCTCGCGGCGCCTGGGCGCGGCTGTCCTGGGTTTGCTGCACAGCCACGTCGAGCTGTTTGGCATCGAGTTGCAGGAGCAGAAAGCCCGCACCGTCAGCCTGTTGCTGTTCGCAGGCCTGGCACTGGTGTTTGCCCTGCTGTTGCTGGTGGGTTTGTCGGCGCTGGTGATGATTCTGGTGTGGGATACCTATCGCCTGACCGGCATCATCAGCCTGTGCGTGTTCTACATACTGGCCGCAGCGTTCTGCGGGTTGCGCCTGAAGGCGGCGGTGTTCGATGAGTCCACGCCGTTCCACGCCACCCTCGAAGAGCTGGCCAACGACCGGGAGCGCCTGCTGCCATGAGCCTGACTGAATTGCCACACAACACATCCCGGCGCGAGATGCGCAAGGCGTTGATCCGCCTGCGCATGGAAATGCACCGCCAGGAAATTCGTCACGAGTCCCAGCAACTGATGCTCCCGCTGCAAAAGGTCCGCAACATGGGCCAGAGCTGGCAGGACGGTTTTGGCATCAAGCACGCGCCGCTGTGGGGCGTGGGCGTAGTGACACTGCTGGGCTTTCTCACCGGCAAAGGCGCCAAAGGTGGCGGAATCGGCACCATGACCCGCCTGGTGCGGCTTGGCGCCGGTCTGATCCCGCTGATCAAATTGGCCATGCAGGGTGCTTCGCGTAAAAGTTGAGCTGCGCTGGCTGCATTCTTGCAAACAGATCAGGCCCCGCCCTCTTCATCGAGGGCCGGGCCTTTTTCATTTCCGGTCTTTTAAGGAGGCCCCGTGATCGACGGGCAACCGCTCGCCTGCTTCCAGCCATTCATCGACACCGCTACCGGCCGCATCGCCGGCGTAGAAGCCTTGGGCCGCCTGCGCCAGGCGAATGGTCAACTGCGCTCGGTGGGTCCGCTGTTTGCCGACCCGCGTACGCCCTCCGTGGCCTTGCGCCGCCTGGACCGGCAGATCCGCGACAATGCCCTGAGCCGCCTGCATGAAGCCCCGCAAGACTGGTTCCTGAGCCTGAATATCTCGCCACGCTGGATCACCCGCCTGCGCCCGGGCCAGCCCTTGCCGAGCCTGAAACAATTGCAGGTGCATAACGTCGACCCGCGCCGCATCGTGTTCGAGATCACTGAACTGGGCGGCGATATCCTGCGCCTGGCCGAAGTGGTCGAGCGCTACCGCGAGGCCGGCGCGCGAATTGCCATTGATGACTTCGGCGCCGGCTATTCCCAGCTGGACCGGGTGCTGGCCTTGCAACCGGACATTCTCAAGCTGGACATGCGCCTGTTCCAGGCCGCGGCCCGAGGCGGTCCCAGTGGCGAGGTGGTGCGGGCACTGGCGCAAATGGCGGAAAAAACCGGCTGTTGGATCATTGCCGAAGGCGTGGAAACCGAGGCACAGCTGAATTTCGCCCTGGAATGTGGTTCACGTTATGTCCAGGGCTACCTGTTCGCCCAGGCCCAGTTGGACTGGTTCGACACCGACGCGTTCGTGCCGCGCTTCGCTCAACTGCGCACCGGCTATGTCCAGCAGAAGCTGGCCGAGCGCGGCCGGATCATGCAACTGCGCCAGCAACTGGCTGAACTGATGCAGATCCTGCAAACCTGGGCACAGGCCCAGGCCCCGCTGAGCCAATTGCCACAATTACCGGCGTTTCCCTGGCTGCTGCGGTTTTACCAGTGCGACCGGCATGGCACACAACTGACGCCCAACTTCGAATGGCACCAGGGCGCCTGGCAAGCCGACAGTCGCTACCTGGGCCACAACTGGTCATGGCGCCCGTACTTTTATCATCTGCTGGCCGAGGGCTGGGAGGAGCGGCGGCTGACACTGTCGTCGACCTATCGCGATGCCACGACCAACCAGTACTGCCTGACGGCCGGCCAATTCTTTGATAATGGCCAGCGCCTGCTGTTAATCGATATCGACGCCGCCGGCCTGTAGTTTTTCGCTTGCGAAGGCCTGGCTGAACCGGGAAGCTGGGCGGTGTCATTCACCGCACGGAGAGTACCCGCCTTGGATTGGCCCACCCTGCTTACCCGCGAACGCCTTGGAAAAACCCTGCACAGCCCCGAAGAACTGGGCCGCAGCCCGTTTCACAAAGACCATGACCGCATCATCTTTTCCGGCGCGTTTCGCCGCCTGGGCCGCAAGACCCAAGTGCACCCGGTGACCAGCAACGATCACATCCACACCCGGCTGACCCATTCCCTGGAAGTCAGCTGCGTGGGACGCTCCCTGGGCATGCGCGTGGGCGAGACGATCCGCAGCGCCCTGCCCGACTGGTGTGACCCGAGCGACCTGGGCATGGTGGTGCAATCGGCCTGCCTGGCCCACGACATCGGCAATCCGCCTTTTGGTCATTCGGGTGAAGACGCGATCCGGCATTGGTTCCAACAGGCTTCAGGGCGTGGCTGGCTGGATGACATGACCAGCGCCGAACGCAATGACTTCCTCAATTTCGAAGGCAATGCCCAGGGTTTCCGGGTACTCACCCAGCTGGAATACCATCAGTTTGACGGCGGCACCCGGCTGACCTACGCCACCCTGGGCACCTACCTGAAATACCCCTGGACCGCCCGCCACGCCGACTCCCTGGGCTACAAGAAACACAAGTTCGGCTGCTACCAGAGCGAGCTGCCGATTCTCGAGCAGATCGCCCAGAAGCTCGGCTTGCCGCAACTGGAAGAACAGCGCTGGGCCCGCCACCCGTTGGTGTACCTGATGGAGGCGGCCGACGATATCTGCTATGCGCTGATCGACCTCGAAGACGGCCTGGAAATGGAGCTGCTGCAATACGCCGAGGTCGAGTCATTGCTGCTGGACCTGGTGGGCGACGACCTGCCGCAAACCTATCGGCAGCTCGGCTCGCAGGACTCACGGCGACGCAAGCTGGCGATTCTGCGGGGCAAGGCCATCGAGCACCTGACCAACGCCGCCGCCCGGGCGTTCGTCGAACAACAGGACGCGTTGCTGGCCGGCACCCTTCCGGGGGACCTGGTGGAGCATATGCACGGCCCCGCCAAGCGCTGCGTACTGGATGCCAAGGACATGGCCCGTAAGAAAATCTTCCAGGACAAGCGCAAGACCCTGCATGAAATCGGCGCCTACACCACCCTGGAAATCCTCCTGAATGCCTTCTGCGGCGCGGCCCTCGAACAACATGGCGGGCGCACCCCATCGTTCAAGAACCGGCGCATCCTCGACCTGTTGGGCAATAGTGCCCCGGACCCATCGTGGTCATTGCACGCCTCGTTCCTGCGCATGATCGACTTCATCGCCGGCATGACCGACAGCTACGCCAGTGAGATGGCCCGCGAGATGACCGGGCGCTCCAGTCCGCAATAAGCCGGAGCCCTGGCTTATGGCCGGGGCGCCTTTTCAAAGAATCGCCCTACGTACGGAACAGAGCGGCCTGATCGAAGTTCTCCCCCACCGTGATGAATAATCGCGCGCCCTGACCGCAGTCTTTCGACACACTCCTGCGCCCATAGCGGGCGGGCCCATTAACTTATTACTACACGCCCTGGCGGAGCGTCTTCAGGGTACTTGGCCATTTCATGGAAAAACCCATGCACGAACAACTTCGTATCCTGTTGGTGGAGGATCACCCCTTTCAACTACTGGCCACCCAATGCCTGCTACGAAACTATGGCTACCACGACCTTGCCCTGGCTGAAAATGCCGAACAGGCAATGCGGCTGATGACACAAACCAACATGCCTTTCGATATTCTGCTGTGTGATCAATGTTTGCCGGACCTGCCCGGGCTGGAGTTGATTGAAATCGCCAACCGCAGGGGCTTTATAAGATCCGCAATATTGCTCAGCAGCCTGCCCGTGAACGAACTGGAAAACCTCAAGGCCCAGGCATTCCGGCGTAACTTTCCGTTACTTGGCTACTTGTCGAAGCCGTTGAACCCCAGCGAATTGAGCGAACTCATACACCCATCGGCCCTTCCCCGCTCAACAAAAAAGTAGGAAGTTAAACGCCCGATCAATACGAAAATTCCGCGTTATAAAACCGCTCCCCAACGGCCACTTACTTTTAAATTCCGGCCACGTAAAATTCTTACGCCCAAACAACAAATACCCTGCAGAGCGTAATCCCTTGCTTTTTTTTATGTAGGAACATTCTTGTTTTACGATTGTTCCACATCAGGTTCATCCTCCTTCATTGCCATGTGAGCTAATGTGCCGACTTTATTTGCGCTTGTATGGGATTTGATCATGAACTCAGTTTTTATTATCGACGACCACCCTGTTATCCGACTTGCCATTCGAATGTTGTTAGAACATGAAGGCTATAAAGTAGTTGGAGAAGCGGATAACGGTTGTGATGCGATACAAATGGTCAAGGAGTGCCAACCGGACCTGATTATCCTTGATATCGGCATTCCGAAACTCGACGGGCTGGAAGTGTTGTGCCGGTTCAACGCAATGAGTACGCCGACCAAGACGTTGATCCTCACCGCCCAGACACCCAAGCTATTCGCCACTCGGTGCATGCGCTCCGGCGCCGATGGTTATGTCTGTAAGGAAGGTGACTTGAGTGAACTGCTCAGTGCCATCAGGGCAGTCTTGTCAGGTTACAACTACTTCCCAAGCCAGGCCCTTAACGGCAACAGTAATGAAACAGATTGCAATGAAGAACTGGAACTTTTCAAAGTCGTCAATGATCGCGAACTGATGGTATTACAACTTTTTGCACAAGGCCGGACAAACAAGGAAATAGCCAAAGGCATGTTCCTCAGCAACAAAACCGTCAGCACTTACAAAAAAAGGCTCATGCAAAAACTAAAAGCCAAATCCTTGGTAGAACTTATCGAGATGGCAAAACGTAACGCGCTAGTGTGAGAAATCGGATGCCCAGGCGTTTAAAGGACTATCTAATCATATTGAGTATCGGTATGTGCCTCAGCACTGCCGTGCCTGCCGAACAAACTGTTCCCGAGCAATATGCACTGCTGGGGCGTGCCGGTGCCGTTCAACTGGACACCCCGCTGAACAAGACACAGCGCCAATGGCTGCAAAACAAACGGGAACTGATACTGGGCACGTCTGCGCCGGACTACCCGCCCTTCGATATCACTTCCAGCGGTCGTGATTATGAAGGGCTGACGGCCGACTACGCCGGCCTGGTGGCCAGGACACTGGCAATACCGTTGAAGGTGCTGCGCTATGCCACCCGGGAAGCCGCGATCCAGGCGCTGGAAAACGGCGACATCGACTTTCTTGGGTCCGCCAACGGTTTTGAAGCCACAAATCCCGATATCGCTCTGTCATTGCCCTACGCAGTGGATCAGCCGGTGCTGGTCACCCGTGAAGGTGAAAACCGCAACCTTGGTGACGGCCTGGCAGGCCTGCGCCTGAGCCTTGTCTACCACTACCTGCCCATGGCTGAAGTGCAGGCGTTGTACCCAAAGGCAACCATCCACGCCTACCCGTCCTACCAAAATGCCTTGAATGCAGTGGCATTCGACCAGGCTGACGTGTTCCTGGGCGACACCATTTCCACTCACTACATGATCAACAAGGGCTACCTGAAAAACATCCGCATGGCCAACTTCGGCAAGCATGAGGCTTACGGGTTCAGCTTCGCCTTGCGCAAGGATCAACCCATTCTCCTGAGCATCGTCGACTCGGTGCTCGATGGCGTGTCGACCTATGAACGCGACAGCATCGCCAAACGCTGGAGCGCAGGCAGCGACATCCTGCTGACCGACCGCAAGCTGCAACTGACCCTGCGTGAAGAACGCTGGCTCAAGGACAACCCTGTGGTGAAGGTGGTGGTCAATGAAACCCTCGCGCCCCTTACATTCTTTGATACAGACGGCAACTTCCGGGGCGTCACCGCCGACCTGCTGGAATTGATCCGCCTGAGAACCGGCCTGCGCTTCGAGATTCAACACGTGCGTGACGTCGCCAGCATGATTGATCTGGTCCATACGGGCGCAGCCGACCTCATCGGCGCAATCACGCCCAGTGCCGGGCGCGAGTCCCAGCTGAATTTCAGCCGCCCTTACCTGGAAAACTCCTATGTGTTGCTAACCCGCAAAGAGCCGGGCGCACCCGCCAGCCTTCAACAGATGGCCGGCAAGCGCTTGGCGATCACGCAGGGCAATCCGCTGGAAAAATTCCTGCGCAAGGAATTTGCCCAGATCAACCTGGTGGAAACCGGTGACACCTTCAAGGCCTCGGAATTGTTGGCACAGGGCCAGGTGGACGGTGCCGTAAACCCGCTGGTGATCGCCAATTACTTCCTTTCTTCACCGGTGTTCCAGGACAAATTGCAGATCAGCTCCAGCATCGGCACCTTGCCGGCAACGTTTGCCCTGGCGACGTCCCGTCACGCTACCGAGCTGAGTTCGATCCTCGACAAGGCGCTGCTCAGCATCGCCCCTGATGAGCTGGCGGCGATCAACAGCCGCTGGCGCGGCTATAACGCGGCATCCGACGGTTACTGGCGCAATTACCACCGGCTGATTGCCCAGATCATCATCGGCACCGGGCTGCTGTTGTTGATTTCCCTGGCCTGGAACGGCTACCTGCAGCGCCAGATCAAGCATCGAAAACTCGCCGAGCGCGCCCTTAACGACCAGTTTGAGTTCATGCGGGCGCTGGTCAATGAAACACCGCACCCAATCTACGTACGTGACCACAACGGTTTCCTGCAAACCTGCAACGACAGCTACCTGCAAACGTTCGACGTCAAGCGGGAAGACGTCATCGGCAAGAGCATCACCCAGATGAGCATGGCCCTTGAGACGGAAGCGGCTCAGTACCATGCCGACTATCAGCGGGTAGTGGCCGAAGGCAAGCCGCTGATCCTGGATCGCACCCTGCATGTTCACGGGAAAAAACTCACGATCTACCACTGGATTCTTCCGTACCGCGACTCCACGGGCGAGGTCCAGGGCATCATTGGCGGCTGGATCGATATCAGCGAACGGCGCCAGCTGTTCGATGAACTGCGCGCGGCCAAGGAGCGCGCCGACGAGGCCAACCGGGCGAAGAGCACGTTCCTGGCCACCATGAGCCACGAAATTCGCACGCCGATGAACGCCGTGATTGGCATGCTGGAGTTGACACTCAAGCGCGCCGACCAGGGTCATCTGGATCGCCCCGCCATCGAGGTGGCGTACAACTCGGCAAAAGACCTGCTGGAACTGATCGGCGACATTCTGGATATCGCACGTATCGAATCCGGCCGGTTGAGCCTGGCCCCGGAGCGGGTCAACCTGCGCGAGGTGATCGAGTCGGTGGTCCGTGTGTTCGATGGCCTGGCGCGCCAGAAAACCCTGAGCCTGGTACTGGAGTTCACCCCCGATGTCGACAACACCGACGTACTGATCGACCCCTTGCGGTTCAAGCAGGTGCTTTCGAACCTGGTGAGCAATGCGATCAAGTTCACTGAACGCGGGCAGGTGAAGATCAAGGTGCAACTGAAGGCAACCGGGCAACCGCAGCAAATCGAGATGAAGCTGGTGGTGGAAGACACCGGCATCGGGATCAATCGCGAAGACCAGTTGCGCCTGTTCGAACCGTTTGCCCAAGCCGACAACTCCGGGCACCTGGCCAGGAGCGGCGCCGGCCTTGGCCTGGTGATCTGTCGCAGCCTGTGCGCAATGATGGGCGGGCAATTGAGCCTGAGCAGCGTGCCCATGGTGGGCACCCAGGTTCACGTCAGCCTGAAGATGACCAGCCTGCAACCGGTCAAGACGGTCGACAAGCTGGAGCCTGCCGCAGCCACGCCGGCACCGGTGCTCAATGTACTGGTGGTGGATGACCATCCGGCCAACCGCTTGCTCATGTGCCAGCAATTGGGCTTCCTGGGGCATCAATACACTGCCGCCCATCATGGTGCTGCGGGGTTCCAGGCCTGGCGCCAGGAACACTTCGACCTGGTGATTGCCGACTGCAATATGCCGATCATGAACGGCTACGAGTTGAGCCGTTCAATTCGCGAGTATGAGCAGCGCGAGCAAAAAACCGGGTGTGTGATTCTCGGTTTCACCGCCAATGCCCAACCTGAGGAGAAACAACGCTGCTTCGACGCGGGCATGAATGATTGCCTGTTCAAACCCATCAGCCTCACCGCGCTGGAACAGCAACTGGCACAAGTCGACCCGCTGCCCACCCGCAACGTGTTCACCCTGCAAAGCCTGGACTCAATGACAGGCGGCGACCCTCAATTGAGTCAGCGCTTGCTTGAAGAATTGCTCAGCAGCAGCCGGCATGATCGGGTCGAGCTGATGGCCCTGCTGGCTCGACAAGCGACGTCCCAAGAACTGATCGAGCAGGCCCACAAGATCAAGGGCGCCGCCCGGATCATCCAGGCGGATACCTTGGCCGGGCAATGCGAAACGCTGGAGCAGGCCTGTGGCCAGGGCGAGAATCGACATGTCATCGAGGCGGGTATCAAGGCCATGGAGAAATCCATGCTTGAGCTGGAGAGGATGTTACAGATGCAACTGGACGTTCTGGACCGTCCGTAATCTGTAGGAGCGAGCTTGCTCGCGAAAATCGTTAACGATAACGCGGGGCGCCAGGTGCCACGCGATACCCTTGAGTTCTTCGCGAGCAAGCTCGCTCCTACAGGAGGGTCAGCCCATCAACAATCGGTCAACCGCAGAAAAATCGCCGCCAACTGCTCGATGCCGGACTGATCCTGCGGGGTAAACCGCGACAGCGATGGGCTGTCCAGGTCCAGCACACCAATCAAGCGCCCGTCCTTGACCAACGGCACGACCAGCTCGCTGTTCGACGCGCTGTCACAGGCGATATGCCCCGGGAATTCGTGCACATCCTCTACCCGCTGGGTTTGCCGCGAGGCCGCTGCCGCGCCGCACACACCGCGACCAAACGGAATGCGCACACAGGCGATCTGCCCCTGGAAAGGCCCGAGCACCAGCTCTTCATTACGATTGAGGTAGAAGCCCGCCCAGTTCAAATCGTCGAGCTGATTGAACAGGAACGCAGAAAACTGCGCCGCATTGGCAATGAAATCCCGCTCATCCGCCAGCAGTGATTCCAGCTGTGCATGAAGCATGGCGTAACCATCAAGGCCGGTTCCGGACTGTTGCAAATCGATCATGGTTGACGCTCCAACAACTTGAGGCCCACCCAATAGCGGGCGAACTGATAGGCACAACGGCCGTTACGATTGCCGCGCCCGGTTGCCCAGCGCACCGCGAGGATGTCCAGCTCTTCATCGCGTTGCCACTGCAAACCGGCCTTGCTCGCCAACTCACCGATCCAGTGCTCGACCACATCCAGGAAGTGCTCCTGGTTGAACGGGTAAAACGACAGCCACAAACCGAAACGGTCAGACAGGGCGATTTTGTCTTCCACCGCCTCGTTGGGGTGCAGCTCGCCGTCCACGGTCTTCCAGTTTTCGTTATCGCTCTGGTTCTCGGGCACCAGGTGGCGACGGTTGGACGTGGCATACAGCAAGACGTTTTCCGGTGCCTGCTCCAGGGAGCCGTCGAGTACGCTCTTGAGCACGCGGTAATCGCTTTCGCCAGCTTCAAAGGACAGGTCATCGCAGAACAGCACAAAGCGCTGTGGCCATTTGATCAGTTGCTCGACCACCCGTGGCAGGTCCGCCAGGTGATCGCGCTCGATCTCGATCAGGCGCAAACCGGCCTTGGCATGCTGGGCCAGCAAGGCGCGTACCATGGACGATTTACCGGTGCCGCGCGAGCCCCAGAGCAACGCATGGTTGGCCGGCAGGCCGTCGAGAAACTGTTGGGTGTTACGGGCCAATTGTTCACGCTGTTTATCCACACCGATCAGGTCGGACAGGCGCATGTCCAGGCTGACTTCCAGCGGCAACAAAAAGCCGCTGCGACCTTCGCGCTGCCAACGGGCAGCCAGGCAATGGTTCCAGTCAACGGCTTCGCGCGGGGCGGGCAACAAGGGTTCCAGGCGAGCAAGCACCGCGTCGGCACGCTCAAGAAAGGCATTCAATCGAGAATCCACGACTATTCCTCTGGCAAGTTCTTGTAAAAGATGGCGTATTGGCAACCCTGAGGCAGGCCGTGCAGGGCTGCACCGAATAAAATCGATTCATGCCGGGCAAGTTTGAGCCTGTGGATGTTCAGCTATGCTTGCCGGGCGGAAGGAAACGTAAAGTGGTACAGCACCCGATGGATATCAAGTTCGCCCACCGCTTGTCTTATAAACAAGCCAGACTGACAGTGCTGGTCGGATTCGTCTTGGGAACTTTGCTCAGCCTGATACAGATTGGGATTGATTATGCCAGCGAAGACGCGTCCATCAACCGGGAAATACGTGCGCTGATTGAAATCAGCCATAACCCGGCGTCGCGCATCGCCTATAACATCGACGCCGAACTGGCTCAGGAACTGACCCTGGGCCTGCTGCACTCCCCCGCCATCACCCACGCACAACTGATCGACAACAACGGTTTGGTACTGGCCGATGTCCGTCGCCCGCCCAAGGAAAGCACCTACCGCCCCGTCAGCGATTTCCTGTTTGGTGCCAACCGCCAATTCGAAGACCGGCTGTACCTCGCGCACATGCCCAATGACGCCCTCGGAGTATTGCGCCTCGACGTCGATACCTACGCGTTCGGCAGCCGCTTCTTGCACCGCGCCGAGATCACCCTGCTCAACGGCTTTGCCCGTAGCCTGATCCTCACCGGGATTTTACTGGCACTGTTCTATGTGATGCTGACCAAGCCGCTGGTGCGCATTATTCGCGAACTGAGCTCACGCAAGCACGAGCGCCTGGATTGCCCGCCGGGGCACGAACACGACGAGATCGGCGTGCTGGTCAACGTCGCCAATCAGCAGTTTGAAAGCATGGAGACCGAAATCCAGCAACGTCGGCACGCCGAGAACCGCCTGACTGAATACCTCGGGCAACTGGAAGACATCGTCTCTGCGCGCACCACCGAACTCAAGGCGATCAATCATCGGCTGACGCTTTCGAACGACGAGCTGGAAGCGGCGAAGATGACCGCCCTGGCCATGGCCCAGGCACGGGCGGCGTTCCTGGCCAACATGAGCCATGAAATCCGTACACCGCTCAACGGCCTGCTGGGGATGATCGCCCTCTCCCTCGACAGCCCGCTGAATGCCGAGCAACGCCAGCAACTGTCGATCGCCCATGACTCAGGCAAAGTACTGGTGGAGTTACTCAACGATATCCTCGACCTGTCCAAGTTCGACGCCGGCCAGTTGGAGCTGGAATGCATTCCGTTCGACCTCGGCTCACTGGTGGAAGACACCGCCAACCTGCTCTCGCAAAACGCCGCGCCCAGCGTGGAGTTGACGTGCCTGATCGATCCGCTGTTTCCCGCCCAGGTGCTGGGCGACCCGACGCGGGTACGGCAGATTGTCAGCAACCTGCTGTCCAACGCCCTGAAGTTCACGCGATTTGGCCGGGTGGACGTGCGCCTCAGTGCACAGGCTGGCCGGGTCAAAATTGAGGTGTGCGACACCGGCATCGGGATTGCCCAGGACGCCCAGGTGAAGATCTTCCAACCGTTCACCCAAGCCGGCGCGGGCATTACTCGCCAGTTTGGCGGGACCGGCCTGGGCCTGGCGCTGACCCACAACCTGTGCGAGGCCATGAAGGGCCGCCTGAGCATCAGCTCCGAGGCAGGTTTTGGCAGCCAGTTCTGCGCCGACCTGCCATTGCCGACACATGTACCGGCGGTGCGCCTGGCGCCTTTGTCGGGGGACGTGATTGCGATAACCAGCACCAGCAGCGGCCTGGCAGAGCTGCTCAACAGCCTGCTGCCGAGCTGGGGGCTCGCGCCGCGCTGCTACTCCATCGACGACGACTTGAGCGGGCAAAACCCCGACCTGCTGATCACCGACTGCCCCGAATGCCTGTTTCGCCTGCGCCCGGCGATCACCGCACCGATCCTGGTGGTGACCGCCTACGGCAACTTCATGCCCAGCGAAGAAGTCGCGGCCCTGGCACCTTTGCAGCAACAAGCCCGGCCCCTGAGCCGTACGGCGCTGTACCAGATTCTGCAACGCAACTTGCGTACCGATCCGGACCTGGTGCTTGACCTGATCCAACTGGAAACCGGGCCCCTCGCTCACCGGGCGCGCATCCTGCTGGTGGAGGACAACCCGGTCAATCAACTGGTGGCCAAGGGCATGCTCGGCAAGCTCGGCTGCGAGGTGATCGTCGCCGCCCACGGTGGCGAAGCCCTCAAGCTGCTGGAGGAGCAAAGCTTCGACATGGTGTTGATGGACTGCAACATGCCGGTGATGGATGGCTATGAAGCCAGCCGGCAGATCCGCCGCAGCGGGCGCTGGCCGGATTTGCCGATTGTCGCGCTGACTGCCAACGCCATGTCCGAGGAACGCGAGCGCTGCCGGGCGGCCGGCATGAATGACTACCTGGCCAAGCCGTTTCGCCGGGAAGAACTCAAGGCCTTGCTCGACCTATGGGTGCCGACTACGACAAGTCTTTGATCTGCCGTAACAGCTGATCCAGGCCATCACGCAAAGCGTCGGCCTGGTTCAGATCAACCCCGCTTTCACACAACAGCCGTGCCTTCAGGGGGAGCACCTGGTCACGCAGCTCCCGGCCCTCAATCGTCACGCTAAGGTGCACTTCACGCTCATCCAGCGCACTGCGCTGACGCCTGACCAGGGCAAGCTGCTCCAGGCGCTTGAGCAGCGGCGTCAGCGTGCCGGAATCCAGCAGCAGGCGCTCGCCCAAGGCCTTGACCGTGGGCTGTGGCACGGCTGCATCCTGCCATTCCCACAACACCAGCATCACCAGGTATTGCGGGTAGGTCAGGCCCAACTGATCGAGCATTGGCTTATAGGCCCGAGTGACCGCGCGCGAGGCGGCGTAGAGCTTGAAGCACAGTTGGTCGTCGAGGGCCAGGGACAGGTCGGTCATTTGAGCAGGGCTTCAATCTCTTGGGTCAGGTCCTGGGGCTTGGTGGTCGGAGCAAAGCGCTTGACCACCTGGCCGTCGCGGCCGATCAGGAACTTGGTGAAGTTCCACTTGATGCCCTTGGAGCCCAGCAAGCCCGGGGCCTGCTTCTTAAGCTGCACGAACAGCGGGTGCGCGTCGCTGCCGTTGACGTCGATCTTCTTGAACAGTGGGAAACTGACACCGAAGTTCAGCTCGCAAAACTCCGAGATGGCGCCTTCGTTGCCCGGCTCCTGCTTGCCAAACTGGTTGCAGGGAAAGCCCAGCACCACCAGGCCCTGGTCCTTGTAGTGCTGCCAGAGTTCCTCAAGCCCCTTGTATTGCGGGGTGAAGCCGCATTTGCTGGCGGTGTTGACCACAAGAATCGCCTTGCCGGCGAAATCGGCCAAGGTCTTTTGCTCACCCTTGATGGTGGTGCAAGGGATACTCAGCAGGTTGTCGCTCATGGCAGTGCCTCAAAAGAGATAAGAAGAACCGAAAGATAGTAGGCAATTCAATTGTGTGCAATTTAATTGCCCGGATTTATACCTTGATATAACGCCTGCTGCGGACGCGAAGGCCCGCAGCAGCCCTACGGTTTAGCGTGGCACCAGATCCAGGCACACCGAGTTGATGCAATAACGCAAACCGGTCGGCGGCGGACCATCCGGGAACACATGGCCCAGGTGCGCATCGCACTTGGCGCAGGTGACTTCGGTACGGACCATGCCGTGGCTGATATCCCGAATCTCGACCATCGCCTGTTCGGCAATCGGCTCGTAGAAGCTGGGCCAGCCGCAGCCGGAGTCAAACTTGGCCTTCGAATCGAACAGCGGCTCATTGCAGCAGATGCAGTGGTAGACACCGTCGGTCTTGGTGCCGTTGTACTTGCCGCTGAATGGTCGCTCGGTGCCTTTGAGGCGGCACACGTTGTACTGCTCCGGGTCGAGCATGGCTTTCCATTCATCAACGGTTTTCTGCAACTTTTCCATCGGTACACCTCGGCAACTGAAAAAGCCTGATCTGTGTCTTTTCCATGGATCAGGCGGCACGTATGATTGCGCCTCGTCAAAGCGCCAGTCTGGCACCCGCGTTACCGGCATTCAAACGTATTTATGGGTCAGGCCAACGCAGGATTCTCAGCACGGTAGTCTCCACACCGTCTGGATCGTTCATTTTCAGGATCACATCGCCATGCAGGTCAGCAAATCGAACAAGCTCGCCAACGTCTGCTACGACATTCGCGGCCCGGTGCTCAAGCACGCCAAACGCCTGGAAGAGGAAGGCCATCGCATCCTCAAGCTGAACATTGGCAACCCGGCCCCCTTTGGTTTCGAAGCGCCGGACGAAATCCTCCAGGACGTTATCCGCAACCTGCCTACCGCCCAGGGCTACAGCGACTCCAAAGGCCTGTTCAGCGCGCGCAAGGCGGTCATGCAGTACTACCAGCAGAAGCAGGTTGAAGGTGTCGGCATTGAAGACATCTACCTGGGTAACGGCGTGTCCGAGCTGATCGTGATGTCCATGCAGGCCCTGCTCAACAACGGCGACGAAGTGCTGGTGCCGGCTCCCGACTACCCGCTGTGGACCGCTGCCGTAACGCTGGCCGGTGGCCATCCGGTGCATTACCTGTGTGACGAAGGCGCCGACTGGTTCCCGGACCTGGCCGACATCAAGGCCAAGATCACCCCGAACACCAAGGCCCTGGTGATCATCAACCCGAACAACCCCACCGGCGCGGTCTATTCCAAGGAAGTACTGCTGGGCATGCTCGAACTGGCCCGCCAGCACAACCTGGTGGTGTTCTCCGACGAAATCTACGACAAGATCCTGTATGACGATGCCGTGCACATCTGCACCGGGTCCCTGGCCCCGGACCTGTTGTGCCTGACCTTCAACGGCCTGTCCAAATCCTACCGGGTGGCGGGTTTCCGTTCCGGCTGGATCGCGATTTCCGGTCCCAAGCACAATGCCCAGAGCTACATCGAGGGCATCGACATGCTGGCCAACATGCGCCTGTGTGCCAACGTGCCGAGCCAGCACGCCATCCAGACGGCCTTGGGCGGCTACCAGAGCATCAACGACCTGGTGCTGCCACAAGGCCGCCTGCTGGAGCAGCGCAACCGCACCTGGGAACTGCTGAACGCGATTCCGGGTGTCAGTTGCGTCAAGCCCATGGGCGCTCTGTATGCCTTCCCGCGGATCGACCCGAAAGTGTGCCCGATCTTCAACGACGAGAAATTCGTGCTCGACCTGCTGCTGTCGGAAAAGCTGCTGGTGGTCCAGGGCACGGCGTTCAACTGGCCGTGGCCGGATCACTTCCGGGTGGTCACCTTGCCGCGGGTGGATGACCTGGATATGGCCATCGGTCGTATCGGCAACTTCCTGAAGTCCTATCGCCAGTAATGGGCATGGCGCTGTACGGCCCGGCAGTGGTCGTACAGCGATTATCTGGCAACACTTCTCTGCCCTGTGCGGGCCCTTTCGCCTTTTACACTCACCGGTTCCACCCTTACTCGGGCATCACCCTATAATTACAGGGCCGCAAGGTAATCGAGCGAGGCGCCCGAGCCACCCCAGGCGTCGGAAATGCCCTTCAAGGCTCTACATTCAGGCTGTAGGACACAGTTTGAAATAGTCCGTCGGTTGAATAGCCCCATGCTGCACCTTATATACCCCGCAGTACGCGACATATTAAGCATGAGGAGAATTCTACAACCATGATGCGCATTCTGCTGTTCTTGGCCACTAACCTGGCGGTCGTACTGATTGCCAGCATCACGCTGAGCCTTTTCGGCTTCAATGGGATCATGGCGGCCAACGGGGTTGATCTGAACCTCAATCAGCTGCTGATCTTCTGTGCGGTCTTTGGTTTTGCCGGTTCGATTTTCTCGCTGTTCATCTCCAAGTGGATGGCGAAGATGAGCACCAGCACCCAAATCATCACCCAGCCACGTACCCGGCATGAGCAATGGCTGCTGCAAACCGTCGAGCAATTGTCCCGCGAAGCCGGGATCAAGATGCCCGAAGTCGGGATCTTCCCGGCCTATGAAGCCAACGCCTTTGCCACGGGCTGGAACAAGAACGACGCCCTTGTGGCCGTCAGCCAGGGCCTGCTGGAGCGGTTCTCGCCCGACGAGATCAAGGCGGTGCTGGCCCACGAGATCGGCCACGTGGCCAACGGTGACATGGTCACCCTGGCGCTGGTCCAGGGCGTGGTGAACACCTTCGTGATGTTCTTCGCGCGGATCATCGGCAATTTCGTCGACAAGGTGATCTTCAAGAACGAACAGGGCCAGGGCATGGCCTACTACGTGGCGACCATCTTCGCCGAACTGGTACTGGGCTTCCTCGCCAGCTCGATCGTGATGTGGTTCTCGCGCAAACGGGAATTCCGTGCAGACGAAGCCGGCGCACGCCTGGCCGGTACCGGTGCAATGATCAGTGCCCTGCAACACCTGCGCTCCGAGCAAGGTCTGCCGGTGCACATGCCGAACACCCTGACTGCCTTTGGCATCAACGGTGGTATCAAGCAGGGCATGGCTCGCATGTTCATGAGCCACCCGCCGCTGGAAGAGCGGATCGATGCATTGCGTCGTCGCGGCTGATAGCCAGTAGCGACAAGAAAAAGGGGCGATCCAATCGCCCCTTTTTTGTGGCCGCGATTCAGCCCTTGGCCAAGCGATACACCCGCTCTTCCAGGCGTGTGACACCGTCCTGAACAAACTTCCAGCTCTCCCCCAGGATGTCCTGTTCCTCCAATACATCCAGGCTCCACTGCGCACCAAGCAGCAGCTTCACTTCCTCGTCGCTCACCGCAAACGGCGGGCCTGCCTTCTGCGACTGCTCATAGTCGAGGGTGATCAACAGTCCGCGACTGCCTTCCGCCAGGATCCGGTTCAAGTGCGCGGCATACTGCTCCCGCATCAACGGCGGCAAGGCAATCAATGCGGCCCGGTCGTAAAACGCCGTGCAGCCAGCCACCGCGCCGGCATCCAGCGCAAAGAAATCCCCGCACCACAGCTCGATGGCCCCGGCTTGAAAAACTTTGAATGGCCCTCGCTGACTGATTTGCGGCGCCAGCTCCTGCTCGCTGAAAAACGCCTCAACGGCCTTTTCCGACAGCTCAACCCCCATCACCCGATGCCCAACACTCGCCAGCCACACCAAGTCCAGGCTCTTGCCGCACAACGGCACCAGCACCTGCGCCCCGCTGGCCGCGCCCAGGACCGGCCAGTGGCGCAGCAGGTAAGGGTTCACCTCGGGCAGATGGAAACCCGTCTGATTGCGCGACCAACGCTCATGCCAAAATCCAGGTTCCATGATTCACCCTAAAACTTGATCAAATAGCGCTAAAACTTATATTAGATTTAGATCAATGATCTGATTGAAGATGGTCCCATCTTAACCCTCAGGACCCGCTCATGCTCCCTAGCCTGTTTATCTCCCACGGTTCGCCCATGCTCGCCCTGCAACCCGGTGCCAGCGGCCCGGCACTCAAGCGCCTGGCGGCCGAGTTGCCACGGCCCAAGGCCATTGTGGTGGTCTCGGCGCACTGGGAAAGCCAGGGTTTGCTCGTGACGGGCAGTGCCGCACCCGAGACCTGGCACGACTTCGGCGGCTTCCCACGGGAACTGTTTGCCGTGCAGTACCCGGCACCCGGTGACCCGCAGTTGGCAGCCCAAATTGTACAATTGCTCAAGGCTGATGGCCTGGAGGCGCGCATTGATGACCAGCGCCCCTTCGACCACGGCACCTGGGTGCCCCTGTCGCTGATGTACCCGGCGGCCGATATTCCGGTGGTCCAGGTGTCGCTGCCAAGCCGTATGGGCCCTGCCCTGCAAACTCGTGTCGGCCACGCACTGGCGAGCCTGCGGGAACAAGGCGTGCTGCTGATCGGCTCCGGCAGCATTACCCACAACCTCGGCGAACTGAACTGGCACGCCGGGCCGGAAAGCATTGAACCCTGGGCCCGGGATTTCCGCGATTGGATGGTGAGCAAGCTGGCAGCCAATGACGAAGCCGCCTTGCACGACTATCGCCGCCAGGCACCCCATGCCGTGCGTAGCCACCCCAGCGATGAGCATTTGCTGCCACTGTATTTCGCCCGGGGCGCAGGCGGTGAATTCAGCGCCGCCCACCAAGGCTTCACCATGGGCGCGCTGGGCATGGACATCTATCGTTTCGCCTGATCGCAGGCAAAAAAAATCCCCGAACCAGTCGGGGATTTTTTATGTTCGATCAATCAGCCCGGGGGCGGATCAATCTTCGCGGTAGCGACGCAGCTTCAACTGCTTACCGGCAACGCGAGTGTCCTTCAGCTTGGTCAGGAGTTTCTCCAGGCCATCTTCCGGCAGCTCTACCAGGGAGAAGCTGTCACGCACCTGGATGCGACCGATCGCTTCACGTGCCAGCCCACCCTCGTTGAGGATAGCGCCCAGCAGGTTCTTGGCAGCGATGCCATCACGCGCGCCCAGCGCGGTACGGCAGCGAGCACGGCCTTCAGCCAATGGAACCGGAGCACGACGCTCACGATCACCACGGTCCGGACGGTCACCGGTACGTTCTGGACGATCACCGCGCGGGGCGTTGTTCGGCACCAGTGGACGTTCTTTCTCGATCGCGGCCAGGGTCAGCGCCTGACCGTTGGTAGCCTTGCGCAGCAGGGCTGCAGCCAGGGCACGCGGGGTGCAACCGATATCGGCAGTCAGGCGGTCCAGCAGGTCGCCGTGGGTCGATTCAGCGTCAGCCACCAGCGGCGACAGGCTGTTGGTCAGTTTCTTGATGCGGGCATCGAGAACGGCCTGGGCATCCGGCAGGCGGACTTCAGCAACTTTCTGACCGGTTACACGCTCGATCACTTGCAGCATGCGGCGCTCACGTGGAGTCACCAGCAGCAATGCACGACCTTCGCGACCCGCACGGCCGGTACGGCCGATACGGTGAACGTAGGACTCTGGATCGTAAGGCATGTCAACGTTGAACACGTGGGTGATACGTGGAACGTCGAGGCCACGGGCCGCAACGTCGGTCGCCACAACGATGTCCAGACGGCCATCCTTGAGGGAGTCGATGACGCGCTCACGTTGGTTCTGGGCAATGTCACCGTTCAGCGCAGCGGCTTTGTAGCCTTTGGCTTCCAGGGCACTGGCCAGGTCCAGGGTCGCTTGCTTGGTGCGCACGAACA
The DNA here is from genome assembly GCF_002204795.1 of Pseudomonas sp. K2I15. Lineage (GTDB taxonomy): Bacteria > Pseudomonadota > Gammaproteobacteria > Pseudomonadales > Pseudomonadaceae > Aquipseudomonas. The sequence goes on from NZ_NIXO01000062.1 coordinate 28,820, forward strand.
TGATCAGGGCGTCGAAGTCTTCGACTTCCAGCAGGCTCAATACAGCCGAGGTCTTCTGGTCAGCGTGAACCAACAGGTGAGCCTGTTCGATCGCGGTAACGGTCTGAGTCTTGGTCTGGATTTTAACGTGTTGCGGATCGCGCAAATGGCGTTCGGCAATGGCACGGATCGACTGTGGCAGGGTAGCCGAGAACAGTACGGTCTGACGGGTTGCTGGCAGCGCCTTGAAGATGACTTCCAGGTCGTCCATGAAGCCCAGCTTGAGCATTTCGTCAGCTTCGTCCAGAACCAGGTGGTTCACGGTCGACAGTACTTTTTCGTCGCGACGCAGGTGGTCGCACAGACGCCCCGGAGTGGCGACAACGATCTGTGCGCCGTTACGGATTGCTTTCAGTTGTGGGCCCATAGGCGCGCCGCCGTAAACGGCCACAACGGTAACGCCCGGCATTTGCTTGGCGTAGGTTTCGAAAGCGGTTGCTACTTGCAGCGCCAACTCACGGGTTGGCGCCAGGATCAGGGCTTGCGGCTCGCGCTTGGCAGGATCGATGCAGTGCAGGATTGGCAGGGCGAACGCGGCGGTTTTACCGGTACCGGTTTGCGCTTGGCCAATCATGTCTTGGCCGGCCATGATGATCGGGATCGATTGCTGCTGAATAGCCGAAGGTTCTTCGTAGCCAGTCGCGATGACGGCAGCAAGAATATTCGGGTTAAGATTAAAAGCGGCGAAGCCGCCGGTTTCCTGGGTCATGGGTCTGCCTCTAAGTGCATCCGCAAAGACCCATGCTCCAAAGCTGCGCATGCCGTGTTGAGACTCAAGAGTCGCCCTGGCTGCTTTGTCGGCGGGGATTTGCGAAAACGAATGAATGAAAAAGATTCGTCAAGGAAGAGTCCGCTGTGCGGACGAGCAGCCGAAGCTGACTTCGGGGAATTGCGCTACCTAAACGCGGCCCGGTTAAAGGCCGGCGCGCACTATACCGGAAATCGCTGAAAAAGGGAGCTTTTTTTATCGGAAAACACAGGTAAACGGCTCTGCATCAAAGGCTTTGCGCATCGCCGCGACTGGGTCTATTTTTCAAAGGCCCGGCCCCGTTGGTCATGACGCTTAAACGGTTCACCCTTAACAGCGGGCCCTTCGGTCCGAAACCTCCCTTTGCGCCCGAGGGCACACCCCATGAACCAAGCCACCAGCAGCCGCGTCAGCCGTGAACAACAGGGCCATATCCTGTTGTTGGGCCTGGATCGCGTGGCCAAGCGCAATGCGTTCGATCTGGAATTGCTCAATGAGTTGAGTCTGGCGTATGGCGAATTTGATCGCAATGATGAGGCGCGGGTGGCCATTGTCTTTGGGCATGGCGATCATTTTACCGCCGGGCTGGATCTGGCCAATGTGGGGCCGACCATGGCGCAGGGATGGCAGCCACCGTTGGGTGGCTGTGATCCGTGGGGTGTTTTCGCGGGGCCTCGGGTCAGTAAGCCGGTGATTGTTGCAGCCCAGGGGTACTGCCTGACGATTGGGATCGAGTTGATGCTGGCGGCGGATATCAATCTGTGTGCCAGTAATACGCGCTTTGCGCAGATGGAGGTGCAGCGTGGGATATTTCCTTTTGGGGGCGCGACATTGCGGTTTCATCAGGTTGCGGGGTGGGGGAATGCCATGCGCTGGTTGCTCACTGGGGATGAGTTTGATGCCCATGAAGCGCTGCGGTTGGGGTTGGTGCAGGAGGTGATGGCCAGCGAGGATTTGCTGCCACGGGCGGTGGCGTTGGCGAACCGTATTGCGCAGCAGGCACCGCTGGGGGTGCAGGCGACGCTGATGTCGGCGCGACAGGCGCGGATTGAGGGGGAGACTGCGGCGGCGGCCGGGTTGCCGGTGTTGGTGGAGAAGCTTCTGAACAGTGAGGATGCCAAGGAGGGCGTGCGGGCGATGGTCGAGAAGCGGTCCGGGGTGTTTAGGGGGTGTTGATGGGGCGGGGTACATATCCGTTGCTGCGGTAACG
>NZ_NIXO01000063.1 GCF_002204795.1 Pseudomonas sp. K2I15
CAACATATTCAGGAAGGCCATGAGGCACATCGGGTGGAGAGCAAGCTCCCTCGCCACATAGAAAGGGCCAGGCGCAACAACCGTTGCGCCTCAGCAGTTTCTATTTGCTGATCTCAGCCACGTTGAACACCTGCTCCAGCATCGGATGGAACACATAACCCTTCACCGAATCACGCATCGGCAGGGTGTAGTTCTTCTGATACAGGTAGGCGTACACGCTGTCCTTGAGCACGATCTTCTGCGCTTCCTGGTACAGCTCGGTGCGCTTGGCCGTGTCGTTGTTGGCCGCCGCATCGCGAATCAGCTTGTCCACCACCGGGTTGCTGTAGAACGAGCGATTGCCCGGCAGGCCTTGCAGGGAGGAGTCGAACCAGAAGTTCATGTACATGTAGGGATCGGAGAAGTCCGGTGCCCACGAGCCGATCGATACGTCGAAGTCACCCTTGCCCAGGCGCTCGCGCATGGTGGCGTTGGCCAGTTTTTCCATCTTCAGGTTGATCCCCAGCGGCGCCAGGCTGGCTTGCAGGGTCAGGCCAATGGATTCCCAGTCCGGGTCCTTGTCGGAGTACATGTAGTTCAGGTTGGTGATTTTTTGCGGGAGTTTCTTCAGGTTGGCGCCGGCGCTGTCCAGGTCCTGTTTCATCATTGGCAGGCTCGGGTCGTTGGCCCACATACCGGCGGGAATCGGCCCGTTCATCAACTTGGCCTGGCCCTTGAGGATGCCGTCGACAATGCCTTTGTAGTCCACTGCATCAACGATCGCCTGGCGGGCGTTCTGGTTGTTCAGCGGGGCTTTCTGGTTGTTCAGGTACAGGTAGGTCACCCGCAGCGACGGGAACTCTTTGATCACCACGTCTTTCTTTTTGGCCAGGTTGGTGAGCTGGTCCTGGGGCATGTCTTCGGCGATGTCCAGGTCACCGCGTTCCAGTTGCAGGCGGCGTACCGAGGCTTCGCTGATGATCTTGATCACCACCTTGTTCAGCGCGGGCTTGGCGCCTGCGTAGTAGGTGTTGGGTTCCAGGGTCAGGCTCTGGCCCTTCTGCCAGTTGGTCAGGCGAAACGCGCCGGACCCTGCGGTGTGGGTGGAGAGGTAGGCGTTGACGTCGCCCTGTTTCACCACGTCCGGGTTGATGATGCCGGCGCCGTTGTGGGCGAGGGTGTAGAGGAACGGTGCGTAGGGCTTGGTCAGGGTGAAGCGCACGGTCAGCGGGTCGACCACGGTGACTTTCATGTCATCCGGGAACGCGCCGGACGGGCCTTGCTTGAGCTGCATCACACGGTCGAAGGAGAACTTCACCGCGTTGGCGTCTACCTCGGCACCGTCATCGAACTTGTTGCCGGGCTTGAGCTTGAAGTCCCACACCAGGCCGTCGGCCGAGGTGCTCCAGCTGTCGGCCAGGTCGCCCTTGACGTCGGTGCTGCCCTTGCCGTTTTCGACTTTGTAGGCCACCAGTTTCTGGTACGCCGGGTACGTCACCGCCCAATCGTTATTGTCGATGGTCACGGCCGGGTCGAGGGTTTGCGGGTCGGCGGCCTTGCCGATCATCAGGGTGTCTTTGGGGGCGGCGGCACTTGCCGATTGGCACGCGCCAAGGCTCAGGGCGGCGCAGAGCAGGGAGAGTGCGAGGGTCTTGCGGTTGCTTGGGGTCATGCCGGTTTCCTTGATTATTTAGAGGAAAAAGCGGGTGGGTTTATTTTTATGAAATCTATAACCGGGCAGTTGAAGCTAAAGGGTGCTGCTAATTATTGTGATGGTACGGTCCTGGGGTCAGTGCGACTCCTCAATTAATGGGAAAAGTTCGGCATCCGGCAATTCGTAATGCCACCACTCGGTGGCAATCGCCTTGAAGCCGGCGCCGAGCATGATCCCCAACAGCAGCAGGCGGTTGCGCTGCACCTGCGGGGGCAGGTCAGGGTAGAACTGATGGGACTTGGGCTCCATGGCATCAAACGCCGTGCCCATGTCCAGGGGCATGCCGTGTTCATCAATCAGCGTCAGGTCAACGGCCACGCCACGGGTGTGGTGCGAGCCCAGGCGCGGGTCGCGCACGTAGTCCGGGTTGGGCAGGGCTTGCCACAGCAGTTGCTGGGCGTAGGCAGGGCGATAGGCGTCGTAGATCAGCAACGTCATGCCGGCCTGGCGTGCCAGAAGGCTCGCCTTGCGCAGGCAGGCCGCCGCTTCGGTGTGCAGCAGGCAGCGGGCATTGCGATAGATCACGGTGCCTGCCAGGTTGTCGGCACTGGCGTAGATCAGGTCGACCTGTACCGGGTAGTCCGGTGGGGCGATTTCTACCAATGGGCTGGTATTCACTCAAACATTTCCTTTCAAGGGTCAGGATTCGAACTGGCCGAAGGCCTGTTGCAGCGCGCGATTTTTCGCCAGGCGTGCATCCAGGCGCTCGCCGTAGCGCTCGGCGACGGCAGACACCATCAGGTTAAACAGGCACGTCAGTGGCGCCATGGAATCCCAGAACTGGCCGACATCGGTTTTCAGTTGCAGCAGGTCCAGGTCGTAGTCCCGGGCCCAGGGGCATTGCAAATCGGTGATCAGCGCCAAGGGTAGACCATGGGCATTGGCGGTCTCGCAGAACGTCGGGGTAATGCTGGAGTAGGCGCGAAAATCGGCGGTGATGGCGTAGGGTTTTTCAAAGCCGGAGTTCAGGGTCTCGGCGTAAATCCCCGACAGGCCATCGACGTAATACACCTTGGGCCGAATGTATTCCAGGTGACTGTGGAACGCATTGAGGATGCCCCGGGTGGACTGGATACCGAGGATGAACACGGCGTCGGCATCGACGATGTGCTGCACGATGTCGGCAAAGCCCGGGCTGCGGGCCAGGCCGTAGACGTGCTGGATGGCTTCGATCTCGCGGTTGAGCGAGCGGTCGAGGGCGTCTTCCTGGTCGTTCTCCTGGCGAAAGGCGCCGAGGCGGTCGGTGATCAGCCAGGACGCTTGCGGGTCGCCACGCAGGTCTTGTTTGACGTCATCGAGATTGCGATAGCCCAGGGTGCGCAAAAAGCGTCCCACCGAAATCCCGGTGGTGCCAGCCTGTTGCGCAATGCTGTCGGCGGTCTCGAACGGTAACTGCTGCAGGTTGCCCAGCAGGTAGGTGGCGATGCGTTTGCCGGTGGGGGTCAGCGTCGGGAACTGCTGTTCCAGCGTGCGCTGGAAGCTGTTTTTATCCATGACGTTTTCGCGGATGCCGGTCATTGATGTTACTCAGATTTCATGATTTTGATGTCTGTTAGAAACATAACATCGGCTGTCGCGATAACACAATGGCTTTTTTTCGAGTGGGCACGCTGGGGGGGACAAGCGGCGATCAAGGCCGCTGGGGTTTCACCGAAGTACCAAAGGTATTGCCCATGCGCACGCTGGTCGCCGCCGGTGTGGAGAGCCCGATCTGGTTCGGCTTGCGTTTATCGACAGGCACTTGTTGCGCCTCCTGGTTCTTCTGCGTCGCCTTGGCGGCATCCGGGTTGTTGCCCATCTGCTGGCTCAGGCAGCCATAGTCCGGCGCCTTGTAGCCATCTACATTGACCTCGGCGCAGCCACTGGGCGTGCCTTCGGCGTGGGCCATCAGTGGCAGGGTTGCACACAGTAACAGGCTGGCGAGGGTCGTTAACAGGTTCATCGGTGCCTCCTGGCGCGCCCTGGGAAATGGGCCGGTATGGCGCAAAAGTGTAGTGCAGCGGGCTGCCCGTCACCGTGATGTTTTTTTTGCTGGCACCGTAACATCAGGTTCATAAACTGGCCTCAGGATGACGGTTTTGTAGGCTATGTCGGACGTGTTGCGATGCTGAGCAGGAGCGCTTGGAAGCACGCGGGCTGCTGCCTGGCTCTGCTGCTGGGCCTGGCGCAGATCGTGCGGGCCGAGGTGATTCTTGACCTGCCCGCGCAGAATCTGGACAACGCCCTGCAAGCGTTCAGCCGTGCCACCGGAATGGCGGTGCTGGTGGACCGCGAATTGACCCGGGGCCGGCGTTCCATCGGCGTGCATGGCCGCTACAGCGCGCAGCAAGCCCTGGGCCTGCTGCTGACAGGGAGTGGCTTGATGGCGCGTTATGCCCGCAGCGATGCGTTCACCCTGCAAGTCCCTGAGGTCAGCCAGCCGGCAACGACCCGAGGGCCGAAGGCAGGCAATGCGGCACGGATCAACAACAGCTACGCCACGGCCTTGCAGCAGGCGATCGAGCGCAGTTTGTGCCGTTCGCCACTGACCCGCCCCGGCAGTTTTCGGGCGCTGGTGCAGGTGTGGGTCAACGGTGACGGGGCGATCGAACACAGCCGCCTGGTCAGTTCCACCGGTGACCTGCAGCGTGATGAGGCGCTGGTACGCGGCCTGGCTGCAACCCGTGTCGAACGTTCGGCACCCAGTTCACTGCGTTTGCCGGTGACCTTACTTTTGATGCCCGACTCAACAGGAACGCGCATGGAATGCACAGCAGGGGAAGGAGTTTCCGGGGCATGAAAGACACCGGCCACAGTACGATGGTCAGCCTGTTCCTGGCGTCCTACGAGGACTTCAAGGTGCGCCTGCGCAAACGCCTCGGGTCAGAGGACCTGGCCAACGACGTGCTGCACGAAACCTACCTGCGGGTCGACCGCATGGAAGTGCCGCCGAACCTGGCGCAACCCAACGCCTACCTGTACCGCATGGCCCTGAACATCGCCGCCGACCGGCGCCAGGCGGATGCCCGGTTGCTGACCGGCAGCGAAGTCGAAGAGCTGCTGCAAACGGTCGATGAAGCCCAGGACCCATCGCGGGTGGTGGGTGGCCAGCGCGAAATCCAGTCCCTGCTCAAGGCCCTCTACGAACTGCCGGCGCGGCGGCGCCAGATCCTCATCGCCGCGCGCCTGGAAGAGGCGCCGCACCTGGAAATCTCCAAGCGTTTCGGGATTTCCACGCGCATGGTTGAAAAAGAAATCAAGGCCGGGCTGGGGCACTGCGCGCAGCGTCTTGAAAGAAAAGTGATCCAGCGGTTCGGTCCCGGGGCCGGAAAACCGTCTTAGTGATTGAGTCCCTGATAAATCCGTGAGTATTTGCGCGCTTGAACATTTTTAGCCTCTCCACTGCCCGGGATACGCCAGACAGCCCCTTGCACCATGAAGCGCGTGACTGGCTGGTGCTGCTGACCTCCGGCCGGGCCACCGTTGCCGATGCCAAGGCCTTGCGCCTGTGGTGCGCCCAGAGCCCGGAACATGCCCGGGCGTTCGAACAGGCCAAGGTGTTGTGGCAGCAATTGGTGCCGGCGGCGGAGCAGTTTTCCCGCCCACGGCATTTTGGGCGGCGGGCGTTTTTGGGCGGAGCGATTGCGGCGTCGGCGGCGGTGTTTATGGTGCGGTTGACCGTGCCGGGTGGGTTTGCCGGGTTGACGGCGGATTACCGCACTGAGGTCGGCGAGCAGTGGCGGGTTGAGCTGAGTGATGGTGTGCGGTTGGAGCTTAATACCCAGACGCGGATCAGTCGGCGTGATGGCGGGATTGAGTTGTTGGAGGGAGAGGTTGAGGTGCTGGCCAATGCTGCGATGCCGCTTCGGGTTCAGGCGGGCGTTGGATGGTTGAGTGCGGCGCAGGCGCGGTTCAATGTGCGTAATACGGACCACAGTGTGTGTGTGACGTGTATCGACGGGGCGCTGTCGGTGGCGGTTGGTGGGCGTACGGTTCGGCTTGAAGGTGGGCGGCAGGTGACGTATGACGCTAGCGGTGTGGGTGAGCCGGTGGCGGTGGATGTGCAGGCGGTGGTGGCCTGGCGGGAGCAGGTGTTGGTGTTTGATAACGCGACCCTGGCGACGGTGGTGGATGAGATTAATCGCTATCGGCCGGGGATGTTGTTGCTGATGAATGCGCAGTTGGGCAAGCGGCGGGTGCAGGCGCGGTTTAGTTTGCATCAGTTGGCGGGAGTGGCGTTGTTGATTCGGGATGCTTATGGGGCCAAGTGTACGGAGTTGCCAGGGGGGGTGGTTTTGTTGAGTTAGCTGTTTGTCCGTGTACATAGCCGTTACCTGAATAACGGATATGTACCCCGCACCCCACCGGTGATTTACCCTGCAGTCAGGCCACTTTCTCGGCAGCCTGGCGTTCCCGCTCGGCCACCAACTGCCGGGTCAGCGGTATCAGCCGCTTGCCATAGTCGATCGCATCATTAAGCGGATCAAACCCGCGAATCAAAAAGGTCGTGATGCCCAAGTCGTAGTAATCCAGCAACGCTTCAGCCACCTGATCAGCGGTGCCGACCAACGAGGTAGAGTTACCTTGGGCGCCCAACAATCCAGCGATCCCAGTCCATAACCGCTTATCCAAACGCGAACCCTGAGCCGCCGCCGCCAACAGCCGACGCGAACCTTCATTCGGCGGTTCACGGCTAACAAAACCATTTTTCTCAGCCAGCACCGTCGCCTGCTCCAGAATGCCGTCAGCACGCGCCCATGCCAGCGCTTCGGTCTCGGCCAGAATCGGCCGCAACGACAAACTGAAGCGAATCGTGCGCCCATGCTTTGCCGCTTCAGCGCGCACCTGCGTAACCACTTCTTTCACCTGCTCGTAGGTTTCACCCCACAGCGCATACACATCCGCATGCTTGCCCGCCACCGCAATGGCCGCCGCTGAAGACCCGCCAAAATACAGCGGAATATGCGGCTGCTGTGGCGACTTCACCGTCGAAAACGCGCCCTCGTACTGATAGTAAGTGCCGTGATGGTCGAAGGGTTTTTCACTGGTCCATTCCTGGCGCACCACGCTCAAGTATTCGTCGGTGCGCGCGTAGCGTTCGTCCTTGTCGATATGGCTGCCGTCAGCCCGCAGCTCACGGTCATCGCCACCGGTGATGATGTGCACGGCGGTGCGCCCGCCGTTGAACACATCCAGCGTGGCGAACTGTCGGGCGGCCAGGGTCGGTTGGGCAAACCCCGGCCGGTGGGCAATCAGGAATTGCAGTTTTTTTGTCACGCCGGCGGCATGGGAGGCGATCAGCGTGCTGTCGGGGCTGTTGGAGTGGAAGGCCACCAGGGCGCGGTCGAAGCCGGCCTCTTCGTGGGCGCGGGCCACGGTTTCCACGTAGTCGGGTTGCAAGGTCGGGCCGCTGCGGGGGTGGATCTCCGACGCGTGGTGGCCGCCGATATAACCGATAAATTCGATGCTCATGGTCAGTCCTTGTTGAGGGCAGGAATGAAGCCGCCACCGGGCAGTGGGGCGGTCCGTGGTATCGAAAATAGGGGCAGGGCCGGGGCCTGTAAAATGCCGATTGGTTCTATCCTAATTATAAAAATACAGAATCATATTTTTATATTGTTATCAGTAATGCGCATTTTAATCGCATTAGGTTATTCCCAAATAGAATTTCACTGAGGTTTTTTATGCGAATAGCATGAAACCGCAGCGGCGCTCCTGGCCGTGTTCTTGATGAGGAAGGAAGCCCGATGACTGAAAAGTCCCTTAACGCCAGTTCGTTTTCCGTCGACAAGGCCGAGGGTCAAGCCGGTGTTGCATCCCGGTTGATTCCCCGCTGGCTGCGTAACTGGCGCACTCCCGAGGTGTTGCTGCGGCTGGTCAGCCCGATTGTGTTGTTGCTGCTGTGGGAGCTGGCCTCGGAGCTGGGCTTTATCCCGGCACGGATCATCGCCGCGCCGTCGCAGATCGGCGGCACCTTGTGGGCGATGATCGTCTCTGGCGAGCTGGGCAAGCACCTGCTGGTGTCGCTGCAACGGGCGCTGCTGGGTTTGAGCATCGGCGTGAGTATCGGTGTGGTGGCAGCGTTGATTACCGGCTTGTCCAAGCGTGGCGAGGTGATCCTCGACTCACCGATGCAGATGCTGCGCACCATTCCTTCCCTGGCGCTGGTGCCGTTGTTCATCCTCTGGTTCGGCATCGGCGAATTCACCAAGATCGCGCTGATCGTCACCGGCACCACCTTTCCGGTGTACCTCAACCTGTTCGCCGGCATTCGCAACATCGACCCCAAATTGATCGAAGCCGCCAACACCCTGGGCCTCAACCGTCGCGAACTGATCTGGCATGTGATTCTGCCGGGCTCGCTGCCTTCGTTTTTTGTCGGCCTGCGTTATTCGCTGGGCATCTCCTGGCTGGCCCTGGTGTTCGTCGAGCAAATCAACACCACCGCCGGTATCGGCTACCTGGCCAGTGATGCGCGGGACTTCATGCGTACCGACGTGATCGTGATCTGCCTGCTGATCTACAGCGTGCTGGGCCTGCTGATCGATGGCTTGATCCGCACCCTGGAACGTTTTGCCCTGGCCTGGCGCCCATCGTTTGTGAGGAACTGACATGTCGACTCTCGAAGCTTCAACAGCACCGGTGCAGTTGCGTAATGTGGTGCGCCAGTTCGGCCAGCAGCGGGTCATCGACGGCCTGGACCTGGACATCGCCCCCGGGGAGTTTGTCGCACTGCTGGGTGCCAGCGGTTCCGGCAAGACCACCTTGCTGCGCAGCCTCGCGGGCCTGGACAGTATCGACAGCGGCCAACTGCGCGTGCCCAAGGCCCGGGCCGCCGTGTTCCAGGAGCCGCGCCTGATGCCCTGGAAGCGCGCCTGGAAAAACGTGATCCTCGGCCTGCGTGTTCCCGACGCCAAGGCCCGCGCGGTTCAGGCCTTGACGGAAGTCGGGCTGGCCCATCGGCTGGAGGCTTATCCGGCGACCCTCTCCGGCGGCGAGGCCCAGCGCGTGGCATTGGCCCGTGGCCTGGTGCGCGAGCCCAAGCTGCTGTTGCTGGACGAACCCTTCGCTGCGCTGGATGCGCTGACCCGTATCAAGATGCATCGCCTGATCATCGAACTCTGGCGCAAACACACACCGGCCGTGTTGCTGGTGACCCATGACGTCGACGAAGCGATCCTGCTGGCCGACCGCGTGATCGTGCTGGCAGACGGCAAGATTGCCGAACAACTGACCATCGACCTGCCGCGTGCACGGGACACGGGGCAAGACGGTTTCCAGGCGATTCGCGCACGCTTGCTGAGCCTGCTGGGGGTTGAAGTGGACGCGCCGGCGGCACAGCCTGCGAGCGCTAGCGTACGGCGGTTTGCCCATGGTTGAGCTGCGCACGGTATGGCTGCTGGCTGCAGCGTTATTAGTGGGCGGCTGCGATAAAGCCGCTGAAGCCCCCAAGTCCACCTCGGATTTGTCCGGCGTGACCTTGATCCTGGGGGATCAGGCCAAGGGCTTGCGCACGGTGGTGGAGGCCGCCCATGCCCTGGACGGCATCGACTACAAGGTCCAGTGGGCCAACTTCCAGGGCGCCGCGCCACTGTTCGAAGCCTTGCGCGCCGGCGCCGTGGACCTCGGCCCCGCCGGTGATACGCCAGTGCTGGCAGCAGCCACCGGAGGCACGCCGCTGCGCATCGTTGCCGTGCGTCGTAGCCAGTCGCGCGGCATTGCGATCCTGGTGCCGCCCGGCTCACCGATCCACAGCGTGGCGGACCTTAAAGGCCGCAATGTGGTGGTCTCATCCGCCCGTGGCAGCATTTCCCAGTACCTGCTGATCCGCGCCCTGGCGAATGCCGGGGTGGATGAAAAAGACGTCAACGTCGGCTTCGTCCTGCCTACCGATGCGTTGCCCGCGTTCAACGCCGGCAAGATCGAAGCGTGGGCGACCTTTGGGGTGTATCAGGCGTTTGCCGAACAGAAGGGCGCGCGCGTGCTGATCAGCGGGGAGGGTATTAACACCGGCCTGACCTTTATCACCGCCTCTGATGAGGTGCTCACCGACCCGCTCAAGCGCAGGGCATTGAGTGACGTATTGCAGCGGTTCGCCAAGGCCTTTGAGTGGGCGCAACAGAACCCCGAGGAGTACGCGCGGGTGTTTGCCAAGGTCAACGATATCCCGCTCCAGGTTTCACAGTTGCTGCGCACGTGGGGCGATGAGTCGCTGTTGCCGGTAGAGGAGCGGGATGTACAGGCGTTGCAGCAGGTGGATGACCTGTTTGTGCAAAGGAAGATTTTCCCGCATCGGGTGGAGGTGCAAAAGTTGACGGACACTGAGGTGTTTTCACCGCAATCGTTGGCTGCCGCGCCCTGAAGTCGTTGTGTTTTGCCCGGGTCTGAGGTCTCATGGGTCCGGGAAAACTGGCGGGTAAGGAACAGCACTTGATACGGGAAGAACTGGCGCAATATGGCGGTATCACCGTCATGATTCCGGCCGCAGTGGTGATCGCAGTCTGGCTCTGGTATTCCCGGCCCCAGGCGGTCAAGTGGTGGCTGATGACGATCGCTTGCACCTATTCCATCGTGGCGTTCAGCAAGCTCTTGTTCAAGGGGTGGGGCGTGTCGCTCCAACACTTTGATATTGCCGTGCTCAGCGGTCACGCGATGAATACCTCATTGATGGTGCCTGTGGCGGTAAGCCTGGTGGCGCGCCGGATCAACCCCGATTGGCGCTGGCCGGCGGCTGTCTGCGGGCTGTTGCTCACTGCCTGGTTCAGTGCTTATTGCGTCGCTCCCTATATTCACCCGCTCAACGAGGCACTGGCCGGTGGCTTCTTGGGTGGGATGGCGGCGATAGCGTTTTTATGGCGGCTTGAAGTGGTTGAGGTGCGGGTTTCCCCATCCTTGATCGGTGGGGGAATGGTGATCCTGTTCTTAAGTGCGTTGGTGCCCAAGTACAACGCCGAGAAACTGCTCAACCACGTGGCGGTTGCCGTTTCAGGGGCTGACCAGGCCCATCAGGAGCCTTCCTGGCGGGCCTCTTCCATGCAGTTGAATGCTGAATAAGTGGCCAGGTCCAGGGCCAGGTTGCTCTCCACCAGCAGCTCCAGCAGTACCGTCTGGCAATTGAAGCGCCGGGCATCGCCGCGGCGCTGAGAGCGCTTCATCTGCTTGAACAGCGTATCGGTAATGTCCTGTGGCGAGTTGCCTCGCAGATGGTCCAGCCAGTGGGACATGACCTGGGTGTTGCGCGCATATTGCTGCGCAGGGAGCTGTTGGTTGGGCGCCAGGCCCACAAAACCTTCAAACGCGGTGGTCAGCCTTTTCAAGGCATAGGCCCGTTTCAAATCCTCATAAATACTCATGGCCGCTCCTCGGTGCAGGAAATATTGGCGAGTAGCTCGGCCGTCTTTATTTGCATGAAATGGCTGTCGCCTCGGCTTTCCACACACAGGCAAACGGACAGGGGATTGCTGACCTGCAACTTGAAGCGCCAGTCGGCAAATACCATTGAAAGCCCGGTACAAGATTCGTCGCTGTCCAGCGAATTGCTGGCGTACAACACCTGCATGCGTTCTACGACGGTGGTTGAACTATTAACCTTGACGTGAATGTCTCCCGAAGAGGGAAACAGGCCGATACGCTCTACCAATAGCTTTGAACTTTTCATGGCCGTCCCTCGCTGTTTATTCACGTATTACTTTATTCTGAAGAGGCGAAAAAGTAAGGGGATGTTATTTTTAGTCTGCTAATTAAGTTGGACGTTATTTTTTGTCTGTTTAAGGCCGGTGTCAGCAAGTTGTCTGAACTCGGCTGATCTCGGCCAATGGCAAGTTGATGCGCTGTTCCCGTTGCAGGAAGTTCATCAGCAACACCACACGCTCCTCACCGTCCATCGCCAGGAAGACTGCCTCAAGTTCGGCAAACGGCCCTTCATTGATGCGCACGCTTTCGCCTGGCGTCAGCAGGGTTGCCACAACGCCCTGGTGGTCTCGTTCCTGGAGTTCGTCCACCAGCGCGTCGCTGATGGGCAGCGGATGCGCGCCGAAGGCCACGACCCGCGACACGCCGCGGGTCGAGCGCAGGGAGCTCCAGCTGTCCTGCAGGCTCATTTGAATAAACAGATAACCGGGAAACAACGATTCGCGGATGGTCCTTCGCTGGCCCTTCAACAGCCGTTCGCGTTTATAGGTAGAACGAAAACAGGTATAGCCCTGGCGCTGAAGATGCTCCTCGGCGCGCTCGTCCTGCCGGGACTTGCACTGGACCAGGTACCAGGCTCTGTTGGCATTTGCGCTCATGGGGCGTCCTCTGTCTATATAAAACGATACTCAGCGGTTAGGTAATTTAAAGCCGATGGGCGCTACGAAGTTATGAATGTTATAAAAGGTCTGATTAAGTGGGTGTGCTGTTATTTTTCGTCCGGAGATAATTTTGGGTGAGGTTGAAGTTTCATGGTAATAAATACTGCCGTGAAGTTGTGAAGCTGAGGGTGTTGCTTCATGGGGAAATGGATGACCCGGGGAATAGTGCATTGTTTAAAAGAGTGTTGATTGTCTGTATTGGCAATATTTGCCGTAGCCCAACCGCGGAAAGCCTTTTGCGTGGTGCGCTCGCGTGCTCCGATATCAAGATCAGTTCTGCGGGTATTGCCGCGTTGGTCGGCAAACCGATTGACACCACCGCGCGTGCGGTACTCGAAGCCCATGGTCATCCGGCTGACAAGCACCAGGCCGTTCAACTGGCGCCACAGGCGATCGGCGATGCCGATCTGATCCTTGTGATGGAGCGGCAGCACATCAGCGCCGTACTCAGCATGGCTCCCGAGGCACGAGGCAAGGTCTTGCTGCTGGGGAAATGGCAAAACGAGCGAGAGATCAGCGACCCCTACCGTCAAGGGAAAGCTGCTTTTGTGCACGCGTATGCGTTGATCGAAGAAGCCGTAAACGCATGGGCGCAGCGTCTCGCACGCTGATCGCCACTACTTTTTGAATCGAAATAAGGCTAAGAATCCGACTTATGCAGCAAGCGCCAGCAGTCACCGCACGGGAAGACGATAACGAGGAGATTGATCTCCTCGGTCTATTTGGAACACTGATCGACCATAAATGGTTGATCGCCGCGGTTACCGGCGCCTTTATGGTGACCGGCGCCGCGTATGCGGTGCTGGCCACCCCGGTCTATCAGGCGAATGCCTTGCTGCAGGTCGAAGCCAAAAAGAACGACTTGCTGGGCTTCTCGGATATCGGCGGCATGCTGGGCAAGGAGTCGCCGTCGGCCACCGAGATCGAGCTGATCCAGTCCCGCTATGTGATTGGCAAAACCGTCGATAACTTGAAACTCGATATCGTCGTGCAGCCGATGTACTTCCCGGTGGTCGGTGAGTTCCTGGCGCGCCGCTTCCAGAAGACCAATCCCGGTGCAATCGCCGAGCCCTTGTTGGGCCTGGACAGCTTCGCCTGGGGCGGGGAGTCGCTGAAGATATTCAAACTGGATCTGCCCGACGCGCAACTGGGCAAGAAGTTGACCCTGACGGTGGGTGAAAACAGTCAGTTCACGTTGGTGGATGAAGATGACCAAGTATTGGCCGCTGGCCAAACTGGGCAACTGTTCGAGCAAAATGGCGTCGCGTTTCAGATTGAAGAGCTGCGCGCCAGACCCGGCACGCGTTTCCAGGTTATCCGCAACGCACGCCTGACCAGCATTCTCGACTACCAGGAGAACCTGGATGTGGTCGAGCGGGGCAAAGAGTCCGGCATGATCGGGCTGGCGCTGGAAAGCACCGACCCGGACCAGGCGATCAAGATACTCAACCAAATCGCGGCCATCTACGTACGGCAAAACGTGGAGCGCACCTCGGCTGAGGCGGCGCAAAGCCTGGCATTCCTCAAAGAGCAACTGCCGGAGGTCAAGAAGGATCTGGAAAAAGCCGGCAAGGCCTTGAACGAGTACCAGACCCGCAGCAAGTCGGTGGACATTACCCTGGAAACCAAGGCCATTCTCGACCAGATCGTGGGGCTCGATACCAGCATCTCCGAGCTGAAGCTGCAGCAGGCCGAGATGGACCGCAAGTTCACCCGTCAGCATCCCGCCTATCGCGCGTTGTTGACCCAGATCGGTGAGTTGACCAGCAAGCAGCAAAGCCTGGCGAGCCGGGTAGAGAGCCTTCCCTCCACCCAGCAGGAACTGCTGAGCCTGACTCGGGATGTAGAGGTCGGTACGGCCATTTATACCCAATTGCTCAACAAGTCCCAGGAGCTGGATGTGATGCGGGCGGGAACCGTGGGTAACGTGCGCCTGATCGACACCGCAGACGTCAATTACATCAAGCCGATCAAGCCGAAAAAGATCCTGATTGTGCTGATCGCGACCCTGCTGGGTGGCTTCCTGGCGGTGGCGCTGGTGCTGCTGCGCAAGGCACTGAACCGCGGCCTGGAAAGCCCGGAAGCGATCGAGCAACTGGGGTTGCCGGTGTATGCGTCGATTCCGTACAGCACGCTGCAAAAGGTGGAAGAAGACAAAATCACCCGTGGGCGTGGGCGTACCGATGCAGGCTCTTCATTGCTGGCCATCAGTCACCCCACTGACCTTGCGGTGGAGGCGTTGCGCAGTTTGCGTACCAGCCTGCACTTCGCGATGCTTGAGTCGCCGAATAATCGAATCATGATCTCGGGCCCCAGCCCCGAGGTGGGTAAAACCTTCGTCTCGGTCAACCTGGCGGCGGTGATCGCGCAAACCGGGCAGCGAGTGTTGCTGATTGACGTGGATATGCGACGGGGCTACCTGCACAAGGTGCTGGGTGTTTCGGCCAAGAACGGGCTGTCCGACATCCTCTCCAACCAATGCACGCTTGAAACCGCCATTCACAAAACCGGCATTGAAAACCTCGACCTCATCAGCCGTGGGCAGATACCGCCCAACCCTTCCGAGTTGCTGATGCACCGCAACCTGACCGAGCTGTTGTCGCAAGTCAGCGAACGGTATGACCTGGTCATCCTTGATACGCCACCGCTGTTGGCCGTGACCGACGCGGCGATTGTGGGACGGCAATCGGGCACCAACCTGATCGTCACGCGTTACGGCTTGAACCCGGCAAAAGAGATAGAACACACCATTCGCCGATTTGCCCAGAACGGCATCGTGCTGAGGGGCGCCATCTTCAACGGTGTAGAAAAGAAAGCCTCCGCCAAATATGGCTACGGCAATTACGGGTATTACCAGTACGAGTACCAGGCTGATCGAAGCTGATTGTGATCGTTACGCTCCATCGTCCTACGCAGTATCAGCAGGATAGACGTCACGTTTTCAGGAAATGAACGAAAAATCCTGGGGCGGTAGCGTGTCAAATTTAAAATCAGCATAAAGAATACCCAGCCATGTTTTACCTGTTATCCCTTATCGCGCTGTCAGCGGGTTTGCTTGCCGTCAAAAGCCCAAAGTACTCCATTGTGCTGTTTGGGGTGATGCTGTCTGTTATTCCTACCGGCAACTCCTACAGCGAAATAATCTCGCTCAAGGGCATCTACTTTTTTGACTTCTACATTGTGGGCGGGCTGGGTGCGTTGCTGATCAGGCAAGTGCTTACGCAGAAGAGCCAACTGACGGCGCCGGGCGGGCTTCTTTTTGGCTGCGGGCTGTATGTGGTGTTACTCGCCTGCGGCCTGCTGGAGTCCTCGAACAAGTACCTGCTGAAGGATGTTCGGCCGTTCATCATGATCCTGTCGTTTATCGTGCTGACGAATATCGCGACCCTCGCCGCGAAAACCCTGAAGCTGCAAACGGTACTGATGCTGTTGATCGCGATGACCGCATTCAACGTGCTGGACATCGCCTGGTTGCGGTTGGGGCTGTACAAGTTTCAGGACGTCTACTATGAAGAAAACGCCTATCGGTACCTTGACGGCGGCACCTACGCAGCCGTTGCCTATCTGATCTATTACTTCATAGACCCACGCCTGTTTGAGCACAGGAAAAAGCTCGCAAGAATCTGTCTGGCGACCTCACTCATCTGTTTGTTTATCGCCAACTCACGTTTCATCTTTGTTGCGGTATTTGCGGCAATCATCATTCACCAGTACACAAAACCGGCCCGAATGATTGGTGTCGCCTTGGCCGGGGCCGTGGTGTTAATGGCGTTTATTGGCATCAGCAACATGATCGGTGCTGATCGGATCAATGACGGTTTATCGTCTGAAGGCATGGCCGCTCAACTCGCTTCTCGCTTCAGCCCGGCACTGGAATTGATCAGGGGCATGAACCCCATGCATTACTTTGTGGGGTTGGGGGCGGGCACCCCATTCGAGATTCCCTGGTTTGAATACCGTGGCCTGGATGACAAGAACTCGAATATCGACAGTGCCTACTTAACCTACTTCGTTAAGTACGGGCTTATCGGGTTGTACTTGTTGTACGTCTTCATTACGTCGATTACCCAGCACATGAACAGCCGGGTGGCCGTCTCAATCGCCATCTTTTTGGGCGTGATGTTCATTGTCTCTGCCACGCCGTATCAGCCGTACGCCATCGGTATCGCTTATGGCGCAATCGTCCTGCGCGTGTGTTCTGAACACACGGCCAGGCAGCGTAAAAACCTGCTGAGCCCGCGCCAGCCGCTGATAGCCACGCCCCTACAGGTGAATGCCGGATGAACAGCACACTGTTGAAAAAATTCGTGTCCAGTACGGCCTGGAGTTTCATCTCCGCCGTTGCTACGAAAGTGTCGGTGGTGATTACCGGCATATTGGTTGCTCGTGTTTTGGGCGCGCAATCGTTTGGCGAGTACGGTCTGATCCAAAGTGCGATTGTGATGCTGGCCAACGTCGCCGCCCAGGCCACCACCACGGCGACGGCCAAGCACATTGGGCAGTTCAAGGACATCAGCCCCGAGAAGACCGGCAGGGGCATCGCGCTGACGCTGATTTTTTCGGTGTGTTTCAGTGCAATGATCATCGGGACAGCGCTGTTTTTTCCGCATTTCTTCTCCAGCATTATCCTGGGGACAGACAGCTTGAACGCGGCGTCGCTGATCGTGTTGTGCACCATCACCCTGATTATTTTGTCGGGGTGGACCCAAGGCTGCCTGACCGGCTGGGGGCAATACCGCTCGATTGCGACGATCAACGGAATCATCGCCCTTGTTGCGATCCCGGCCACGTACTTCCTGACCATCAAGTTCAGGCTCAACGGTGCGCTGCTGGGGTTGGCCGGCTCTCAATTGATGATCGTCTTCTTCAGCGCGCTGGCGTGCTGGAAAATACTGAAGGCGCGGAACACCACGCTGAGCTTCAAGGGCGCGATCACCGAAAAGCACGCAGTGCTTTCGGTTGGCCTGCCGGTGTTGTTGACGGGGTTGATGGTCGCTCCGATGAACTGGTTCGCGAATAAGTTATTGGCGCAAACAACTAATGGGCTTGCCGCGCTGGGCATGTACGCCGCCGCCATGCAATGGAACGCGATCTTTTCTCATGTTTCCGTGGTACTGGGCTCGGTACTGGTGCCGATGCTGGCAGCCGCGCTGGGCGGCAAGAATCGCAAGCTGGACGCTTTGAACTTTCTGTCGGGCTGGTTAGTGGTGTTGGTGATTATCCAGCCGGTGATCATGTTTCCCGAGTTATTGGCCAAGCTCTACGGGAGCAGTTTCCTGGGCCGTGATTTTGAAGTGACGTTGGTGCTGGTGATTCTTGGCTCTCTGCTCAGTGCATTCAAGTCCGGCATTTCAAGAAAAATGATCGTGATGAACCTGGCCTGGTTCAGCGTCATGAGCAACGTGCTGTGGGGCATGTTATTCATCGCCGGGGCGTTCTGGCTCAGGGAAGAGGGCGCCGTCGGGATTGCCAAGGCATTCATTGGTTCCCAGTTCATCCACTTCCTGCTCGGCCTGCCGTATTTCGTCTACAAGAAAATACTCCCTTTGGAGTTGCTGGTTTCTCCCAGGATATTGATCTTGTGGACATTGCCTTTTGTCAGTTTTATCTCAAGTGCCTACGTTGAAAGTATGGTCTATCGATTGATGATACTGGCGTTGATATTTATCTACATTCTCGCAACAACGTTTGCCTTGAATGCCGTGTTTAACGACCCCGTGGAAAATGGAAGCCCAGCATGAATTTCAGCAAAGTATATATCCGGGGTGCATACGGTCCTGGCAATTTGGGTGATGACGTCTTAATGCTATGCGTCATCAATATTCTGAAAAAACGCTTTAAAGAATCGGATATTGCCGTGGGTGTCGATCACCCCGCGATCGCCAAAAACTTCAACCCGCGCATCAAGTGGCTGCATATCAAGGAGCCGGTCAAGGCTGACCTGGTTGTGTTGGGCGGTGGTGGTCAGTTCTTCTCGTTTATCCCGCCGGCCAAAGAGGTCACTGCCTCCACGGGCAGATTGTCGAAGCTCTATAAGAGCATCAAGGCGCAAACGGATCTGAAATCCACACTGTTGCGCCTGTATGTCGGGATGCGTGGCGGTATCGACAAGATCTACTTCCACCAGCGTCTGGCTGCGTTCTGTATCGGCCTGGGCCCGTTTGATGGCGGCGGCAAGCTGCTGACCCGTGCCGTCAGCGTGATCAATCGCTGTGACTATATTTCCGTGCGCGACGGTACCAGCCAGAAGCACTGCACTACGTTCGGCAAGTCGGATGTGGAGGTGTACACCGACCCCAGCCTGCTTTCCGATCTGTGGATCTCCAGCAAGGATCTGGAAGTCGGTCGCCTCAAGAAAGACGAGTACCTCTCCTTTATCCTGCGCGACTGGCCCCACGACGCGAATGGACAACAGTTCATCAAGGCGATGGTTCAGGCCGCTGATGAATTGGCCAAGCGTGGAGAGCAGGTGCGCCTGGTCTCGCTTTACAAGGAGCGTGACCAGCACCTGATCGACAAGTACGACACGTTTGAATGGTTGTGCTGGGACGCGGCGGGCGATACCCCTGAAACGTTCATGGCGAAACTGATCGTCGAGTCCGACGTGATCATCAGCGCACGGGCGCACGGCGTGCTCCTGCCGGCCTCTTTGGGTTTTCCAACCATCGCCATTGAGATCGAAAACAAGCTGAAAAAAGTCCATGAAATGCTGCCTCGTGGCACCCGGTTGGTCAGCACCCCGGACCCTGAGGTGATCATGACCACCATCAGCGAATTCAGGCAATCCAAAGCGCAAATGGCCGAGCACCTCAAGCAAGAGATCTCGCAGCGGTCATCCATCGCACAACAAGCGGTCGATGACTTTTTGAAATGGGTCGATGAAAAATAGAGTGGAGGGGCAACCGACGTGAAAAAGACAGCCTCGACGCTGCTCACTCTGGCGTTCTCTGTGCAGGTGGCCGCGACCAGCGCATCAGAGATAAATGACCGCTGCGAGCAACGCATCAAAAACATCTATCCGTCACTGCCTGATGTTTCCCAGATGCTCAAAGGCCCGCAGGCGCAGAACAGCATTAAAGGCAGCGCCAATCTGACGAACAAGGCCTATAGCCAGAAGATCAAGGACATCGCCGTGCACTTTCCGGCCGGCTCGTACGACCCGGGGTCGATGGTGCGCTTGGGTTTGCCCTATGGCGGCATTGAATTCAAGTCGCCGCTCCCGCAACCGGGCCGGGAATGCCTGGTGCTGACCTATGAGTTGAAGTTCGACAAGAATTTCAATTTTGTAAAAGGCGGAAAACTGCCGGGCCTTTACGGGGGTACGGGCAATACGGGCGGGAGAATACCCAACGGCCATGATGGCTTTTCCACGCGCTACATCTGGAAAGAAAAAGGCCTCGGCGCAATCTATGCCTATTTGCCCACCAGCAAAACCTGGGGGACAGCAATTGGTTTGGGTTCCTGGGTCTTTACGGTTGGGCAGTGGCATACGTTGGAACAACTTGTGAAGTTGAATACGCCGGGTGTGGCCGACGGTGTGATTTCCATTTGGTACGACAAAAAGCTGGTGCATTCCGAAACCGGGTTGACGTTTAGAGACACCCAGGACATCACCATCGACGGCTTGCTGTTTTCTACGTTCTTCGGTGGGAATAACCCCTCGTTTGCCACACCGGTCAGTACCAATATCCGGTTCAGGAATTTTGTGATGAGCTCGCAACGCGTTACTGATAAATCAGGGCAGGGTGATTAGATGAAGAACCTGAAACTGAATATCAAGAAGACTGCCGTTGCCCTGTTTAACACGCTGCTCAGCCTGGCGTTGTTTTTCAACGTGAGACGTTCACTGTTGCGGGTAACAGGATGCCGTGTTGGCGCTAACACCACGGTTCACAGGAAGGTGGTGTTTTTCTCATTCGGCAATTTCTCAATAGGGAAAAACTGCACGGTGAATTACGACTGCTACCTGGATAACAGGGCGGGCATCCACATCGGCGACAACGTCAATATTTCTCACAACACCAGGATTTATACGCTGGGCCACGATATCGATGACCCCATGAGTTGTCTGGTTGGCAAGCCCGTGCTGATTGAAGACAACGCATGGATCTTTCCCAATGTGATGGTGATGCCAGGCGTCACGATAAGCAAAGGTGCAGTTGTTTATCCAGGCAGCGTGGTCACGCGCAACGTTGAAGCGTATTCGATCGTGGGCGGTAATCCGGCTAAACATATTCGCTTCAGAAATAAAAATATTCTGTACCGCGCCGACTTTCCTGTTTGGTTTGCCTTGTAAAGCACCTCACGTGCCCACTCTTATTTATGCAGGATTCTGACGTGAAATCATTAATGATCGCATGGATTGGCTATCAACGACGTGCCGATACCATGAAGCAGTACTGGGCGTATGACATTCTGCACTTGCCTAACCAGTTCAAGAAGAAGTCTGCACGGCCACTGGACTATTTGATCAAGTCTTTTAAAACCATCAAGACGCTGTTGGCCGGTTCGCCTGAAGTGCTTTGGGTGCAGCTGCCGCCGAGCCCGGTGTTGCACATCGCATTGGCCTACAAGTTTATGTTTAACCGGCGTCTGAAGATTATCGCTGACGCGCACAACAGCTTGTTGCGCACGCAGTGGATAGGCTTCCCGGGAACCGTGTCCCTGCTGAACAAGATTGATGCGGTGGTGGTGCATAACTTTAAAGTCAAAGAAGAGTTGGCGGGCCTGGGTGTCAAGGAAGCCAACCTCTTTATTCTGGAAGATCTGCCGTGTGACTTTCAGGCAGCCCCGGCCATTGAGCGCGAGAAACCCTATGTGCTGTTTCCTTGCTCCTTTGATATCGATGAACCGATAGAGATCGTGATCAATGCCGCCCGGGAAATGCCGGGTGTCGACTTTCTGATCACCGGAAAGCACCAGGGCAAGCTTTCCGAGGCGCTGGTAGCGTCACTTCCTGAGAACATCAAGCTGACCGGCTTCCTCAGCAAAGCGACGTTCGAGCAACTGCTGTGCAACGCAAATGTCGTCCTCGGCCTGACCACGCGTGACAACGTCCAGTTGAGTGTGGCCAACGAAGCGGTCAGCGCCGGCAGGCCGATGGCGCTCTCGAACACCACGGTACTGCGCTCGTTGTTTTCCGAGGCGGCGGTGTTTGTTGACACGTTAGACCCGTTGTCGATCAAGGCCGGTGTTTCACAGCTCATCGGTAATCAGGACATTTATAAAGAAAAGTCAGCCTTGCTGAAAGCCAAGCGGATAACACGCTGGAAAGGGCAGGCGCAATTGTTAAGAACTGCCGCCGCTATTTAATGATGTCTATTAAACCTGACAGGAAGGGAACCGTCATGAGTCAATCAAGTGATGTGTTATTGATTTGTTCTGGAGGTGGGCACTGGGTGCAAATGAGCAAGCTGCTGCCGGCCTTCGACGGTCAAAAAGTTACCATTGCCACCGTCGATATCAGTATTGGCTCGCAGTACCCATTGCATGCCTTTGCGCAAGTTCCGGACTTTAATCGCAGTGAGCCGTTGAAGATAATCAAGGGCTTTTGCCAGATCTTTGCGATTGTCTACCGCAGCAAAGCCAGATACGTGATCTCCACGGGCGCAGCTCCGGGTTTGCTGGGGTTGGTCGCGGGGAAACTCATGGGCAAAAAGACCCTGTGGATCGACAGCATCGCCAACCCCAAGCAACTCTCTTTGTCCGGCCGTATCGCTGTTTATTTTGTAGATGAGTTGCTGACCCAGTGGCCCACGCTTTCGCAAAACAGCCGGGCCCAATATAAAGGGAGGATTGTATAAATGATATTCTGCAGCGTTGGCACTCAAGCACCGTTTGAAAGAATGCTCGGTTATTTAAATGAATGGAGTCGTGCAAATCCTCAGGTCCCGATTGTTGCCCAAGTCGGTAATAACGAAAATGACCTGGGCCGCATTACGGCGTACAAGACCATTGCCGAGCCGCTTTTTTCGAAAAACTTCAATGCCTCTAAGGTGATCGTTTCCCATGCCGGCATGGGTAATATCATTCGCTCGCTTGAACTGGGTAAACCCATTGTTATCGTGCCTCGGGACAGTCGGCGCGGTGAACATATCAATAATCACCAGTTCGACACCGCCGAGAATTTTTCAGACCTTCCGTCTGTCTTTATCGCCCATGATAAAGATGGCTTTTTCTCGGCCATTGATTCGGCGCTCAACTACAGCAGCGCAGAAAGCCCATTGGATTTTACTGAAAGAGATCGTTTGATCAGTTATGTAAGATCATTCGCCTCTTAAGTTCTGACTGTTTGTCAATACGCTCTTATTGCCTTTAATCATCGAGTAATCGCTATGATCCCAGTTATATTGTCTGGCGGCTCAGGCACGCGCCTGTGGCCGCTCTCAAGAGCGCTTAAGCCAAAGCAGTTTATAGCCCTGCACGGTGACTTGAGTTTGTTTCAAGCCACATTGGAACGAATCAAGAATCTTTGGATAGAGGGCGAGAACGTTAGCGCTCCGATCATTGTGTGCAACGAAGAACACCGTTTCATCGTGGCCGAGCAAAGCCGGTCGCTGGACTTGATACCGCAGAAAATCCTCCTGGAACCCGCTGCGCGAAATACCGCGCCGGCGATTGCGGCCGCGACGCTGTCGGCGCTGGAAGACGGCGATGATCCGATCCTGCTGGTGTTGGCGGCAGACCATGTCATCAGTGATGTCAGCGCTTTTAACGCGGCCTTGACGTTGGCCAAGGCGCAAGTCAACAAGGGCAAAATCGTCACCTTCGGCGTTGTGCCCACCAAGCCGGAGACCGGCTACGGCTATATCCGCACTCAACTGGCTGCGGTCGACGGCGCCGCGCATGTCGAGGCGTTTGTAGAAAAACCTGACCTTCAGACAGCACAAAGCTACCTGGCCCAAGGTAACTACTTCTGGAACAGCGGCATGTTCATGTTCCGCGCCTCGGTGATGAGGGCCGAGCTGGAGCGCTTGAGCCCCGAGACCATGGTTGCCGCGGAACTTTCCCTCTCCAACGCGGCGCATGACCAGGACTTCACCCGGCTCAGCCAGGTGGATTTTGTGAACGCGCCCAACGTGTCGATTGATTACGCGGTGATGGAAAAAACCGATATCGCCTCGGTGGTCATCCTCAACTCTGCGTGGAGCGACTTGGGGGCCTGGGACTCGGTGTGGGAAGCGGGCGCCAAGGATGCCAACCAGAACTGCACCCAGGGCGACGTGCTGCTGCAAGACGTCACCAACAGTTATGTGCACGCCAGCCACCGCCTGGTCACCGTTGCGGGTATCAGTGATGTGGTGGTCGTCGAGACCGCCGATGCGATATTGGTGACCACCAAGGAGCACGCCCAGGACGTCAAGAAAATCGTCACCGAGCTCACCAAAAACCACCGGATCGAGAGCGCCAGCCACCGCGAAGTCTATCGACCGTGGGGCAAGTATGACTCGGTGGACCAGGGCTACCGCTACCAGGTGAAGCGCATCACGGTTAAGCCTGGGCACAAGCTTTCCGTGCAGCTTCACCACCATCGGGCCGAGCACTGGATCGTGGTGTCCGGCACCGCGAATGTGCAAATCGCCGACAAGCAGGTGCTGCTGACCGAGAACCAGTCCACCTACATCCCGATTGGCGTTGTGCACTCCCTCGAAAACCCGGGACGAATCCCGCTGGAACTGATTGAAGTGCAGTCCGGTTCCTACCTCGGCGAAGACGACATCATCCGCTTTGAAGACCGCTATGGCCGCCTCGAGCTTGTTTAAAGGAGTATTGAAATGAATGTAACTGTATTTGGAATCGGCTATGTGGGTCTGGTGCAGGCGGCTGTACTGGCTGACGCGGGGCATGAGGTGTGTTGCGTTGATATCGACGCGATCAAAGTCGAGAACCTCAAGAGCGGGATTATTCCGATCTACGAGCCTGGGTTAAGTGCGCTGGTACAGAAGAACCATGATGCCGGACGCTTGCATTTCACTACCGACGCCGCGCAAGGCGTGCGTCATGGTGAGGTTCAATTCATCGCCGTGGGCACGCCGCCGGATGACGATGGCAGCGCCGACATCAAGTATGTGCTCGCTGTTGCAGCGACCATCGCACTCAACATGACCGAGCCGAAGATCATCGTGAACAAGTCCACGGTACCGGTGGGTACGGCGGATAAAGTCCGGGCGAAGGTGTCCGAGGTGTTGAAGTCGCGTTCGCTTGAGGTGGAGTTTCACGTCATCTCGAACCCCGAGTTCCTGAAGGAAGGTTCGGCGGTCGCGGACTGTACGCGTCCCGACCGCATCATCATCGGCAGTGACAGCAGCTACGCCGTGGACCGCATGCGGGAACTGTATGAGCCCTTCAACCGCAACCACGAAAAAATCATCACGATGGACATCCGCAGTGCCGAGCTGACCAAGTACGCGGCCAACTGCCTGCTGGCCACCAAGATCTCCTTCATGAACGAAATGGCCAACTTCGCCGAACGACTGGGCGCCGACATTGAAGCCGTGCGTAAAGGCATTGGCTCCGACCCGCGGATCGGCTACGACTTTATCTACCCCGGCTGTGGCTATGGCGGCTCGTGCTTCCCGAAAGATGTACAGGCGCTGGAGCGTACCGCGTCGTCGATCGGCTATCAGGCAACACTGTTATCTGCCGTTGAGGAAGTGAACAAGCGCCAGAAGCAGCACCTGTTCGGGCACATTCATCATCACTTCGGCGGGCAGTTGGAGGGCAAGACCTTTGCGATCTGGGGCCTGGCCTTCAAACCCAATACCGATGATATGCGCGAAGCCTCCAGCCGCGTCTTGATCGAACAATTGCGCAGCGTGGGGGCCCGGGTTCAAGCCTTCGACCCGGAAGCGATGGCCGAAACCCAGCGCATTTACGGCATGAACCAAGACTTGCTACTCATGGGTACCAAGGAAGCGGCGCTTCAAGGTGCCGATGCGTTGGTGATTGTGACGGAATGGCGCGAGTTCAAAGCCCCGGACCTGGACTTTATAAAAGAAAAACTGAGTACGCCGGTTATCTTTGACGGCCGGAATATATTTGATCCGCAACGCATGAAAGCCAATGGCTTCGACTATTACGGTATTGGTCGCGGGTTGTCAGTACGC
Organism: Pseudomonas sp. K2I15; assembly: GCF_002204795.1. Classification (GTDB taxonomy): domain Bacteria; phylum Pseudomonadota; class Gammaproteobacteria; order Pseudomonadales; family Pseudomonadaceae; genus Aquipseudomonas. The sequence continues at coordinate 25,131 of NZ_NIXO01000063.1, forward strand.
CCCGTCATCTAATACTGACGATTATTAACATTGGTGGTTTGCAGTATCTACAAGTGAGATGATTCCTGGGAGGCTAAGTGCGTGATCCAACAGGATCTTTGTGCGGTTTTCATGGCCTCTTTATCTCCGTTCCATCACTACTCCCTTATTGCAAAGTTTTATAAGGGGTAAATATCGAGAAGGAGTCTGATATGAGGAAATTATTGTTGGCCGGCGTGCTGGCTTTCACAAGTACTGCAGCGTTGGCGGCTGAAGCCGTCAGTGGAGCAGTGGGCGAGGCGGCCAGCACAGGCAGCGAATCACTGTCGTTGAGCACCCCGCTCGTGGGCGGTGTGACGCTCGGTGAAACGGTCGGGGTCGGCACAGCTGTGGTCGGCGCTGCGGCGGCCGCTTCCAACTCGGGCGGAAGTTCCAATGGCGGTACTTCCGGCACTGGCGGCACCACCGGTACAGGTGGTACCACCGGTACCAACTAATCCCTCGTAACGTATGTTGTTTTAGGTCACTCAGAACTCTCTGGGTGATCTTTTTTAGACTCGCCCTCGACTAGCGTAGTGCCATTATGATTCGTAGGTTACCTGTTCTTTTGCTGGCAAGTATCAGCTTGCACGGCTGTATGTTTTCGCCTGGTCAACACATGGACACCAGTCAAATGTCCAGTGAAGGATCTCCCGAAAGTACCCGGGTGGAGCTGATTCCCATCACGCCTAAATTGATCGCCATGGATGCCGCCACGCGTGTACGCGAATCGGTGCCGGCGCAGTTATTGTCCTATGTTCCGGGTGGCTATCGCGTAGGCGCCAATGACCTGTTGTTTATCACGGTCTGGGATCACCCCGAGTTGACGGCGCCGTCCGGGCCGCAACAGCAGATCGATGCCAACGGCCGTTTGGTTCGCCCGGATGGCACGCTGTTTTACCCGTATATCGGCAACGTACCGGTGGCCGGTAAAACCATCGAAGAGTTGCGTGCCTATATCTCCGGGCGCTTGTCGCAATTTATTGAAAGCCCTCAGGTCGACGTCAGCGTTCTGCGGTTTGCCAGCCAGACCGTGGTGGTGACCGGTGCGGTGATCAAGGCCGGCCAGCAGCCGATCACCACCACGCCATTGAGCGCAGTGGAGGCCATTGGCGCCGCCGGTGTAGACCCGACGAATGCCGACCTGTCGGGCCTGACGCTGACCCGCGACGGCCGTGAGTACAAGCTGGACCTGGACAGCCTCAATCGCCAGGGCTCGCAACTGCAGGGCATCTACCTGAAGGGCGGCGACCGGTTGTACTTGCCCTATAACGACCAAAAGCGCGTCTATCTCATGGGCGAAGTCAACCAGCCCCGGGCACTGAGCTTCAAGGGCAAATCGATCAACCTGACCGATGCCTTGGGCACGGCAGGGGGCTTGAACCAGACCACCTCCAATGGCAATGCGGTGTACGTGATTCGCGGCGTGGACAACCTGGAAGCCGAGCCGGCCAAGGTGTTCCAGCTCGATGCCCAGTCACCTTCGGCGCTGGTGCTCGCCACTCGCTTTGACTTGCAGCCCCAAGACATCGTGTACGTCGGGCCGGCCGGCGTGACGCGCTGGAACCGTCTGATCAGCCAGCTGCTGCCTACCGCCACCGCCATTGGGCTCGGTGCCCGATCGGCCAATGACCTCAGTGAAGTCAACAGCAGATAAGGCGCTATCCCGTCGTGAAAATTTTGCCTACCAGTGCCTGTCTGTCGTTGGCGCTCTTGTTGTGCGGGTGTAACCCGTTGATGAGGGCGTCCTGGTACACCCTCGAAACGTCCGTCACGGGCCCTGCCTCCATCGACGTGACCCGCGCCCAGGTCGATGCAGTGCCGTATCCGCAGATCCTGGTCACCACCGCTGTCAGCGAGGGGGTGATGGCCATGCCCCGGCGCCGCGGCGACCTGGAGTTCTGGGTCGCTTCCGGCAAGCAAGTGGTGATGATGCGCGACGGCCTGGTGGTACGCACCGTCGGGTTGGGCTTTTCCCTGGATGGCACCCGCTTCAGTGGCGAGTCGCCGTTCAAGCTCGGCCTTCAGCATCTGCCTGACGGCTATGCCAGTACTCGCTGGATCGACCTCTATGACGGCAACCGAATCGGTATCGCGGTCAACAGCCGTTTCAGCCCCCACGGTATCGAGACCCTTCGCATTCTGGACAAGGATTACGCCTTGCTGCGCATCGACGAGCAGGTGGATGTTCCCACCTTGAATTTCAGCGCTACCAACCATTATTGGGTCGACCCGCAGGATGGTTTCATCCTGCGCAGCGAGCAGCATTTGACGCCCCGGTTGTCCTTGAAAATCGTGCAGTTGCGCCCCGACCGGAGGGCTGCCCGGTGAAGTGTTCGAAGCTTCTATGGCTTGGCCTGCTGTTGATCGGGCCTGTCGCAGGCCAGGCGGCCGTAACGGTCAGTGGCGATGTGCGCAGCCCTGGCGCCTTGGAGGTTAAACCGGGTGCGCGTTTGCTGGACGTTATTCGCGACGCTCAACCCAATGCCGAAAGCTACTGGTTGGGCGCGGCGTGGCTGCACCAGTCGTTGGTGGAAAAGCAGGCACGTTTGAAAGCGGGCGTTTTGTTCGACCTGAAGCTGCTGCAGCGGGGTGCCTTACTGGATGACAAGCGCACACGCGCGGACTTGAGTGCGCGCCTGTATCAGCAGGTCGAGCAATTGCCTGTTACCGGCCGACAAGTCGCGGTGCTGGACCCGATTGCCGTGGAGGCGGGCTTCGCGCGCAACGCGTTGCTTGATGATGGCGACCGTCTTGTTTACCCCGCAAGACCGTCCACGGTGGAAGTCCTCGGGGCGGTCGCGCAGCCTTGTGATGTGCCCTACCGAGCCCTGCGGGAAGTCCGGGATTATGTTCGCGACTGCACCACCCTCGGTGATGCCGAGCGCGACGACCTGTGGCTGATCCAGCCCGACGGCCAGGTGCGGCGCGTAGGCGTAGCGGCATGGAATCGGGAGGAGGGCGTTGTGGCCGCTCCTGGCAGCAGGATCCTGGTGCCGATCCGCAGCGATGACCTTGAGACGCCGACCCCTGATCTCAACCAACAACTGGCCGAGTTTTTCGCCACCCAACCGTTGGCTGAGGTGAACCCTTGAATTTACGTTTTGCTGCTGTATTGCTCTTGCCCTGCGGACTGGTTCACGGTGAACCCCGTTACACCCAAAATGATTTTGGTGGCGTGGGCCTGTTACAGACCCCCACTGCACGCATGGCTCCGGCGGGAGAGTTGAGCGCCAACGCCAACCGCACCGATCCCTACTCGCGCTACAGCTTTTCCTTGCAGCCGTTTGACTGGCTGGAAGGTTCGTTTCGTTACACCGCCATCAGCAACCGCAAGTACGGTACCGAGGCATTGAGCGGAAGCCAGAGCTTCAAAGACAAGGCCATCGATTTCAAGGCGCGGCTCTGGGAAGAAAGCCACTGGGCGCCGCAAGTGGCGTTCGGCGCCCGTGACATCGGCGGTACAGGGTTGTTTTCCAGCGAATACTTTGTTGCCAACAAACGCTATGCCAACCTGGATTTCAGCCTCGGCATCGCCTGGGGCTACCTGGGTAATCGCGGCGACTTCAGTAACCCGCTGTCGGTGTTGGGCAGCAAGTTCAACGACCGACCGACGAGCACGGCGGTCGTCGCGCGGGCAGGGGATGTGAACTCCAATGCGTACTTCAGGGGACGTCCTTCGTTGTTTGGCGGGATTGCCTATCAAACGCCCTGGGAACCCCTGAGCCTGAAACTCGAATACGAGGGCAACGACTACAAGCACGAGCCCCTGGACAACCCGATCAAGCAAGACTCGCCGGTCAATATCGGTGTGGTCTACAAGCTGGCCGACAGCGTCGACCTGAGTGCGGCCTGGGAGCGCGGCAATACCGCGATGTTCGGCATTACCCTGCACACCAACTTTGTCAGCCGCAAGGCACCGGTCAAGACTTATGATCCTCCCGCCGAACCGTTGCCGGCGCGCATGCCCACCACCCCTGCCGACCAGGTCAACTGGGCCAATGTCGCCGACAGGCTGCAGCAGAATGCCGGCTACAAGGTGGAACGCATTGCCCAGCGTGGTTCGGAGCTGATGGTGTATGGCGAGCAGCAACGCTACTTCTACTCAGCCAAGGCCGTGGGGCGCGCCAGCCGAATTCTCGACAACAGCGCCAATCAAGATATTGATTGGTTCACCCTGGTGAACAAGCGTTACGACATGCCCGTCGAAGAAACCAGCGTGCCCCGCGAGACCTTCCGCGCGGTGGTGAACAACGACCAGCCGCTTAAAGATCTGCACCGTACCACCGAGGTCAATCCGGCGGTTGCCCACCGGGAAACCACGCTCTACACCAGCAAGCTCCAGCCCTTCAGCTACGGCCTGGGCCTGGGTTACAAACAGAACATCGGCGGCCCGGACGGGTTGCTCTATCAGTTCACGGCTGACGCCGACGCGGAGTACCGTTTTACCCGCAACACCTGGTGGAGCGGCTTGCTCAGTGCCAACCTGCTGAACAACTACGACAAGTTCACCTACGACGCGCCGAGCGGGCTGCCGCGGGTGCGCACCGATCTGCGCCAATACATGACGACGTCCGATGTGACGATGCCGACATTCCAGTTCAACCACGCGCAACGGCTGGATCGAGACCTGTATGGCATGGTCTACGGCGGTTACCTGGAGTCGATGTACGCAGGGGTTGGCGGTGAGGTGCTGTTTCGGCCCACGAACAAACACTGGTCGGTGGGTGCGGACCTGAACTTCGTGCGCCAGCGTGATTTCAACCAGGGCTTCGGCCTGCGCGACTACCAAACCATCACCGGGCATGTCACCAGCTATACAGAGCTGCCTTATGACACCCTGGCGGCGGTCAGTGTGGGGCGTTATCTGGCACGGGACTGGGGCACCACGGTCGACATCTCGCGGCAGTTCAAGAACGGCGTGAAATTTGGTGGCTGGGTCACGCTGACCACCGCCTCGAAGCAAGAATACGGCGAGGGCAGCTTCGACAAGGGCATCTATATTTCCGTCCCGTTCGATGAGTTGATGAGCACCTCCACGATGCGTCGAGCCAACGTCGTATGGGCGCCACTGACCCGTGATGGCGGCGCGCGCCTGAACCGCGCCTACTCGCTGCAAACCATGACCGACGGGCGTGACAGCGAGCTGTTCTACAACAACATCGAGAAGATCACTGAGTGATCGAACGGCGTTTGCCGACAAGCTTGCTCACTGCCCGGTGCTGAATGCGCCGGGCAGTGAGCGGGCCCTGGATTCCCGGCCATCGCACTACAGCGCCAGGCGCAATGCCGGCGAGTAACCCCCCCCCCCC
>NZ_NIXO01000064.1 GCF_002204795.1 Pseudomonas sp. K2I15
GGGGGCAGCGTGAGATGGATAAAAGAGACAGCTTTCAGTTGATGCATTCGGTGGCTGACACACCGCATTCGCGAGCAAGCCCGCTCCCACATTTGGACCGTGCCCGCTTCTGATTTTGCTGTTGCTGTTGCTTCACCACACTCAAGCCGGCCGGTAGGCCGCTGTGTTCTTGATCTGCTGTTGATCTTGATCTTAGGCGCCCCGTTAAACCACGCTGGCCGAACGCAGGTATTACGGAGCGGGTAAACCGGCAGGACGCCGGTTTAGCCGCGACGGGGCAGAGACGCCCCGTCGCGGCGGCCCGCGCAGTACTACCGGAGTGCGGGCACACCGAGCCTAGGCGAGGTGCCGAGTGGTGGGGCAAGAGCCCTTTTGGTTACTTTTGGGGCTCTTTTCCAAAAGTGACCCGCTGTAAGAGCGGAACCAATAGCGGCCGTTACCGCAGCAACGGATATGCCCCCAGCGCTCAGCAACCCACCACATTGGCGTATCCTTACCCACCAAACTCAAGGCTCGATCAAAACAATGCTGGTGATATCCAACAACGTGCACCTCCCCGACGCCGAGATCGAGCTAACGGCCATCCGCGCCCAAGGCGCCGGCGGTCAAAACGTCAACAAAGTCTCCAGCGCCGTGCACCTGCGTTTCGACATCCCGGCCTCGTCCCTGCCTGACTTCTACAAGGAACGCCTGCTGGCCCTGCGCGACAGCCGCATCACCAGCGAAGGCGTGCTGATCCTCAAGGCCCAGCAATACCGAACCCAGGAACAAAACCGCGCCGACGCCCTCGAGCGCCTGGTCGAACTGATCCTCAGCGCCACCAAGGTCGAAAAGAAACGCCGCCCCACCAAACCCACCCTGGGCTCAAAAAAGCGCCGCCTCGAATCCAAGACCAAACGCGGCAGCATCAAGGCCGGCCGCGGCAAGGTCGACTTCTAGCCCGCTTCCCGAGCTTCACGATATTTCGGCGCCTGCCGGTACAAATACAGACTCAACAGCAACCCGCCAAACGCCGCGATCGCCGCAAACAAGAAGATCGAGGCAAACCCGAACCCCGCCGCAATCGCCCCGGCCAACGGCCCGGTGATCCCCAGCGACAAATCGATAAACAGCGAATATGCCCCCACCGCCGCGCCCCGGCTCGAAGCCGGCACCAGGTTGACCGCCTCCACGCCCAGCGCCGGAAACACCAGGGAAAACCCAAACCCGCTCAACGCCGCACCCGCCAACGCCAAATGAGGATCCGGCGCCATCCATAGCAGCAGCAGGCCCAGGGTCTCCACCGACAAGCAGGCAATCGCCACGCGAAACCCGCCAATGCGGTTGATCAAATTCCCGAACAACAACCGCGCCCCGATAAAGCTGGCCCCGAACAGGCTCAGGCATAGCACCGCGTTATCCCAATGCTGGGTCGCGTAATACAGGGTGATGAAGGTCGCGATGGTGCCAAACCCAATCGAGCCCAGCGCCAGCCCGCAGCCGTGAGGCAGCACGCGCCCCAGCACATGCATGAACGGCAGACGCTCGCCCACCACGATCGGTGCAGCGACTTTCGGCCAGGCCAGCACCAGGCCCAGCACTGCCAGCAGGATGATGCTGACGCCCATGCTCCACAGCCCGAAATGACTGACCAGCAACACCCCCAGCGGCGCGCCGATGGCCAGGGCGCCGTAGCTGGCGATGCCGTTCCAGGAGATGACCTTGGCGGTATTCGCCGCGCCCACGCGGCCGATGCCCCAGCCGATGGAGCCCGAGCCCACCAGGCTTTCAGCGCTGCCGAGCACCAGGCGGCCGATCAGCAGGCTGGTCAGGCTCAACGCCGGCATATGGGAAAGCCACGCCGAGAGCAACATGAACACGCCGCTCAACCCGCAACCGGCGAGGCCATACATGACGGCACGTTTGCTGCCACGGTTGTCGATGATGCGCCCGGCATAGGGCCGGCTCAGCAGCGTTGCCAGGTACTGCACGCTGATCACCAGGCCCGCGATCACGGCGCCAAAGCCCAGGTCGCTGTGCACATAGCCCGGCAACACGGCCAGGGGAATGCCGATATTCAGGTAGCCGATGAAGGTGAATAGAACGATGGAAACAACTTGCAGCGTGACCGCCATGGGGCGCTGGGTATCTGGCATGGGGAGAGGTCCACTGTCGCAGCAGGAAAAGATAGGCTGCTTATGATACCCATGCTGGGCGCGCGCGGGCGCAGGAAACCAAACTTTTAGCGATCGGCGGGGTTCAGCAGTTGCGTGGTCACCAGCGCAGCGAGGGCGTTTTCCTGGGTGCCGAAGCGCTTGAGCAACAGTGCCTGTTTTTCCGGGGTGAGGCGGTTCCATACATCGACCATCTGCATGGCAGTGTCGAGCAGGGCGGTATCGGGGGTGGTGTCGGTCATGGCGGGGCTCACGGTGTTCAGGCGGTGTGGAAAGCGCCCAATGTCACGCTTTCCACACGGTCTGGGTACGGCTCTCAGTCTTCGCGTTTGCGGTCGACCGGTTTTGCCTCTTTGGGCTCGGGCTTGCTGGCGCCGGCCTGTTGCGGGGTTGGCTGCTCAGTTTCGCGCAGGCTTGGGAAGGGGAGATTAGGGATTTCGTGCATCGTCGTCGCTCCTCGCAAGATCTGTTTTATCAATCGCAGGTGATTCCGCGCTTTCAAAAAGCTTGTGCAGGATACAGCACTGTAAATGACAGAAAGATTTTATCTCGGAAAATGAACCCGTCTTCATCCCGCAGCGCAAGTGACGTGGCGCCACAGGTGTATTCATTGTCATCGTACAACATCACGTTTATCGGATTGACATCGTCGCGAGGACTGAATATAACGCTAACAGTTGTATGACGACATATGACGTTACAGTTTTATAGCGCCCGTAATACGCAAGCGCTCGGTCGCAGAACGTACGCCTCAAATCTAAAAATAATTAAGGTGAAGCGATGAAAATCAAAGGCATCCGTTGGTGGATGGTCGGGCTGATGACGGTCGGCCTGATTATTAACTACCTGGCCCGCAACACGCTCTCAGTCGCAGCCCCCACGCTGATGACCGACCTGAGCATCTCCACTGAGCAGTACTCCCACATCGTTGTTGCCTGGCAGGTGTGCTACGCCCTGATGCAACCGATCGCCGGTTATGTGATCGATGCGATCGGCACCAAGATGGGTTTTGCGATCTTCGCCATCTCCTGGTCGGTAGTGTGCGCGCTGGCCGCTTTCGCCACCGGTTGGCAGAGCCTGGCCGTGGCCCGTGGCGCGCTGGGGCTGACGGAATCGGCGGGTTTTCCCGGCGGCGTCAAGGCAATCACCGAGTGGTTCCCGGCCAAGGAGCGCTCCGTCGCCATCGGCTGGTTCAACTTTGGTTCGTCGTTTGGTGCATTGCTGGCACCGCCACTGGTGGTCTGGGCGATTCTGCACAGCGGCTGGCAGCTGGCGTTCCTGATCGTCGGTGGCATCGGCCTGGTGTGGTGCGGGCTTTGGTTGCTGCTGTACAAGCACCCGCGTGACCAGCGCCTGCTGGCTCAGGCCGAGCGCGAATACATCGAAGCCGGTCAGGAAACTCACCTCAAGGAAGGCGTGCAGAAGAAAGCCAGCTGGAAGCGCATCCTCAAGAGCCGCAACTTCTTCGCCATCGCCTCGGCGCGCATGCTCTCGGAGCCGGCCTGGCAGACCTTCAACGCCTGGATTCCGCTGTACCTGATGACCGAGCGGCACATGAACATCAAGGAAATGGCGCTGTTCGCCTGGCTGCCGTTTCTCGCCGCCGACATTGGCTGCGTGCTGGGCGGCTACCTGAGCCCGCTGTTTCATCGCTACTTCAAGGTTTCGCTGTTCACCTCGCGCAAGCTGGTGATGCTGTTCGGTTGCCTGTGCATGATCGGCCCGGCGTGTATCGGCCTGGTAGACAGCGCCTACACCGCGATCGCCCTGCTATGCGTCGGCGGTTTCGCGCACCAGACCTTGTCGGGCGCGCTGTTTTCCATCGCCTCTGACTCATTCGGCAAGAACGACGTGGCCACCGCGACCGGTGGCGGGCAGATGTGCGGGTTTATCGGGGCTGCGGCATTTACCGCCGTGTTCGGTGTGCTGGTGACCAAGGTCGGCTACAGCCCGCTGTTTGTGGTGTTGGCGATTTTCGACATCATCGCCGCTATCGTGATCCTGACGGTGGCCCGGGAGATTGTTAAAGACCCGGAACCGGCCGCCCAAAGCGGTCACGGCGGCACGTTGCTGCCGGTTTAACCCTCGCGTTCCATCGCCGCCTTGTAGAGCGAGTTCTTCGGCTGGGCAAACACCCGCGCCAGCATCGGTTCGAAGAAGCTCAGCGGCAGGGTGTCGTAGGCCGGATCGAAGGCTGCGGCGTCGTACTTCGCGCAGAACTCGATGGTTTGCCGGTACTGCGGGTGGTCGCCAAATTGCTCGCGCAGGTGGCGGTCCATCCCCAGGTGATGGAAGAAGTAGTAGCCCTGGAAGATCCCGTGCTTCTCCACCATCCACAGGTTCTCGGGGCTCACAAATGGCTTGAGGATCGCGGCGGCGATGTCCGGGTGGTTGTAGGAGCCCAGGGTGTCGCCGATGTCGTGGAGCAGGGCGCACACCACGTACTCTTCATCACGCCCGTCGTGCCAGGCGCGGCTGGCGGTTTGCAGCGAGTGGGTCAGGCGGTCCACCGGGAAGCCACCGAAGTCGCCCTCCAGCAGTCGCAAATGCGCGAGGATTCGGGTCGGCAATTGCCGGGCGTACGCGCTGAAATCCCTGGCGATGATCGCCCAGTCTTCCTGGGTGCCATCCTGCATATGGGTGAAACGGGCCTGTTGGTTCATCAAAGGCTCTCTTATTGTTTTTGAGGTGCGGGGCTAGAACGGCACCTTGCCCAGAATCATGTCGCGGTACATCACAAAATCCCCCAGCAGGCTGTAAAGCGGATGCTGGAAGGTCGCGGGGCGATTCTTTTCAAAGAAGAAGTGGCCGACCCAGGCAAAGCTGTAGCCCGCCACCGGCACCGCCAATAGCAGCCACCAGGCGCCTTTGCCGATCGCGAACGCGAGAAAGAAGATAACCAGGCTGGTGCCAATAAAGTGCAGGCGACGGCAGGTGCTGTTGCCGTGTTCGCTCAGGTAGTACGGGTAGAAATCAGCGAAGCTGTTGAATTGTCTGACATTTTCCACAGTGGTCGGCCCTCTGATTATTGTTCTGCCCGACAGATGTTCGGCGGGGAGCTTATTTGAGTCTAGAGTCATCAGTGGTAACAGCCAGTGACAATAGATGCCACTTTAGTATCCTTCGGATTCCTGGCTGTCGTTTCAGCCTTCCTTGTTAAGAAAACGCCATGAGCGAACGAACGACTTCTGCAAGCTGGGCGATGGGGATAGTCAAGGCGCTGGAAATGGACGGCCTGGATTGCCGCGCCTTGTTCAAGCAGCTTGGCCTGGATTACGCCGCGCTGAATGACCCCGATGCACGTTTCCCCCAGGACTCCATGACCCGGCTCTGGCAGCGCGCGGTAGAGCTGTCGGGCAACCCGGCGATCGGCTTGAACATGGGCAAGGTGGTGCGCCCGGCGTCGTTTCACGTGGCGGGCTACGCGTTGATGTCCAGCAACACCCTGGCCGAAGGCTTTATGCGGCTGGTGCGTTATCAGCGGATCATTGCTGAAAGCGCCGACCTGAGTTTCCGACTGTTACCCGAAGGCTATGCGCTGATTCTTACCGTGCACGGCGACCACCTGCCGCCCACCCGGCAAAGCGCCGAAGCGTCCCTGGCCAGCGCCTTGGCGTTATGTGGCTGGCTGACCGGGCGCACCCTGCAGCCGCGCAAGGTGCTGGTGCAGGGCGATCAACCGGCGGATCTTGCACCCTATAAACAAGCCTTCCATGCACCGCTGGTGTTCAACGCGCCGTATGACGCGCTGATCTTCGAGCGGGCAGATATGGAAGCGCCGTTGCCCACGGCGAACGAGGCGATGGCGTTGTTGCATGATCGTTTTGCCGGGGAGTACCTGGCGCGGTTTTCCGAGAGCCGGGTAACCCACAAGGCGCGGCAGGTGTTGTGCCGGTTGCTGCCTCAGGGCGAACCTAAGCGCGAGGTGGTTGCGCAGACGTTGCACCTGTCCCAGCGTACCTTGCAGCGTCGTTTGCAGGAGGAGGGCACCAGTTTCCAGACGTTATTGGACGACACCCGCCGCGAACTGGCCGAGCAATACCTGGCGCAGCCGAGCATGACCCTGCTGGAAATTGCCTACCTGTTGGGGTTCGCCGACCCGAGCAACTTCTTCCGTGCGTTCCGCCGCTGGTTCGATGCCACGCCCGGCGAGTACCGGGCGCGTTTGCTGGAAGCGCCTCTCAGTGACGCCAAAACGCCGGAATACACAGCACAAACACCGTAATGATCTCCAGGCGACCCAGCAGCATGCCGAGGGACAAGATCCACTTGGCGGCGTCTGGCAGGGTGGAGAAGTTGCCGGCCGGGCCGATGGTTTCTCCCAGGCCCGGGCCCACGCCCGACACGGTGCTGGCGGCGCCGGTCAGCGCGGTCATCCAGTCCAGGCCCAGCAACGACAGGGCCAGGGCGATGGCGCAGATGGTGATGGCGAAGAAAAACGAAAACGTCAGGATCGAACGCACGATTTCTTCATCGAGGCGATGGCCGTTGTACTTCTGCTTGATCACCGCACGCGGGTGAATCAGTTGATTCAAGTTGGCCTTGAGCAGGATGTAGGCCACCTGGAAGCGGAAGATCTTGATCCCGCCGGCGGTGGAGCCGGAGCAACCGCCCACAAAGCCCAGATAGAAAAACAGCATCAGCGAGAAATTGCCCCAGATGCTGTAGTCCCCCAGCGCAAAGCCGGTGGTGGTCACCACTGAAGTGACGTTCACCGCCACGTGGCGCAGGGCGTCGAGCCAATGCAGATTGGTGGTCCACCAATACCAGGTGCCGAGCACCAGCCAGGTCACGACCAGCAAGCCAATCATGCCTTGCACCTGCTGATCCTTGATCAGCGCCCGGCGGTTGCCGCGCATCGTGGCCACATACAGGGTGAACGGCAGGCTGCCGAGAATCATCACCACCACCGCCACCCAGTGCACCGCCGGCTGTTTCCAGTGGGCCAGGGATTCATCGGAGGTGGAGAACCCGCCGGTGGAAATCGCCGACATCGCATGGTTGATTGCATCGAACAAGCCCATGCCGGCCCACCAAAACGCCAGGCTGCCGAGGATGGTGATGCCGACATACGCCGCCACGATCAGGCGCGCCACCATGTGCGAGCGGGGCATGACCTTTTCCGAACGGTCGGAAGATTCGGTCTGGAACAGGCGCATGCCACCGATACGCAGCAGCGGCAGGATCGCGACCGCCATGCCGATAAAGCCGATACCGCCGAGCCAGTGCAGCAAGGAGCGCCAGATAAGGATGCCCGGGGACATGGTGTCCAGCCCGCTGAGCACCGTTGAGCCGGTGGCGGTGATGCCGGACATGCTTTCGAAGAACGAGTCGGTGTAGCTGATGTGCTGGGTCAGCAGGAACGGCAGTGCGGCGAAGATGCACACCACCACCCAGCTGGAGACGGTCAGCAGGTACATGTCGCGCGGGCGCAGGTGCACGTGTTCCGGACGGCCGGGGATGACCAGCGCCAGGCCTGCGATGAAGGTGATCATGCTGGCCCAGAGGAACGATGGCAGGTCGCTGGTGCGTTCGAAAAACACCAGGGTCGCCATGGGGATGACCATGGCGATCGCCAGGGTGATCAGGAAGATGCCGATAATGAAACCGATTATCCGTAAGGTCGGCAACGCCATGAGGTCCGCTCGGTGTGACAGGGAAAGGCGCCATTCTACCTGCGGCGCAGGGCAAGTAAACCGGGGCACATCTGACAGGGTATGAACCTGGTGGTGAGTGGCATTGTTGTGGTGAGCGGGCTTGCCCCGCGCTGGGCTGCGTAGCGGCCCCAAAAAAAACGCCGAGTTCTTTCAGGAAGAACTCGGCGTTTGCTATTTGGGCTGCTGCGCAGCCCAGCGCGGGGCAAGCCCGCTCGCCACAGTGATCAGAACTCGTGATCAGCGTTATCCGGGTTCAAATCGCTGATGCCCAGCTTGCCAGCCGCCTGTTCGATCGAACCGGTCTGCTTCACCAAGGCTGCGATTGCATCACGTACGATCTGGTTGCCTTTATCGTTACCGGCAGCAATCAGTTGGTCGTAATGCTCACCGTTGTTGGCGTGATCCACCATTACCTGAATCTTCGCTTCGGTCGACGCCAGGTCAGCCTTGAGCGTTGCATCGGCAGTCGGGTCAGCCTTGGCCACCAGGGACGACAGGCTTGGGCCGGTCATTTTGGTACCGTCGGTGCGGGTGTACTCGCCCAGGTAAACGTTACGAATACCCTTGGCGTCGTAGAAGTGCGAGTTGTGGGTGTTGTCGCTGAAGCAATCCTGTTCGTCTTCCGGCGAGTTGGCTTCCAGGGAAACCTTCATGCGTTCACCGGCCAACTCACCGAGTGACAAGCTGCCCATGCCGAACAGCATTTTGCGCAGGCCATCAGTTGGCGCCTCGGCTTCCAGCGTGGCGCGGTAGTTGTCTTCGACTTTTGGCTTCCAGTTGCCGACCATCTCTTCCAGGTCGCTGACCAACAGCTGAGTGACGGCGCGCAGGTAGGTGCGGCGACGCTCGTTGTGGCCGCCAGTGGCGCCGTCACCGGTCATGTAGTCCGAGGCTGGGCGGTTGCCGGCGCCCGGGCCGGTGCCGTTCAGGTCCTGGCCCCAGAGCAGGAATTCAATCGCGTGGTAGCCGGTGGCAACGTTGGCTTCGGAACCACCCAGCTCATTCAGGCTGGCGAGTTTTTCCGGGGTGATGTCTTTCACATCGACCTTGTCTTCGCCGACCTGGATCTCGTTGTTGGCGATGATGTTGGCGGCCGCGCCAGGGTTGCCCAGGGCGTGTTCGTAGGTCTTGTCGACGTAGTCGATCAGGCCTTCGTCCAGGGGCCAGGCGTTAACCTGGCCTTCCCAGTCGTCAATGATGGTGTTACCGAAGCGGAACACTTCGCTCTGCAGGTACGGCACACGTGCGGCGATCCAGGCGGTACGGGCCGCTTTCAGGGTGTCGTCGTTCGGGTTGGCGAGGAAGGTGTCGATCGCGGTTTGCAGGGTTTTCGCGGTGGACTCGGCATCGCTGTACACCGCGAATACCATGTCTGCGTAATGCGCGACCACGGCCTTGGCGGCGGCCTCGTCAACCTGGCCTGCCGGGGCAGCCGCGGGGGCGGTAGTGCTGGCGGCGGCCGGGGCTTGAGGCGCGGCGGCCTTGTCTTTGCCTTCACCGCAACCGGCAAGGGAAATGGCAATGGCGAGAAGGCTGGCGGTGGCCAGGGGCATACGAATCATGGCGAACATCCTGCTTCGGTTGTTGATGGGGCACGCGGGGGGTGCGCAAAACTGCGACATAATGCGAAAGATTTGCATTTTGTGTAAAGGGATATAAGTAGGAAATATTTAGTATCGATTTGCTGGTCACCGATGCGCGCGTCATCGGTGGCCAGCATGGCTTCAGAGAATGGCGGCGTTATTGCGCTGGGACTGTTTCAAGTAAGCCACCAACTCTCGTGCCGGCAGGGGTTTGCTGTAGTGGTAGCCCTGACCTTCGTGGCAGCCCTCGGAGATGATGTAGGCCTCCTGCTCGGCGGTCTCCACGCCTTCGGCGATCACCTGCATGCCGAGGCTTTTGCCGAGCTGGATGATCGCCCGCACGATGGTCGCATCGTCGTCGTCATCCAGCAGGTCCTGGACGAAGCTCCTGTCGATCTTGATCTTGTCCAGCGGCAGGCTTTTCAGATAGCTGAGGGACGAATAGCCGGTGCCGAAGTCATCAATCGCAATCAGTGCCCCGGAGCGGCGCAGGCTCAGCAGATGCTGGGCCGCGGTGCTGATGTCTTCCATCAGGCCGGTCTCGGTGACTTCCAGCTCCAGGCTGCGGGGCGGCAGGCGGTAGATTTGCAGCAGGTTGTTGACCACCCGCGGCAGCTCGGCGTGGTGCAGTTGCACCGTCGACAGGTTGACCGCCATGCGCAGCTCGGTGAAGCCCAGGTCGTGCCATTCGCGCAGTTGCCGGCAGGCCTGGTCCAGCACCCATTCGCCGATGGCAATAATGGTGCCGTTCTGTTCTGCCAAGGGGATAAACAGGTCGGGCGGCACCAGGCCGTGCTCCGGGTGCTGCCAGCGAATCAAGGCTTCCACACCCACCACGCGATGGTCGAGATAGCTGATCTGCGGCTGGTACACCAGGTGGAACTGCTCGCGGCTCAAGGCGTCGCGCAGATCCTTTTCCAGCTCGCGGCGGCGGCGCATTTCGCTGTCGACGCTGGCGATATAGAACTGGTAGCGGTTGCGCGAACGGCTCTTGGCCAGGGTCATGGTCTGTTCGGCTTTTTGCAGCAGCTTCTCGGTGCTGTCGCCGTCTTCCGGGAACAGGGTGATACCGATGGTGGCGCGCAGGCGAATTTGCTCGTGGTCGAGGGCGAACTCCGCTTCCAGGTCATCGAGGATGCTTTGCGCCAGCTCGGCGGCTTCGTAAGGTTGCTCGATATCGGCCTGCACCAGGGCGAACTGGTCGCCACCCAGGCGGGCGAGGGCGCCGAGGCGGCCGCTGTGGGCGCGCAGGCGATCGGCCAGGGCCAGCAGCAGTTGGTCGCCGGCCTGGTAGGTGAACTGTTCGTTGACGCTTTTGAAGTCATCCAGCCCCACGCACAACACCGCGACCCTGCGTTGCCGGCGGCCGGCGTCGATCAGGATCTTGTCCAGTTGCTCCTGCAGCTTCTGGCGGTTCGGCAGGCCGGTGAGAAAGTCGTATTGGGCCATACGCAACAGGCTGTTTTCCGCCTCATGGCGCAAGTGCGTGTTGCGCTCGATGGATTCGAGCAACTGGTTGGCGGTGTTGATCCAGATCCCCAGTTCGTTTTTCTCGTGGCCCTTGAGTTGCGGGATCTTGTGCTCGCTGGGCCGGTCGGGGTTGATCGAGCTCAGGTGTTCGATGATGCGCGACAGCGGCTTGGTCAGCAGCCAGTGATAGACCAGGTACAGCACCAGGCCCATGGCCAGCGCCCGCAGCACCCCGGAGATGAAAATGATCACTGAGCTTACGAGAAACCCTTTGCCGTAGTTGGCCGTGTCGAGGGTGATGCTCAGGTCGCCGTAGTACTCGCTATACGGACCGCGCCCCACCAGCGGCGTGGTGAAGGTGCGTTCCTGGCCCAGAATCAGGTCGGTCAGCCAGCGGGTCGGGGATTGTTGCAGGTCGCGGGTTTTTTCCGCGAGCATGGTCTCGTTGGGATGGCCGATGGAGGCCATGCGCACGGCATCGTCCTGGAACAGGCCTTCGATGACCTGCATGCCCATCTCCCGGTCCAGGCTGTAGACGGCCTGGGTGGAGGGGTCGCGAAACATGTCGAGGATGCGCTGGGCGTCGCCGGCCACGGCCTGGCGCGTCTTATAGGCGTCAAAGACGATCTGCGCCGCGCTCAGTACCACGCCCACTGCCAATGCCGAAAGCAGCACCACCCGTAGCAACTTCACCGACAAGCTGTTTTTGAGTTCCAGCTTCAAAGGGTTATTCCTTGTTCCATGCGGGTAGCCTCAATATGCCATGAGTATTGGCAATCCCGTGATGGCAGTCAAAGGGACATTGCGCCAGGCGGTGGTTTGGGGCGTTAGCGGGCAGGCAGCGGGAAGTGTTGACGGGGAATCTGATCAGGCAGGAGGCGGATTTGCACCCGCCGTCCTGGTTGTTTATCAAAAGGTCAGGGGTGGCTGTTTTTGCGGGTTGCCAGCCTGCTGTGCGAAGTCCAGCGCCTTGCCTGCCACATCCTGCGCCACCTTCATCCCCATATCGGCGGCTTGCATGGCCATGGGCAAGGCGATTGGGGCCAGTGCGGCGGCTGCTCCTGCTGCTGCGATCATCTGTAAAATCTCCGACGTTGAATGAGCGAGGGATTCGTCTCGCTGCATGGGTGGCAATTTCCCGTCGTTGAGTTCCACTCTGCCCGGCGGGTTTTTCTGTTTGTGACCGCCCACAAAAAAGCCCGGCAATCGCCGGGCTCTTTCTACTGCAAGCGGTACTTAAGCGGTGAAGGTTTTGCCTTCGAACTGCTCAGCCACGAACTTCCAGTTGACCAGGTTCCAGAACGCTTCCACATACTTTGGACGCACGTTGCGGTAGTCGATGTAGTAAGCGTGTTCCCAGACGTCGCAGGTCAGCAGCGGGGTATCGCCGCTGGTCAGCGGGTTGCCGGCGCCGATGGTGCTGGCCAGGGCCAGGGAACCGTCAGCCTTTTTCACCAGCCAGCCCCAACCGGAACCGAAGGTGCCGACGGAAGTCTTGGTGAACTCTTCCTTGAACTTGTCGAACGAACCGAAGGCTGCGTTGATGGCCTCAGCCAGCGCGCCGGTAGGTTGGCCGCCGGCGTTTGGCGCCAGGCAGTTCCAGTAGAACGTGTGGTTCCAGACCTGAGCGGCGTTGTTGAAGATGCCGCCCGAAGAAGATTTGACGATTTCTTCCAGGGTCTTGCCTTCGAACTCGGTGCCAGGCACCAGGTTGTTCAGGTTCACGACATAGGTGTTGTGGTGCTTGTCGTGGTGATACTCCAAGGTTTCCTTGGAAATGTGCGGCTGCAGGGCATCGTGTGCGTAGGGCAGCGGCGGCAATTCGAAAGCCATGATGATTCTCCTAATCAGGTCAGTTGCGGTGAGCGCAAGGCCGATCACGGGCGGCCAAACAAGCGCCGGGGAGTTTGTACTCTTTGCGGCGCAGGGGCTGGATCATAGCACCGGGGTTGCGGCATAACCACGCAACAACTGTGTGGGATAGAGGTTCCAGAGCGTTTTGGAATATTCAAGAAGCGCTTATTAATTGATAGGCCACGCTGAACATCATGACGGCCACCAGCAGGTCCAGAATACGCCAGGTGGCGGGGCGCGCCAGCCACGGCGCCAACCAGGCGGCGCCGAGCGCCAGGGTCATGAACCACAGCAGTGAAGCGCTGGCGGCACCGGCCACGTAAGCGCCGGGTTCGGTTTGCTGGGCGCCGAGGGAGCCGATCAACAACACGGTGTCCAGATACACATGGGGGTTGAGCAAGGTCACCGCCAGGGCGCTGAGCATCACGGCTTTCAGCGAGCGCACCTTGAGATTCTCGCCCTGGCCCAGGCTTTGTTTCGAGCAGGCCCGACGCAGGGCAAGGGTGCCGTACCACAGCAGGAACGCCGCGCCGCCCCAACGGGCAACCGCCAGCAATATCGGGTTCTGCGCCAGCACGGTCGCCAGGCCGAACACGCCGGCGGCCACCAGGATTGCATCGCACACCACGCATAATGCCGCCACGGGCAGGTGATGTTCACGCCGCAGGCTTTGCGCCAGCACGAAGGCGTTCTGGGTGCCGATCGCCATGATTAAGCCAAAGGCCACCAGCAGGCCGTTCATATAGCTTTGCCACATAGGATTTACTCCGCGCCCGCCGCCAATTGCCGCAACACCGTCATGGCGCGCTCGGCATCGGCGCGGCCGACAAACAGGTGATCGTGGTAGTAGCCGGCAATCACGTTGCAACTGATCCCGGCTTTGCCCAAGGCAGTGGCAAACGCGGCGGTCAGGCCGACGGCTTCCAGGGCCGAATGCACGTTGAGGGTGATCCACGCCGCCACGTACTCGAAGGCCAGCCCGGCGCGTTCAGCCTGCTCGCGCTCGACGATCAGCGTCAGGCCTTCCTGCTCGCGGAAACTGCCGATTACCTCGCAACCCTCGGGGATGCGGCGGTCGGCCAGGGTGCAGAACACGTAGTCGCCGTCGTTGAGTTGTGGGCTCATGCTGCGCAGCAGGGTTGCCAGGGCGGTTTCGCCAGCCATTTGGAAGGTCCTTATAAGAAGAAGCGATGCTGGCTATTCTCCTGTCCAAGGCTGTATAAGAAAAACCAATATTGCTGATCGCTCATTAGGAAAACTGATGTTCGACTATAAATTGCTTTCCGCCCTGGCGGCGGTGGTGGAACAGGCCGGCTTTGAGCGGGGCGCCCAGGTGTTGGGTATCTCCCAATCGGCGATCTCCCAGCGCATCAAACTGCTGGAAGCGCGCATCGGCCAGCCGGTGCTGGTCCGTGCCACGCCGCCTGTGCCAACCGAAATTGGCCGACGCCTGCTCAACCACGTGCAACAGGTGCGGCTGCTGGAGCGCGACCTGCAAAGCCAGGTGCCTGCCCTGGATGAAGAGGGCATGCCTGAGCGCCTGCGCATCGCCTTGAATGCCGACAGCCTGGCCACCTGGTGGGCCGAGGCGGTCAGCGACTTTTGCGCCGAGCAGCATCTGCTGTTGGACCTGGTGGTAGAAGACCAGACCGTCGGCCTAAAACGCATGCGTGCCGGTGAAGTGGCGGCCTGTATTTGCGCCAGCGAACGCCCGGTGGCCGGTGCCCGCAGCCTGTTGCTCGGGGCCATGCGTTATCGGGCGCTGGCCAGCCCGGCGTTTGTCGCACGGCACTTTCCCGATGGGGTACGCGCCGATCAACTGGCCCGCACCCCGGCGCTGGTGTTCGGCCCGGACGATTTCCTGCAGCATCGCTACCTGGCTTCGCTGGGCGTTGACGGTGGTTTCGAGCACCATTTATGCCCCTCGTCCGAAGGGTTTATCCGCCTGACGGAAGCCGGATTGGGCTGGGGCCTGGTGCCCGAATTGCAGGTACGCGATCAACTGGAAAGGGGCGTGCTGGTGGAGTTATTGCCAGATAAGCCGATCGATGTGCCGCTGTACTGGCATCATTGGCGCAGTGGTGGACAATTGCTGGGCCTGTTGACGGATCATCTGGCACAAACAACCGGGCAATGGTTGGTGCCGTTGGAGTGATGGCCAGCGTCAAGGCAACAGCGATGAAAAACGAAAGAATGCGGAGTAAGTCATGAAAATTCTGGTCACCGGCGCAAGCGGCTTCATCGGCGGGCGTTTTGCGCGTTTCGCCCTGGAGCAGGGCCTGGACGTGCGGGTCAACGGGCGGCGGGCTGAAGGTGTGGAGCACCTGGTACGGCGCGGCGCTGAGTTTATCCAGGGTGATTTGAATGATCCGGACCTGGTGCGCGAACTGTGCCGCGACGTCGAAGCCGTGGTGCATTGCGCCGGGGCCGTGGGGTTGTGGGGGCGTTATCAGGATTTTCACCAGGGCAATGTGCTGGTCACCGAAAACGTGGTGGAAGCCTGCCTGAAACAGCGGGTCGGGCGCCTGGTGCACCTGTCGTCGCCGTCGATCTACTTCGATGGCCGCGACCACTTGGGGCTGACCGAAGAGCAAGTGCCCAAGCGCTTCAAGCATCCGTATGCGGCTACCAAATATTTGGCCGAACAAAAGGTGTTCGGCGCCCAGGAATTCGGCCTCGAAGTGCTGGCCCTGCGCCCGCGTTTTGTCACAGGCGCCGGTGATATGAGCATCTTCCCGCGCCTGTTGAAAATGCAGCGCAAGAACCGCCTGGCGATTGTCGGCGATGGCCTGAACAAGGTCGATTTCACCAGCGTGCACAACCTTAATGAAGCCCTGCTCAGCAGTTTGCTGGCGACGGGCTCGGCGTTGGGCAAGGCTTACAACATCAGCAACGGCGCCCCGGTGCCGGTGTGGGATGTGGTGAACTACGTGATGCGTCAAATGGACATGCCCCAGGTGACGCGTTACCGGTCTTACGGCTTGTCCTACAGTGTTGCAGCGCTGAACGAAGCGTTTTGCGCAATGTGGCCAGGGCGTCCGGAACCATCGTTGTCACGGCTGGGCATGCAGGTAATGAACAAAGATTTCACCCTCGACATCACCCGCGCACGGCATTATCTCGACTACCAGCCCAAGGTCAGCCTGTGGGCGGCCCTCGATGAGTTCTGCAGTTGGTGGAAAGCCCAGGACGTAGGGCTTAAATAACCGGCAACACACCGGGAACCGAATTTGCGACCCAGGGTCGATCAGTGCGGCAGGTCGGGGTTTATACTCCGGCGCTTGGCTATCCATATGCCACCTCAACGGTTTGAAGGTTGATTCATGCGTAACGATGCTAACGACGACTTTGACAACGTTCCCAGCCTGCGGGCTGACACCTCGGACGACGATGATTTTGAGCCTACTGCGGCCACGTCCGTGCGCTCCCGGCCAACACCGGTAGTCAAGGTCAAGAGCGTCAGTACCGGGCCGTTGTGGGCACTGGTTGGCGCGCTGCTGTTTGCCTTCGCAGGCCTTGCCTGGTGGAGCTTCCAGCAGATTTCCCTGATGGGCCAGCAACTGGTGGCGACCCAGGAAAGCTTCGCGCGCATCAGCGAGGAAGCGGCGGGGCGCTTGCAGGATATTTCCGGCAAGGTGGTGGCCAGCGAGGCCACCGTGAATAACGGCAGTGAAGCCCTGAAGTTGCAGATCAAACAGTTGGAAACCCAATTGCTGGAGCAGGGCAAGCAGCAGATGGGCGTGGCCGGCCAGGCGACTGACCTGGACAAACGCCTGGCGCAAATGACTGCCAGCACCACCCAACTGGCCGGCGCGAACGCGCAACTGCAAGGCCAGGTCCAGGCACTGACGGATGCCGTGGCGACCCTCAAGTCTCGGGACACCGAGTTCAAGGAACTGTCTGCCGACGTCGCCGCCCTGAAAAAGCAGGGCAACCCGACGGCCGCCATTGCCCGCCTGGAGCAAGACCTGGTGGTCCTCAAGAGCGAGCAGGACAGCCGCTCGGCAGCCTCCGATGGCCCGTCCAACAAAGAGTTCGACGTGTTCCGCATCCAGACCACGCGCAACGTCACCACCTTGCAGAGCCAGGTTCAGAATCTGCAACAGCAGATCAACCAGCCGGCGCGGGTCAGCCCTATCGGGCAACAATGATGTTGATCGCCTGTAGGCGTCATGCACATGGTTCCTACAGGGCCTAGCACAATTAATGTCACCATCCGGTGACATTTCCCCCCGCCTTCGTTACTTGCCCTCGCCCCGCCCTTGTTTAGACTCCCGTCATCCCGCCAATAATAAAAAGGGCTAATCATGACCACGCAACCACTGCCTGCCAGTAGTTGGCTGAACGCACCTGCCCATCACGCCTGGCTTGCCACTGAAGGCCAGCGCCTGCTGTCATTCGCCAAGGCTTCCAGGCTGCCTGAAGGCTTCGGCAACCTCGATGACCGCGGCGTTTTACCGCCCGATGCTGTCGCCGAAACCATGAACACTGCCCGCATGACCCACAGCTTTGCCATGGCCCATGGCCTGGGTTTACCCGGTTATGCCGACCTGGTGGAACACGGGGTTGCGGCCCTCAGCGGCCCGCTGCGTGATACCCAACATGGGGGCTGGTTCGCCAAGCCAAATGCCAGCGATGGCAACACTGGCAAGGCCGCCTACCTGCATGCTTTTGTGGCCCTGGCTGCCAGCTCCGCAGTAGTGGCCGGCGCCCCCGGTGCACAAACCTTGCTCAACGACGCGACCCACATCATCGACCAGTATTTCTGGAGCGAAGAGGAGGGCGCGATGCTCGAATCCTTTGCCCAGGACTGGAGCGGCGTAGAAGTTTATCGCGGTGCCAACAGCAACATGCACGCCACCGAAGCGTTCCTGGCCCTGGCTGATGTCACTGGTGAAACCCGTTGGCTAGACCGTGCGCTGCGCATCGTAGAACGGATTATTCATACCCATGCGGCGGAAAACCGGGACATGGTGATCGAGCATTTCGACAGCCATTGGCAACCCCTGCGCGGTTACAACGAAGACAACCCGGCCGATGGCTTCCGCCCCTACGGCATCACTCCCGGCCACGGCTTTGAATGGGCGCGGCTGGTGTTGCACCTTGAAGCCGCACGCCTGGACGCCGGGCTCGTCACACCTGACTGGTTATTGACCCACGCCAAGGGCCTGTTCGCCAGCGCCTGCGAATATGCCTGGGCTGTCGACGGCGCCCCCGGCATTGTCTACACCCTCGACTGGAGTCAGCGCCCCGTGGTGCGCGAGCGCCTGCACTGGACCCATTGCGAAGCCAGCGCCGCTGCCCAGGCGCTGCTCAAGCGCACGGGCGAGCTGCATTACGAAACCTGGTACCGGCGCTTCTGGGAGTTCTGTGAAAGCCATTTCATCGACCGCACCCACGGCAGCTGGCACCACGAACTGAGCCCGAAAAACCAGCCCAGCAGCAAGATCTGGGGTGGCAAGCCGGACCTGTACCACGCCTGGCAGTCTGTATTGCTGCCGGGGCTACCCTTGTCACCGAGTATGGCCAGTGCCGTGGCCGCCGGGCGTTATGTCACCAAATGGTGACATTTTGGCGTCCCTTTGTTACCTGCACCTGAAAAATCCCTGTTTAAACTCGTTTGCAGCGCAAGCACCGACTTGCATGCATAACAACAAGAAAAAAGGTACTCAGATGAATGCGATCAGTCGCCTCGCCGTAGCTATTTCCGTTGCCTCGTTGTTTCCCCTCAGTGCTTTTGCCGCCGACTCGAAAGGGACGGTTGAAGTTGTGCATTGGTGGACCTCGGGTGGCGAGAAAGCGGCAGTAGATGTCCTGAAGGCTCAAGTTGAAAAAGACGGCTTCACCTGGAAAGACGGTGCCGTCGCAGGCGGTGGTGGTTCGACTGCCATGACCGTACTGAAAAGCCGCGCCGTTGCTGGCAACCCGCCAGGCATGGCCCAGATCAAAGGCCCCGACATCCAGGAATGGGCGTCCACCGGGCTGCTCGACACCGACGTCCTGAAGGCTCCTGCCAAAGAAGAAAAGTGGGACAGCCTGCTCGACAAGAAAGTCTCCGATACCGTGAAGTACGAAGGTGATTACGTCGCCGTGCCGGTGAACATCCACCGCGTCAACTGGCTGTGGATCAACCCGGAAGTCTTCAAGAAAGCCGGTATCGAAAAACCGCCTACCACCCTCGAAGAATTCTACGCCGCTGGCGACAAGCTGAAAAAAGCCGGCTTCATTGCGCTCGCCCACGGTGGCCAGCCTTGGCAGGACAGCACCGTCTTTGAGGCGGTCGTGCTCTCGGTAATGGGGGCTGACGGTTACAAGAAAGCCCTGGTCGACCTGGACGAAAAAGCCCTGACCGGCCCTGAAATGATCAAGTCCCTGACTGAGCTTAAGAAAGTCGCGACCTACATGGACGTCGACGGCAAAGGCCAGGACTGGAACCTGGAAGCCGCCAAAGTCATCAACGGCAAGGCCGGCATGCAGATCATGGGTGACTGGGCCAAGAGTGAATGGACCGCCGCCAAGAAAGTCGCCGGCAAAGACTACGAGTGCGTAGCCTTCCCGGGCACCGACAAGGCGTTCACCTACAACATCGACTCCCTTGCGGTGTTCAAGCAGAAAGACAAAGGCACTGCTGCCGGTCAGCAGGACATCGCCAAAGTGGTGTTGAGCGAAAACTTCCAGAAAGTCTTCAGCATCAACAAGGGTTCGATCCCGGTTCGTATCGACATGTTGAAAGACATGGGCAAATACGGCTTCGACTCCTGCGCCCAGACCGCCGCCAAGGACTTCCTTGCAGACGCCCAGACCGGTGGCCTGCAGCCGAGCATGGCGCACAACATGGCCACCACACTGGCCGTACAAGGCGCGTTCTTTGACGTCGTCACCAACTACATCAACAACCCGGCCGCTGATCCGGCAACCACCGCGAAGCAACTGTACAGCGCGGTCAAGTCGGCCAAGTAACGGTTAGTACTGAATGGCCTTGTGGGGGGACCCCTAACCCCCACAAGGCATGTTCCTGTAGTCCTTTTTCCCTGTACTGGATTTTCCCATGAGTTCTGTTGCTGTGTTCAGCAAAGCCTCGCCGTTCGATGCACTGCAGCGCTGGCTACCCAAACTGGTGCTGGCGCCGAGCATGTTCATCGTTCTGGTGGGCTTCTATGGCTACATCCTGTGGACGTTTGTGCTGTCGTTCACTAACTCGACGTTCCTGCCGACCTACAAGTTCGTAGGCCTGGCTCAATATGCGCGCTTGTTCGACAACGACCGTTGGTGGGTGGCGAGCAAGAACCTGGCGGTGTTCGGTGGCATGTTCATCGGCATCACCTTGGTGATCGGCGTGACCCTGGCGATTTTCCTCGACCAGAAAATCCGTCGCGAAGGCTTTATCCGCACCATTTACCTGTACCCGATGGCGCTCTCGATGATCGTTACCGGTACCGCCTGGAAATGGCTGCTCAACCCGGGCATGGGCCTGGACAAATTGCTGCGTGACTGGGGCTGGGAAGGCTTTCGCCTCGACTGGCTGATCGACCCGGACCGTGTGGTGTATTGCCTGGTGATCGCCGCTGTATGGCAAGCCTCGGGCTTCATCATGGCGATGTTCCTCGCAGGCCTGCGCGGGGTTGATCAATCGATCATCCGTGCTGCGCAGATCGACGGCGCGAGCATGCCGCGCATCTACTGGAAAGTGGTGCTGCCAAGCCTGCGTCCGGTGTTCTTCAGTGCGGTGATGATCCTGGCGCATATCGCGATCAAGAGTTTCGACCTGGTGGCGGCAATGACCGCAGGTGGTCCGGGTTACTCCTCCGACCTGCCGGCGATGTTCATGTATTCCTTCACCTTCAGCCGCGGCCAGATGGGCATGGGTTCGGCCAGTGCGATTCTGATGCTCGGTGCGATTCTCGCAATCATCGTGCCTTACCTGTACTCCGAGCTAAGGACCAAGCGTAATGACTAGTCTCGCCGGCAAACCTGCCATCAGCCTGAGCCGCATCGCGATCTACGCGGTGCTGATCCTCGCTGTCCTGCTGTACCTGGTGCCGTTGGTGGTCATGTTGCTGACCAGCTTCAAGACCCCGGAAGACATCAGCACCGGCAACCTGCTGAGCTGGCCCACCGTGGTCACCGGCATCGGCTGGGTGAAAGCCTGGGCCACGGTTGACGGTTACTTCTGGAACTCGATCAAGATCACCGTTCCGGCCGTACTGATCTCCACCGCCATCGGCGCGTTGAACGGCTACGTGCTGTCGATGTGGCGTTTTCGCGGTTCGCAGTTGTTCTTCGGCCTGTTGCTGTTCGGCTGCTTCCTGCCGTTCCAGACCGTGCTGCTGCCAGCCTCGTTCACCCTCGGCAAGATGGGCCTGGCCAGCACTACCACGGGCCTGGTGTTCGTGCACATCGTCTACGGACTGGCCTTTACGACACTGTTCTTCCGTAACTACTACGTCAGCATTCCGGATGCACTGGTGAAAGCGGCACGCCTGGATGGCGCGGGGTTCTTCACGATCTTCCGCCTGATCATCCTGCCGATGTCGACACCGATCATCATGGTGTGCCTGATCTGGCAGTTCACGCAGATCTGGAACGACTTCCTGTTCGGCGTGGTGTTCTCCAGCGGTGATTCGCAGCCCATCACAGTGGCGCTGAATAACCTGGTCAACACCAGTACCGGGGTCAAGGAATATAACGTTGATATGGCGGCGGCGATGATCGCCGGGCTGCCGACCCTGCTGGTCTATGTGGTCGCAGGCAAGTATTTCGTGCGCGGCCTGACGGCCGGCGCGGTCAAGGGGTAATCATGGCAACGCTTGAACTTCGTAACGTAAACAAGACCTACGGTGCCGGCCTGCCGGACACCCTGAAGAACATCGAACTGTCGATCAAGGAGGGTGAGTTCCTGATCCTGGTCGGGCCTTCGGGTTGCGGCAAATCGACCTTGATGAACTGCATTGCCGGCCTTGAAAACATCACCGGCGGCGCGATCATGATCGGCGACCAGGACGTCAGCGGCATGAGCCCCAAGGATCGCGACATCGCCATGGTGTTCCAGTCCTACGCGCTGTACCCGACCATGAGCGTGCGCGAGAACATCGAGTTCGGCCTGAAAATTCGCAAGATGCCCCAGGCGGCGATCGACGAAGAAGTGGCGCGGGTGGCCAAGTTGCTGCAGATCGAGCACCTGCTCAATCGCAAGCCAGGCCAGCTCTCCGGCGGCCAGCAACAGCGTGTGGCCATGGGTCGTGCACTGGCGCGTCGCCCGAAGATCTACCTGTTCGACGAACCACTGTCCAACCTCGACGCCAAGCTGCGGGTCGAGATGCGTACCGAAATGAAACTGATGCACCAGCGTCTGAAAACCACCACCGTCTATGTCACCCACGATCAGATCGAAGCGATGACCCTGGGCGACAAAGTGGCGGTGATGAAGGATGGGATCATCCAGCAATTCGGCACGCCGAAAGAAATCTATAACGACCCGGCCAACCTGTTTGTGGCAAGCTTTATCGGTTCACCACCGATGAACTTCATTCCACTGCGCCTGCAACGCAAGGACGGCCGCCTGGTGGCGTTGCTGGACAGCGGCCAGGCACGGTGTGAGTTGCCATTGAATATGACCGACGCAGGCCTTGAAGACCGCGAAGTGATCCTGGGCCTGCGCCCGGAGCAAATCGTACTGGCTGCAGCCGAAGCCACCGGCGCACCGACCATTCGGGCCGAGGTGCAAGTCACCGAGCCGACGGGTCCGGACACCCTGGTGTTCGTGCAAATTAACGAAACCAAGGTCTGCTGCCGCCTGGCGCCTGATGTAGCGCCACAAGTGGGCGAGACGCTGACCTTGCAGTTCGACCCGGCCAAGGTGTTGCTGTTCGACGCCAAGACCGGTGAGCGTTTGGGCACTGCCGCTTCGTTGCCCGCACAGGACCGTGCCGACAATGTTGCTCAATTCAAGGGACGTTGAAGATTCAAATGATGTGTAGGGGCTTTTGTGGGAGACCTCTCCCACAAAGAAGTAAACCGCGTTAGATAAAAACAGTTAATAACAATAAAGACGAGGATGTAGGGATGAAAAAGCACCACAACAACACCCGGCTGATCTGCCAACTGTCAGCAGCAGCCGCCCTGGTACTGTCCGCCAATGCGATGGCGGACGACGCGTTCAGCGCCAATTCCAAGTGGATGACCGGTGATTGGGGCGGCGAGCGTACCAAGCTGATCGAGCAAGGTATCGACATCAAGGCGGATTACGTCGGTGAAGTCGGCGCCAACCTGCGCGGTGGCTACAACGACGACAAAACTGCCCGTTACGCTGACCAGTTCGGTCTGGGCGTGGCACTGGACCTGCAAAAGCTGTGGGGCTGGGATAACACCCAGGCCAAGATCCAGTTGACCAATCGTAATGGTGCGAACATCTCCAACGACCGTATTGGTGACCCGCGTGCCGGCACCTTGAGCTCGTCTCAAGAAGTCGATGGCCGTGGCCACATGGTACGTCTGACCCAGTTCTGGGTTCAGCACCAGATGTTCGACAACAAGCTGGACGTGAAGCTCGGCTACTTCGGTGAAGGCGAAGACTTCAACACCTTCCCGTGCGACTTCCAGAACCTGTCGTTCTGTGGCTCCCAGGTCGGTAACTATGTCAACACCTGGTACAACTGGCCGGTCAGCCAGGCGGCTATCCGCGTGAAGTACAACATCACGCCTGAGCTGTATGCGCAAATCGGTGCGTACAACCAGAACCCGTCGCAACTGGAGCACGGCAACGGCTTCAAACTCAGCGGCAGCGGTACCAAGGGCACCGTATTGCCGGTGGAATTGGTCTGGTCGCCGAAGGTCAACGGCCTGCCGGGCGAATACCGTGTGGGTTACTACAAGAGCACGGCTGACGCCAACGACGTTCGTGAAGACGTCAATGGCCAGGACCAGGGCTCCACCGGCGCGGCCTTCCGCGTGCGCAACAGCAAAAGCGGTTACTGGGGCGTTCTGCAACAGCAACTCACCACGCACAATGGCGACGCTTCCCGCGGCCTGAACATCGCCGCCAACGCCACCTTCCACGACAAAGACACCAACCTGGTCGACAACTACCAGTCGCTGATGTTTGTGTACAAGGGGCCGTTCGACGCGCGTCCAAAAGATGACGTCGGTATCGGTATCGCCCGTATCCATGTCAACGAAGACGTGAAGAAAAACGCTGAGTTGGCCAACGCGGCTAACGGTTTTACCGATTACGACCAACTGGGTTACGCGCCGCTGCGTAACACTGAGTACAACGCCGAAATCAACTACGGTTTCCACGTCACCAACTGGCTGACCGTGCGTCCTAACCTGCAATACGTTACCCACCCAGGTGGCGTGGACCAAGTCGACAACGCGTTGGTAGCGGGCCTGAAAATTCAGTCTACGTTCTAACGTTGTTGCGATAAGCTCCTTCTCTCTGTGCGCATTTTGCGGATAGCCATGGCTATCCGCTTTTTTTTGGGGCGCATTGTGATGATTTTCAGGACCGTGGCACATGCATGAGCATCCGCTGCAACGCTTTTTCAAATCCCTGCGCGAGCGGCCGGTATTCGCCTGGGAGCGCTTTCAGATGCGCGATGTGTTGGTGATCGATCACCCGCTCTGCCAGGCGGTGTTCAGTCGTCAGGGCGCGCAATTGCTGCACTTTCAGCCCAAGGGCCAGAAACCCTGGCTGTGGTGCGCGGCCAAGTGGCCGCAGGTTGGCGCCATTCGTGGCGGCGTGCCGGTGTGTTGGCCGTGGTACGGCCGCCATCCCAGCGAAAACGCTTGGCCGTCCCATGGTTGGGCACGGCTGATCGACTGGAAGCTGCTGGACAGCAGCACCGATGACGACGGCGTGCGTTTGCACTGGCAATTGCAGTTATGCGATTGGCAGGTAGACCTGCACG
This sequence comes from Pseudomonas sp. K2I15, assembly GCF_002204795.1. Classification (GTDB taxonomy): domain Bacteria; phylum Pseudomonadota; class Gammaproteobacteria; order Pseudomonadales; family Pseudomonadaceae; genus Aquipseudomonas. Next base: position 24,624 of record NZ_NIXO01000064.1, read on the forward strand.
CGCACCTGGGGGAAACCCTGGAACTGCGCCTGGCCACCGAGCACCAGGACGAACTGCCTTGCCAACTGAGCCATGCTTTGCACGCCTATTGGCGGATTGGCAACGTCGGTGAGGTAGCGCTGTCTGGGCTGGATGGGGCGCAAGGTTACGACCAGCTCAATCGCCAGGCTTGCCAGCAGGAAGGTGAGTTGCGGGTCGATGGTGGTTGCCAGCGCGTGTTCCAGCACGAGGGCGAACTGCACCTCAAGGACCATGCCTGGCAGCGCGAGTTGTGCATCGATACCGGCGAGAGTGCCGACACGGTGGTGTGGCATCCGGGGAGTCGGCCGTTGCTGGGGGTGAGTTTCAACGAGGCTTCGGGGTTTGTGTGTGTGGAATCGGCGATGGCCGGGGCGAGCCTGGCGCCGGGGGAGCGGGCGCATTTGAGTTTGCAGGCGCGGGCTGGTGCCTGAGGCCTGTGGTGAGCGGGCTTGCCCCGCGCTGGGCTGCGAAGCGGCCCTGAAACCAGCCACCGAGATATATCTGAATCAACTCGGTGAGCTTAATAGGGCCGCTTCGCGGCCCAGCGCGGGCCAAGCCCGCTCACCACAGAGGCCGGCACAGTCGCTGTAGATTTCGAACTAGTTTAATTCATCTCCAACCGGATACCGGCTGTCGTTCAAGCTCTCTTTGATCTTGCGCAAATGCGGCTGGAAATCCACCCCGCGGCGCAAGGTCATGCCCGTCGCCAACACATCCAGCACCGTCAATTGAATGATCCGCGACGTCATCGGCATGTAGATGTCGGTGTCTTCCGGCAGCGGAATGTTCAGGCTCACCGTACTGACCTTGGCCAGCGGCGAGTTCTCGGCGGTCACACCCAATACCGAAGCACCGTTTTCCCGCGCAATACGCGCCACTTCCACCAACTCGCGGGTACGCCCGGTGTAGGAAATGATCACGAACAACTCCCCGGTGTGGGCCACCGAGGCGATCATCCGTTGCATCAACACATCGGCATGGGCCGTGACCGACAGGTTGAAACGGAAAAACTTGTGCAGGGCGTCCATGGCCACCGGTGCCGAAGCACCCAGGCCAAAGAAGTGGATCTGCCGGGCCTGGATCAGCAGGTCGACCGCCTTGCTGATCAGGTTCGGGTCCAGGGCCTGGCAGGCGCTGTCCAGCGACGCGATGGCGCTGCCAAAGATCTTTTGGGTGTAGGCCTCGGGGTTATCATCGGCCTCCACCGCGCGGCTGACATATGCCGCGCCACTGGCCAGGCTTTGCGCCAGCTGCAATTTAAGTTCAGGGTAACCACTCACGCCGAACGAGCGGCAGAAGCGGTTCACTGTAGGTTCGCTGACCGAAGCGGCCTGGGCGAGGGCGGCGATAGAGAAGCGGGTCGCCTGCTGCGGGTTGAGCAGGATGACCTCGGCGACTTTACGTTCAGCCTTGTTCAGTTCTTCGAGGCGTTTCTGGATCTGTTCCAGTAGATTTCGCACGCGGTCCATTCATGTTTCCTTAGGGCGACGATGCAAATAAGGGTCGTCAACCAATCGACGAGCGGCCCTTTGCGGTGGCCTATCCTACTGAGGGTAGTTGAACACCACCACTCGGAATACGTTTTTCGGGAAAATGTTGTGGTTATTACTACATTTTTCCTTGAGTGATGCCTTAAAAAAAGGTATTTGTAGCTTAACTTGATAAAAGAACAAACATCATGCCTTCGATAACCGTAGAACCCTGCACCTTTGCCCTGTTTGGCGCCTTGGGTGATCTGGCGCTGCGCAAGTTATTTCCTGCCCTCTATCAACTCGACGGTGCGGGTCTCCTGCACGAAGACACGCGCATCCTGGCCCTGGCCCGTGAGGCCGGTTCCGAGCAACAGCACCTGGCTCACATCGAAAAAGAATTGCGTAGCTACGTTGGCAAGGAACTCGACGAAACCGTCGCCCAGCGCTTCCTGGCCCGCCTGACGTACCTGCACGTCGACTTCCTGAAGGCCGACGACTACGTCGCCCTGGCAGAACACGCCGGCACCGAACAACGCCTGATTGCCTACTTCGCCACCCCGGCGGCGGTGTATGGCGCAATCTGCGAGAACCTGTCCAAGGTCGGCCTGGCGGAAAACACCCGCGTGGTCCTGGAAAAACCGATCGGCTCGGACCTCGATTCGTCGCGCAAGGTCAACGACGCCGTGGCGCAGTTTTTCCCGGAAAACCGCACCTACCGCATCGACCACTACCTGGGCAAAGAAACCGTCCAGAACCTGATCGCCCTGCGTTTTGCCAACAGCCTGTTTGAAACCCAGTGGAACCAGAACTACATCTCCCACGTGGAAATCACCGTGGCCGAGCAAGTAGGCATCGAAGGTCGCTGGGGCTATTTCGACAAGGCCGGGCAACTGCGGGACATGATCCAGAATCACCTGCTGCAACTGCTTTGCCTGATCGCCATGGACCCGCCGGCCGACCTGTCTGCCGACAGTATTCGTGACGAGAAGGTCAAGGTGCTCAAGGCCCTGGCGCCTATCAGCCCGGACGGCCTGACCACCCAAGTGGTGCGCGGCCAATACATCGCTGGCTACAGCGCCGGCAAGCCGGTGCCGGGTTACCTGGAAGAAGAGAACTCCAACACCCAGAGCGACACCGAAACCTTCGTCGCCCTGCGTGCCGATATTCGTAACTGGCGTTGGGCCGGGGTGCCGTTCTACCTGCGCACCGGCAAGCGCATGCCGCAAAAGCTGTCGCAGATCGTCATCCACTTCAAGGAACCGTCCCACTACATCTTCGCCCCCGAGCAGCGCTTGCAGATCAGCAACAAACTGATCATCCGCCTGCAACCGGACGAAGGTATTTCCTTGCGTGTGATGACCAAGGAACAGGGCCTGGACAAGGGTATGCAACTGCGCAGTGGCCCACTGCAACTGAATTTTTCCGACACCTATCGCAGCGCACGGATTCCCGATGCCTACGAGCGGTTGTTGCTCGAAGTAATGCGTGGCAACCAGAACCTGTTTGTGCGCAAAGATGAAATCGAAGCCGCGTGGAAGTGGTGTGACCAGTTGATCGCCGGGTGGAAAAAGTCCGGTGATGCGCCCAAGCCGTATGCGGCGGGGTCCTGGGGGCCGATGAGCTCAATTGCACTGATCACGCGGGATGGGAGGTCTTGGTATGGCGATATCTGAACTGAAACTGCCTCAGGGTGTAACCGCCCATGAGTACCGCACCGCGGCGTTGCTGGCCGATGGCCTGGCCAACGACGTGGCCGAACAACTGCGCACCGCCATCAGTGCCCGTGGCGAAGCCACCCTGGTGGTGTCCGGTGGCCGCAGCCCGGTGGCGTTCTTCCAGAACCTCGCCAAGCAAGGCCTGGAGTGGTCCAAAGTGACCATCACCCTGGCCGACGAGCGCTGGGTACCGGTGGAACATGCCGACAGCAATGCCGGCCTGTTGAAGAAGTATTTGCTGCAAGGCCCGGCGGCCAAGGCGAAGTTTTTGAGCCTGTACAGCGTCGCCGCCACCCTGGACCAGGCTGCCGAGCAGGCCGATCGCCTGCTGGCCGAGTTGCCGGCGATTGACGTGCTGGTACTGGGCATGGGCGACGACGGCCACACCGCGTCGCTGTTCCCCAACAGCCCGAACCTGGCTGAAGCCCTGAAGCCGGACGGCAGCCGTCGTTGCTGGCCGATGCTGGCGCCGACCGTGCCGCACCAGCGCCTGACCATGAGTCGCGCGTTGCTGGCCACCGCCCACTACACCGTGCTGTCGATTTCCGGCAGCTCGAAATTGACCACCTTGAGCGCCGCGCTGGCCAGTGACGACGTTGCTGCCATGCCGATACGCGCGTTTTTGCAACCTACTTTAGAGATTTACTGGTGCCTATGAGCCAAGGATCAGCCGCGATGAACAGCCCTCAACCTACCGTTTCCATGGCGGACAAAGTTGCCTTGATCGACAGCCTCTGCGCAAAAGCGCGGATTTTGCCGGTGATCACCATTGCCCGTGAACAGGACATTCTGCCCCTGGCCGATGCCCTGGCTGCCGGTGGTTTGACCGCACTGGAAGTGACCCTGCGTTCGCAATTCGGCCTCAAGGCCATCCAGGTGTTGCGTGAGCAGCGTCCAGAGCTGTGCACCGGTGCCGGTACCGTGCTGGATCGCCAGATGCTGGAAGCAGCGGAAGTGGCCGGTTCGCAATTTATCGTCACCCCGGGGATTACCCGCGACCTGCTGGAAGCCTCGGTACACAGCTCGATTCCGCTGTTGCCGGGCATCAGCAATGCGTCCGGGATCATGGAAGGTTATGGCCTGGGTTATCGCCGCTTCAAGCTGTTCCCGGCTGAGGTCAGCGGTGGCGTGGCGGCCATCAAGGCCCTGGGCGGCCCGTTTGGCGAAGTGAAATTCTGCCCGACTGGCGGTGTTGGCCCGGCCAACATCAAGAGCTACATGGCCTTGAAGAATGTGATGTGCGTGGGCGGTAGCTGGATGCTGGACCCTGAGTGGGTCAAGAACGGAGACTGGGCACGTATCCAGGAAACCACCGCCCAGGCGTTGGCCCTGCTGGACTGATTGGATTTACCGAATCGTTGTTGCTGTGTTCTACGGCATTTTTGCGGCGCACTTGGTCGGTGCGCCGCTTTTTTTTGCGTGGAGAAAACCCTCAAGGTTGCAGGGGGGCTTGAGCCTTATGGAGATCAAGTGTGGGGCTGGCTTGTCTGCGATGGCGGCGGATCAGTTGCCCATGTACTGGCGGACACACGGCTATTGCAGCTTGAGTCTCTGCGCTCTGTTGGGCTGGTTGACTGAGTACATATCCGTTATTCAGGTAACGGCGACTTAGAGTTCCGCTCTTACAGCGGTTCACTTTTGGCAAACGCCCGGAATGCCGGCCCAGCCAAAAGTAACCAAAAGGTCTTTGCCCCACCACTCGGTGCCTCGCCTAGGCTCGGCATGCCGGAACGAAGGCCATCGTGGTTAACGGGGCCCGCAGATCAAGATCAAAAGCAGATCAAGAGCACAGCGGCCTACCGGCCGGCTTGAGTGGTAAAAGCCAGAGCAAGAACAACGGCAAGAGCAAGGGCACACGCGGTCCAAAATGTGGGAGCGTGCCCGCTTTGGCTTTTGATTTGCCTTTGCTTCTACACACTCAAGCCGGCCGGTAGGCCGCTGTGCTCTTGCTTTTGATCTTGATCTTGATCTTAGGCGCCCCGTTAAACCACGCTGGCCGAACGCAGGTAGTACGGAGCGGGTAAACCGGCAGGACGCCGGTTTAGCCGCGACGGGGCAGGGACGCCCCGTCGCGGCGGCCCGCGCAGTAATACCGGAGAGAGGGCACACCGAGCCCAAGCGAGGTGCCGAGTGGTGGGGCAAGAGCCTTTTGGTTACTTTTGGGCTCCTTTGTACGGACCGGACACATGGTGGACACATGTGCGGGGACATGGTTGACACATTATGAACCGTAATCAGGCTGTTTCACGTCGATCGTTCGCAAAAAATGATGGCAAAAATAAACGTCAAACAGCCCG
>NZ_NIXO01000065.1 GCF_002204795.1 Pseudomonas sp. K2I15
CCCCTCGACCTGCTAAAAAACCGCGCCGCCTTCAATCGCGCCCTCGAACACTACCTGCCCTCGCAGGGCTTCCACACCGTGAACGAAGACCTGAGCTTCGAAGACTCCCTGCTCTACACCGCAAGCCTGCTCAGCAGCGCCTCGGCCACCGCACTCGATTGCGGCGAACTGCTGCAAAGCCCCGAGTGAGCCAAGTTGTTGGCGGTGTGGCACTTGCTGGAAATTGCCAAGACCACGGTAGACCGTTCAATTGAGTGTTTGCACCTGCGCAAGGCTTAAAAAGCGCAACCTGACCGTCAATTTCAAAGGCAGCCATCAAGCTTAGTACGCCCCGATGTGGTGAAGGCCCTGCGCCCTCACCACTCGTCGCTTGTCCCCCAAAACCCCCGCATTCCACCCCCGTCAAAAAAATGTTTTCCTCCACGGCAGGAAAATTCCCAAGTTTGTTTCTACACTCCAAAACGCCAGCATTTTGTTCTCGAAAAACCCGAGAATCCGACCAAGACAGTCAACAAACTGTCGTGCGGAAGAGTGCCCGACAGGTCTAGGACGCCACTCTTATAAAAAAGTCAAAACCTTGACGAATCAATTAAAGGGCACCATCATTTAGCCATAACCCCGCAAATTCCCTGCAAATAGATAGGTAATTGCGTATTACCCAGCGAAGCAGCTGTTCGTCTGGCGCCACTTATAAAGCAAGCCCTGCCTTTATGGATGAGCAGCCGAACATGGAAGCCCTGGTGTGCAATGAGGGATGTTTTTATGCGCGAGAAGTCGTCAGTCGACAGCCTGTTTTTGACCCGGGCCGGTTTCATTGAATTCTTTGTTGTGTTCGTAAAATTGATGCACGGCTTCACCGCGGTTTTACCTGCACTGATCCTGCTGTTTTATCCAGAACCGATGGCCTCCGAGCTGCGCGCCCACTTTCTCGGCTTGCTGCTGTTCTTCGCGATCCTGACGATTATTCTGTTCCAGGCCATGGGGGTGTATTCCGAGGAGTTGTTCAGCAACCGGCTGCGGTTTCGCACCATGCTGGTGGCCTGGTCTTCCGCGTTTTGCATTTTGCTGTTCATGTACCAGATCCTGCTGATGTTCCCGCAGTTGAGCCCGCGTAACCTGGCGTTCTGGTTTGTCACCAGCCTGGGTTTGTTCGGGCTGGAACGCATGGTGATGCTGCGCCTGTTCCGCAACCTGATGACGAACGGCAAATACCTGCAACGCACGGTGATCCTCGGTTTCACCGACACCGCCGTGCACGTGGCCGACCACTTGCAGCGCAACGGTGATATCCGCTCCGGCCTGATCGGTTTTATCGACGACCGCACCGAGCGTATCCCCAAGGAACTGAGCAACCTGCCGCTGCTGGGCAATACCCGCGACCTGGAAAAACTGATCCGCTCCGAGCAGGTCAACCAGGTGATGATCACCCTGCCCTGGGCCGCCGAACAGCGGATCAACGGGCTGGTGAAGCGCCTGCGGCAGATGTCGGTCAACGTCATGCTGGTGCCCGACATGGCCGCCCTGCGCTATGGCCACAGCCGCATCACCGATGTCGGCGGCATCCTGATGTTCAACACGTCCCACGTGCCATTGCGGGGCTGGTCGCCGTTTATCAAGCGCTGCGAAGACCTGATTCTGGCAACCCTGGGCCTGGTGGCGTTGTCGCCGATCATGTTGATTACGGCGATTGCCATCAAGCTCGATTCCAAAGGCCCGGTGCTGTTTCGCCAGAACCGTTTTGGCTACAACGACAACGTGATCCGGGTGTTCAAGTTCCGCTCGATGTACGCCGAGATGAGCGACTTCAACGCCGACCGCCAGACCACCCGTGGCGACCCGCGCATCACCCGCGTGGGCCGGTTTATTCGCAAGACCAGCATCGATGAGTTGCCGCAGCTGTTCAACGTGCTGCTGGGCAACATGTCGATGGTCGGCCCGCGCCCACACGCCACCGCCACCAAGGCCGCCGGGGTGCCCTACGAAGTGGCCGTGAGCGAGTACAGCTCGCGGCACCGGGTGAAACCAGGCATCACGGGCTGGGCGCAAATCAACGGCTATCGTGGTGAGACCGACACGCTGTTCAAGATTCAGAAACGCGTTGAGTACGACCTGGAGTACATCTCGAAGTGGTCGGTGTGGTTCGACTTGTACATCGTTTTCATGACGGTCCCGGCCGTCCTTTCGACCAAGGAAGTCTATTGATGAACGCTCTCAACGGATTAATTCCCTGCATCATTTCCGGTGGCTCGGGCACTCGCCTGTGGCCGGTGTCGCGCCAGAACATGCCCAAGCCCTTCATGCGCATGCATGATGACCAGAGCCTGTTGCAGAAGACCTTCCTGCGGGCCAGCCACTTGCCGGGCGTGGAAAGCGTGCTGACGGTGACCAACCGCGACCTGCTGTTTCGCACCCTCGATGACTACCGCGTGGTGAACAAGACCCACCTGGCCCTCGACCTGTTGCTGGAGCCGTTTGGTCGCAATACCGCCGCCGCGATCGCCGTGGCCGCCCTGCATGTGCAGGAAAATTTTGGCGGTGAAGCGCAGTTGCTGATCCTGCCTGCCGACCATCTTATTCTCGATGAAAGCGCCTTCGCCGACGCCGTCACGCAAGCCCGTGAACTTGCAGAAGCCGGCTACCTGGTGACCTTCGGCATCCAGCCCGACCGCCCGGAAACCGGCTTCGGCTACATCGAACAAGGCGAAGCACTGGGCCAGGGTTTCCGGGTCAAGCGCTTCGTCGAGAAGCCCGACCTGGCCACCGCCCAGGGTTACCTGGACGGCGGCAAACACCTGTGGAATGCCGGGATGTTCTGTTTCAAGGCGAGCACCCTGCTGGAGGAACTGGCGCTGCACGCCCCCGCTGTTCTGGACGCCGCCAAGGCCGCCCTCGACCACAGCCACAGCCTGAATAACAACAACTGCCGCCAGCGTGAATTGAACGCCGAAGGTTTCGGCACCGCGCCCGATATTTCGATCGACGTGGCGCTGATGGAAAAATCCGCGCAAGTGGCCGTGGTGCCCTGCGACATCGGCTGGAGCGATATCGGCTCCTGGGACGCCGTACGCCAACTGACCCCGAGCGACGCCAATGGCAACCAGGTGAATGGCGAAGCGATTTTGCACGACGTGCACAACTGCTACATCGACTCGCCCAAGCGCGTATTGGGCGCGGTGGGCGTGAGCAACCTGATCATCGTCGACACCCCGGACGCGATCCTGATCGCCGACGCCAACCGCAGCCAGGACGTGCGCTACATCGTCGCCGAGCTCAAGCGCCAGAACCATCCGGCGTTCAGCCTGCACCGCACCGTGACCCGGCCGTGGGGCACCTACACCGTGCTGGAAGAAAGCAGCCGCTTCAAGATCAAGCGCATCGTGGTCAAGCCTCGTGCCTCGCTGTCGTTGCAGATGCACCATCACCGCAGCGAGCACTGGGTAGTGGTCAGCGGCGCGGCGATGATTACCAACGGCGACCGTGAATTCCTGATCAACGCCAACGAGTCCACCTACATTCCGGCCGGGCACAAGCACCGCCTGACCAACCCCGGCATCATCGACCTGGTGATGATCGAGGTGCAGAGCGGCGAGTACCTGGGGGAAGACGACATTGTGCGCTTTGACGATATCTACGGGCGTGCGCCCGCAGAAGTGAAGCCTTGATATGCGTACCGCCCTGATCATCCCGACCCGCAACGCGGCCAGCTACCTGGACAGGCTGCTGCCGGCGCTGCGCATGCAAACCCTGCAACCGGACGAAACCCTGGTGGTCGACAGCGCCTCCAGCGATGACACCGTGGCGCGTTTTCGCGAGTTCGGCGTACGGGTCGAAGTGATCGATGCCAAGGATTTCAACCATGGCGGCACCCGCCGCTGGGCCAGCGAACAAGTCGACGGCGACGCGCTGATCGTCATGACCCAGGACGCGATCCCCGCCGCCCCCGAGACCTTCGCCAACCTGGTGGGCGAGCTGGAGCTGGACCCGCTCAACGGCGTTGCTTATGGCCGCCAATTGCCGCACCCGGACGCCGGTGTGTTGGGCGCCCAGTCACGCCGCTTCAATTACCCGCCGCAAAGCCGCAGCAAAAGCCTGGCTGATGCGCCGGAGCTTGGGATCAAGACCTGCTTCAGCTCGGATTCGTTTTCGGTGTACCGACGCAGCGCCCTGCAAGCCGTCGGTGGCTTCCCCGCGGATGTGATCGGCAGCGAGGACGCCTACGTCGCCGCCCGCATGCTGCTGGAAGGCTACAAGGTGCGCTACGCCGCCACCGCCCTGGTCTATCACTCCCACGATTACCGTCTCATGGATGAGTTTCACCGCTACTTCGACATTGGTGTTTTCTACGGCCGCGAGCCGTGGATCCGCCAGGCTTTTGGCGATGCCGGCGGTGAAGGTAAACGCTATGTACTGGCCGAGCTTCGAGCATTACGCGAAGCCGGTGCATTGCACCGCGTACCCGAAGTACTGGTGCGCAGCGCGTTCAAATTGCTCGGCTACCGGCTGGGCCATCTGGAGCGCCAGCTCCCCCTCGCCCTTAAGCGGCGCATCAGCATGTTCCCCGGTTATTGGAGGTGAGCATCATGACCTACAGGAAGACCCCTTTGATGAAACGAACCTTGCTCGTCCTGGCCATGATGGCATTGGCCGCCTGCAATACCCCGGCGCGGATCGTCGCGCCCGACGGGAAAACGGTGGATGAGGGCAAGCAGGCCCTCGACCGCATGGCCCAGTTGCCGCCGGCCGTGGAGCGTATCCGCATCGGCGACCAACTGCGTATCGTGCGCGATGCCGGGGAAATGCCGACCCTGTCGGCGTTCAACGTCAGCACGATTTACGAGCTGACGCTGTACACCGTGCAGAACGACGGCAAGATCAACTACCCCTTCCTGGGCCCGGTCCAGGTGGCGCGGCGAACGCCGGCGGAAGTCGCCGCCGAGCTGAGCCAGAAGCTCGCACCGGTGTATCGCGAACCCCGGGTGACGGTGAACATCAACCAGGCGCCGGGTAACACGGTGATCGTCGGCGGCGCGGTGTTAAACCCGTCGGCTATCTCCATCGCAACGGCCCCGACCATGGAGCAGGCGATTCTCGGTGCCGGCGGCGTGAGCTCGGTGGGCAACGCGAGCATGGTCGCCCTGTTGCGTGAAGATGGCCAAGGTATCTATCACGCCTACTTCCTGGATTTCAGCCAGTACCTGAAGAACGGCGCACTGGGCCGCAAGCCCGTGACGCTGCAACGCGGTGACGTGGTGTTTGTACCCAAGTCCAACGTCGGCGAACGGATCCAGGGCGTGGACACTTACCTGAACCAGCTGATTCCCTTCACCAAATCCATTGGTGTGGGCTACAGCTACACCACGAACCACTAAAGGAGCGACATCCCATGATCGAGATCCGTTCTTTTCGTGATCTTCTGCGTCTGTTCTTCATCTTCAAGCACGAGTTCAAACTGGCCGCGCTTGCTGCGCTGGTGATCATTTTGCTGGGGGCGTTTTTGCTGCCGGCCAAGTATGAATCCACCGCGCGGCTGCTGGTAAAACCAGGGCGTGACTCGACGATGCCGATCGAGGTCGACAACCGTCAGCCGATCGTCATGCCGAGCACCCAGCGCGACCCGATTGTCGACGAAGAACGCCTGCTGACCGGGCGCCCCATCGTGCGTGCAGTGGCCGAGCATTACCTGGACGTGATGGACAAGATGCAGCCGCCGGAAGGCGTGTGGAAGCGCACCAAGTGGTACGTCAAAAAAGGCATCAGCGCGGTATTTGACGGCGTACGAGTGGTACTGGAAACCGTCGGCATCGTTGAGGAAACCACCCCGGTGGAACGCCTGGCGAAAAGCCTGGAGAAAAACTTCGACGTGACCCACGCCATCGGCTCCACGGTGATGGACATCAGCTTCACCTGGGATGACCCGCAAATCGCCCAGGCGGTGGTCAAGGACTGGGTCGAAACCTACATCGACGAGCGCACCCAGGCCCTGGGCCGCAAGAGCCTGTACGCGTTCTATGAAGGCCAGGTGTCTTCCAGCGCTGCCCAGATCAAGAGCTACAAGGAGCAGATCCTCACGCACTTGAACGACATTGGCGCGTCGAGCATCACTGACCGCCTGGAAGACTTGTCCGAGCGGATCAACGTGCTGCGCGGCGAAGTGTTCAATTCCACTCGCCTGATCGCCTCCTCCGACGTGGCGTTGCAGAGCACCCGTGAACAACTCAAGGGCCAGCCCAAAGAGGTGACCACGGTTCGCCAGATCGCGCTGAACCCGCAGCAACAAGACTTGCGTCGCCTGCTGAACCAGAAGCTCCTGGAAAAAGCCGACATGATGCGTACCTACACGGATAACGCGCCGCCGGTCAAAGCCCTGGACGCCTCGATCCGTGCCATGCAGGCCCAGGTTGCCGGTGAAAGCGACACGGTGCAAAGCTCCGAGAACCGCGCGCCGAACACCCTGGAGATCCACCTGCAACGGGTACTGCTGGATGAGACCAGCCGCAACCAGTCCCTGCGTACACAGTTGGTGCAACAGCAAAAACAACTGACGGAACTGGAAGCCCAACGCAAGGATGCCCTGGCCATTGAGCCGGAACTGGCACGCCTGGCCCGTGAGCTGAACGGCACCGAGAAAAACTACGCGCTGTATGTGGACAGCCTGGAAAAATCGCGGATCGACCGTGAACTGGACAAGAGCCAAATCAGTAACATCGCGGTGATCGAAGAAGCCACCCTGAACCCTGGGCGCGTCTTCCCGAAAACCCTGCTGATGCTGTTGCTGGCGATCCCGTTCTCGATCGTGGTGGGGCTGCTGGTGATCTACCTGTGCTACCTGCTGGATCAACGGATCCACGACGGCGGCCTGGTGGAAGGCAAGTTCGGCCTGCCACTGTGGACCACGCTGCCGGAGCTGGACACCAGCACCGCGCAAAGCACCAACGCCTTCAACGCGAGCATTTATCGCTTGTACGGTTTGCTGCCGCTGGAGCGTATTGCCGAACAGGGCCTGACCCTGGGGCTGACCTCGGCGCGACACGGTGAAGGCGTGAGTTTTATCGTGGAGCAGTTGCGCCAGTTGCTGGAAGAGAACGGTGTGCGGGTGCGGGTCGGCGGTGTTGAGCCGGCGATTCCGGGCCAGGTGGTGTTGCTGGATGCCTCGGCGCTGCTGGACAACCGCGACGCCTTCATCAACCTGCGCCGTGCCGACCTGATTGCGCTGGTTGTAGAAGCGCAAAAAAGCACGGTGCCGGTGGTGGAACACGCGCTGTCGATCCTCACCACGGCGTTCGGCAAGGTGGATGGCATCATCATCAACCGCCGCAAGTTCGAGGTGCCGGTCAAGGTGCTGAAAAACATCGCCAAGTACCGGGGTTCGTTCTGATGCGCATCGCCCTGCTCGCTCCCCTGCCGCCGGAAAAGAACGGGATCGCCGACTACGCGAACCATTTCAAGACGGCACTGGAGCAACTGGGCGTCGAGGTGGCTACGCCCTTGACGGGCGTGGTCGGCAGCACGGCGTCGATCAAGCAAGCCATTGCCGGTTTCGACTGGCAGGGTGTTGACCTGGTCCACGCCGAGCTGGGCGGTGGGCGGCTGGGGGAGTTTTTGGCCCTGCGCGAATTGCGCAAGGCCTACCCTGCGCTGCCGTTGACCGCCACGGTGCATGACCCGGAACGCATGGTCTGGCGGCGCGAGCAATTGCCCTTTCCGCTGAACCTGCTGGAATCCTTGCCCAGCCCATTGCCCCAGGCGGCGGTGGTGCTGGCCGATCCCTTGACCCTGCGCGAAGAACGTCACGTCGCCCAGGGCCTGACCCGGCTGGTGACCCTCACCCGCCTGGGCGCCGACTGCCTGACTGCGCGCATGCAATTGCCCGCAGGCAAGGTGGCGGTGATCAACCACGCCAACCTGGATATTGCGCCGGTGGCCTTGCCGCCACTGGACACGCTGCACCTGCTGTATTTTGGTTTTATCTACCGTGGCAAAGGCATCGAAGACCTGTTGCAGGCATTGGCCGCCGTCTTCGAAAAAGCCCCTGAATTGCGTGACCGTGTGCGCCTGACCCTGGCCGGTGGCACTGCCGCCGAAATGGCGTTTGGCGCAGGCGGCAATTACCTGGAGCAGTTGAAAAGCCAGATCGCCGAACTCGGCCTGGCGGGCTCCATCGACTGGCGGCTGAATTTGCCGGCCAGCGAAATCCCGCAGACGATCCAGGCGCACCATGTGATGGTGCTGCCGTATCGCGAATCGAAAAAGCTTGGCCTGTTGGGCCGCCAGCGCGGTACCAGCGGCGCATTGTCGTGGGCAGCCGCCTGCGGGCGCGGCGCAATCACGTCTGATGCCCGGGCGTTTGCCGAGGAAGTCGCCAGCGGCAATGGCGCCATCTACCCACAAGGCGATGTGGCGGCGTTGAGCGAGCAATTGCTGTTGCTCGCACGCAACCCGCAGCAGGCCCGGGACTGGGCCGAGCGCGCCGCCGCGATTGGCCGTGAACGGCTGTGGCCGTTGACCGCGCAGAAGTTCGTGGCCCTGTTTGAACAAGCCATTGCAGGAGGCAACCATGGCGCGTAAACGGACTTACCTGGCGACCCTTGTGGTGGTCGCCGCACTGGGTTTGACCGCCTTTCTCTGGGGCCGCCCGGCCGATGCAGAGAGCCATGTGCTCAAGGGCACCAAAGAGATCGTGTGGAAGGATTTTTTGGGGGTGAACGCGCAGTTCCTGTGGTTCAGCCCTGAGCGTTATCAAAAGCAGATTGACCGCCTCAAGGCCCTGGGCCTGGAATGGGTGCGCCTGGACCTGCACTGGGACCAACTGGAAACCGCCGAGAACCAGTACAACCTCGCCACCCTCGACGAGCTGGTGAACAAGCTGCAGCAGAACCAGATCAAGTCGGTGTTCTACCTGGTGGGCTCGGCGAAGTTCGCCACCACCGCGCCGGCCTCCTCGCCTTATCAGGACCAGTTCCCGCCCAAGGACCCGAGCATCTTCGCCAACCGCATGGCGTTGCTGTCCCAGCGTTACCCCAGCGTGGATGCCTGGCAGGTATGGAACGAGCCGAACCTGCTGGGGTTCTGGCGCCCCGCCGCCGACCCGGCCGGCTACGCCAACCTCTTGCAAGTCACCGCCGCCGCGCTGCGGGTGGTGAACCCGAACAAACCGGTGGTGGCCGCCGGCATGGCGTTCTTCAGTGAAATGCCCAATGGCCAGAACATGCTCGACGGCCTGCTGCAACTGAGCGTGCCGAGCCTGAACACCGTCATGTCCTATCACCCCTACACCCAATTGCCCGAAGGCAACACACCGTCGAACCTGGACTTTGTCGAAAAGACCAGCGCCCTCAACCAGAAACTGCGAGCGGCCGGGGTCAAGACCCTGTGGAGCACCGAGTGGGGCTGGTCGACCTATAAGGGCCCGAAAGAGCTGCAGGATTTCATCACCCCACAAGGCCAGGCCGACTACATCGTGCGCCGCATCGCACTGATGAGCGCGCTGGATTTCGACAAGATTTTCCTGTTCACCCTGAGCGACCTGGACCAGCGCGCCAGCGTGCGTGACCAGAGTTATGGCTTGCTGGATATCGACACCAATCCCAAGCCGTCGTATACCGCTTTGCAGAATTTCCTTCAGGTGAGCGGGCCTAAATTGACCCCCGGCGAACCACCCACTGCCGACCAGTTGCCCGACGGCCTGTTCAGCATTGGCTGGACCCGTGCCGACGGGCGCAAAGTGTGGTTCTTCTGGTCGGCCCGTGGCGGCAGCGCGCACTTGCCGGGCATGACCACTGCCACCTTGTATGACCCGTTACGCGGCACCGAAACACCCTTGAGTGGCACCAACGGACTGGACGTACCGGTCAAGCCGAACCTGCAAATTCTGTTATGGGATTGAAGCCACCCATGCGCATCCTCTGGATCCTGCCCTACTCGCCTTGGCCCGCTACCAGCGGCGGCAAGACGCGCCAGTTTCATTTGCTGCGCAGCCTGGCTGCGCGCGGGCACCGGATCACCTTGCTGTTGCATGACAAGCACGCGGTGTCTCTCACCGATCGCCAGGTGCTGGAAGCGTTTCTGGAGCAGGTGATCATCCTGCCAAGGCGCCCGCTGCGCAGCCTGAAAACCCTGCTGGCCGGGCTGTTTGCGCCCTACCCGTTGCTGGCCAGTGTGAATGGGCTGTCGGATGCCTTGCAGGACACCTTCGAGCGATTGCTGACCGAGCATTGGGATGTGGTACAGATCGAACACACCTATACCTTCCAGCCCTATGAAGATGCGCTTGCCCGTCACTCCCAGCCGTTTGTGCTGACCGAACACAACGTCGAATCGTCCCTTGGCGCGGCCACCTACGACCGTCTTCCCGGCTGGGCCCTGCCGTTTATTCGTTACGATCAATGGCGCTACGGCCGCTGGGAACGGCGGGTGATGCGCCAGGCAGCGCAAGTAGTCGCGGTGACTGAAGCCGACGCCCAGACCCTGGCGCAGATTGCCGGAAAACCGGTGCCGGTGGTGGTCAACGGCGTGGACTGCGCGCACTTCGCCGCCGCCCGCCCGGACCCAACGACCCGCCGCGTGCTGTTTCTGGGTAACTACGAATACGCACCCAACGTCGATGCCATCGAGTGGGCACTGGATGAAATCCTGCCGAAGGTATGGGCCCGCTGCCCGGACGCACGCATGAGTGTCTGCGGCTTCGGCATGCCGCAAAGCTGGCGCGAACGCTGGAAAGACGGGCGCATCGAGTGGCAAGGTTTTGTCCCCAACCTGCTGGCGCTGCAATCGAGCTGCTCGGTGTTTTTGGCGCCGTTGCGTCATGGCGGCGGCTCCAAGCTCAAGGTGCTTGAAGCCCTGGCCGCCGGCCTGCCGCTGGCGAGTACTGACCAAGGCGTGTCGGGCCTGGACCTGGTGGAAGGCCTGGACTACTTCGGCGGCCAAACCGCCGACAGCCTGGCCGACGCCGTGGTGCGCCTGCTGCAACAACCTGAAGTCGCAGCCCCGATGGGCGAAGCCGGTCGCGCCTATGTGCGCCGCGCCCATGACTGGAGCGTTGCCGCCAGCCAGCTGGAACAGGTTTACGCGCAACTGTCGCCCCTGAGCCAAAAGGAGCCGGTATGCGCGTAGGCCTCGATTACCGCACCGTCGGCACCTCGCCGCAATCGGGCATCAGCCGCCAGGTGTACGCCCTGGAAGATGCCCTGCGCGCCATGCCCGGCATCGAGCTTGAGCGCTTTAGCGTGGCGCCGCTGGGCGATGAGTTGCGCCTGAGTGCCCATTGCCCGGACTGGGGCTGCGCCAAAACGGCGATGCACCAGCCTCATCAGCGCCTGCGTTTCGAGGCAGGATTCTTACCCAAGGCCCTGCGCGACGAGCGTATCGACGTGTACATCAGCACCTTCAATATGGGCCTGCCGCTGCCGCCCAAACCCAAAGGCCTGCGTACCGTGGTGCTGCTGCATGATCTGTTTCAGATCACCCTGGACAACTACCACGCCAATCGCCTGAAGGCGATGATCTACAAGGCCAGCGATCGCCTGTCGATCACCTATGCAGTGCACACGGCAGACCGGGTGTGGACACCTTCGCAGTACAGCGCCGATGAAACCGCGCGGCTGTTTCCCAAGGCGGCGGGCAAGATTCGGGTGTTGCCCAATCAGGTGGTCGGCTTTGTCGGTCTTCCGGCGGACCTCTCGGCCCGGCAGTTGCCCGAGCGCTACTGGCTGCTGGTGGGCACCCGGGAATTGCGCAAGAACGTGCCGTTCCTGGTGGACGCCTGGCACCAGGCGCGCAGCCAATCACCGAGCGTGCCGGAGTTGGTGCTGGTGGGCAGCCTGGAGCATTTGCCCGAAGCGCAACGCGGCTATCCCGGGATACGCGCGTTGAGCGGTTTGTCCGATGCCGAGTTGCACGGCCTCTACCGCAAGGCCTCGCGCCTGTGGCAGCCTTCTTACGCGGAAGGCTTTGGCTTGCCGGTGATCGAAGCCCTGAGCGTCGGCACCCCGGTCGCGGTGGCCAGCGGTACCTCGCTGGATGAAATCACCCCGCCGTTGGCGCCGCGTTTTTCACCCACCGACGGCGCAGCATTAGTGCAATTGATGCTGCACCTGGCCGACCAACCCGTTGAACAGCCACCTGAACAGTTACGCAGCTGGGCCGAACGCTTCAACCACCAGGCCTACCGTCGGCGCCTGGCCGAACTGATCGAGGAATTGAATTGAGAATCTCACTGAGTAGCCTCGTCGCCATCCTCTTCGGCCTGCTGTTTGGTGGGTTGATCCTGTTCCTTTCCCCAGCCAAGGCCGTGCTGGCAGTGATCGGCCTGGCCGCGGCCGTGACGATTTTGCGATTCCCGTTCTGGGGGCTGCTACTGTTCGCCCTGGTGGCGACGTTCATGCCCTACTCCACCCTTAACCTGGGGATTCGCAGTACGGTCAGCGAAGCGCTGATCGCCCTGACCTGGGCCGCGGTGATCTGGCACGGTTTCCTCTCGCGGCTGCCGGCCGCACCACCGCTGTCGCGGCGCCCTACCGACCGCATGCTGATGTGGCTGATGATCTTCACGGTGGTGCCGTTTATCGTCGGCCAGGTGAGCATTACCGCCGAGGCCAGCGGCTTGGCGAACTGGCTGCGCTGGTTGCTGAACCTGTCGGTGCTGTTCCTCGCCGCCAAGCTGCTGGTTGAGCAGAAAAACCGCGAAACCCTGGTGATCGCGCTGCTGCTGGGCACCCTGGCGATGCTGGTGATGTCCATCGGCGTGTTTATCCGCTCACGCTCAGCCTCGGGCATGCTGCCGATCCTGACCCTGATGAACTACGGCAGCCTCGACACCCTGTCCCTGGGCCTGAGTGCGATGGCCTCGCGGATGGGTTCGCCGTGGATGCATCCCAACGCCACCGGCGGGATCATGGCGTTGCTGCTGCCGTTGGCGTTCTGCTACGGCATCACCAACACCGGCTGGAAACGCGGCCTCGGCCTGGGCGTTGCCTGCCTGGGCGCAGCGGCCTTGCTGTTGGCCAGTAGCCGGGGGGCGATGGTCAGCCTGGCGCTGGTACTGATCTGGATGGCGTCGCGCCGGGTGCCGTACACCGGGCGTTTGCTGATGATCGGATTGGCGTTGGCCGTGGCGCTGGTGCTGTCGTATCCGCCGTTGCAGGAACGTCTGGCGACGATCTTTTCGGCCCAGAACGCGAGTACCGAAGTGCGCTTTGACGAGTACCGGATGTTCCCTCAGGCCGTGGCCAGTTACCCGCTGGGCATTGGCTTCAAGGTTGACCCGCCGGTGCCGGGCACGCACTTGCTGGGGATCTCCAACCTGTGGCTGAACTTCGTCTACAAGACCGGCGTGATCAGCATGCTGCTGTTTATCGCCGTGACCTGGCGCTGGTGGCGTGAGTCCCGGCCGGAAATCGGCCCGATCCGCCTGACCAAGGACAACGCGATCTGGCTGGGCAGCACGGCGGGGATTCTGTCGGCGCTGGTCAGCGGCTTTTTTGACCACTACTTCAGCTTCGCCCTGGTGATGATTGCGCTGTTCTGGCTGATGGTGGGGATCAACGTGCTGGAGGCGCGGCGACTGTTTCCGGCGCGCCTGCCAAAGGTCAAGACCGTGGCGTATCGCAAGCCCGTGCCCGATAGCGTCGGGCCCTAGGCATGCTTGGATCGGCGTTCTGGTTGACCCTGGCGACCTTGCTGGGGCTGTGCCTCGGGTTTGCCCGTGAGTGGTTGTTGGTGGCGGCCTGGGGTGCGGGCGAGCGCAGCGATGCGTTCCTGATCGCGCTGTTCTTGCCCGAAGCATTGCGCATGTCGCTGGCCGGTGGCGTGCTGAGTGCCGCCGCCCTGCCGTTGTACCTGCAACGCAAGGACGGCGAACGCCTGGACTGGCTGGCGGTGTTGTTTCCGGCGCTGCTGCTGATTGCCCTGGTGACCAGCCTGCTGTTGACGTTGCTGGCGCCGTGGCTGGTGCAACTGCTCGGCCCGGGGCTTGCGGCCAGCGCCACCAGCCTGGCCAGCAGCAACTTGCAGATCCTCGCCTGGAGCGTGCCGGGCTTGATGCTGCATGCGCTGTTCAGTATTCCGTTGCAGGCCAGCGAGCGTTTTGTGGTCGCGGGGCTCGGCTCGTTGCTGTTCAACCTGCCGCCGGTGACCTACCTCGCCCTCGCCGGCACCGCCACGCAACCGCACTCGCTGGCGTTGGCCTGCCTGACCGGCAGCCTGCTGATGCCCCTGGCGTTGTTGCCGTCGATGTTGCACCTGGGCTGGCGGCCTTGGCGGCTGCGGGCTTCGACACTGGAATTACGCGAATTGGGCGGACGCATCGGCCCGCTGTTGCTGAGCAATGGCGCGAGCCAAGGCCTGGCATTGATTGAACGGCTGGTGGCTTCGCTGTTGGGTGAAGGCGCCGTGACGTGGGTCAACCTGGCCCGCAAGCTGATGAACTTGCCGCTGATTGCGCTGATGAGCCTCAACCAGGTGCTGCTGGGCATGATGAGCCGGCGCCAGGGCGACGAGCGCCTGGCCCTGCTCAAGCGCGGCCTGGAAACCGCCAGCCTGCTGACCCTGCCCGCCGGTGTCGGCCTGGTGGCGGCGGCGCCAAGCCTGGTGGCGTTGCTGCTGCCCAAGCAGTCGGTGGATTCGCCGCTGCCGCTGCTGCTGGCCTGGTTTGCCGTGCCGTTGGTATTCGGCGCCTGGAATGCCCTGCTGGCGCGTTATGCCTACGCCGCCGGCGACACCCGCCAGCCGCTGCGTTGCGAATTGCTGGGCAGCCTGGTCAACGTGTTGCTGCTGGGTGTACTGCCGTTTGTGTTTGGCCTGGCGGGCATCCCGCTGGCCGCCCTCGCCGGTGTGCTGTGCACCGCGTTGCTGTTGATGCAGCGCCAGGGCTTGCTCGGGGCCCTGCCCTGGAAGCCGCACTGGTTGTTGAGTGGGCTGGTGATGGGCTTGGCAGCGCTGGTGTTGTTCAAGGTTCAAGGCGTTTGGCTACAGCTGGGGTTGAGCACCCTGGCCGGGGCCGTGGTGTTGCTGGGCATGGGCCTGTGGCTCAAGCCGTGGCGCAAAGCAGATTTATAGAGTGGGAGCAGTCAGGTGAAAAAACGCTGGATTCAAATGGATATTGCCAAGGGCATTGGCATCCTGATCATTGTGTTCGGGCATGGTTGGTTCGTGGAGCACTCCCCGAATTTGCTGTACCCGATACTGGCGGTCTTCATCTTGCCGCTGTTCTTTTTCCTGTCTGGGGTGTTCTTCAAGCCCGAGCAGCCCTTCGTCGAAATGGCGGTGCGCAAGGCCGATGCCCTGCTCAAGCCCTTCTTCACCACGATGCTGGTGTACGTCTTGGTGCGCGATGTCCTGCGTGGCCAACCGCTGCTGCCCGACATTGGCGGCGTGCTGTATGCCTCGGTGGATACCCTGCCCTGGCAAGCCTTGTGGTTTTTGCCGCACTTTTGGGCGGCGATGCTGTTTGGCTGGGTGATGCTGCGGCTGATGCAACGCCTGGGCCTGTCCCTGGTGTGGAGTTGCGTGGTGGTGGGCGTGCAGTTGCTGCTGGGGGTCTGGACCCTGGACTGGTTCTGGCAGGTACCGATCACCGTCGGTGGCCAGACCTGGACGATGCCGGGGCTGCCCTTCAGCCTGGATGTGACGTTGATCAGCAGCACCTATTTCATCCTCGGCTACCTGCTGCGGGACGTACTGCGCAAACACCAGAGTTCACTGCTGAGCATGGTGGTGGCGCTGGTGGTGTACTTCGCGATTTTCATCCCGACCTGGGACACCATGGACCTGGCCCAGCGGCGCTATGACCATTGGCTGTGGACCAGTGCGCTGGCGGTGATCGGTGTGTACATCTGCTGGGCGCTGGCGGGGTTGATGATGACGTCTGCGGTATTGACGCGCGCGATGACGTACATCGGGCAGTCGACACTGATTCTGTTGATTTTCCATGGCGAGATTCAGCACAAGACCATTGCCTTGCTGCAGCACTTGGGGCTGCCGGATGTGGCGGCGGCGTTTATCGGGCTGGTGGTGGCGGTGGTGGTGCCGTTGATGATTGGCGAGGTGATCAAGCGGGTGGCGTTTTTGCGGTTTTTCTACTTCCCGTTTCCGGTGCGCAAGGCGCCGGTGGTGGCTGGGGAGAAGCCTGGGGGCTAGGGCTCAGCGGTTCACGTTCCACTGTAGGAGCGGGCTTGCTCGCGAAGGTCGTTAACGATGACGCGTGCATCCTGAATCAACGCGGCGCCTTTACGTTTTTCGCGAGCAAGCTTGCTCCTACAAGGTTTCAGTCATCCAGTGAGGGTTGCGGGGCGGCGTGTTTGGTGGCCTTGCCTGGCTTGGTGCCTGCCTTGCCAGCGGGCGGAGCAGCCGGTTCGGGAACAGCCGGCGCGGCGGCTTCTTTTTCTGCCATCGGCATTTTGTCGATTTCGCTGAACAGGTCGGCCAGTTCGACGGTATCCGGTGGCACCGTCTTCTCCAGCTTGGTCTCGCCGTCCTTGCCCACCAGGATCACCTTGGTGGCGCTGCCGGCACCGAGTTTGAGGGCGCGCACCAGGGCGTTGGTCTCCTGGGGGCCCAGGTCCTTGCCGTCGCGCTTGCCGGAAATGCCGATCGAGGTGTTGGTGACGGTGTACAGCACCATGTTGCGCTGGGTGAACGACGCCTTGTTGGCGGGTTCTTCGATAGCGTTCTTGAGTGTGTTCAGGGTGTCGAGCGAGTCGGGTGCGAAGACAATCAGCGGGCGGGATTTACCCAAATCCTGCTTGAGCGGGTTGAGATCATCCGCGGCCAACAGCGGCCCCGTAAAAGCCATCAAGGTAGCCAGGGTCAGCGACCGGATGAGCATGCGCACCTCCTTTGAATTCCATGCAGGGTTCTTGAGTTTCATGTCTGCGACAGTCAAATTCAAGGATGATTCCTACACAGCTTCAGAAAGCGTAGGTCAGGACGCCCGCGACGCAAGGCGTTTAGCCACCTTCGCCGGATTGTTTCTTCTGATTGCGGACACGTACAGCGGCCAATGTCGGGCAAACACTGGCGCTGTGCTTCAGGGCCATTTCGATGATGCGCGTGCCAGCGACTTGGGCTCCGTAGAGGCTGTAATCGGTGCTGAGCCTCCTGGCAGTGGGTTGAGGTGTTAGGCTAGGCCGTTCAATCGTTCAACGGGAAGCCATCATGCACAGCAAACGCGTCACGATCGAAGACTGGGACGGCGACGGCGCCATTCGCCTGCCGGATGAAGCCTTGCAGGAACTGGGGCTGGATGTGGGCGACACGCTGTACATCGTCGAGACCTATGTGGGCACGCAGAAAGGGTTTGTGTTGTCGACCACACCAAAGATTGCCGACCGGATGGATGAGTTGGTGGAAGAGCTGAGCCACAAGCCCTGAGGCTTGCGGCAACGCTCAGTAAGCCAGCTTGGCCAGCAAACCCGCCTTCACCTGCGGCCATTCCGGATCAATGATGCTGAAGCGCACCGAGTTGCGCTTGCGGCCATCGGGCATGATGCGCTCATGGCGCACGATCCCCTCCTGTACAGCGCCGAGGCGCAGGATCGCGGCCCGGGATTTTTCGTTGAGTTCATCCGTGGTGAATTGCACCCGCACGCACTCCATCACTTCAAACGCGTGGGTCAGCAGTAACAGCTTGGCTTCGGTGTTGACCCCGGATTTCTGCACCGACTGGCTGAGATACGTGTGGCCGATCTCCAGCTTGCGGTTGACCCGGTCGACCTTCCAGAAACGCGTGCTGCCCACCACCCCGCCGGTGTCACGGCGCACGATCACAAACGGCATCATGGTGCCTGCGTCACGCCCGGCCAGGGCGATGTCCACGTACTTGTCGACCGTGTCGGGGCCCGGCACGTTGGTCACCTTCAGGTTCCACAATTGCCCGTCGGCGGCGGCCTGTACCAGGGCGGCCGAGTGTTCGCGTTGCAGGGGGCGGAGTTCGACCGTGGTGCCGGTCAGGATGATTTCAGTCATGTGAGTGCTGCGCCGTCTGGTGGTCGTCAGTGGCCAAGATTGCAGGCTCTGGCCACTGCAAGGCAAGCCGTTTTAGAACAAGCCCATCTGGCCACCCACCAGGGTGCCAAAGTCGTCGCTGACAAACGGCAGGATGGCGTCTGCCACCGGTTGCAGTTGCCGGGTGACGTAATGGTCGTAGTCGATCGGTGCCTGGCGCACTTCCAGCGGTTCCGGGCCGTTGACGGTGATCACGTAGCTGATCCAGCCGCCGTTCTGGTACTGGCGGGGGCGGCCCTGGCGGTCGTTGTATTCGTCGGCCAGGCGCGCGGCGCGCACATGGGGCGGCACGTTGCGTTCGTAGTCGCCCAGTTGCCGGCGCAGGCGTTTGCGGTAGATCAGTAACTCGTCGAGCTCACCACTCAAGGTGCGGCGCACGTAGTCGCGCACGTAATCCTGATGGGGCTGGCGGTGGAAGATCCGCCGGTAGAGCTCCTGCTGGAATTGCCGGGCCAGGGGCGACCAGTCGCTGCGTACGGTTTCCAGGCCTTTGTAGATCATTTCTTCGCTACCGTCGGCGCGGGTGACCAGCCCGGCGTAGCGCTTTTTGCTGCCCTCTTCCGCACCGCGAATGGTCGGCATCAGGAAGCGGCTGAAGTGGGTTTCGTATTGCAGTTCCAGGGCGCTTTGCAGGCCGAACTCATCCTGCAGGCGCTCGCGCCACCAGGTGTTGACGTGCTGCACCAGGTCCAGGCCGATGCGCGTCGCATCTTCCTGTGAATGCGCACTGCCGAGCCAGACAAAAGTGGAGTCGGTATCGCCGTAGATCACCTCATAACCCCGGGCTTCGACCAGTTCACGGGTCTGGCGCATGATCTGGTGGCCGCGCAGGGTGATGGACGACGCCAGCCGGGTGTCGAAGAACCGGCAACCGCTGGAGCCGAGTACCCCGTAGAAGGCGTTCATGATGATCTTCAGCGCCTGGGACAGCGGCGCGTTGTGTTCGCGCTTGGCCACTTCGCGGCCCTCGGAAACCCGGGCAACAATGGACGGCAGGCAATGCCGGGTACGGGAAAACCGCGCGCCGCGAAAGCCTTCCACCGACTCACTGTCTTCAGGGTGGCGCAGGCCTTCGATCAGGCCCACAGGGTCGATCAGGAAGCTGCGAATGATCGACGGGTAGAGGCTTTTGTAGTCGAGCACCAGCACCGATTCATAGAGGCCCGGGCGCGAGTCCATGACAAACCCGCCGGGGCTGGCCTGGGGTGGCTTGTCGCCCAGGTTCGGCGCGACGAAACCCTGGCGGTGCATCAGCGGCATGTACAGGTGAGTGAAGGCCGCCACCGAACCGCCGTTGCGGTCCGCCGGCAGGCCGGTGACGCTGGCCCGCTCCAGGAGAAATTTAAGCAGCTCGGTCTTCTCGAAAATCCGCGTGACCAGCTCGCAGTCCTTGAGGTTGTAGCGCGCCAGTGCAGGCTTGTCCTCGGCGAACATGCGATTGATTTCATCCATGCGCTGGTACGGCGTGGAGATTGATTTACCTTCGCCGAGCAAGGTCTGGGCGACGTTTTCCAGGCTGAAGGATTCGAAACTCCAGGTGGCCGAACGCAAGGCTTCGATGCCGTCGATGATCAGCCGCCCGGCCGCTGCGGCGAAGTAGTGATTGCGGCTGCCGTGCTCGCGCCAGCCCATGGCATCGCCGCCACGGCCCAGCAGCAGCGGCACGTTCAGGCGTTGCGCATGTTCGTGCAGGACGCGCAGGTCGAACTGCACCAGGTTCCAGCCGATGATCGCGTCGGGGTCATGGGTGGCGAGCCACTGGTTCAGGCGTTCGAGCAGTTCGGCGCGGGTGTCGCAGTAGTCGAGCTTGAAGTCCACCGCGTCGGTTTTGTTCGGCGGGCCGAGCATGTATACCTGGCGCTCACCGCAGCCTTCCAGGGCGATGGAATACAGATCGCCCTGGGCGGTGGTCTCGATGTCCAGCGATACCAGCTTGAGTGGCGGGCGGTAATCCGGCGCAGGTTTCATCTGCGCCTCCACCAGCGTGCCGCCCTCGCCCGGCGTGCCGCCAAACCACACCGGCGCGGTGATGAAGCGTTCCATCATGTAGCGCTCGGGCGGGCGTACATCGCCTTCGTAGACGTCGATGCCGGCTTTGCGCAGGCGCTTTTCCAGGTCCATCAATTGCCGGTGCTGTTTGGTATAGAGGCCCAGCACCGGCCGATGGTGGAAGTCGCAGAGTGCCAGGTCGCGCAACTCGATGCCGCGCTCACCCTTAAGCTGCAGCTCGGCGGGCTTGCGATGGGCCTGGGGGATAAACATCACGGAGGTCTGCACCGGCAAGCGCACAAACCTTGGGCCTTGATCGGTGGCCAGCCAGAAACTGACCTCCGTGCCCGCCGGGGTGTCGCGCCAGTGCCGGGTCAGGACAAACCCCTGCTGTAAATCCACCTTGCCACACCTCAAGAATCGCTTTCAGGGCGTGATTCTACTCGGCCTGTGACACGGCGCGGCGATTTAACGGAACGGGTTGGACACCGGGGTCGCAACTGCGTAGTTTTTCACCCACTGCGCACAAGGACCCCGGCATGTCCCCCGACCTCACTTCCATCGAGCTGTTCCTCAAGGCGGTCAAGCTGGGCAACCTGTCCCGGGCGGCCGAGCAATCGCATCTCTCCCTGTCTGCCGCCAGCCGACGCCTGTCGCTGCTGGAGCAGCACTTCAAGGTCGCCCTGCTCACCCGCACCTCCACCGGCGTTTCACCGACGGCGGCCGGGGAAGTGTTGGCCCAGCATGCGCAGTCGATCCTGCGGGCGGTGGACGGCATGCACGCCGACCTCGCCGACTACGCCAAGGGCGCCACCGGCCGAGTGTGCCTGTACGCCAACAGTTCGGCGATGAGCCAGGAACTGCCGCGCCAACTGACGCAGTGGAACACCTTGCACCCGGGCATCCGCCTGGACATTCGCGAGGAGCGCAGCCGGGAGATTCTCCAGGCCGTGCGCGAAGGCGTGGCGGATGTCGGCATCGTCACCACCCGGCCCAGCGATGAACTGCGGTTTGAGCCCTACTGCCAGGACCGCCTGTGCCTGATCGTGCCCAATGACCATCCGCTGAAAATGCGCCATGCGCGCTTCGAGGACTTGCTCGGCTATGACTTCGTCGGCCTGGAAGACAACGCCGCCATCACCCCGCTGATTACCGAAGCCGCCGCCGCGATCGGCATGCCGTTGCGGCTGCGGGTGCAGGTGCGCAGTTTCGAAGCCGTGTGCCGTTTGATCGCTGCCGGCCAGGGCGTGGGCGTGTTGCCTCAGGGCGCGGTGCAGATTTTCCGCAAGGAGATGGCCTTGCGCTTTATCGAAATCGACGACAGCTGGGCCGACCGGCAGATGTACCTGTGCATGCGCAAGGAACAGCCTTCGCTGACCAGCCTGGCGTTGTTCGACTACCTCAGCGCCAACCCTGCGTAAACCTTTGGCCTTCGAATTTCGCGAAGGCCGATTCCACAATTAGCAATTCCCCTGTTGTGACAGCTGTGCCAAGAATGCCCCCGCCAGACCTTCCTATAAAAACAACACAGGAGACACGGCGTGTCCCACTCCCAAACCCGCCCCACCCACCGCATCGCCGTGATTCCCGGCGACGGCATCGGCCGCGAAGTGGTACCCGAAGGCCTGCGGGTACTGGACGCCGTCAGCCGGCGTTTCGGCATCCACTTTCACTTCGACCACTTTGCCTGGTGCAGCGAGCACTACCTGGCCCACGGCACGATGATGCCCGACGACTGGGCCGAGCAGATCGGCAGCCATGACGCGATCTTCTTCGGCGCTGTTGGCGCGCCAGACATCATTGCCGACCACACCGCCGTGTGGGAGTCGCTGCTGAAGATCCGCCGCCAGTTCGATCAATACGTGAATATCCGCCCGGTGCGCCTGATGCCCGGCGTGCCCTGCCCGCTGGCCGGCCGCGTGCCGGGGGATATCGACTTTATCGTGGTGCGGGAAAATACCGAGGGCGAATACTCCACCGTCGGCGGGCGCATGTGGGAAGGCACCTCACGGGAAATCGCGGTGCAGGAGTCGATCTTCTCCCGTGAGGGCGTCGACCGCGTGGTGGACTACGCCTTCAAACTGGCGCAACAGCGGCCCCGCAAAAACCTGGTGGCGGCGACCAAATCCAATGGTATCTCGATCACCATGCCGTTCTGGGACGAGCGGGTTAACGAGATTGCCCGGCGCTACCCGGACGTGAAGACCGCCAAGTTCCACATCGACATTCTATGTGCCCACTTCGTGCAGCATCCTGACTGGTTCGATGTGGTGGTGGCCTCCAACCTGTTTGGCGACATCCTGTCCGACCTCGGCCCGGCGTGCACCGGCACTATCGGCATTGCGCCGTCGGCCAACCTGAATCCGGAGCGGCGTTACCCGTCGCTGTTCGAACCGGTACACGGTTCGGCGCCGGACATTGCCGGGCTGGGTGTGGCCAATCCTATCGGGCAGATCTGGTCGGCTGCGCTGATGATCGAACACTTGGGTGACGGCAACCCTCTCTATCAAGAAGCGGCGGCGGCGATTGTGTCTGCCATCGAAACAGTACTTGCCGAAGGCCCGCGCACCCGGGAAATGGGCGGTAGCGCCGGCACCGTCGAAGTGGGCCGCGCCATCGCCGAATGCGTCGCCGGGAACAGGAGCTGAACATGACCAACGCACATTACATCGCCAACCAATGGCTGGCCTCGACTTCGCTGGAAGACATTCCGGTGATCGACCCAAGCACCGGCGAAACCTATTCGAGCATTGCCCGTGGCACGGCCGCTGATATCGATGCGGCCATCAGCGCCGCGCGCCAGGCACTCGGGGAAACCTTCGATGGGCCGTGGGGCACATTGTCTGCCGTGGAGCGCAGCCGCCTGCTGGCCAAGCTCGGTGTGGCGGTGCTGGAGCATCATGAGGAACTGGCGCAGATCGAAGCGCGGGACACCGGCAAGGCGCTGAAAGTCGCTCGCGCCGATGCCACCGCCCTTGCCCGTTATTTCGAGTACTACGCCGGTGCCGCCGACAAGCTGCACGGTGAAACCTTGCCGTATCAGGCGGGCTACACGGTGCTGACGGTACGTGAACCTCACGGTGTGACCGGGCATATCATCCCGTGGAATTACCCGATGCAGATCTTCGGACGCAGCGTCGGTGCCTCGCTGGCGGCGGGCAATGCCTGTGTGGTCAAGCCGGCGGAAGATGCCAGCCTGTCGTTGCTGCGGTTGGCGGAGATTGCCGCCGAGGTGGGTTTTCCGGCTGGCGCGATCAACGTGGTGACCGGTTATGGCTATGAAGCCGGCGCGGCGTTGTGCGCACATCCGGGCATCGATCACATCTCGTTCACCGGCTCCACTGCGACCGGCACGGCGGTGTCGAAAGCCGCCGCCGAGCGCCACTGCCCGGTGACCCTGGAACTGGGCGGCAAGTCGCCGCAACTGGTATTCGCCGATGCCAACCTGGATGAAGCGCTGCCAGTGCTGGTGAACGCCATCGTGCAGAACTGCGGGCAAACCTGCTCCGCCGGCAGCCGCTTGCTGGTGGAGCGCAGCATCTACGAAACCCTTCTAGCGCGCCTCAGCCAGCGTTTCAGCGAACTGCGCGCCGGGCCTTCGGCGCTGGACCTGGACATGGGCCCGCTGATCAACCAGAAGCAGCAACGCCAGGTACGCGAGTTTATTCGCGAGGCCGAACAGGCCGGCATCAGCGTCGCTGCCCGCGGCACGGTGGTGGCCGAGGCCGGCAGCGGTGGGTATTTCCAGGAGGCGGTGCTGTTTCGCGACGTGCCGCCAGACAGTCGCCTGGCGCAACAGGAAGTCTTCGGCCCGGTGCTCGCTGTGATGCCCTTCGACGACGAAGCCGAAGCCATTCGCCTGGCCAACGGCACCGAGTTCGGCCTGGTAGCCGGGGTGTGGACCCGCGACGGCGCGCGGCAAATGCGCCTGGCGCGCAAGCTGCGTTGTGGCCAGGTATTCATCAATAACTATGGCGCCGGTGGCGGCGTTGAACTGCCATTTGGCGGGGTGAAGGCAAGCGGTTATGGCCGGGAAAAAGGCTTCGAGGCGCTGCTGGGCTTTACCACCTTGAAGACCATTGCGATCAAACACGGTTGATTCCTCACAACAACAAGAACGGAGAACACACCATGCGTTTAGCCAATAAAGTTGCGATCGTCACCGGCGCCGGTTCGGGTTTTGGCGAGGGCATCGCCAAGACCTTCGCGCGCCAGGGCGCCAAGGTCATCGTCGCCGATATGAACGCGGTCGGCGGCCAGCGGGTGGTCAATGAAATCGCCGAAAGCGGCGGCCATGCACATTTTATCGAGGTCAACGTGGCCAACGATGAAAGCATGGGCGCCCTGCTGCGCGGCACGTTGGAGCAATTCGGGGGTTTGGACATCGTCATCAACAACGCCGGCACCACCCACCGCAACCGGCCGATGCTGGAGGTCGACGAGGCTGAGTTCGACCGGGTGTTTGCGGTCAACGTCAAAAGCATCTTCTTGAGCGCCAAGCATTTTGTGCCGCACTTTCGCGGCCAGGGCGGCGGTGTGTTCGTCAACATTGCCTCGACGGCAGCGATCCGTCCGCGCCCTGGGCTGGTCTGGTATAACGGCAGCAAGGGTGCGGTGGTGGTCATGAGCAAAACCATGGCGGCAGAGTTGGGGCCGGACAATATCCGCGTCAACTGCGTGAACCCGGTGGTGGGTGCCACGGCATTGCTCAGCGAATTCATGGGCGTGCCCGACACCCCGCAAAACCGCCAGAAGTTCATGGCGACGATTCCCCTGGGGCGCTTTTCCACCCCGCAAGATGTGGCCAACGCCTGCCTGTATTTGGCGTCGGACGAAGCGGCGTTTATCACCGGCACCTGCCTTGAAGTCGATGGCGGGCGCTGCGTGTAACTCACTCTCACAAGGACCGGAATTGCTATGTGTGATCTTCATAATAAGAACGAGCCGAACACCAAAGAATTGCTTGAAGGCCTGCCAAAGAACTGGGGTAAATGGGGACCGGACGACGAAGTCGGCGCCCTCAATTACCTGACCGAAGCCGAAGTACTGCGCGGCGTCGCCGCGGTGCGCCAGGGCAAGACCTTTACCCTGCAAGTGCAGATCGGCCACCCCGGCGGCGACCCGATGTGGCCGGCGCGCAACCCGTCGATGCGCTTCAACACACTCGACCACAGCCATTACCACTTCGGCAAACAGCCGCACATGACCGGAGGCGCGGCGTATTCCGACGATGTGATCTTCATGCAGCTGCAAGGCTCGACCCAGTACGATGCCCTCGGGCACGCCTGGTACGACAATCAACTGTGGAACGGCTACGACGCCCAGACCACCGTCGGCGGCATGGCCAAGGCCAGCGTATTGGCCATCGCCGAACGCGGCGTGGTGGGCCGTGCAGTGCTGATCGACATGGCCCGCCATCGCGGCAAAAAATGCCTGGGCCGTGGCGAAACCTTCAACCACCTGGACCTGCTCGACGCCGCCAAGGCCCAGGGCGTGACCATTGAAAAGCGCGACATCCTGATCATCCGCACAGGTTCCATGGGTGCGTTTTATGAGTTGGGTAAAGCCGAGTTCTTCAAGGACCTGATGGAGCCGGGGCTGACCTACAGCCGGGAGCTGGTGGAGTGGTTCCACGAGATGGAAATCCCCAACCTTGTGACCGACACCATTGCTAACGAGGTGATCACCGATCCGGTGTCCGGGGTGCAGATCCCGCTGCATTGCGCGTTGATGCGCAACCTGGGCATTGCCTTCACCGAAATCGTATTGCTGGAGGAACTGGTCGCCGATTGCGCGGACGACGGCCAGTGGAAATTCCTCTACACCGCTGCCCCGCTAAAGATTGTGGGGGGCAGTGGCGCACCGGTGAATCCGGTAGTGATCAAGTAGCAAGGCAATCCGGCATGGTGCAGGTGGCCTATACCGATACCCAGGCGATCTGCAGTTGATGGCAGCGAAGTCCCATCAGCTCAAGACTGATGGGCTTTCGCCAGGTAGTCTTCGATGTTGTTCATCTGATCGTCCCAGCCTCGGGAGTTCTTCTTGTAGGCCTTCTGGCGGCGAGCTTGCGGGATCGCATCAAAACCTGACTCCATCACCCGCAACAAGATGCCTTCGGCGTGATCCTCAAGGGTGAACTCCACAAGCGTGGGGGTTTCCGCGTCGTAATCCACATCCTTGTCTACGGCGTAGGGATGCCAGCTGAAAGAGAACCGCGTTTGCGGCTCAAGCCGCTCGATTTTCGCCTTCCACACTACATGCTCGTAACCCGGGTAAGTGATCTGGGCTTCAATGGCCCGGCCCAGGGAGAACTGCTTGCCCTTGAGGGCGATGCCAAACCAGCTGCCGAATTGCTCGGCGTCGGTCAGTGCTTCCCAGACGCGTTGACGTGGAGCGTTGAGCAGGACTTTACGTTTGATTTCATTTGATTCGTGCATGAGACACCTCCTGTATTGACAGTAGGCGACATCGACCAATGCGCAACCTTTGCTTTGTGAAGGGATAGGGCACGACCGGCGTCATGCCCTTATGGCCTCAAACGTGAGGATCACCCGGCGCCTTGCTCGGAGTCGCGTATTGCGGCTTCAAGTGGCCTTCCTGATCGAGCAGCCAGGCGTCCATGATCTGGCGCACCACCGGCCCTGCGACACGGCCACCGGCCTCGCCATTTTCGATCATCACCGAAATCACGATCCGCGGATGCTCCGCCGGGGCGAAGCCGACGAACAAGGCGTTGTCGCGGTTGCGCTCAAGGGTCTTCAAGCGGTTGTAGCGCTCACCCTGCTTGATCGCCACCACCTGTGCGGTACCACTCTTGCCGGCAATCCGGTATTGCGCGCCGAGCGCTGCTGCTCGGGCGATACCACGCGGGTCATGCATTACCAACTGCATGCCGTGGTTGACCTGTTCCCAGTCGCGCGGGTCTTTGAGGACGACATTGGGCATCGGGTTTTCATCCACCGGCGCCACGCCATTGATGGTCTTGGCCAGGTGCGGTCGGTTCCACACGCCTTTGTTGGCGATCAGCGCAGTGGCTTGGGCCAACTGCAACGGGGTGACCTGCATGTAGCCCTGGCCGATACCGAGGATCACGGTTTCACCCGGGAACCACGGTTGGCGACGGGTAGCGCGCTTCCACGCCTGGGACGGCATCAAGCCGGCCGACTCTTCGAACATGTCCAGGGAGACTTTCTGGCCGAGGCCGAACTCGGCCAGGTAGTCGTGCAGGCGGTCGATGCCCAGCTTGTGGGCCAGGTCGTAGAAGTAGGTGTCGTTGGAGCGCATGATCGCCGCGTCCATGTCCACCCAGCCGTCGCCGCTGTGGTTCCAGTTGCGGTATTTGTGGTCGAAGTCCGGGAGCTGGTAGTAGCCGGGGTCGAACACGCGGGTCTGGGCGGTGACCACACCGCTGTCGAGGCCGGCGATGGCCACTTCCGGCTTGATCGTCGAGCCCGGCGCGTAGAGCCCGCGCAGCACGCGGTTGAACAGCGGCCGGTCGAGGGAATCGTGAAGTGCTGCGTATTCCTTGAAGCTGATGCCGGTGACGAACAGGTTCGGGTCAAAGCTTGGCTTGCTGACCATCGCCAGGACTTCGCCGGTTGCCGGGTCCAGGGCCACCACCGAGCCGCGACGGTCGCCTAGGGCTTCTTCAGCGGCCTCCTGTAGTTTGACGTCCAGGCTCAATACAATGTTTTTGCCGGGGATCGGGTCGGTGTGTTTGAGCACCCGCAGCACGCGGCCCTGGGCGTTGGTTTCAACTTCTTCATAGCCGACGTGGCCATGCAGCTCAGACTCGTAGAAACGCTCGATACCGGTTTTGCCGATGGACTGCGTGCCCCGGTATTCCACCGAGTCGAGGGCCTTGGATTCTTTTTCGTTGATCCGGCCTACGTAGCCAATGGAGTGGGCAAAGTGTGCGCCCAGCGGGTAATGGCGGACGAATTGCGGCTCAACGTCTACGCCCGGCAGACGGAATTCATTGACGGCCAGCACGGCGATCTGTTCTTCGGTCAGCTCGTAAAACAGCGTGACGGGCACAAAGGGATGACGCGCCTGCTTGAGCGCTTTATCGAATACGCCACGGTCTTCGGCAGGCAAATGCAGGAGGCTGACGATGGCGTCCAGCTCACCCTTGAGATCAGTCGTGCGCTCGCGGGTAATGATCAGGTTGTAGCTGGGACGGTTGTCGGCCAGTACTACGCCGTTGCGGTCATAGATCAGGCCGCGCGTCGGTGTAATCGGTAGGACGTGGACGCGATTGTTTTCGGAAATGGTGGAGTGATAGTCGTACTGCACCACCTGCAGGAAGTACATCCGGCCTACCAGGGCGCAGGTGATGCCGATGACCAGCAGCGCGCAAGCCAGCAGCCGCTTGTTGACCAGGCGGTTTTCGTTTTCGTGATCCTTGATCGGTATCGGTTCGGGCATTTCTACAGCATCTCGTTGAATAAGGTCGACGCCGCTTCCTGCGGAGGAGAAATCAGTCCTTGTGAAAATGTGCTGCACCATACCAAAAATGCAGAAACACTTTGCATCGATTTCCCTGAACGGTGTGTTTATGGGGCCTCTTCATGCACTTTGGTTTGGGATTTTGACCTTGTTCATGCGTTTTAATGCTAAAAATCAGCTCAGGTTGTTTGAAGCAACCAAACGGCGCAAGTGTGTTCTGGTTCAGAAATAACTGTGCAAATTTGTCGGGGGCGCAGAGGTAGATGGAACAGGCTGTTACGGGCATTTTTTCGACCGCCCAAAACAAAACCCCTGATTGCGTTAGCAATCAGGGGTTTCGGAATTTAATCTTGACGATGACCTACTCTCACATGGGGAAACCCCACACTACCATCGGCGATGCATCGTTTCACTGCTGAGTTCGGGATGGGATCAGGTGGTTCCAATGCTCTATGGTCGTCAAGAA
>NZ_NIXO01000066.1 GCF_002204795.1 Pseudomonas sp. K2I15
GTAGGCCGCTGTGCTGTTGCTTTTGATCTTGATCTTAGGCGCCCCGTTAAACCACGCTGGCCGAACGCAGGTAGTACGGAGCGGGTAAACCGGCAGGACGCCGGTTTAGCCGCGACGGGGCAGGGACGCCCCGTCGCGGCGGCCCGCGTAGTATTACCGGAGCTGAGGGCACACCGAGCCACAGCGAGGTGCCGAGTGGTGGGGCAAGAGCGTTTTGCTTACTTTTGCGCTGTTCAAAAGTGAGCCGCTGTAAGAGCGGAACCATAGGCGGCCATCACCCAAAAAACGGATATACACCCAACCCACAACCCCCACTCACCGCCGCAAAGCCAACTCAATCAACTCATGCAACTCCCCAACCTCCAACGGTGCAGTGGAAAACAGACTACGAAACACCGTGGGCGCAACGATCAGATTGATCAGCCGATCCACACTGGGGGCCGTTTCAGCGTCGCCCGGATAGCGATCCAGAATCATCTCCAACTGCCCGGTGAGAATCCCCACGCAATACCCCGGCGCCTGGCTGCATTGCACATCGCGCATCATCTCGCGGCCAAGGTCCGAGCTCATCTCATCACGGTATTGCTCACCCCACGCGCGCAGGTCGCCGCGCAGGCTGCCGGTGTTGGCCGGCTCACTGTCCGGGCGCAGGCGGGCCATCGCTACATCGGCCAACAGCGCAGCAAGGTCACCCCAGCGGCGGTAGATGGTCGAGGGCGTGACACCCGCACGTGCGGCTATCTGCGGAACGGTCACGCTGGAACGCTCCTGCTCTTCGAGCAATTCGCGCACAGCCGAATGAACGGATTCTTGTACCCGGGCACTACGGCCCCCCGGGCGGAGCCCTTCTTTTATCGCCATGCATAAAACCTTAACACAAAGAATTTGCTTTAAGCGCCATCCAGTAGCACACTCCACAAAAGC
Source organism: Pseudomonas sp. K2I15 (assembly GCF_002204795.1). Lineage (GTDB taxonomy): Bacteria > Pseudomonadota > Gammaproteobacteria > Pseudomonadales > Pseudomonadaceae > Aquipseudomonas. Next base: position 925 of record NZ_NIXO01000066.1, read on the forward strand.
AAAATATTAGCTTTAGCGGAGCGTGCCCATGTCCAGCGTTACTTCCCATCGTTCCAGCCTGGTGTTCCTCGCGATCACCTTGCTGACCTTCCTGGCCGCCTCCAGCGCGCCGACGCCGTTGTACCATCTCTATCAGGAAGGCCTGCATTTTTCGGCGGCCATGCTGACCCTGGTGTTCGGTATCTACGCCTTGAGTCTGCTGGCGGCCCTGTTGACCGTGGGTTCGCTGTCGGACCACCTGGGCCGTAAGCCGGTGATCTTTGCCGCGCTGCTCCTCGATATGCTGGCGATGCTGCTGTTTATCAATGCCGACAGCGTCGGTTGGCTGATTGCAGCCCGCACCGTACAAGGCTTTGCCACCGGCATGGCCACTGCCGTATTGGGCGCCGCGTTGCTCGACACTGACCGCCAGCAAGGCCCGCTGATCAACAGCGTAGCGCCTTTGCTGGGCATGGCCTGCGGCGCCATGGGCTGCAGCCTGCTGGTGGAGTTCGCGCCGATGCCAACCACCTTGATTTACTGGACCTTGCTCGCCTTGATGCTGGCGCAGGCGATCTACGTGTGGCGTCTGCCGGAAACGGTCAGCCGGATCCCGGGCGCGCTGGCGTCGCTGTGGCCCACCTTGCATGTACCGCCCCAAGCGCGGCGCGCGTTGTGGATCTCGCTGCCGGTGGATGTGGCGGTGTGGGCCATGGGCGGTTTCTACCTGTCCCTGGCGCCCTCGCTGGTGCGGGCGGCGACCGGGTCTACCTCGAACCTGATCGGCGGCGGGCTTGTCGCGGTGTTGACGTTGAGCGGGGCGGTGATGATTTTCAGCCTGCGCAACCGCCCGGCGGACAAGGTCCTGCGCTTGGGCGCGGTGCTGCTGGCGGTGGGTGTCGCGCTGATCCTTACAGCCGTCCACAGCGCCAGCCTGCCGTTGTTTTTTGTCGCCACGCTGATTGCCGGCGGCGGCTTTGGCTCGGGGTTCCTCGGTGCACTGCGCAGCGTCTTGCCGTTGGCTTTGCCCCATGAACGGGCCGGCTTGATGTCGGCGTTCTACGTGCTGAGTTACCTGGCGTTCTGCGTACCGTCACTGTTGGCTGGCAACCTCACCCGCAGCTTCGGCTTGATCGCCACCACGGACGGTTATGGCGTGGTGCTGATCGTACTGGCACTCAGTGCGCTGGCGGCACTGCTGTTGCAGGATTCGGCCAAGAGCAGGGCGACGGCAGGCAGTTGATTCGGTAATAATCCGCCACCCGTACGCCTTGAGATTCAGCATGAAGATCATCCGCAGCAAGGACTTCACCGGCAGCCGCGCCTGGGAGGCGCTGGACATCGCCAGCATGAACGGCATCACCACTCGTTTGCACTGGACCGACCAGCCCTACCGCTGGCACATCAATGACGGTGAAGAAGTGTTCGTAGTCCTCGACGGCCAGGTGCAGATGCACTACCGCGAAAACGGCACAGAACAGATGGCCTTGCTGAACGTCGGAGACATCTTCTACGCCAGCGTCGGTACCGAGCACGTGGCCCATCCGCAGGGCCCGGCGCGGATCCTGGTGATTGAATCCGAAGGCAGCGTTTAGCTGTATATCAACAAAACAGATAACAGTTAGAGATATTACCCGTTATATAGATATTCGATTCGGTTCTACCATGGTCTCAACCTCATGCGAGGAAGAGGATTTCACCATGACTTGCCCCACTACCCTTCAAAGCAGTTTGAAACCGTTCAGTCACCTGACCCGTCCCCGGGAAGTGATTCGCCAGTTCACCCCCAACTGGTTTGCCGCCACCATGGGTACCGGGGTGCTGGCGTTGGCGCTGGCGCAATTGCCGGTCAACGTGCCTGGGTTGCACGCCCTGGCCGAGGGGCTGTGGCTGTTTACCATCGGCCTGTTTGTGCTGTTCAGCGTGCTGTACGCGGCGCGCTGGGTGATGTTTTTTCACGAGGCCCGGCGCATTTTCGGGCACTCCACGGTGTCGATGTTCTTCGGCACCATTCCCATGGGCCTGGCGACCATCATCAACGGCTTCCTGCTGTTCGGCCTGCCGCGCTGGGGGGATGGCGTGGTGCAACTGGCCGAAGTGCTGTGGTGGCTGGACGTGGCCATGGCGTTGGCTTGCGGGGTGTTGATCCCGTTCATGATGTTCACCCGCCAGGAACACAGCATCGACCAGATGACGGCTGTTTGGCTGTTGCCAGTCGTGGCCGCTGAAGTCGCCGCCGCCAGCGGAGGCCTGCTGGCGCCGCACCTGGCCGATGCCCATTCGCAGCTGGTAATGCTGGTGACCAGCTACGTGTTGTGGGCGTTTTCCCTGCCGGTGGCGTTCAGCATCCTGACCATCCTGATGCTGCGCATGGCCCTGCATAAACTGCCCCACGCCAATATGGCCGCGTCGAGCTGGCTGGCCCTCGGTCCCATCGGCACCGGCGCCTTGGGCATGCTGGTGCTGGGCGGTGATGCACCGGCCATCTTCGCGGCCAACGGCTTGCCCGGTGTGGGTGAAATGGCGAACGGTATCGGCCTGGTGGCCGGCATCACCCTGTGGGGGTTTGGTTTGTGGTGGATGTTGATCGCGGTGTTGATCACCGTGCGTTACCTGCGGGCCGGGATTCCGTTCAACCTTGGTTGGTGGGGGTTCACCTTTCCGTTGGGCGTCTACTCGCTGGCCACGCTGAAACTGGCGAGCACATTGCACCTGGGCTTCTTCAGTATTGCGGGCAGTGTGCTGGTGGCGGCGCTGGCGCTGATGTGGATGATCGTGGCCAAGCGCACGGTGCAAGGTGCCTATAAAGGTGAGCTTTTTGTTTCGCCGTGCATTGCAGGACTAGCGAATAAGTAAGCGGGATTAGGTAAAGTCGTGGCCTGGAAAACTAACAATAGTCTCGGGCCACGCAGGAACACGGACGATGAGCCACCCCTCGCAATTCACTTTGCTGCGCAAACGGCGCTTCCTGCCGTTCTTCATTACCCAGTCCCTCGGGGCGTTCAACGACAATATCTTTAAGCAGTCGTTGATCCTGGCGATTCTCTACAAGCTGACCATCGACGGCGACCGCTCGATTTGGGTCAACCTGTGCGCCTTGCTGTTTATCCTGCCGTTCTTCCTGTTCTCGGCCCTGGCCGGACAGTTTGGCGAGAAATTCAACAAGGACGCGCTGATCCGGGTGATCAAGATCGGCGAGATCGTGATCATGTCCGTGGGGGCGGCGGGCTTCATGTTCAACCACCTGGAATTGATGTTGCTGGCGTTGTTTGCCATGGGCACGCACTCGGCCCTGTTCGGGCCGGTGAAGTACTCGATCATGCCCCAGGCGTTGCACGAAGATGAGCTGGTGGGTGGCAACGGCCTGGTGGAGATGGGCACGTTCCTTGCCATTCTGGCCGGTACCATCGGTGCCGGGATCATGATGTCCTCCACCCATTACGCGCCGGTAGTCTCCATTGCGATCGTCGGCATCGCGGTGCTGGGCTATCTGGCCAGCCGCAGCATTCCCCGCGCTGCGGCTTCCAGCCCCGAGATGCGCCTGAACTGGAACATCTTCAGCCAGTCCTGGGCCACCTTGAAGCTGGGTCTTGGGCAAACACCGGCGGTGTCGCGCTCAATAGTCGGCAACTCGTGGTTCTGGTTTGTCGGCGCGATCTACCTGACGCAAATCCCGGCCTACGCCAAGGAATGGATGTACGGCGATGAGACGGTGGTCACGCTGATCCTCACGGTGTTCTCGGTGGGCATCGCCCTGGGCTCGATGCTGTGCGAGAAGTTGTCCGGGCGTAAGGTGGAAATCGGCCTGGTGCCGTTCGGCTCCTTTGGGTTGACCGTATTTGGCCTGCTGCTGTGGTGGCATTCCGGCGGTTTCCCGCAGAACGTCCAGGCCAACGACTGGATTGCGGTGCTGGGCTACGGTCAGGCGTGGTGGGTGTTGTTCGATATCCTTGGCCTGGGCGTATTCGGCGGCTTCTATATCGTGCCGCTGTACGCACTGATCCAGTCGCGTACCGCCGAGAACGAGCGGGCGCGGGTGATTGCCGCCAACAACATCCTCAACGCGCTGTTCATGGTGGTCTCGGCGATTGTGTCGATCGTGTTGCTGAGCGTGGCCAAGCTGTCGATCCCCGAGCTGTTCCTGGTGGTGTCGCTGCTGAACATCGCGGTCAACACCTACATCTTCAAGATCGTGCCCGAGTTCACCATGCGTTTCATGATCTGGCTGCTGGGCCATTCCATGTACCGCGTCGAGCATAAAAACCTCGACCTGATCCCGGACGAGGGCGCGGCGCTGCTGGTGTGCAACCACGTGTCGTTTGTCGATGCGCTGCTGATTGCCGGTTCGGTGCGTCGGCCGATTCGCTTTGTCATGTACTACAAGATCTATCGTCTACCGGTGCTGAACTTCATCTTTCGCACGGCCGGTGCGATTCCGATTGCCGGGCGGCATGAGGACATCCAGATCTACGAAAAGGCGTTCCAGCGTATTGCCCACTACCTGAAAGACGGCGAGCTGGTGTGCATCTTCCCGGAAGGCAAATTAACCTCCGATGGCGAGATGAACGAGTTCCGGAGCGGTGTGACGCGGATTCTTGAAGAGACACCGGTGCCGGTGATTCCGATGGCGTTGCAGGGGTTGTGGGGAAGTTTCTTCAGTCGTGATCCGAACAAGGGGTTCTTTCACCGGATCTGGTCACGGGTGACGCTGGTGGCTGGCGCGCCGGTGACCGTGGAGGCGGCAACGCCCGAGGCGCTGCAGGGTCTGGTTGGCACGTTGAGGGGCGATCTCAAGTAGTCATGTTCGTGTGCTCAGGACCTTCTGCTCAGGAGGGCCTGAGCAACGACTGGTTTTGCTGTGGGACAACGCTCACAGTTTGGTGTTTCGGGTAAAAAATCACTCATCCTGCGGAACCATTTCGGTCTAGTTACCACGCAGTCATCGTAGCTATCTAACGCTAAGGATGATTTTCGATGAGTATGCAAGTGAGTACTAACCCTCCTGCTTCACAATCGCCGTTACAAACTCTTTCTGCAGCACCTTCGGATAAGTTACAGGCTAAACAAGGGGAGCCTTCTGCGCCGATAAAGATCACCCCGAATATGCCGTTCAATGAAGGTGGGGTTGAGATAGATTTAAGTGTTCGCGGTGGCGGCCGTGGGTTTTATTCCCCACCAAAAGATCAGGATCTAAAGATTAAGACCGGCGACAGTGCGGACAAAGTTCATATTAAAAAGTCGGCTGATGGAGGATTGATCGCCGAGATCAATGGCAAGACCTACGACATTCCTTTTGATACCAAGAGTAATGGTCAACAACATCTTGAAATTCAAACCAACGGTGGAAACGACAATGTCACTGTTGACGACGACGTGAAAGTACCCGTCAGTGTGAAGCTGGGAGCCGGTAACGATCGATTCAACGCTGGCGGCGGTAGGACCAATGTCTACGGCGGTGCCGGTAATGACACCCTTCAATTGGGCAGCGGTGTCGGGTATGCCGAGGGCAATGATGGGGATGACACGATCACCGGAGGATCGGCTTATAGCGTCATGTATGGGGGCAATGGTAACGACAAGTTGCGGGGAGGAGGTGGCAGCACCTACATGGACGGTGGCAGCGGCAATGATTCGCTGCGCGGAGGCGGTGGGAAGAACGTCATGAATGGCGGGAAGGGAAATGACGTTGTAGACGGTGGTGCTGGTGAAAATACAATTTATACCGGCAAGGGCCGTGATACGGTTAATTCAGTATCTGACGAAGATATTATTTATGGGAAGAAAGACGACAGTATAAAACGCACGAAGAATTCGAAGTTCGTCGAGGTGGCACCGTCCGACGCAGGCAGCAAAGCCTTTAAGGTTGAGGGCAGTTATGAGTTCAAGCAAGTTGTGGAGGATGATCTGGAGTTCTTGCGAGGTTCTCCAACCGGGGAGAAATTACTGGAGGGGTTAGATAAGACGTCTGGTCCTATAACAATCCGGGAGCAGCCTGAGGGTGGGGCGGCTTTCTACAACTATGGGCGTAAGGGCGTTGACCTTGGAGACCCGCGAGTAGAACCGCCCAATGACTCGGAACATGGGTATATCACCAATGGGGTGGCCGGTGCACCGGCTGACGATGCGACGATTCTCTACGGTCGTGCGTTCGTGGTGGAAGAGCATGAACGGCCGCCGATTATTCCGGTATTCCATGAGATGTCTCATGCGTTCAATGGTGTCAACGGGACGGCATTGCCTGGTGAGACGCCGGTTGGGGCTGATCCTTACAAGCCACAATCAGAATCGAACAGGGAGCGGCAGGCCGTAGGCCTACCGACAAACGCCGATCCTTTCGATTTTGATAATGACCCCTCAACGCCACCAACCAATACAAACCCGGAGTGGGCGACTGAAAATGGGCTTGCCAAAGAGTTGCGGACATCGCTGCGTGCGCGATATTTCAGTTGACCGTGTGTGAGTGAAGGGAAGGGTGGACGTTCAGTCCATCCTTCACTGAGCGTGCGGCGCCTAAGCGCTGATCTTGAGCCCGATCAGCCCACAGATAATCAACGCCACACTGGCCAGCCGAAACAACGCCATGGATTCCCCAAACAGGATAATCCCGGCAATCACCGTGCCCACTGCACCGACACCGGTCCAGATGGCATAGGCGGTGCCCAGTGGCAGTTCCTTCATGGCCAGCCCCAGCAACCCGAGGCTGACGGCCATGGCGGCAATCGTCAGGGCCGTGGGCAGTGGCTTACTGAAACCGTCGGTGTACTTCAGTCCGACGGCCCAGCCGACTTCAAACAGTCCGGCAAAAAACAGAATGATCCAGGACATGATGACCTCCCTTCTAATAAGGTGGGGTCGTCCCCTGATTTGATCGCGCGATGGCGTCGCGAGGTCGTCCCCGCGAAGCTCGCTAGAGTGCCGAATATTGATCAGGTGATCAAGTTTCTGACTTGCTCGCCAACAGTTCACGGTCTTCTTTTTCGCTCATCCGCCGGAAGTACGTCGACAACAACGCCCCGGAAATATTGTGCCAGACGCTGAACAGCGCACTGGGCACCGCCGCCAGTGGCGAGAAGTGCGCACTCGCCAAGGCAGCGCCCAAGCCGGAGTTCTGCATGCCCACTTCCAGCGACAGGGATTTGCGTTGCGCCAGCGGCAGCCCGAACACACGGCCGGTGAAGTAGCCCAGCAGGAAGCCAAAGGTGTTGTGCAGGATCACCACGGCCATGATCAGCAGGCCCGACTCGGCAATCTTCGCCTGGCTGGCGGCAACCACTGCGGCAACGATGGCCACGATGCTGACCACCGACACCAGCGGCAACACCTCCACCGCATGCCGTACGCGTGCGCCCAGCAACCGCTGCGCCACCACGCCGAGCACGATCGGCAGCAGCACCACTTGCAGGATCGACCAGAACAATTCCATGAACGACACCGGCAACCAGGCCGAGGCCAGCAGCCAGATCAGCGCGGGCGTCAGCAGCGGGGCGAGGAGGGTGGTGACGGCGGCGATGGCCACCGACAGTGCCAGGTCGCCCCGGGCCAGCCAGGTCATGACGTTGGAGGACGTGCCGCTCGGGCAGCAACCGACGAGGATCACGCCGACGGCGATTTCCGGCGGCAGGTGGAAGACCTGGCACAGCAGCCAGGCCACGCCGGGCATGATCACGAAATGCGCGACCACGCCCAATGCCACACGCCACGGGTGGCGCGCGACTTCAGCGAAATCTTCAAGTTTGAGGGTCAGCCCCATGCCGAACATCACCAAGCCCAACAGCGGCACGATGGCGCCTTTGAGGCCGATAAACCAGGCGGGCTGCAGGAACGCGAGCACGGCGAAAATCAGCACCCAGTAGGCGAAGGTATTGCCGACGAAACGGCTCAAGGCGGCGAGTGCGCGCATGGGGTTGGTCCTTGTTATTCGATTTTTGAAGTGCAAATGCGATCAAGTGTGGGAGCGGGCTTGCTCGCGAAAGCGTCCTGTCAGTTGATCGCTTCCTGGCAGACACACCGCCTTCGCGAGCAAGCCCGCTCCCACATTTTGATCTTCACAAGGTTTTAGATGCCTTGTGGGGTCTCTTCGCCGCCCAGTGCTTCCACCAACGCCGGCAGGAAGTCGCCAAACGTCAGCATCATCAGGGTGAAGCTGGCGTCCTGCTGGCCCAGTGCTTCATCGCCGCCGTCCTGTTCAGCCTGGTCTTGCAGCAGGTCTTCGAACTTCAGGCGCTTGACGGTCATCTTGTCGTCCAGCATGAACGACAGCTTGTCCTGCCAGGCCAGGGACAATTGGGTCACGACTTTGCCGGTGGTCAGGTGCAGCTGGATTTCTTCGCCAGTCAGGTCCTGGCGCTTGCAACGCACGATGCCGCCGTCTTCGTGGGTGTCACGCAGTTCGCATTCGTCGAGCACGAAGAAGTCATCGGCCGGCTTCTGGGTGGTGACCCAGTCGGTCATGATGGCGGTTGGCGCGGTTTTCACGGTCAGTGGGCGTACCGGCAGGGTGCCGATCACTTCACGCAGGGTGGACAGCAGGTCTTCGGCACGCTTCGGGCTGGCCGAGTTCACCAGGATCAGGCCCTGTTTCGGCGCGATGGCGGCGAAGGTCGACGAGCGACGGATAAATGCGCGCGGCAGGAAGGCCTGGATGATTTCATCCTTGATCTGGTCGCGTTCCTTTTTGTAGACCTTGCGCATTTGCTCGGCTTCGATCTCTTCGACCTTTTCCTTCACGGCGTCACGCACCACGCTACCCGGCAGGATACGTTCTTCCTTGCGCGCAGCGATCAGCAGGAAATCACCGCTGACGTGCACCAGGGGCGCGTCTTCGCCTTTACCGAAAGGGGCGACGAAACCGTAAGTGGTCAACTCCTGGCTTGCACAAGGGCGCGCCAGTTTGGTGGCCAGTGCAGTTTCCAACGCCTCGGCATCAACAGGCAGATCTTGGGTCAGGCGATAGATAAGCAGGTTTTTGAACCACATGGGGTGAGTCTCTCCTTATATACAAAGGGGGGCATTATTCTCCTCATGGCGCCATAGGCCAACCCTCGCTAAGCCATTGGAAGGCCTGAAAAAAATTATTTAAGAAAGTGCTTGCCAGACTATGGGTCGCTCCGTAGAATGCGCGCCACACCGAAAGTGAAGGGTGATTAGCTCAGCTGGGAGAGCGTCTGCCTTACAAGCAGAATGTCGGCGGTTCGATCCCGTCATCACCCACCATTCGCTTCCAGTGTTACGCGCAGCGGTAGTTCAGTCGGTTAGAATACCGGCCTGTCACGCCGGGGGTCGCGGGTTCGAGTCCCGTCCGCTGCGCCATATTTAGGTTACCTGGAACGCTGAACGCCAGGTACCACGGAAAGCCCGCTCATTGAGCGGGCTTTTTGCTGTCTGGGGTTTGCTAAAGCCGCAGGTCAAAAAAAACGCCCCCGATCATGTGCAGTGATCGGGAGCGTTTTTTATTGGGTCTAGAAATCCCAGCGGGTGGTGACCATGACGTTGCGTGGCTCACCATAGGCGGCGGAGTTATAGAAACCGATGTTGGTGTAGTAGGACTTGTCGAAGATGTTATTGACGTTCAGCGTCGCCGACACGTTCTTGGTGATCTGGTAGCGGGTCATCAGGTCCACCAGCCAGTACGCCTCCTGGGAGAACGCTTCATAACCGCCATGCGGGTTGTTGTAGATGTCTTGCCAGCCCACGCTTTGCCAGCGCACGCCACCGCCGACGGTCAGCTTGTCCAGGTCGCCCTTGAGTTTGTAGGTGGTGTACAGCTTGACCTGGTCTTCAGGCTCGAACGTGGAAATCTTCACGTCCTGGTCGTCACGCGCAACCTTGTGGGTGTAGCCGGCCTGGATCTGCCAGCCTGGGCTTAACTCGCCGGATACTTCCAGCTCATAGCCCTTGGTGACGGCCTTGGTGCCCTTGTAGGCATAGTTCTGCGGCGCGGGTCTGAGGTTGTTGTAGTCGTCGTCGGAAACGGCGCGGTTGGTTTCATGGACTTCGAAGTACGCCGCGCTGGCGTTCAGGCGCCCGTCGAAGAAATCAGCCTTCAGGCCCAGTTCATAGTTCTGGCCTTCGTCCGGCTCAAGCAACTGGTTTTGCCGGTCGCGGTTGTAGTTTTCCTGGGGCATGAAGATGTCGGTGTAGCTGGCGTAGACCGAGTAGGTTTCATTCAGGTCGTACACCGCGCCGACGTACGGTACGAAGCGTCCGGTCTCGCGGTAGGACGGGTTATTACCGGTCAAGTGGTAATTGACCACGCGACCGCCGAGCAGCAGTTTCAGGTCATCGGCCAGGTTCAGGCGAGTCGTCATGTAGGCGCCGGTCTGGCGAATGGTATCGTCGATATATTGCTGCGGCGCGCCCCAATCGGGTTGAGTGGCGTGGCCATGCCAGTTATTGAAGTCCACCCTGTTGGGGGCGAGGTTCCAGTAACCCTTGCCGTTCCAGTCCGAAATGCCGATGGAGCCGCCCACCACCAGTTCATGCTCACGGCCACCCAGGCTGAACGGGCCGCTGGCGTACAGGTCGGCGGAGTCGCTGACGGTTTCCCCGGTGTATTTGCCCGAGGTGATGTTTGCGCTGCCGTCCGCCCGGGGCTCGTCGCCCTGGATCGAGCCCATCAGCGCATGGTAGCCGTTGATCTTGTGGTCCAGTTGCAGCTTGGTCACCCAGCCATTACCCAGGTCATGCTCGAGCATGGCGAAGGCGGTGCGGGTGTATTGCTCCCAACTGCTCCAGTTGGCAGCGTTGTTGAACGAGCGCTTTACGCTATTGCGATCGCCATTGGCGTTGATCAGCGGAAAGCTGCCGGACCAGCTTGAGGCGGTGGGCAGGCTGTCTTGATAGTCGCCGCCCACGGTGAGCATGGTGTCGGGGGACAGGTCGAATTCCATGATGCCGTAGTACACCGGGCTTTTGCGCGAGTAACGATCCATGAACGAGCGCTTGTCCTGGTAGGCCGCGACGGCCCGGCCACGCACGTTGCCGCTTTCGGTCATCGGGCCGCTCACATCCAGTTCGCTGCGGTAATTGTCCCAGGAGCCCGCGCCGAGGCTGGCATGGCCCTGAAAGTCTGCCGTGGGTTTCTTGCGCACCAGGTTGATCGTGGCGCCCAGCGAGCCGGCACCCGTGAGCAGGCCGGTGGCGCCTTTAAGCACCTCGACCCGATCATAGATCGCCATGTCGCTCAGGGTATTGCCCGCCGAGTAGGCGACGTTGCGCGCGGTGGACGGAATGCCGTCGTACTGGAAATTATTGATGGAGAAACCGCGGGCGTAGTAATTGCTGCGGTCGCTGTCAAAGGCCGACACGGTGATGCCCGGGGTGTGGCGCATCACGTCGTCAACGTTGTTCAGGCCGAAGTCATCCATGTGCTTGCGGGTGACCACGGTCACCGATTGCGGGGTTTCCTTGGGGGTTAACACCAGCCGCGTCGCCGTCGCGATGCTGCCTGGGGTGTAGGAATCCGTACCTTCGGTGACGTTGCCCAACTGGTTGGCGCTTACCTGAGTGGGCCCCAGTTCCATGGCGCCAGTGGCCGCGGGATTGGCTTCCAGCGCGTACACCTGATTGCCTTTGACCACGCGGTAGCCGCTGCCTTGCAACAGCCTGTCGAACCCGGCGTCCACACTGTAAGTGCCGTTCAACCCCGGACTGCTCAGTGCCTCAAGGTTCTGGGACTGGAACACAATGGCCACGCCCGCTTGCTGGGCAAACCGGTTGAGTGTTGCGCCTAGTGGCCCTGCTGGTATGTCGTAGGTTTGGGCCGCGACGTTTACCGTGTCGGCCTGGGCCAGGTGGGTATTCAGCAGCGTTGTCGCGAGCAGTGTGAGGGTCAGCGGCGCGCAATTCAGCAGGCGCCTGCGAGGCTTGGAAGGGAGGGGCATGGTGAGGGCAGTCCTTTGGTTATCGATATACCTTCCTTGACGGGTAACCCGAAAAAAAGCGGAAGCAATGCGAATAATTATTTTTTGCTCTCAGTATCCGGGCTGACGATCATCAGCCATGGGGTAAAGGTTTTTAGCTTAATGGGCAGGTTTTGGGCCAGCATCTGCAAGGTGCGGTCGGTGTCATCCAGAGGGAGCACGGCCGAGACTCTGAGATTTGCCAGTGCGGCTCGATCAAACTGCAAGCGGCCAGAGCGGTTCCGGGCGATTTCGTCGAGCACTTCGGGCAGTGGTCGGTTATCCACCACCAGTTGATGGCGATGCCAGGCTTCATTGACGCTCGCCGGGTCGATGCTGCCCGACAAGCGCACCGCGTCCGCGCTGACTCGCGCTTGCGAGCCTGCGTCCACTTCCAGCGTCTGCTGCCCGTTCGCGCTTTTTGCCGCAACGCGGGATTCGAGCATGCTCAGCACCGTGACATCCCCCTCGCGCTTGACCACAAACCGCGTGCCCAGCGCGCGCAGTGTGCCCTGGGCGGTCTGCACCACGAACGGCCGCTCGCCATCGTGAGCCACTTCCACCAGGATTTCTCCTTGCAGCAGTTCGATGCGCCGCTGTCGGCTGTCGAAATGCAGATTCGCCGCGCTGATACCGTTCAGGGTCAGCGTGGAGCCGTCCGCCAGGCGCAGGGTTTTCCATTCGCCGGGGCCGTTGTGCACATCGGCCATCCATTGTTGTGGGTAAGGGCTATAGAGCAGCGCTGCGGCGGGTAAGGCAAGGCTGCAGGCCAATACCAGCGCGCGGACGTAGCTTTTGCGGGCTTTCCCGTGCCGAGGAAACGCCGCACTCAAGGCCGCCCGTGCCGGTGCTTTTTGCCCGCGCAGGGCTAGCATCCGCGCAATCACGTCTTCCATGCGCGCCGCTGAGGCCGCGTGTTGCGGTCCTTGCTGCTTCCAGCGTTCAAACGCCTGGCGCTGGGCCTCGGTCAATTGACCTTCGTGCAGGCGAATCATCCATTCGGCGGCTTGTTCGTCGATTTGTTGGCGGGAGTCAGGCATGCGCGGCTCAGGTGTCCACGCTGTGGCTGCAATGCAGCAGGGCCTGGATCAAGTACTTGCGTACCGTGCGTTCCGACAACTTCAGTTGGCGGGCGATTTGTTGCTGGGTCAGGTCTTCGAGGTAATACAGCACAAACGCCTGGCGCACATTGTCGTGCATGCCTTCCAGAATAAACGCAATGTGCTCAAGGGCTTCCAGGGTGGTGTGGATCTGTTCCGGCGATTGAAAACCTTCCAGGGTTTCGACCGTCAGCATCAACTCCTGAAGGTAGGCGTTTTCAATCTGCTTGCGCCGCGCCTGGTCGATGATCAGCCGCCGGGCGGTGGTGCTCAAATACGCCCGGGGCTCGCGAATGCTGGTCACCGACTCGCGTGCGTGCAGAATCCGCGCGAAGGTGTCCTGCGCCACGTCGGCGGCGTTGTGGGTACAGCCCAGTTTTCGGCGCAACCAAGTGAACAGCCAGCGGTGGTGCTGGCTGTACAGCTCGGTTATCTCCCGTTGGAACGGCGGTTCACCCACAGACATAAGGCGCGGCCCAGGTGTTATTGAGAATAATTGTTAATTGTGGGGCCAAGGCTTGTGCAAACGCAATAGACTCGCGTTTGCACCCAAAGCACCGGTTTTGCGGGGCGCGCGCGGACGAAGGCAAAATATTTTAAATAAAGTGCATTTAAATCATGACATTACAAAAAATTGCTATAGAATGCGCCCCACACCGAAAGTGAAGGGTGATTAGCTCAGCTGGGAGAGCGTCTGCCTTACAAGCAGAATGTCGGCGGTTCGATCCCGTCATCACCCACCATTCGCTTCCAGTGTTACGCGCAGCGGTAGTTCAGTCGGTTAGAATACCGGCCTGTCACGCCGGGGGTCGCGGGTTCGAGTCCCGTCCGCTGCGCCATATTCGGTAATCTGGAATGCTGAACGCCAGGTACCACGGAAAGCCCGCTCATTGAGCGGGCTTTTTGCTGTCTGGGGTTTGGCCGCCCGAAGGCTTAGAAAAACTCGTCCAGCAAGCAGTAGAACGTGATGCGCTGCTCATCGGGTTTGACGCCGTACTGCTCGAAGAAAGGCGCCACCCAGGCCGGCCCGAGATTGCGCTCGATGCTGCGGGCGGCCAGCGCCAGGTCCTGATAACGGTCGCTGATTCCCAGGCGACCGCAGTCGATGAAACCACTGAAGTGATCGCCCTCAGCCATGAAGTTTGGCAGGCAGGCATCGCCGTGGGTCACGACCCGGTCATGCTCGGCGGGGCGCGTCGACAGCAGCTCGGCGAACACATCCTTGGCCGTTCGGCCCAAGCGCTCGTCGTCGAAGTCGGTCTCGTCAACCAGCCCTGCGTTCACACGATGACCAGCGAGCGCAATACGTTCTTCCAGTGAATGGTCGAAGGGGCACTGTGCAATTGGCACCTGGTGCAGGCCGCGCAGAGTGGTCGCCACCAGGCGGATGACCTGTGGCGCAGACAAGTCGCTGGCGCTGGCCAGATCCTGGCCCGGGACGGCGCTCATCAGCAGCCAGTGGCGCTGGTTTTCCGTCAACACATCAAGCACGGCAGGCCCTGGCAGGTTCCATTGCCGGAGCCAACGCAGGCGCTCGATCTCGTCGGGCAGCTCGGCGAGTGGGCCGATCGGCTCGGACTTAAGGAACAGATCCTCACCGTTGCCACAGCGCAGGCGAAAGACGTCGGCTCCCGACTCGCCAATGGTCTGTGGTTCGATGAGTGCCGTGGGGAATTGTTCACGCCATTTTTTTGGAATAGTCATGCGGGCATTCTTCCATTTTCTTCGTATCGCTTCCATCCACCGCACCATGGCGCCGTAAAAACACCAAGACCACCAACGCCGTGACCAACGTGAATCCAGCCAGCAGTTGCAGCAAGGTATTGAACCCCGCCGCGTAGGCTGCGCGCAGTTCTGCCAATGGAATCGTCGTGCCGGCCTGTAGGACATCGCCCATCACCAGCGCTTGTGCAATCACCGAAACATCCACCGCTGCGCTTCCCCGCAAGTGGTGCGCAACCAGTGCGCCCAACACCGCCATTGTGATCGCCAGCGCCACGCCTTCACTGGCCACGCGGGTGGTATTGAAGATCCCCGCGGCCATTCCCGCGCGTTCCTTGGGAACCACGCTGATCGCCAAGCCATCCATCAAGCCCCACGGCAGCCCGGTGCCGATCCCGATGATCAGCATCGCGGCGACGGTTTGCGCAGGCTGGTTGGCCAAACTCAACCCCCACAGGCCCGCCGCCGCGATCAGCAAACCAATGGCGCACAACACACCGGCCGACAGCCAGCGTGTCAGCGATGCTGCGATCATCGGCACCACCAGCATCGGTGCCGACAACGCGAGCATCATCAAGCCCGCCTCCAGCGCGCTGGCACCCTCCACACCGATAAACCGCAGCGGCAGCAACACGATCAGCACGATGTAGCAGTAACAGGTGCCGATCGGCAGGAGCTGTACGCCGATAAAGCGCGGGAAGCGAAACAGCCGCAGCTCCAGCATTGGTTGGCTTGAGCGATTTTCGACGAGGATAAACACCAGCAAAAACACCGCCGTCGCCACCAGCAGGCAATCAACCACCGGCGATGCCCACCCGTGCTCCGGGGCGAGGATCACCGCCGTGGTCAGGGCCACCAGCATGGCCGAAAACGTCAGCACACCGGCGGTATCCAACCGCAGCGCCTGCGGGTCGCGGCTTTCGCGCATTTTTGGGGCGGCAAACAACAGCGAGAGGCCGGCGAGCAGTGCGGTGCCGAGAAAAATCGCGCGCCAGCCCCAGTGCTCGATCAGCAACCCAGAGAGCAACGGCCCAAACGCCAGGCCCGCACCGAACGTGGTGCCCAGCAGGCTGAAGGCGCGGGTGCGGGCGTGGCCGTCAAACTCCTGGGCCAGCGCTGCACAGCCACTGGCCAACGCCGTGGCCGCCGCGACGCCCTGCACGCCACGCAATACATCCAGCCAGAAAATTCCCGGTGCCACTGCCAGCAGCAGGGAGACTACGGTGAACAGCGCCATGCCCCACAAGAACAGGCGCTTTCTCCCATACAGGTCAGCGAGGGTGCCGGCGGCCATCAACAGGCTGCCGAAACTGAGCATGAACGCGTTGGTGATCCACGCCAGTTGGCTTGGCTGGGCGGCAAACGCCTGGCCGATAAAAGGCGTGGCGACGGCGCCGCCGGTAAAGCTCATGGGCAATACCAGGGCCGCCAGGCAAATCGCGGCGAGGATGGAATATCGGCCATGGGCGGGTACGGCTTCGGTTGTGGTGTTCATGGGGCATTCCCGCAGGTCTGAAGATCTAAAGACTCTAATCAGGATGCAATCGTGGATAAACGGGCTTACATTCCGTTCATAAAGGACGTTAAGGATGTAATGGCATGACGGATAACCTGAGCGGTGTGATCGCCTTTGTGAAAACGGCAGAGGCCCGAAGCTTCACCGGCGCCGCGCGGGCAATGGGGATTTCCGCCTCGGCGGTGGGCAAGAACGTCGCCAAGCTTGAGGCTTCGTTGAATGTGCGGCTGTTGCACCGCAGCACCCGCAAGGTCAGCCTCACCGCCGAAGGCCAACTGTTCTACGAGCGCTGTCGGAAAATTCTCGACGACCTGCAAGACGCCCGCGCCATGCTTTCCCATGCCATGCAGGCACCCCGAGGCAAGCTGCGGGTCAGCCTGCCCACCATCGGTTATCGCTTCCTTTTCCCGCACATGCTCGCGTTCCGCAAAGCCTACCCGGAGATCGAGCTGGAGCTGGATTTCAACGACCATCTGGTGGACGTGATCGAGGAGGGTTTCGACGTGGTCATTCGCAGCGGCGGGCTGGCGGACTCGACCTTGATGGCCCGCAAGCTGGGGCCGTTCAGGTTTGTGCTGTGTGCGTCGCCTGAGTATCTGCGGGCTAACGGTCGGCCGGAATCGCTGAGTGATCTGGAGCATCATCCGTGTTTGCGTTACCGGTTTGCCACCACCGGGAAAATCATGGACTGGACCTTATCCGCCAACCCGGCCATCACCCAATTGCGCCTGCCCACCGCGCTGACCTTGAACAATATGGAAGCCATGCTCAGGGCGGCGATCGACGGCCATGGCATTGCCTACGTGCCGGATTTCCTGGCCCGCGAGGCACTCGCCCAAAGCCAACTGGAAACCGTGCTCGACGGCCACTGCGAAGACCAGGGCCAGTTCTGGGCGCTATGGCCATCCAGCCGTCATCTCTCACCAAAGATCCGCGTATTTGTCGACTTCGCCGCCGCCCATCTGTTCACAGCCCTACCAGTCGGTAGCCCACCTGCAACTCGGTAATGAAGTACTGCGGCTGGGCCGGGTCCGCCTCCAGCTTCTGCCGAAGATGCGCCATATGCACCCGCAAATAGTGGGCGCGGTCCACGTAATCCAGGCCCCACACTTCCAGCAATAACTGGCGATGGGTGAGCACCCGGCTCTGCCCGCGAATCATCGCGCACAGCAGGCGGTACTCGATGGGCGTGAGGTGCACCGGTTCGCCCAGGCGCCATACTTCGTGGGTCGCCAGGTCCACTTCAATCTCGCCAAACGCCACCTTGCTGGTGGCTGCTACCGTGCCGGTTTGCCCGTGTCGACGCAGTTGCGCACGGATGCGCGCCAGCAACTCGGGCACGCCGAAGGGTTTGGTCAGGTAGTCATCGGCGCCGGCATCCAGGGCGGCGACTTTCTCCTCTTCGCGATCCCGTGCCGACAACACCAGGATCGGCACCGCGAGCCAACCCCGCAGTTCGCTGATCAGCTGTTTACCATCGCCATCCGGCAGGCCGAGGTCAACGATCACCAGGTCCGGCTGGCGGCTGGAGGCGTGGATCAGCGCGCGCTTGACGCTGTCGGCCTCGAATACCTGGAAGCCCTCATCCTGCAGGGCAATGCCGACAAAACGGCGGATATTGGCCTCGTCTTCAACAATCAGAATGCGTGCAGTGCTCATAGGGCTTCCATGGAAGGCGGGGTGCCCGCCGGTAGAGTGATGACGAAATGCAGACCGCGCTCGCGTCCGGGCATGGCTTCGATACGCCCGCCGTGGGCTTCGACGATGCGTTTGGCCAGGGCCAGACCCAGGCCGATCCCGGCGACCGACGATTCCTGCTGGCCACGGGCGAAAGGTTCGAACAGATTGGCCGGCGCACTGCCGGGGCCGGTGTCGCTGACTTCCAGCAGGATGCTGTCGGACACGGCGCGGGCGGCGACGGTAATGACGGTGCCGGGCGGGGTGTACTTGGCGGCGTTGTCCAGCAGGTTGACCAGCACCCGTTCGATCAACAGCGCGTCGACTTCCACCAGCGGCAACTGCGGGTCCAGTGTGGTGTGCACTACATGCCGCGCCAGTGGTTCACGCAATTGGCGCAGGGCGCTGCCGACGATCTCTTCCAGCAAATGCCATTGTCGGTTGAGCCGCACGCCGCGCTCTTGCATGCGCGCCATGTCCAGCAGGTTTTCGATCAGCCGTTGCATCGAGGTCGCTTGCTCATGAATACCGTGCAACAACTCGGTCAGCGGCCCCGGCGGCGCGTGGGGCAGGGCAGTGTCGGCGGCGCCGATCAGCGTGGTCAACGGTGTGCGCAAGTCGTGGGAAATCGCCGCGAGCAAGGTGTTGCGCATCTTCTCGCCTTCCATCTGCACCAGCGTGCTTTGCGCCACTTCAACGAAGTGCACACGCTCCAGGGCAATCGCCAACTGGCTCATGCAGGCTTCCAGCAGGTGGCGTTCTTCGGGCTCGTTGAGGCGTTCGCTTTGCGCCAGTTCCAGCACCAGCACGCCGCGCACGCGCATCGGCGCTTTTAGCGGCAGGTAGCAACCCTTGGCGGCGGACAAGGTGTCGGTGCCCTGGCCGGCGGACTGCCCGTGGTCGTAGGTCCATTGGGCGATGCTGTCGTCGATCGGCAACCCGCCCGCGCCCACGCTGTGCACGCCATCGGCAGCGTCCGGCAAGGCCAGGCCGACCCGTGCTTCGAACACGCCGCTGAAGGTGCGCAGCGCGACTTCGCTGATCTGCTCGACGGTCAACGCGGCCGACAGGTCGCGGGCCAGGCGTGCCAGTGAAGTGGCGCGGCGTTCGCGGGCGGCGGCGGTGCGCGCTTCGTGGCGCAGGCGGGCGGTGAGTTGCCCGGTGATCAGGGCGATGCCGAGCATCAGCGCGAAGGTGAAGAAATACTGCGTGTCGTTGACGGTAAATGAGTAGCGCGGCTGTACGAAAAAGAAGTCGAAACACAACACCGCCAGCATTGCCGCCCACACGCCTGGGCCGCGTCCAAAGCGCAGGGCCACCAGCACCACCGTGAGCAGGAACAGCATCACCACGTTGGCCAGCTCGAACACTTGCAGCAGCAGCGAGGCGATGGCGCTGGCGGTGAAACAGGCGAGGGTGGCCCAGAGGTAGGCCAGGGTTCTGCCGGGCGCTGGCGTCGGTTTTTCAGTGATCGGAACAGTGCCCGGCAGCACGCCGTGGGCAATCACGATCTGGTCGATTTGCGGGTGGTGGCGGCTGATCCGGTCGCCCACCGACTGGTGCCAGAACCGCCACGCCCGGCGCGGATGATGGCCGAGCACCAGGCGATTGGCGTTGTGTTCCCGGGCGCAGGCGGCCAGCGCTTCGGCGACGTCCATGCCCGGCAACGTCGCGGTGTCGGCGCCAAACTCGCTGGCCAGGGCCAGGGTTTTCATCGCCGTGAGGTAGCGCTTGGCGCCGCGGCCCTGGGCGGACGCGACGTGCACCACAATCCAGTCCGCCTCAAGCTTTTGCGCCAGGCGCGCGGCTTCGCGCACCAGGCGTTCATCACCGGCGTCACCGGCCACGCCCACCAACAACCGCTCGCGGGCGGGCCACAGGGTCTTGATCGACTGTTCGCGACGGTACACGCGCATCTGCGTGTCGACCCGGTCGGCGGTGCGGCGCAGGGCCAGTTCCCGCAGGGCCAATAAATTGCCCTTGCGGAAGAAGTGCCGCGACGCACGTGCAGCCGTAGGGCCCAGGTACACCTTGCCGTCCTTCAAGCGTTGCAGCAGATCATCTGGCGGCAGGTCGACCACCACCACTTCGTGGGCGTTGTCGAACACATGGTCGGGTACGGTTTCCCGCACGCGAATGCCGATGATCCCACTCACCAGATCGTTAAGGCTTTCCAGGTGCTGGACGTTGAGGGTGGTCCACACATCGATGCCGGCGCTGAGCAGTTCTTCCACGTCTTGCCAGCGTTTGGGGTGGCGTGAGCCGGGCACGTTGCTGTGGGCCAGTTCATCCACCAGCAGCACGGCGGGATGACGGAGCAGGGCGGCGTCGAGGTCGAATTCGGAGAGGGCGAAGTCACGGTGCAGGCGGTGGGCACGGGGTAGTTGTTCGAGGCCGTTGAGCAGGTCGGCGGTTTCCTGGCGGCCGTGGGTTTCCACCACGCCGGCGAGTACGTCGCGGCCGAGGCTGACTTCCCGTTGCGCTGAATCGAGCATGGCGCAGGTCTTGCCCACGCCGGCGTTGGAGCCGAAGTAGATACGCAATTTGCCGCGCAAGGCGGCCTGTTCTTCCTGTTGGACCCGGGCGAGCAGGGCGTCGGGGTCGGGGCGTTCTTCGTTTAATGCGGGCATGTCATTCCTGGTAAATGCGGTTCAATTGTGGGAACGGGCTTGCGGTGGCGAGCGGGCTTGCCCCGCGTTGGGCTGCGAAGCAGCCCCACCAATCTGTGGTGAACCCGACGGGGGACAAGCCCCCTCACCACCGCAAGCCCGCTCCCACATTGGATTTTCGGTGCTACACCAGACCCAGCCCGGTCAGCACCATGTCAATCAGCTTGATCCCGGCGAACGGCACCAGCACCCCGCCCAGGCCATAGATCAGCAGGTTGCGATTGAGCAACGCCGCCGCACCAATCGCCCGATAGGTCACGCCGCGCAGTGCCAGCGGAATCAGCCCGACAATAATCAACGCATTGAAAATCACCGCGCTGAGAATCGCCGAGTTGGGGCTGGTCAGGTGCATCACGTTCAGCGCACCCAACTGCGGATAGGTCGCGACAAACGCCGCCGGGATGATCGCGAAATACTTCGCCACGTCATTCGCAACACTGAAGGTGGTGAGCGCGCCACGGGTCATCAGCATCTGCTTGCCGACCTCGACCACCTCGATCAGCTTGGTCGGGTTGCTGTCGAGGTCGACCATGTTGCCGGCCTCTTTTGCCGCCTGGGTGCCGCTGTTCATCGCCACCGCCACGTCGGCCTGGGCCAGCGCCGGGGCGTCGTTGGTGCCGTCGCCGGTCATGGCCACGAGCTTGCCCTGGGCCTGGTAGTCGCGGATCAGTTGCAGCTTGTCTTTCGGGCGGGCCTCGGCGAGGAAGTCATCCACGCCGGCTTCCACCGCAATCGCGGCGGCGGTCAGGCGGTTGTCGCCGGTGATCATCACGGTCTTGATGCCCATGCGCCGCAGTTCGGCAAAACGCTCCTTGATGCCGCCCTTGACCACGTCCTTGAGCTCGACCACGCCCAGTGCTTTTGCACCGTCTGAGACCACCAGCGGCGTGCTGCCGCGTCGCGATACTTCATCGACCTTGGCCTGCAACGCCGCCGGAAAATTCCCGCCCAATGCTTCGATATGGCTACGGATGGCATCCGCCGCACCTTTGCGAATTCCCCGGCCTTCGGGCAGGTCGACGCCGCTCATGCGGGTCTGCGCGGTGAAGTGCACAAAGCTTGCGCCCAGGGCGTTGATGTCCCGCGCGCGGAGGTCGAATTTCTGCTTGGCCAGCACCACAATGCTGCGGCCTTCCGGGGTTTCGTCGGCCAGGGACGCCAGTTGCGCCGCATCGGCCAGTTCGGCTTCCTTGACCCCCGGCGCCGGCAGGAAACTGCTGGCCTGGCGATTGCCCAGGGTGATGGTGCCGGTCTTGTCCAGCAGCAACACGTCGATATCACCTGCGGCTTCCACCGCACGGCCGGAGGTGGCGATCACATTGGCCGACATCATCCGGCTCATGCCCGCCACGCCGATCGCCGAGAGCAGGCCGCCGATGGTGGTGGGAATCAGGCACACCAGCAACGCCACCAGCACCGTGGCGCTGACCACGCTGCCGCTGCCGCTCATGGCCACGGCAAAGATCGAGTACGGGCTCAGCGTGGCGATTACCAGCAGGAACAACAGGGTCAGGCCCACCAGCAAAATCGTCAGGGCGACTTCGTTGGGGGTCTTCTGGCGCTTGGCGGATTCGACCATCGAAATCATGCGGTCGAGGAACGACTCACCGGGGTTGACGCTGATGCGCACCACCAGCCAGTCCGACAGCACCCGCGTGCCGCCGGTGACCGAGGAAAAGTCGCCGCCGGCTTCGCGAATCACCGGCGCCGATTCGCCGGTAATTGCGCTTTCATCCACCGAGGCCACGCCTTCGATCACCACGCCGTCCAGCGGCACCAGGTCGCCGGCTTCGATCAGTACCACGTTGTCCTTGCGCAGCAGGCTGGCTTCCAGCGGCAGCCAGGCACTGCCGTGCCGGGGCTGTTGCAGCAGCTTGGCCAGGGTCTTGCGCTTCATGCCCCGCAGGCTGGCGGCCTGGGCGCGGCTGCGGCCTTCGGCCAAGGCCTCGGCGAAGTTGGCGAACAACACGGTAAACCACAGCCACAAGCAGATGCTGAGGATAAACCCGCTGGGCGCTTCACCCTGGCCGCCGAGGGACTGGAACCACAGCAGCGTGGTGAGGATGCTGCCCAGGTACACCACGAACATCACCGGGTTTTTCCACTGCGCCTGGGGCAACAGTTTCTTGAACGCATCCGCGCAGGCGGTGAGCACGATGGTGCGGTCAAACAGAGGTAAACGAGCATTCTTGATCATGGGGGAATCTCTTACTCACTGGCCGCAATGGGGGGCTGACGCAAAGACAGGCGGGCGTCCAGCGCGAGGTTGAGTTGCAGCACATTGACCCGTGGTTCGCCGAGCAAACCGAGGGTGCGAGCGGCGGTGTTTTCGTTCACCAGTTGCAGCAGGTCGGCTTCCGGGATCTGCCGCAGGCGGGCGATCCGGGTCAGCTGGATACGTGCGTTGGCCAGCGAGATATGCGGGTCCAGGCCGGAGGCGGAAGCGGTCACCGCATCCACCGGCACCTGGGCGTCGGCGGCAATGCCGTTGTCCTGGCGATACGCTTTAACTCGGGCTGCAACCTGGTCCACCAGTTTCTGGCTGGTAGGGCCCAGGTTGCTGGCGCCGCTGGAACCTGAGTTGTACGGCTGCGATACGCTTTTGCTTGGGTCTTGCGGGTCGGCGCCGAGGGTCATGCTCGGGCGGCCATGGAAGTACCCGGGCTGGGTGAAGTCCTGGCCGATCAATGCTGAGCCGACCACCAGCCCCTCGCGTTCAATCAGCGAACCCTGAGCCTGGAACGGGAACAGCAACTGCGCGGCAAAGGTGGTGAAGATCGGGTAGGCGAGGCCGGTCAGGGCCATGAAAAATACCGCCGAAACCAGCACCGGGCGCAACAGCCCTTTGAATATCGATTGAGTCGTCATCAACGTGTCCTTAGTTGTACGTCTGGCCGGACAGCAACTGCAGTTGCTCCACCAGCGGGCCAAGCGCGAGCGCCGGCAGGAAAGTCAGGCCACCCACCACCAGCACCACGAACACCACCAGCACCATGAACAGCGGCGTTGCGGTAGGGATGGTGCCGGCACCGGCAGGCACGGTCTTTTTCATCGCCAGGGAGCCGGCCACGGCGAGCATCGGCAGCATGGTGAAGAAGCGCCCGATCAACATCGCAAGGCCAATGGTGGTGTTGAAAAATGGCGTGTTGGCATTCAGCCCGGCGAACGCCGAACCGTTGTTGGCCGTGCCTGAGGTGTAGGCGTACAGCACCTCGCTGAACCCGTGGGGGCCGAGGTTATTCAGGCTGGCCAGGGTGTCGGGCCACAAGGCGGCGAGGGCGGTGAAACCGAGGATACTGATGGGGTGCGCGAGCACCGAGAGCATCACCAGTTTCATCTCCCGGGCCTCGATCTTCTTGCCGAGGAATTCCGGGCTGCGGCCGATCATCATGCCCACCAGGAACACCGTCAGCAGCGCGTACTGGATCAAGTTGATAAAACCCACGCCGTCGCCGCCGAACACGCAGTTGAGCATCATCTGCGCCAGGGGTACGAAGCCGCCCATGGGCGTCAACGAGTCGTGCATCGCGTTGACCGAGCCAGTGGTGGCCGCAGTAGTGGTGGCGATAAACAGGCTGCTGTCGGCGATGCCGAACCGCAGCTCCTTGCCTTCCATGTTGCCGCCGCTCTGCTCGATCGACAGCGTCTGATTGGCACCGGCCTGGGTCAGCAGCGGATTGCCGTTTTGCTCAGCGCCATACACCAGCGCGAGAAAGCCGATGAACATCACCAGGAAGGTGCCGAAAAACACCCAGCCCTGACGGCGTTGCAGCAGCATGCTGCCGAAGGTGTAGGTCAGCGCCGAAGGGATCAGCAACATGCTGAGGATGTGCAGGGCGTTGGTCAGCGGTGTCGGGTTCTCGAATGGGTGCGCGGCGTTCATGCTGAAGAAACCGCCGCCGTTGGTGCCGATATGCTTGATCGATTCAAAGCTCGCCACGGCACCGACAATCAACTGTTGCTGCGCGCCTTCAAGCGTTGTGGCCAGGGCTTGCGAGGCGAAGGTTTGCGGCATGCCTTGCCAGACGTAAACCAGGGCCATGCCCACACACAATGGCAGCATCACGCGGTACAGGGTGCGGGTGAAGTCGACCCAGAAGTTGCCAATGTCTGCTGAGCTTGAGCGGCTCAAGCCACGGATAAAACCGGCGGCGGCGACCACGCCCGAGGTGGCGCCGACAAACATCAGGAAGGTGATCACCGCCATCTGGCTGAAGTTCGACAGGCTGGTTTCGCCCGAGTACGCCTGCCAGTTGGTGTTGGTAATAAAGGAGGCGGCGGTGTTGAACGCCAGGTCCGGGGTTTGTGCGGCCAGCCCGAGTGGGTTGATCGGCATGACGGCCTGCAACCGCAGGATGAGGTAGCCGAGCAGCATCATCGCCGCGTTCGACAGCAGCAGGGCAGAACCGTAGCGGGCCCAGCCCATGGTTTCCAGTGGGTCAATGCCCAGCAGGCGATAGGTATAATGTTCCGGCAGGGCGTGGCGGGGGCCGGTAAAAACCCGGGTTAGCCACTTGCCCATTAGCACGGCGAGCCCGGTCATCAACCCCAGGATCAGCGCAAATTCCAGCAAAGTGCTTAGCATGTCGAGGCTCCGTTCAAATCTTGCCCATGGCGACAATGGCCATGGTTGTCGCGGCGAAAAACACCAGGGAGAGGCCGATAAAAATCACGTCGTACATGGCGGGCTCCCTAGAACTTTTCGGCGCGAATGAGGGCATAGCCCAGATAAGCGAACAGTCCGACGGCGCATAAGCCGCTGGCGATATAGATGAACTTGAGTGTGAGCACGGTGGAACTCCCCTGATTAATAAGCCGCGATTGCGGACGCGGGGAGGTTAAGAGGTTGGGTATCAAGTTCGGGCACTGATTGCGGGCGCGGGTATTAAGACGGTGTATAGACAGGTTTGTGGTGGGCGAACAAAAACAAGGGATAGCCCGGGGGTGGGGTATCCCTTGAAAGTCTGGGGTTGTGCTGCTTTTGATGATCAGCTTATTTGGCTTTCTTTTTCTTTGAGTCGCGGGTCGCGAGTTGTTCGAAGCAGAAGGCGGCGGCGCCGAACAGGGCGATCATTGAGAGGACGATCATGCCTAAAGTTGAACTTTCCACGATGACTTCCTACGGGGGTGATTGGTGTGGAGTTCACAGTAGTGGAGGGGGGGTTAGTTGCTCAATAGAGGCGACGTAAACGTTATGGCTGGGGGTGAATCTATACGGATTTTTTACGGCTGGTAGTGTGTATATCCGTTTCTGCGGTAACGGCTACTTAGGGTTCCGCTCTTACAGCCATGCCTTTCAAGGTCTTGGTTTAAAACCCCGTTTAAAGTCATGTTCAAGTCCGTTTATCCGACTTGGCAGCCTTAAGCACACGAGCTGTTGAGACATGCGCCCGCGCCGCCTTACCTTCCAGC
>NZ_NIXO01000067.1 GCF_002204795.1 Pseudomonas sp. K2I15
CACGGCCGATGCCGCCGTACACCACCAGTTCTTTCGGGTTTTCGGCCACCTGTGGGTCGAGGTTGTTCATCAGCATGCGCAGCGGCGCTTCAGTCAGCCAGCTTTTGGCGGTCAGCGTGTTGCCGCGAGCAGCGCGGATTTCGACGTCACGGTACTGGGTAGGCTTGGTCACAAAAAATTCCTCAACGATCAATGCGCGAACATGACTGGTGCGAAGAGATATTCATGGACTCTTACGCACACATCTCTACTTGTACATACAAGCATATGCAAGGTTGCTGCCAACTCGACGCATCGTTGTTCACAGAGACTTCTAAAGCGCGCAAACACTTGAGCTGCGCGGCCAGCCCTTCGCGAACCCATCGCGCGAATGACGCCCGGCGAGGAACTTGCGCACGGTATTGAGGCACAAAGTAACAATCCGCCAGAAGCTGGTGCGCGCACGAGTAACATCCCCCAGGCCTCGACGAGGGTGCGTGCACCGATGGCCACAACCCGTTACTGTCGACCCAGGAAAGATCCGGCCCGTGGCGAAAACACGCACTCAAGGCTTTTGAGATTTTCGTGCCAAACCACGGTTTTTCGTACCCTGCCCAGAAATTTGAGAGAAAATGCAAACCCAGCACACGGTCCGTTGTCATTTGCACCATGCGTAAACTTCTCGCTTTCACCCTGATCATGGCCCTGGTCGCCGCCGTCTCCGCCTATCTGGTCTGGACCCAGGAGCGCCCTGTGGGCCATTACCTGTCCGACCTGCGGATCAACCTGGCCGTCGACGAAGGCGTGCCTGCCGACCGCGGTAACCTGCTGGGCATCCAGCCGGAACTGTTCCCCGCCGACTACCAGAGCCTGGAACGCCTGCACCTGAAGCTTGCGGCCTATCTGCAAAAGGCCCGCGACCAGGGTTTGATCAACGACAAGACCATTGTGGTGCTGCCGGAACATATCGGCACCTGGCTGATGGTCAGTGGCGAGAAGAACGAGCTGTACCAGGCCACCAACCTTAAGGAAGCGATGAACTGGCTGTCGGCGAGCAACCCGTTGCTGTTCCTGCGGGCGTTGATCAGCGCCAAGGGTGATGACCGCACCGACGACGCCTACCTGCGCATGAAAGCCCCGGCCATGGCCCGCGACTATCAGGTGCTGTTCGGCGGCCTGGCCAAGGAGTTCGGCGTGACCTTGGTGGCCGGCTCCATCGCCCTGCCCAACCCGAGCGTAAGCCAGGGCCAACTGCAGATCGGCCACGGCGCGCTGTACAACACCAGCCTGGTGTTCGGCCGCGATGGTTTGCCGCTGGGCCAGCCACAACGCCAGCTTTACCCGATTTTCGATGAGCGCGGCTTTATCGAGCCCGGCGACGAAAACACCGTCCGCGTGGTCGACACCCCGGCCGGGCGTTTGGGCATCCTGATCGGCAGCGACAGTTGGTACCCCGACAACTACCGCAAGCTCAATGAGCAAGGTGCACAGTTGGTGGCGGTGCCGGCTTTCGTGATTGGCCGCGAGACCTGGGACAAGCCGTGGCGCGGTTTCAAAAGCGTGTCGACGCCACCGGAGATCAGCCTCAAGCCCGAAGAACTCAGCGAAGGCGAAGCCTGGCACCGCCTGACCTTGATCAGCCAACAACCCATCAGCCAGGCCACTGCCGGCATGAGCGTGTTCCTGCGCGGCCAGTTTTTTGACATGGGCAGCGCCGGGCAAAGCTTCCTCAGCAGCAACGGCCAGGTGTTCGCCGACGGCAATGCCCGCGGCGCGCGCCTGCTGAACGTGTGGCTGTAACACGATGAAACCGGTGCGGCTTGGGGATTTGTCGGTGGGCTTTGTCCACACCTTGGCCGATGCGATCCACAGCCATGGCCTGGACCCGCAACCGTTGCTGCTGCAATACGGCCTCGAGCCGGCGCGCCTGGCAGAGGCTGGCGCACGCTTGTCGATCCCGCGCTATATGCGCCTGGGCTTTGCGGCCATCCAACTGACCGGCGACCCCAGTCTGGGCCTGCGCATGGGCCAGCTCAGCCGCTTGAGCCAGGCGGGCCTCGCCGGAGTCACCGCCGCCCAGGCGCCCACCGTGCGCGAAGCCGCCCGCACCCTGACACGCTTCGAAGCATTGTACGGCTCCAACTATCGCGGCCAATCGAGCTTTCACGAGGACGCTGACGGCGCCTGGCTGCGCTTCTATTCCATCAGCCCCTACAACGCCTACAACCGCTTCGTGGTGGACTCGATCATCGCCGGCTGGCTGCATCAATTGTCGAGCCTGAGCCTGCAACCGGTGCAAGCGCAGCGCATCGAGATCGAGTTCCAGGCACCCGACTACAGCGAGCGCTACGGCGAGCTTTGGGACTGCCCGATCCAGTTTGGCGCCGAGCACAACCAATTGCGCCTGAGCCAGCAAACCCTGGCCATGCGCAACCCAGAGCATTGCCCGAGTACCTGGCAATTGCTGGTGCAGCTGTGTGAACGGGAACTGGAGCAGTTGACGCGCACCCGCAGCCTGCGCGAGCGCATTACCCGGTTGCTCGGGCCGATGCTCAATGGTGGCCGGGAACCCGACCTGGAAGAAGTGGCGTCACGTTTGAAACTGCCGACCTGGACCTTGCGGCGCAAGCTGGCGGAAGAAGGGACTCAGTTCCGGGCGATTCTCAACGACACTCGCCGCGACCTGGCCATGACCTACATTCGCGATACCGAACTGGCGTTCGGTGAAATTGCCTATTTGCTGGGTTTTGCCTCAGCGGAAGCCTTTCAACGAGCCTTCAAGCGCTGGAACAGCCAGACCCCAGGGGAATTTCGCCGCAGTCAGCGGCATTCCGCCTGACGTCTGTTTTACAGCTCGGTGGCATCATCGGCCGGATCCAGCGGATCCAGTTCAAAAGCCTGGTACTCCAGCAGTTCTTCCTGGTAATCGTCCATGGTTGGCTCCTTGTTTTATGAAAAGGGGTTGCCTAATGACCGGCACAACCAGCCTAAAGTGCCGTCATGACGAAAAAATGTCGGGGGCATGACGTTCCTGCACTTCAAGATTAAACGTAGCAGCGTTGGGCTGATTTAGCTGGATGAATTTTAGATGCAACTGCAATCATTGCAATTGCAATCATAGGCCGAATTCCATTAGGGTATGGGCACCCGTTGCCAAGCGACCCTGCTCATGACTACCAGCACCGAACGCTCCGCCCTGATCTGTATCGACGCCTTGAACGCAGCGCAGCAACACCGCTGCTCGCCCCTGTATAGCGTGATGACAATGGCCAATACGCTGGAGTGTTGCCGACAGGCGTGGGTGATTCGCGGCCAGTCACGGTCCCGCAGGGTGATGGACTGGCCCACCTGGTTTGCGCGCAATACCGGGGAAAAACCCATGTTGTACCTGCACACGGCGGCTTCATCGGCGCAGTTGCGGGCGCTGTCCAGCGAGACCCGCCAGCGGGGCATCTTGTGCAACGACAGCGAAACCCGCGTGTCTGCGTCACTACCCTTGTGGCTGGCCAGCAATCCTCACTGCACACCGTATGACCCGGCCTCCGGCGAGGAAACCCGGGCGATTGTGCTGGCGGGTTTGCAGGCGCTGTATGTCGACGGTAAGCCGGGGTTTTATTACCTGGCACTGCACGATCAACACGACGGGCCGGGGCTGAGCCCACAGGATCGTGACGATGCACTCAAGGGCATGTATCGGGTGCGGCGCTCGTATACGAGTGAGTTGCGCGTACGCCTGCTGGGCGCGGGTCGGGCGTTTGAAGAGGTTGTGCACGCAGCGCAGTTGCTCGAATCCGATTGGAACATAGAGACGCAACTGTGGAGTTGCCCCAGCTACACACGGCTGGCCCGTGAAGCGGATGCGGCGCACCGCTGGAATCGCCTGCACCCTTTGGCACCGAAGCGCAGCTGCCATCTACAGGATTGCCTGGCCGGGGATGACGCGCCAGTGATCGCGGTCACCGGGTATCCGCAGCCAATCGTCGATCAGTTGGCGGGGCATATGGATGTGCGGTTTGTGGCGTTGGGGGCGGGTTCGGTGGAAGCGTCAGCGCCCAGTCGCTATTGGATTGCCGTGCTGGCATTGAAGGCGCTGGCGGATGACGGCCGTATCAACGCAGAACAGGTCGAAACCGCCCTGCATCGGTATCACCTGAAATGACGATCTGCAATCCATCACAGATCAAATGTGGGAGCGGGCTTGTTCGCGAAGGCGGTGTGCCTGTTGATAGTTCTTTCGCTGACACGCCGCTTTCGCGAGCAAGCCCGCTCCCACACTGGATCTGCGTCGCCTGGAGTATTTGCTTCAGGGCTTACGCCGGCCACGGGTCTGTACGCCCGCCTCCATCGCCAACCCTGCGGTGCGCTCCAACGCCTCGGCAAAGCCCCGGCGCTGCTCGCTGTCGAGCTGCGACAAAAACAATTCATCCACGCTGCTTTCGTAGATTTTCCACATCTTTTTACGCAGCACCCGGCCCTCGTCAGTGATCGAGACGAAGGCTGCGCGCCCGTCACCGTCGGAGCGCGAACGCACCACCAGGCCGTCCTTTTCCAGGCGGTCTACCAGGCGCGTCAGGTTGTAGCGCTCGATGGCCAGCACATCAGCCAATTCGTGCATGCGCCGGGTGCCATCGGGGCCGCTTTCCAGGCCCCACAGGGCGTCGTACCAGGCGTAAGGCGGCAACCCGGCATCGGTCAGGCGCCGTTCGATTTCACGGATGACCGTCCTGTGGGCCCGAACAAAACGGAACCATACATCAGGCTCTTTCGACGACATGCAACACCATCCGGGGAATTTCAAGAAGGTTGCAATAGTAGCTCATCCCGCGCTAGATTCAGCCATGTAGTTGCAATTGCAACTACATTCGCAAAGCTCCCACAAGGAGCCCACACGTTGAAATCCGTCCACCCTGGAGCCTGACATGACCCCGAACACTGCAGTACGACTCGACGACGATCCACAGGAAACCCGCGAATGGCTGGAGTCCATCGAATCGGTGCTGTCCACCGAGGGCCGCCCGCGCGCGCATTACCTGATTGATCAGTTGCTGGATTTCGACGTGGCGCGGCATGGCGACTTCTACGGGCGGGTGACCACGCCTTACGTCAACACCATCCCGGTGGACCGCCAGTTGCCCTACCCCGGCAACCTGGCCACCGAACGCCGGCTGAATGCGTTTATCCGCTGGAACGCCATGGCCATGGTGCTGCGCGCCGGCAAACATTCCGGCGTGGGTGGGCATATCGCGACGTACGCGTCGGCCGCCGTACTGTATGACGTAGGCTTCGACCACTTCTTCCGTGGCCGCACCGACAGTTTTGATGGCGACCTGGTGTACATCCAGGGCCACTCGTCGCCGGGGATTTATGGCCGGGCGTACCTTGAAGGCCGGGTCAGCGAGGCGCAGCTGGACAACTTCCGCCGGGAAGCCGGTGGTGACGGTCTGTCGTCCTATCCGCACCCTCGGCTGATGCCGGACTTCTGGCAATTTCCGACGGTGTCCATGGGCCTCGGGCCGATTACCGCCGCGTATCAGGCGCGCTTCATGCGCTACCTGGAGTTCCGCGACCTCAAGCAGCACCAGGGCCGCAAGGTGTGGGCGTTCCTCGGTGATGGCGAGATGGATCAACCGGAATCCCTTGCGGCGATTTCCCTGGCCGGGCGCGAGAAACTCGATAACCTGATCTTCGTGGTCAACTGCAACCTTCAACGCCTGGACGGCCCGGTGCGCGGCAATGCCAAGGTGATCCAGGAATTCGAAAGCCTGTACCGCGCCGCCGGCTGGAACGTGATCAAGGTGATCTGGGGCGGCGGCTGGGATGCGCTGCTGGAAAAGGATAAAAGCGGCTTGCTGCGCCAGCGCATGATGGATTGCGTGGACGGCGACTATCAGAACTACAAATCGCAAAACGGCGCTTACGTGCGGGAACACTTCTTCGGCAAATACCCGGAGTTGCTGGCGCTGGTGGCGGATATGTCCGACGACGATATCTGGAAACTCTCACGGGGCGGCCATGACCCGGACAAGGTCTACAACGCCTATGCCGCCGCCGTGCGCCACAGCGGCCAGCCGACGGTGATCCTGGCGAAAACCGTCAAGGGCTTCGGCATGGGCGAGGCCGGTGAAGGCCAGAACATCAACCACCAGCTGAAAAAGATGGGCGCGGAGGCGGTCAAAGCCTTTCGAGATCGCTTCGGGCTGGAAGTGGCCGACGATCAACTCGCCGAAATCCCTTACCTCAAACCCGCGGCCGGCAGCGAAGAGGCGCGCTATTTCGCCGCGCGCCGCCAGTCGTTGGGCGGCTACGTGCCGGCCCGCCATAGTGCGGTCGAGTCGTTGAAGATCCCGGAACTGGAAGCCTTTTCCACGCAGCTAAAGGACACCGGCGAGCGCGCTATTTCCACCACCATGGCCTTTGTGCGCATCCTCGGCACGCTGCTCAAGGACCCGAACCTGGGCAAACTGATCGTGCCCATCGTGCCGGACGAGTCGCGCACCTTTGGCATGGAAAGCCTGTTCCGCCAGATCGGCATTCACTCCGCCGTCGGCCAGCTCTACACCCCACAGGATGCAGGCCAGCTTTCCTACTACAAAGAGAGCAAGGACGGACAGATCATGCAGGAAGGCCTGAATGAATCCGGCGCCATTTCCTCGTGGATCGCGGCGAGTACGTCCTACGCCAACCACGGCTTGATGACCGTGCCGTTCTACATCTTCTATTCGATGTTCGGCTTCCAGCGGGTCGGCGACCTGGCCTGGGCCGCAGGCGATGCGCGGGCGCGTGGCTTCCTGCTGGGGGCGACTGCCGGGCGCACGACGCTGATGGGCGAAGGGTTGCAGCATGACGATGGCCACAGCCATGTGCTGTCGTCGGTGATTCCTTGCTGCATTTCCTATGACCCGACCTTTGCCTTCGAGCTGGCGGTGATCATTCGCGAGGGCATGCGCCGCATGTACGTCGAGCAAGAGGACATTTACTACTACATCACCCTGCTCAACGAAAACTACCCGCACCCGGCGATGCCCGAAGGCGTCGAGGACGGGATCCTGAAGGGCATGTATCGGTTGAAGGCGGCTGAAGACACCGCGCAACCACGGGTACAACTGATGGGCAGCGGTTCGATCCTGCGGGAAGTGCTCGCCGCCGCCGATTTGCTGCGCGACGACTTTGCCGTGGCCAGCGATGTGTGGAGCGTCACCAGCCTGACCGAGCTGCGCCGTGAAGGCCATTGCGTGGAGCGCTGGAACCTGCTGCACCCGCAAAGCGAACCGCGTACCAGCTATGTCGAACAGTGTCTTGAGGGCCAGGCCGGGCCTGTGGTGGTTGCGACCGACTATATGAAAATCTTTGCTGACCAGATCCGCCCGTTCGTGCCGGGCCGGCGCTTTGTGGCGCTGGGCACGGATGGCTTCGGGCAATCGGATACCCGCGAAACCTTGCGCGAGTTCTTTGAGGTGGACCGCCACTTCATTGCACTGGCGGCCCTGAAGGCGCTGGCAGATGACGGCCTGATCAGCCGCACCAGGGTGGCGGAAGCAATCAGCCGCTACGGGATCAACGTCGACAAGGCCAACCCCGTAGCGGTGTAGTTACTGCGCAGGCGTCGGCAGGGGCGGAATCGCTTCGGTCGGCGCCGGCAGTGTCGGGGTTGTGGCCTCTGGCGCAGGTGCCGGGGTTTCCTTGGGAGCAATCGGCGCAGGCTCTGCCGGCGGTACAACCGGCTCCGATGCCGCAGGAACAACCGCAGGCGTCACCGGGGCCGCCGGTGTGGCGGGCACTTCTTTTGGCGCTTCTTTAGGCGCCTCAACCTTATCGGCCGCCGGAGCGGCCTTCGGTTCCGGAATGCCCAGGTCAGCCTTGGGCTTCTCTGGAATATGCGCAGCCTTTTTCACTTCCTGGGGCAGGAAAACGTCCACCAGCGCGAAATAACGCTCATAGAACTTCGGCGCCGACACCGTCTCGCTGGCCACCTTGACCATCGAATCATCGGTGGAGCCAATCGGCATCGACACCGAGCCCAACACACCCACACCCAGGCTGGCGGAGTTGTTGACCTTCTTCAGCGCATAGCGGTCCTGCAAGGCGTTGGCGAACATCGTCGAGTGATGATTACCGCTGCCATCGTCGGCACACACCACGTTAAAGCTGATTTGCAGGTGAGTTTCGCCGGTCTGCTGGAAGCTCTTGTTACCCACCACCAGCTTCGGATCGCTGCTGGTGATGATGTAACCCTGGCTCAACAGCGCACGCCGCGCCGCTTCGCAGGCTGCGGTGTCACTGACCGGGTAATCACGGGAAAACGTACCGGAGTCGTCGAAATTCTCATGTTCATAAATAGCGGTCTTGGGTGACGAGCAGCCCGCAGCGCCCGCCAGCACCAGCGCCAGCCCGAGGCTACGCAAGTGAAATGATGTCGACATCGAAAATCCTGAGGAAAACAGTCAGGGCGGTATTGTGCAACAGAACGTGGCCTTGGCGCGCGAATTCCTGTCGGTAAAACGTCACAGCCTTACGGGACGGTGTCTGCAGGAAAAAGCCGCTCGCCCATATGGTCGATAAACACGCGTAACTTCGCTGAGGCATGGCGACTTGATGGCCAGAGCATCCAGAAACTGCCGTTGTGTTCCAGGTAATAGTCCAATACCCGTTGCAGGCGGCCCTGCTCCACTGATTCGCGGACCATAAAGTCCGGCAGGCAAGCAATGCCCAGGCCCTCATGGGCCACGTGCATCAGCGATTCGATGGTGGTGGACACCAGCGGTGCACGCAGGGTCGGCGCAGGCTGGCCCGGTTCCGGGCGCAGTGGCCAGGCTTCCAGCTTGCCGGTGGCGCAGAACTTGTGGCGCAGGCAGGCGTGATGGTTCAAGTCCCGGGGCTGGCGCGGTGTGCCGTGCAGGCGCAAGTATTCGGGGGAAGCCACCAGCACCAGGCGGTAATAGCCGAGGTGACGTGCCATCAAGCGTGAGTCCTCGGGTTTGCCGGTACGGATCACGGCGTCGAAGCCTTCTTCAATCACGTCCACCATGCGGTCGGAGAAGTCCACGTCCAGCTCGATCTCTGGATAGGCCCGCATGAAGTCCGTCAGCACCGGCATCAACAGGCTGCGCACTTGCGGCAGGCTGACGCGCAGCTTGCCCCTTGGCGTGGCGGATGCCTGGCTCAGCTCCTGTTCGGCGGCCTCGACCTCGGCCAGGATGCGCCGGGAGCGTTCCAGAAACAGCGCGCCCTCGTTGGTCAATGTGATACTGCGGGTACTGCGATGGAACAGCCGCACACCCAGGCGCTCTTCAATGCGCGCGATGCTTTTGCCAATGGCCGAGGAAGACACCCCCAGCAGGCGCCCGGCCTCGGTAAAGCTGCGGGTTTCCGCCACCTGCACAAACACTGAAATACTGCCGAGGCTGTCCATCGTCTCGCTCCCAAGGATTGCGGACATTGACGTCCGATAAGTTCGGAACCTTAGCCTGTTTTTCTACACCGCGCAGCACCCTACTCTGGCTCCCTGCCCTTTCGTCTGAAACCCGGAGCCCAGAAACATGAGCGACAGCGCCTTACCTTCCACTCCCCTTGCGGCGAGCCATGAACGACTGCCCCTGGGCGGTTTGCTGGCACTGGCTACCGCCGGTTTCATCACCATCCTCACAGAGGCGATGCCGGCTGGCCTGCTGCCGCAAATGGGCGCCGGCCTCGGCGTGTCCGAAGCCTTGGTGGGCCAGCTGGTGACGCTCTACGCCCTCGGCTCGCTGCTGGCCGCCATTCCGCTGACCATCGCCACCCGAGGCTGGCGCAGGCGGCCTTTGCTGATGATTGCCATCGGCGGGTTTGCCTTGGTCAATAGTGTGACGGCGTTTTCCAGCGATTACCTGCTGACCCTGGTGGCGAGGTTCTTCGCCGGCGTGTTCGCGGGATTGCTTTGGGCACTGCTGGCCGGTTACGCGAGCCGCATGGTTGCGCCGCACTTACAAAGCCGGGCGATTGCCGTGGCCATGCTTGGCGCGCCGCTGGCATTGTCACTGGGTGTGCCCGCCGGGACATTCCTGGGCACCACGGTAGGCTGGCGCCTAAGCTTTGCGATCATGACAGGCCTTACCGTTCTGCTGCTGGCCTGGGTACGCTGGCAGGTCCCGGATTTTGCCGGGCAACAAGCGGAAAAACGCCTGGGATTACGTCAGGTGCTGACACTCCCGGGGATTCGTCCGGTGCTGTTTGTGACCTTCACCTACGTGCTGGCCCATAACATTCTCTACACCTATATCGCGCCGTTCCTGGTGCCTGCCGGGATTGCCGCAGACATCGACAAGGTGTTGCTGGTATTTGGCCTGGCGGCGCTGCTGGGCATCTGGATTGTCGGCGCGCTGATTGATCAGCGGCTGCGTGCCTTATTGGTAATCAGCTGCGGGATGTTTGCACTGTCGGCGTTGGCGCTGGCGTTCTGGCTCACCTCCTCCGCCGTCATCTACACCACGGTGGCATTGTGGGGGCTGGCATTTGGCGGCCTGCCGGCATTGCTGCAAACGGCGCTGGCCAAGTCGGCCGGGGATTCAGCCGATGCCGCACAGTCGATGCTGGTCACCGTGTGGAACCTGGGCATCGCCGGTGGCGGGCTGCTGGGCGGCATGTTGCTGCAAGGGTGGGGAGTCGGCTCGTTTCCATGGGCCATCGTCGGGCTGTTGCTGCTGGCGTTGGCCGCGACGCCAAGGGCGCCTGAACTGCCCAAAGGCACTTCTTCATGAACACCCGCCAAAAGACATTTGGACGGTGCCCGGTAGCCGGTTAGTCTTGCCGTATCTACCACGCCAAAACTTAACGGGGGCTCGCTCAGGTGATCAGGCCGGGAATTCTGTTGCGCCGTCGCTTTACCTCCATCCGATGGCGCACCCGCGTAACACTCTGGGCGGCCGCGACGATTGCCGGATTGCTGGTTGTGATGTTCGCCAGGCTGGCAGACCTGGCACTGACACAGTTTGCGCAGCAGACTGCCGACCGTCCCTGGTTGCCTTTTATCTACACACCACTGGTGGGCATGCTGGTGGTGTGGCTGACCACGCGTTTTTTTGCCGGTGCCCAAGGCAGTGGTATTCCTCAGGTCATCGCCGCTACCCGCCAGGCCCACAAAGGCTTGCCCGTCGACAAACTGGTGTCGCTGCGCATTGCCTTTGCCAAGATAGGCCTCGGCACACTGGCGCTGACCGGCGGTTTTTCAGCCGGGCGTGAAGGGCCGTCGGTTCAAGTCGCGGCGTCAATCATGCATTTCTTTCACCGCTATCTGCCCAACGCACGAATCATCCGCAGCGAAGACCTGATTTTGGCCGGCGGCGCGGCCGGCATAGCGGCCGCGTTCAATACGCCTCTTGCGGGCGTTGCGTTTGCAGTCGAAGAATTGGGGCGCAAGCTCGAAACCCGGACCAGTGGTGTTCTGCTCAGCACCATCATTCTGTCGGGGATGGTCGCTATCGCCTTGCAGGGAAACTACAACTATTTCGGTCACTTCGACGTTCAAGCGATCAAGCTCGACATCATCATTCCAGTACTGGCCACCGGTATTGGCTGTGGCCTGCTGGGTGGCCTGTTCAGCCGAATGTTGCTTTGGCCTCAGCGCCATCATCGGTTTGTGCTATGGGAATGGCGCCGTGCTCATCCGGTCTGGTTTGCCGGGGCCTGTGGGATGGTGGTGGCGATTCTGGGCTGGCTCAGTGGCGGCATGTCGTTTGGCAGCGGCTACGGTATTACCTCGCACATCATCGCTTCCGATGTAGGCCTGCCCTGGCACGCGCCGATCACGCGCTTTCTGGCGACCGTGGTGACCTACTTTTCCGGAATACCCGGCGGTATCTTTGCCCCATCCCTGGCCGTAGGCGCCGCTGTTGGTGCCAACGCCGCGGACCTATTCGGCCTGGCCGCTCAACCGATGATCGCCCTCTGCATGGTGGGTTTCCTGGCCGCCGTTACACAGTCCCCGATCACCTCGGCAATCATCGTGATGGAGATGATCGACAGCCACGGGATGGTGATCAGCCTGATGGCCGTTGCGTTGCTGGCTAAAGCCGTCAGCTCAAGGATGGGCCCCGAGCTTTATCAGCAACTGGCGCGCGGCTTTCTACAAGCCCCCACCCATGAGGTAGCGGCTGAAAAGGCCAGGTCAGCGACATGATTGTTTACATATTGCCCGCGAGGTTCCTATCATCGCACCGGGTGCGCTGCTGCATACGGCACAGCGCAGGTTAAAGGATAAGCATTGGTCGGGCCGCCAATGGAGACTTGTCGTGCCTGATAAACACCCTGCAATTCCTCGCCCCCAGGTTTTGGTCGAAGGCGCGCTGTCTGCGCTGGAGCGGTTTTCACGGATCGAAGCAGTCAGCGGCATCGTGTTGCTGCTGGCGGCGATCGTCGCGCTGATCTGGGCCAACAGCCCCTTCGCCAATTCCTACGAACACTTCTGGAACACCCCATTCACTATCGGGCTGGGGGACTTCACGGTCTCGCGCTCCTTGCACTTCCTGGTGAACGATGGGCTGATGACCATCTTCTTCCTGGTGGTGGGCGCCGAGATTCGCCAGGAGATCAGGGACGGCGCACTCGCCAACCTGAAACTCGCCACCCTGCCCTTGGGCGCGGCACTGGGTGGCGTGCTGATGCCGGCGCTGATCTACACCCTGCTCAATCATGGCACCGAAGCGGCCAGCGGCTGGGCGGTGCCCACGGCCACCGATATCGCGTTTGCCGTGGGCGTGCTGGCGCTGTTGGGTAAATCCATTCCGGCTGGCGTGCGCATCCTGTTGCTGGCGTTGGCGATCATTGATGACATCGTCGCCATCCTGATCATTGCGATTTTCTATACCGCGAGCCTGGACTACATGGGCCTGGTGATCGCGGCCTGCGGGCTGGCGCTGGTGCTGGTTTTTCAGCGGATGGGGATTGGCAAGGCCGCTATGTACCTGCTGCCGGGGGCGATTGTCTGGTTTGGCCTGCTGAAGATGGGTGTACACCCGACGCTCGCGGGCGTGATGCTTGGCCTGATGACGCCTGTCACATCCAGGCCCACCCGGGAACGCCCTCTCGACACCATCGGGCGCACGTTTAATGAGCTGATGGACCGGCTTTCGCAATCAGCTGAAAGCGCACATCAGGTCGCTAAACCGTTGAAGCAGTTGCGACAGGCCCAGCGGGAAATGTTGCCGCCGGTGCAGCGAATTCAAGCCGGGTTACACCCGTGGGTGGCCTTCGGCGTCATGCCGCTGTTTGCCCTGGCTAACGCAGGGGTGAGCCTGCAAGGGTTCAACCTGGACGATCCGCTGCCTCACGGTGTGTTCATGGGCGTCATCTTGGCGCTGGTGCTCGGCAAGCCGCTGGGTGTGATGCTGGCCAGTTTCGTGCTGGTGAAACTGAACATCTGCAAACTGCCGGACGGCGTAACCTGGAACGGCGTCGCCCTGGTGGGACTGCTGGCGGGGATTGGTTTCACCATGTCGATTTTCATCTCGTCGCTGGCCTTCTCTGATCCGACGCTGCTCTCGGCTGCCAAGCTGAGTGTGCTCACCGCTTCATCCCTGGCGGCAGTGATTGGCCTGACGTGGGGCAAGCTCAAGTTTGCTCGTTGACTCAATCGCGGGTTGATTGCTGTGGAGTCAAACCGGAAATCGCGGCGGCTACTTTTGTCACCATCTCTGCGACCGCGATTTCCCCGTTCAGTCGAATGGCGGGTGTAGTCAGTTGCTTGAGCCACAGCTCATGCCTGGGCCGGCTACGACCCGCCCGGGTGCCGGCCTCATAGCTTTCAGCCCATATGAGAAATTTCTGGTGGTTCTCATGCATATCGCCGCCCGGCAAAATCCGCGAGCCAAACCGTTGCGACTCCCGCGATTTCAAGCGCTCGATTCGCAGTGCCGTTGGCGTGTCAATGAAGACCACCAGGTCCGCATTTTGAATCACCTCGGCGCCCCAGCCATCCATTGAACCGGACAGCACCCAAGACAACTCAGCCAGCGCTTGAGCTAACAGCACCACCCGCTCTTCGGGTGGGCGCGATTTCTCAAAGGGAGGATCGGTGGGGTACCAGTAATAATCATCGACATCCACATGGGGCACGTGAAGCCTATCCGCCAATGCGATACCCAAGGTACTCACGCCTGCGCCCGAAGCTCCGCTGATATAAATCCGTTTGCTCACGGCGTGATCTCCTGAACGATCGACTAAACGCTCCTGAATACTACGGATAAAAAAAGACCCCGGCCTCTTCAGGCCGGGGTCTTTTTATTCAGGCTGTTACGAGATCAGAACTTCTTGATCTCAGCCTTGGTTTCCAACTGCTTGCGATAGGCGGCGAAGTCTTGCTGGCCGATACGCGAGGCGAGGAAGCGGCGGTACTGAGCCTTCTCGTCATCGGTCGGGGCAGCGGCTTCATTGACCGCGTTCAAGCGCACGATCATCAGGCTACCGTCTGGCAGGGTCACACTGGTGAAGGTCGGCTTGTCCTTGGCCGCAGGCTTTGGCATGCGGAACAGGGCTTGCAGTACAGCCGGCTCGATACCTTCCTGGCCACGGGTGGCCGCTTGGGTGACTTTCCAGGCCTGGCCATCAATCGGCTGGCTCAGCGGTGTCTTGCCATCACGCAGGCTGGCAATCAGCTCGTCCGCGTGAGTCTTCGCCGCAGCGCTTGCGCGCTCCTTGGTCAACTGGGCACGGATGGCAGTGGCAACGCTTTCCAGCGGCAACTGGGTAGGCTTCAAGTGCTCTTTGGCACGCAGCACCACGATGGTTTCCGGATCCAGCTCGATGGCGGTGCTGTTGGCACCTTCATCCAGTACTTCAGGGCTGAATGCAGCGGTTACCACGGCACGGTTTGCAGCGATGCCTTCGCCACCTTCACGGCCAAACGGCGCGGAGGTGTGCACGGTCAGCTTCAGGTCCGACGCAGGCTGGGCCAGGTCGGAAGCTTCGAATGCAGCGTCTTCCAGTTGCTTGGTCGCGTCAACGAAACGCTGTTCAACCTGCTGGGTCTTGAGCTCGCGGGTCAGCTTGTCTTTCAGGCTGGCGAACGATGGCACTTCTGGTGCTTCAACGCCCAACAGCTTGATCAGGTGCCAGCCGAAGCTTGAACGGACCGGTGCCGAGACCTGGTCCTTGTTCAACGCGTACAACGCGGTTTCAAAGGCTGGGTCGTAGACACCAGGACCTGCGAAACCGAGGTCACCGCCGTTGTTCGCAGAACCCGGGTCCTGGGAGAACTCTTTTGCCAGGGCTTCGAACTTCTCGCCCTTGGCCAGGCGTGCCTGGATCTCTTCGATCTTGGCCTTGGCTTGTTCGTCGGTCGTCTTGTCGTTGACTTCAATCAGGATGTGCGCCGCGCGACGCTGTTCAGCGAGGTTGGCGGTTTCTTTCTGATAGAGGGCTTGCAGCTCATCGTCCTTCACGGTGACCTGGTCGAAGAAGGAAGCCTTCTTCAACTCCAGATAGTCGATGACCACCTGGTCCGGGGTCATGAACTCTTTGGCGTGTTGGTCGTAGTAAGCCTTGACCTCGTCGTCGGTGAGTTTCACCGCCGCAGGGTTGGCCTTGATGCCGACGGTGGCGAAATCGCGGGTCTGTTTTTCCAGACGGGCAAAAGCCAGCACTTCGGCGTCGGTGACAAAACCGCTGCCGGCAATGCCTGCACGAACCTGGCCGATCAGCATTTCCTGGCTCAGCATCTGACGAAATTGCATACGGCTGTAACCCAACTGACGGATCACCTGGTCGAAACGCTCAGCGTTGAACTGGCCATCCACCTGGAATTCCGGTGTCTGCAGGATCACTTGATCCAGCGCAGCTTCGGAGAAAGCAAATTTCGAATCGGCTGCGCCTTGCAGCAGCAGCTTGCGATCGATCAGGCTTTTAAGCGCGGCGTCACGCAGCAGCTTTTCGTCCAGCAAGGAAGCATCAAAGTCCTTGCCCAGCTGTTGCATCAGCTGACGACGTTGCATGTCGACCGCCTGGCCCAGTTCGCTTTGGGTGATTTCTTCACCGTTGACCTTGGCCACGTCCTGCTTGTTGTTGGTCGAAGCCTGAAAAATAGCCTCGATACCGGTGAACGCCATCAATGCGACGATGATCCCGATAATGGTCTTGGCAATCCAGCCTTGTGAATTGTCCCTGATATTCTGCAGCATGCGTCCCCCAGAAACGGTTGAACTTCAAAATTAGGCAACCGTGGAGCGTGGGTAGAGTCCGGATAGAAGAAAGGCGCATCCGAGGATGCGCCTTCTCGTAACTGGCGGAGCGGACGGGGGTTTGAACCCACACCCCCGGCGTGGCGACCCGATGGATACTGGGGTCAGCTGCCGCTCCGCTGCCAGGTCAGACCTGCGTCCGACCCGGATGGGTAAGGCTTGAGTGAAGCTTAGTTAACCGCTTCTTTCAGGGCTTTACCGGCTTTGAAGCCTGGTTTTTTGGCAGCGGCGATTTGCAGAGCCTTGCCAGTCTGTGGGTTACGGCCAGTGCGAGCTGGACGATCGGTCACAGAGAAAGTACCGAAACCAACCAGTACCACAGAGTCGCCGGCCTTGAGAGCGCCAGTGACGGATTCGATTACTGCGTCCAGCGCACGGCCAGCAGCGGCTTTCGGGATATCAGCAGATGCAGCGATAGCATCAATCAGTTCCGACTTGTTCACTCTAAGTCCCCTTATATCTATTGAGTATGATTCTAAGTTTTTTGGTGAAAGCAAAAACCAGCGCTGAATGGCCTACAGACACTTAAGAGCCGCTTTATAACAAGGGCTCTAAAAAGCTGTCAAGGAAGCCCCCAGGCTTAAACGTATTAATGCGTGCTAATTCTTTCCTTAGAGTCAGTCTCGCGTTTTTCGTCCTTTGCAACTATCTCCGGAACCACATCCGGCAAGGGCTCCGGCGCGTATTGCAGCGCAATTTGCAGGACCTCGTCAATCCATTTAACCGGTTTAATCTGCAGATCCTGCTTGATATTGTCAGGAATCTCCTTCAAGTCGCGAACATTCTCTTCAGGAATGATCACGGTCTTGATACCACCACGGTGTGCAGCCAGCAATTTCTCTTTGAGGCCACCAATGGCCAGTACCTGGCCACGCAAGGTGATTTCCCCGGTCATGGCAACATCGGCGCGCACCGGAATGCCAGTAATGGCTGATACCAGTGCCGTGCACATGCCTACGCCAGCGCTAGGGCCGTCTTTCGGGGTCGCCCCTTCCGGCATGTGGATGTGGGTGTCGTGCTTCTCATGGAAGTCCAGGGGGATCCCCAGGCTCTTGGCGCGGCTGCGCACCACGGTCTGCGCGGCAGTGATGGATTCGACCATCACATCACCCAGTGAACCGGTCTTGATCAGTTGCCCTTTACCCGGGATCACGGCGGCCTCGATGGTCAGCAATTCGCCGCCCACTTGGGTCCACGCCAGGCCTGTGACCTGACCCACCTGATCCTGCTGCTCTGCCAGGCCGTAGCGGAATTTACGCACGCCCAGGAAGTGTTCCAGCAGGTCGGCTGTGACCTTCACCGAGAAGCGTTTTTCCAGCGCATGTTCTTTCACTGCCTTGCGGCAGATCTTCGCCAGTTGACGCTCAAGGCCCCGTACACCGGCCTCGCGGGTGTAGAAACGAATGATGTCGCGGATCGCGTCAGCATCAAATTCGATCTCGCCTTTTTTAAGGCCGTTGGCCGTAATCTGCTTGGGCGAGAGGTATTTGACAGCGATGTTGATCTTCTCGTCTTCGGTGTAACCCGGCAGACGAATCACCTCCATCCGGTCCAGCAAGGCAGGTGGAATATTCATCGAGTTGGAGGTGCACAGGAACATTACGTCGGACAGGTCGTAGTCGACTTCGAGGTAATGGTCGTTGAAATTGTGGTTCTGCTCGGGGTCGAGTACTTCCAGCAAAGCAGATGCCGGATCCCCACGCATGTCGCTGCCCATTTTGTCGATTTCATCGAGCAGGAACAGCGGGTTGCGCACACCCACCTTTGTCATCTTTTGAATCAATCTTCCTGGCATCGAACCGATATAAGTCCGGCGATGGCCACGAATTTCCGCTTCATCACGCACGCCACCCAAGGCCATGCGCACGAATTTACGGTTGGTGGCGTGAGCAATCGACTCCGCCAGCGAGGTTTT
Organism: Pseudomonas sp. K2I15; assembly: GCF_002204795.1. Classification (GTDB taxonomy): domain Bacteria; phylum Pseudomonadota; class Gammaproteobacteria; order Pseudomonadales; family Pseudomonadaceae; genus Aquipseudomonas. The sequence continues at coordinate 18,100 of NZ_NIXO01000067.1, forward strand.
ACCCACACCAGGAGGACCGACCAGGCACAACACCGGACCACGAATCTTCTTCACGCGCTTTTGCACGGCGAGGTATTCGAGGATGCGTTCTTTGACTTCTTCGAGGCCGTAGTGATCGGCGTCAAGGATATCTTCGGCGCGGGTCAAGTCCAGGCGCACTTTGGTCTGGGCCTTCCACGGCACCTGCACCAGCCAGTCGATATACGAACGAACCACGGTGGCTTCGGCCGACATCGGCGACATTTGCTTGAGCTTGTTCAGCTCGGCGGTGGCCTTGGTCAAGGCGTCTTTCGGCAGGCCGGCGGCATCGATGCGCTTTTTCAGCTCTTCGATTTCGTTGTGGCCTTCCTCGCTGTCACCCAGCTCTTTCTGAATGGCCTTCATCTGCTCATTCAGGTAGTACTCGCGCTGGCTGCGCTCCATTTGCTTTTTGACACGGCCGCGAATGCGCTTCTCAACCTGCAGCAGGTCGATTTCGGCATCCAGCAGCGCCAGGACGTGTTCGACCCGGGCCGACAAATCGATAATTTCGAGAATGTCCTGCTTCTGCTCGATTTTCAGCGCCATGTGCGCGGCCATGGTGTCGACCAGGCGGCTTGGCTCATCAATGCTGTTGAGTGAAGAGAGGACTTCTGCGGGGACTTTCTTGCCCAGTTGCACGTATTGCTCGAACTGGGACAGCAGGCTGCGAACGAACACTTCGGACTCGCGCTCAGGGGCGTCGACTTCGTCGATCAGCGCCACTTCGGCACGCAGGTGACCGTCCACTTCCATGAAACGCTCGACCGCACCGCGCTGCTCGCCTTCCACCAGCACCTTGACGGTGCCATCAGGCAATTTGAGCAGTTGCAGGACAGTTGCAACGGTACCAACGCGATACAAGGCATCTTCGCCCGGATCATCGTCAGCAGGATTTCTCTGGGCCAGCAGCAGGATCTGCTTGTCGCCCGTCATCGCGGCCTCGAGGGCTTCGATAGACTTCTCGCGCCCCACGAACAGCGGGATAACCATGTGCGGATAGACGACGACATCACGCAACGGCAGGAGAGGCAATTCGATGGTTGTCTTCATGATTTCGCCTCTATGACAGATGAAAGTAAGCTTGAAACCAAGATGGGGGCTGCCTGCAAAAAAAACAAGCGTAATGGCATCAGTTAAACGCAGTAAAAACAAAGGGGCCCCTTAAGGCCCCTTCATTTTGTACAGCTCGGCGGTGCAACGCTTACGCGTCTGGCGCAGCCTTGGCAGCCGGCTCACTGTTTTCGTAGATATACAGTGGCTTGGACTTACCTTCTATAACGCTTTCGTCGATCACCACTTTACTCACCTCGGACTGCGAGGGGATTTCGTACATGGTGTCGAGCAGTACGCCTTCGAGGATCGAGCGCAAACCACGGGCGCCTGTCTTGCGCTCCAGTGCCCGCTTGGCCACCGACTTGAGCGCGTCAGCACGGAACTCGAGGTCCACACCTTCCATCTCGAACAGCTTGGCGTATTGCTTGGTCAGGGCGTTTTTCGGCTCGGTGAGGATCTGCATCAACGCAGCCTCATCCAACTCGTCCAACGTCGCCAGGACCGGCAGACGGCCAACGAATTCCGGGATCAGACCGAACTTGACCAAATCGTCAGGCTCGACTTCACGCAGGGACTCACCGACTTTCTTGCCCTCTTCCTTGCTGCGTACTTCTGCACTGAAGCCAATGCCACCACGGGTGGAACGGTTTTGAATAACCTTTTCCAGACCGGAGAACGCACCGCCACAGATGAACAGGATGTTGCGCGTATCAACCTGAAGGAATTCCTGCTGTGGATGCTTGCGGCCGCCTTGTGGCGGTACGGAAGCAACAGTACCTTCGATCAGTTTCAACAGCGCCTGCTGCACGCCTTCACCGGAAACGTCCCGGGTGATCGACGGGTTGTCGGATTTGCGCGAAATCTTGTCGATTTCATCGATGTAGACAATGCCCATCTGGGCCTTTTCCACGTCGTAGTCGCATTTCTGCAGCAGCTTCTGAATGATGTTCTCGACGTCTTCACCTACGTAACCGGCCTCGGTAAGAGTGGTTGCGTCGGCGATGGTGAAGGGAACGTTCAGAAGGCGAGCCAGGGTTTCTGCAAGCAGGGTTTTACCCGAACCTGTAGGACCGATCAGCAAGATGTTGCTTTTGCCGAGTTCGACATCGTCACTTTTCTTGTCACGCTGGTTCAGACGCTTGTAGTGGTTGTACACCGCTACGGCCAGAACCTTCTTTGCACGCTCTTGACCAATCACATACTGATCAAGGATGCCGCTGATTTCTTTAGGCGAAGGCAATTTATGCGCGCTGCTTTCGGCCTGGGCTTCCTGCACCTCCTCACGGATGATGTCATTGCACAGGTCGACGCACTCGTCGCAGATAAAGACCGAGGGGCCGGCAATCAACTTGCGTACTTCATGCTGGCTTTTGCCACAGAAGGAGCAATAGAGCAGCTTGCCGTTGTCCTCGCCGTTGCGGGTGTCAGTCATTCGTTCGATCCAAATCCGATAGGCTTGCAACACAAGATGAAGGCTATTGAGGGCTTTTTCAAGCCCACTGGTGGTCGGACCTGCCGACCAGCCCTATTTTGAGCTGCTTATATTAAGCGGGGCGCTTTTCGATCACTGCGTCGATCAACCCGTATTCACGAGCCGCTTCGGCGCTCATGAAGTTGTCGCGGTTGGTGTCGCGCTCGATCTCTTCCAGGGTGTGCCCGCTATGCTTGGCCATCAGCGTGTTGAGACGCTCACGAATAAAGAGGATTTCCTTGGCATGGATTTCGATGTCCGATGCCTGGCCCTGGAAACCGCCCAGTGGCTGGTGAATCATCACACGTGAGTTCGGCAGGCAGTAACGCTTGCCCTCAGCACCAGCGGTCAGCAGGAAAGCACCCATGCTGCACGCCTGACCGATACAGGTGGTCGATACGTTCGGCTTGATGAACTGCATGGTGTCGTAGATCGACATGCCAGCCGTTACCGAACCGCCCGGGGAGTTGATGTAGAGATGGATGTCCTTGTCCGGGTTTTCCGCTTCAAGGAACAGCAGCTGCGCACAGATCAGGTTGGCCATGTAGTCCTCTACCGGACCAACCAGAAAGATCACTCGCTCCTTGAGCAGGCGCGAGTAGATGTCATAGGCGCGTTCGCCACGAGCAGATTGCTCGACAACCATCGGGACCAGGCCGCCAGCGGCCTGGATATCAGAGTTCTGCTGAATATACGAATTACGGAACATGCTCTGCAGTTACTCCCAAATAGTCATGTCTTGAATACGCATAAGCCAGCGCGAGGCTGGCTTATGGGTGTATTTTCAAACGAGTTGAGCGATCAGTCGGCTTGTGCTGCTTCAGCCGGCTTGACTGCTTCTTCGTAAGAGACCGCTTTATCGGTCACCTTAGCCTTCTGCAGAACAGTATCCACAACTTGCTCTTCCAGCACAACCGAACGCACTTCGTTCAGCTGCTGGTCGTTCTTGTAGTACCAGGACACAACAGCCTCAGGCTCCTGGTAGGCCGAAGCCATTTCCTGGATCATTTCACGAACGCGGGTTTCGTCAGGCTTGAGGTCGAATTGCTTGACCACTTCAGCCACGATCAGGCCCAGTACAACGCGGCGCTTGGCTTGTTCTTCGAACAGCTCGGCCGGCAGTTGGTCTGGCTTGATGTTGCCACCGAACTGCTGAACAGCCTGCACGCGCAGACGGTCAACTTCGTTGGACAGCAGGGCCTTAGGCACTTCGATCGGGTTGGCGGCCAGCAGACCGTCCATCACCTGGTTCTTGACCTTGGATTTGATGGCCTGACGCAGTTCACGCTCCATGTTCTTGCGAACTTCGGTGCGGAAACCTTCGATGCCAGTTTCCTTGATGCCGAACTGGTTGAAGAATTCTTCGTTCAGTTCTGGCAGCTTAGGCTCGGAAACGGTGTTGACGGTCACGGTGAACTCGGCGGTTTTGCCCGCCAGGTCCAGGTTCTGATAGTCAGCCGGGAAAGTCAGGTTCAGAACGCGCTCTTCGCCGGCTTTAGCGCCAACAAGGCCGTCTTCGAAACCAGGGATCATACGGTTGGAACCCAGCACCAGCTGAGTGCCCTTGGCGGAGCCGCCAGCGAATGCTTCGCCGTCAACCTTGCCAACGAAATCGATGTTCAGCTGGTCTTCGTTCTGGGCAGCGCGATCGGCTACTTCAAAACGAGTGTTCTGCTTGCGCAGGATTTCCAGCATGTTGTCCAGGTCCGAATCAGCTACGTCAGCGCTCAGGCGCTCGATAGCGATGGAGTCGAAACCGGCAACGGTGAACTCAGGGAACACTTCGAAGGTTGCGATGTATTCCAGGTCCTTGCCTTTTTCCAGCACTTTCGGCTCAACCGAAGGAGCGCCGGCCGGGTTCAGCTTCTGCTCAACCACAGCTTCGTAGAAGGAAGACTGGATGACGTCGCCTACTGCTTCCTGGCGCGCATCAGCTTCATAACGCTGACGAATCACGCTCATTGGCACTTTGCCCGGACGGAAGCCGGCAATCTTGGCCTTTTGGGCAGTCTGCTGCAGACGCTTGTTGACCTGAGTCTCGATGCGCTCAGCCGGCACGGTGATGCTCATGCGGCGCTCAAGAGCAGAAGTATTTTCAACAGAAACTTGCATGGATATTCCTCGTTGCACAGACGTTAGCCGGCCGTTTCCGACCCCAGAATCAAGGGCATGCATTCTAGTGGGTCAAACTCAAGAAGTCACCCTACTGAAAACGGGTAAAAAAACAGCAGGCAATTTATAGGTGCGAATGCACGAGTGCACCTCGCCCCGGTAGCAAATACATCCCATCACGCCAGGGCTCTGCGCCAACCCTTCTATATATAGAAGCGGTTGCCGATCATCTCCCTGACAACCGGCCCTGCGAGCAAGACCAGCGGGCAGCGCGGCATCATCGAGCAACATAAATACGACGAAACGCCCTGCCCTTGCAGCCCAGCACCTGCGACCGCGTTGAAACTTCAAACCGCTGAAACAAAAAAGGCGCCAGACTATTAATCTGGCGCCTTTCGAAATATGGGGTGGACGAAGGGGATCGAACCCTCGACAACGGGAGTCACAATCCCGTGCTCTACCAACTGAGCTACGCCCACCATATTGCGTGACCAAAAAGCCTGTCAAAACGGCTATTTGTTGAGCTTCGGGACGACCAGCAGGCCTTCACGAAACTTTATTTGGTGCGGATGAAGAGACTCGAACTCTTACACCTTGCGGCGCTGGAACCTAAATCCAGTGTGTCTACCAATTCCACCACATCCGCATGAAGCTCTTAAAGCAAAGGCGCCAGACTGTTAATCTGGCGCCCTTTAAATATGGGGTGGACGAAGGGGATCGAACCCTCGACAACGGGAGTCACAATCCCGTGCTCTACCAACTGAGCTACGCCCACCATATTGCGCTACTTGTGCCAAAGCTGCCTAATGGCGCACCCGGCAGGACTCGAACCTGCGACCATCCGCTTAGAAGGCGGATGCTCTATCCAGCTGAGCTACGGGCGCCTTATTAATCTGTACTCTTGGAGGATTACAAACTAACCAGTGCTAGGCTGTGCCCGACAAGTGCGACGAATAGTATAGATGCCCCCGAAACCCGTCAAATCCTTTTTATAAAAAATTCATTTTATTTAAGGGGTTAGGGGAATTTGCAGACCAAGCGCCTTTGCCCTTGCGCCATGGCATGCGAGAATGCGCGCACTTTTCTTCCCCCTCTCGATGGTTAATCACGCGTAATGACTGCACAACTTATCGACGGCAAATCAATCGCCGCCAGCCTGCGCCAGCAGATCGCCAAACGAGTCGCCGAGCGCAGCCAACAAGGCCTGCGCACGCCGGGCCTCGCGGTGATCCTGGTCGGCAGCGATCCTGCCTCTCAGGTTTATGTCTCGCACAAGCGTAAAGACTGTGAAGAGGTCGGCTTTATTTCCAAAGCCTACGACTTGGCTGAAGACACCACCCAGCAGGCCCTCACCGACCTGATCGACAGCCTCAACGACAATCCGGCCATCGACGGCATTCTGTTGCAGCTGCCATTGCCCGGGCACCTGGACGCGTCCAAATTGCTCGAACGCATCCGCCCGGACAAAGACGTCGACGGCTTCCATCCTTATAACGTCGGCCGCCTGGCCCAGCGTATCCCGCTGCTGCGCCCATGCACCCCGAAGGGCATCATGACCCTGCTGGAAAGCACCGGCGTCGACCTGTACGGCCTGGACGCAGTCATCGTCGGCGCATCGAACATCGTCGGTCGCCCGATGGCCATGGAGCTGCTGCTGGCCGGCTGCACCGTGACCGTCACCCATCGCTTCACCAAGGACCTGGCCGGCCACGTTGGCCGCGCCGACCTGGTAGTAGTCGCTGCCGGCAAGCCGGGCCTGGTCAAGGGTGAGTGGATCAAGGAAGGCGCCATCGTGATCGACGTGGGCATCAACCGCCAGGAAGACGGCAAGCTGGTGGGCGACGTGGTGTACGAAACCGCCCTGCCCCGTGCCGGCTGGATCACGCCGGTACCGGGTGGCGTTGGCCCGATGACCCGCGCTTGCCTGCTGGAAAACACGCTGTACGCAGCCGAAACCCTGCACAGCTAATAACCAGCCGCTCTGAAAAAGCCCTGCCTTATTGCAGGGCTTTTTATTGGCCGGATAAAAAGTACTTTTTTCTTTGTTTTTAAGGGGTTTCATCTGTTTTCAGAAGAACATTCGACAGTTTCTGATCCATACTCCTAAAATGTAACGGCATTTATCAGAAAGCCCGTTGAAGAACGGTATATCCCTACTTTTTAGCGAGTTCATCCGCGTGAAAATTCATCTTTCCCTCATCAGCCTATTTTTTGCATTTACAGGCACCTTCGCGAGCGCAAGCGAAACCACTACCGCCCCTCGCGACATGTCCACCCTGCACATCGCCTCCGGCAGTGCGATGGTGGTAGACCTGCAGACCAACAAAATCATCTATGCCAGCAACCCGGATGTCATCGTGCCGATCGCCTCGGTGAGCAAGCTGATGACCGGCCTGATCGTGCTGGAAGCCAAGCAGAACATGGATGAATACATCGACATCAACATCAAGGACACGCCAGAGATGAAAGGCGTGTTCTCCCGGGTCAAGATCGGCAGCGAGATGCCGCGCAAAGAGATGTTGCTGATTGCCCTGATGTCCTCGGAGAACCGTGCCGCCGCCAGCCTCGCCCACCACTACCCGGGTGGCTACCCGGCGTTTATCGCCGCGATGAACGCCAAGGCCAAGGCGCTGGGCATGACCAGCACCCACTATGTGGAGCCTACCGGCCTGTCGATCCACAACGTGTCCACCGCCCGCGACTTGAGCAAGCTGCTGGCCGCCGCACGCAAATACCCGATGCTCAGCCAGTTGAGTACCACCAAGGAAAAGACCGTATCGTTCCGCAAACCCAACTACACCCTGGGCTTCTCCAACACTGACCACCTGATCAACCGCGCCAACTGGGACATCAAGCTGACCAAGACCGGCTTTACCAACCAGGCCGGCCACTGCCTGGTGCTGGTGACCACCATGGGCAATCGCCCGGTGTCGCTGGTGATCCTCGACGCCTTCGGCAAATTCACCCACTTTGCCGATGCCGGCCGCATCCGCAGCTGGGTCGAGACCGGCAGAAGCGGTTCGGTACCAGACGTCGCGTTGCGCTACAAGGCTGACAAGAACCTGAAGAACCGCCCGCGGGCGAATGTTCAGGTCACCGAGTCCCACTGATAGGTAAATAGCCACATTAAAAACGGCGCCCTTGAGCGTAATGCCGATCAGTTAAGCCCTCTTGCTTGACCTTTGGCCGCAAGAAATCAAAATCCGATGCCTGTATTGGCATCGGATTTTTTTATGCGTCTCGCTCGGGCACTGGAACTGACTCACAACATCGCC
>NZ_NIXO01000068.1 GCF_002204795.1 Pseudomonas sp. K2I15
CAGTCAACATTGATAGTGACTGAAACACCGCATTCGCGAGCAAGCCCGCTCCCACATTTTGATCTCTGTTGGGTTTAGTAACCGCGCTGGGTATCGGCGAGGTTTTCCAGCGGCAGATCAGCCAGATACCTTTCCAGATTGCCCAGAAAACTGTCCGCAATATCATGCCGGCTATTGGTCGAAATCGCCGACGTATGTGGCGACACCCTGACCCGGGGATGCCCATACAGCGCATGCCCGTCCGGCAATGGCTCAGGCTCGGTCACATCCAGCGACGCCAGCCCGATATGCCCGCTGTCCAGCGCCTCCAGCAGCGCTTCATGATCCACCAACCCGCCCCGGGCAATGTTGATCAGGTGCAGCCCGGGCTTGGCGCTGCCCAACACCTTACGATCCACAATATGCCGCGTCGCCTCCGTCAACGGCGCAGCCAGCACCAGGTGATCAGCGCGAGCAAACAGGTCATGAATATCCCGCGCCGCTTCCACGCCGTCCACGTCAAACGGTGCCTGACTTTGTCGCAGCGCCACAACCTTGATCCCCAACCCATGCGCCTTTTGCGCCAGGCTGCGGCCAATCGCACCAAACCCGAGAATCCCCAGCGTGGTGCCCTTGAGCGGGCGCAACGCGGTGAATTGCCATTGCGAGTCCTGCACCCAGATAGCCGGCAGGTGCTTGGCCGCTGCGAAGATCGCCGCCAGGGCGAACTCGGCGAGGTTCTCGGCGGCGCTGCCCCGTGAGGTGCTCACCGGCGGCCCGTTGAACAGCCACTTGGGATAGAAGTCGATGCCCGACGACACCACCTGAATCCACTGCACGCCATACGGCCAGCCCGGGGGCGGCGTGTCTGGCGCGGTGTAGCCGCGCACATTGATCGGCCGCGCCAGCAGGATATTGGCCTGGGCCGGCAAGTCGCTGGGTACGCCTGCGGGTACGCCGATCACCTCGGCACCGGGGTGCGTGAGGGCCAGGCGTTGGCGGATCACTGCGTTGAAATCTTCGTCCAGCTGGCTGGCGATAATCACCTGGCTCATGTGTGTTCCTTCTGACGTTGAGCGAAGACGGCTTTGCCGACGCCTTGCAGCACCGCGTCGTTCTGCGGGGTATGCACGCGGCTGCACAGCACGTCGCGGTAATGCCGTTGCAAAGGGCTGTGGCGGGACAAGCCGGGATTGCCGGAGGCCTCGATGGCCAACTCGACCGCGCGGATCGCGTTGCCGGTGACCAGGTATTTGATTTGCGCCGCGTTGGCCGCCGGCGTGTGCCCGTCGGCGGCGGCATCCAGCAGGCTGCGGTTGGCAAACAGCAGGGTGTCGATATGGCCGACGGTTTCCTGAAAGCGCGGCAAGGTCGACAGCGCCGCACCGAGGTTGGACGGCTTGCGCTGTTCCAGCCAGGCCACCAGCCAGTCGCGCGCAGCCTGGGCCACCGCGTCGTACACCGATGAGAGCAGCACCGACATCCACAGGAACCCGTCACCGTCGAGTTCCGCCTGCGGCGCGCTCCACGGGCTGACGCTGACGGCGTGGTCCAGCGGCACCAGCACGTTATCGAATACCACTTCATGGCTGCAGGTGGCACGCATGCCCAGGTGGTCCCAGGTGTCGATGATGCTGATGCCGGGGCTGTCCTTGGGCACCAGCCAGGCGCCTACCAGCGGGTCTTCGTCGCTGCTGCGCGCCCACACGCTGAACCACGTCAGGCCGTGGCTGCCGGTGGAATAGATCTTGCGCCCGCTGATGCGCCACCCCGCCGAGGTACGCCGGGCGATGGTTGCGGGCAGGCCGCCACGGGCCGGGGTGCCGAGGTCGGGCTCCACGCGCAGCGCGTTGATCAATGCGCCATTGCGCACGGCGTCTTCGGCCACTTGCGCGCGCAGGGCGGGCGGCCAGGTTTTGCTGTCTTGCAGGCGAGTGTGTTGCAGGTATTGCATCACCAGGATCAAGGCCGTGGAGGGCTCGCCCTTGGCGATCGCGCTGATGGCTTTGCGCGCCTGGGCCAGGTTGGCGCCGCCACCGCCGAGGGCCTTGGGCACGGTCAGGGCGACCAGGCCGTGTTGGTGCAGCAGCTTGAAGTTGTCGTGGGGGAACGCGCCGCTTTCATCATAAATATGGGCGGTGCCGGCGAGTTGGGCGCCGAGGCGCTCCAGCAAGGCTTCGAAATTGGCCACTTCCACGGAGCGCAGTGACGGTTGAGAAGAAAGGCTCATGGTGTAATCACTCAATTAACGGTAGGAGCGAGCTTGCTCGCGGAAAACCTGAGAGCGCCGCTGGGTGCCAGGTACCCAGCGTCATCGTTAACGACCTTCGCGAGCAAGCTCGCTCCTACAGGGGGACGGTTCATATCGGCAGCAACTTGAACTGCCGATCCCATAACGGGCTCACATCCAGCCGCTCGCTCAACACCCCGGCGTTGAAGAACAAATCCGCCACTTCCTGCTGTGAAGCGATGGCCTGGTCGTTCACCTCGATCACGCTGTAGGGCTGGCTGCGGTTGTTGTACACGTCGAGGAACACTGCTTTATCCACCCCCAGCAACTTCGCCGATTTCTCGGCCCAGGGCTCGGGGTTGTTGTTCATCCATTCCAGGGTGCGCGCCTGGCGCTGCAGGTAATCCTGGATCGCCTGTTTACGCAGCGGGTCTTCCAGCGCGGCGGGGCGGGCGCCGATCAGGTAGTTGCCGGAGAGGTAACCGAGGGCGGTTTTCAGTACCCGCGCGCCGCTGCGGAATTTCGCCAGCTGGATAAACACCCCGTAGATCACCCAGGCGTCGAGCTGGCCGCTCTGGAACGCGCTGAAACCGTCCTGCGGCGTGAGCGCCACCGGGGTGATGTCGTTGAATGTCAGCCCCTGTTCCTTCAAGGCCTTGATCAAAAAATAGTGAGAGGTGGTGGAGCGCACATAGCCCACCCGCTTGCCTTTCAACTGGGCGATGGATTCAAGTTTCGAGTCCTTGGGCACCAGGATTACCTGGTTATTCACGTCGCCTTGTAGCACGGCAATCAGCTTCGGCTCGCGGTGGCTCTGGATCGAGAAAATCGGCGGGATCTCGCTCATGCCGCCAATGTCGAGGCTGCCCGAGGCCAGCGCTTCGACGATCAGGTTGCCGCCGGCAAACTCGGCGTAGTCAACCTTGTAGGGCGTGTTGGAGGTACCGGCGTCGTCGGTGAAGTAGGAGTCCTGGCCACGGTAGGTGGCGACGGCGAGTGTCAGGTCCGACAGCTTCGCAGGCCCTGCGAAAGCGCGTGGCACCAGTGAGGCGAGGCCCAATGCGCCAAGGGCAATCGAACTGGCGCCCAGGAAGCCGCGACGATTGAACTGTCCCTGTTTGATCGTGTTCGTCATGGTCGGGTCCTGGTCAGATAGCGATCTGCGTTGGTTGCGGTTCAAATACGGCGCTGTAGCGGTTGGCCGGCGCGTCCAGGCCAAGGTTTTCCCGCAGGGTGACGCCGCTGTATTCACTGCGGAACAGGCCGCGTTGTTGCAGCACCGGCACCACCAGCTCGGTGAAGTACTGCAAGCCGTCCGGCAGCAATGAATTGATGATGAATCCATCGGCGGCACCGGCTTCGAACCAGGTCTGGATCGCGTCGGCGACTTGCTCCGGGGTGCCGACGAAATCGCGCTTGGGCCGGGAGAAACGCAGGGCCACTTCCCGCAGGGTCAGGCCTTCGTCGCGGGCCAGTTGCTTGATACGGTCGGAGCCGCCTTTCTGGCTGTTGGAGCCCAGCTCACCGAGTTCCGGGAAGGGTTCGTCCAACGGGTATTTGCTGAAATCATGGTCATTGAACGGGCGGCCCAGGGCGACGATTGCATCCTCTACGGTCACCAGTTCCACCGCTTGCTGATAGCGGCTTTCCACCTCGGCCTCATCGCGGCCAACAATCGGCCGGATGCCCGGCAGGATCGACAATTGATCAGCGTCGCGCCCAAAGCTGCGGGCACGTCTTTTCAAGTCCTGGGCGTAGGCTTTTGCCTCGTCGAAGGTCTCGGCGTGGACAAAAATCGCGTCGCTGTTTTCGGCAGCAAAATTGCGCCCGTCCTCGGAGGTGCCCGCCTGGAAAATCACCGGCTGGCCCTGGCGAGAGCGGGCGATATTCAGCGGGCCCTTGACCGAGAAAAACTCGCCCTTGTGCTCCAGCGCATGCAGCTTGCCGGGGGTAAAGAACTCGCCGCTTTGTTTGTTATAGGCGAAGGCATCGTCTTCCCACGAATCCCACAGGCCCTTGACCACGTTCACGTGCTCCTTGGCGATGCGATAGCGCACGGCATGGGGCGGGTGCTCGGCCTTGCCGAAGTTGTCGGCGGTGCCGCTGAGCCACGAGGTGACGACGTTCCAGCCGGCGCGGCCGCCGCTGATGTGGTCCAGGGAGGCGAACTGGCGCGCCACCTGGAACGGTTCGGTGTAGCTGACGGTCACCGTCGCCACCAGGCCGATATTCGAGGTCAAGGCGGCCAGGGCTGAAAGAATGGTCAGTGGCTCAAAACGGTTGAGGTAATGCGGGCTGGATTTTTCATGGATATGCAGGCTGTCGGCGATGAACACGAAATCGAATTTCGCGCCCTCGGCCAGTTGGGTTTGATGCTTGTAGAACCCGAAGTTGACGCTGGCATTGGGTTGCGCCTGCGGATGGCGCCATTCGCCCCAGCCGTGACCGACGCCGTGCACCATGGCACCGAGTTTCAGTTGGCGTTTGCTCATGATCGATCTCCTGTTAGCGGGAAGCTTGGGTAAGGGGGGCACGCTTGGCGTTGAAGCTTTGGTCGAAGCCTTGGGAGACGTCGATGTGTTTGGTCAGCAGGCCTTCTTCCTGGTAGATGTCGGCGGTGGTTTGCAGGCCGCTGATCACCGAGTCGTCAATCGCGACCGGCTGCATATGGGTGTCGTTGGCCACCGCGATATGCACCTCCAGCGGCAAGCCGGTGATCTTGGCCATTGCGGCGGCGTACGCTTTGGGGTGGTCGTTGCTCCAGCGGTAGGCGCGGTCGACCCGGGCGACAAAGTCGTCCAGTTGCACGCGCTTGTCGGCGATTGCCTTGCTGGTGGCCGCGAGGTACAGGTGATTGCTCAGCAGGTTATTGCCGCTGGCGAGGACCTTTGCCTGGCTTTGGCTGGTGACCACGGTGGTGTACGGGTCCCAGGTCGACCAGGCATCGGCGGTACCGTTATCCAGCACCAGCCGTGACTCGCTGGGCAGCAGGAAGATGAACTGCACGTCGTGGGTGGAAAGGCCGGCGCTGCGCAGCGCCTTGATCGCCAGGAAGTGCCCGATGGAGCCGCGGGTGGTGACGATGCGCTTGCCCTTGAGGTCGGCAACGCTGTTGATCGGTGAATCCTTGGGCACGATGATCGCGGTGGTGTTGCGGCCTTCGGCGTGGATGATGCTGACCACTTTCAGCGGTGCACCGGCACCGAGGGCGAACACGTAGGGCGCGTCGCCCAGGGCACCGATATCCACGGCGCCGGCGTTGAGGGCTTCGCCCAACGGCGCGGCGGCGGGGAACTCGGACCATTGGATGGTATAGGGCACATCCTTGGTTTCGCCGGCGACTTCCAGCAGCGCCTTGATGGTGGATTTCTGATTGGCCACCCGTAGCGGCTGCAAGTCAGCGGCCTGGGCGGTGGTGATCAGGCTCAGGGCGAAAGCGCTGCTCAGCAGCAGGCGCTTGAGGGACGTGGCAAATACCATGAGGGGGTGGCTCCAGGCGGGTCTTGAGGTTTTTCGTGTACCTCCGCCTGGAGAAGGGGTCGGTGAGGAGCTAACGTTATGCCTATAAAAAGAGGCTGTGAAAGTCTTTTTGGTTATAAGTTAATTATTAAAATAATTGATTATCTGTTGGTTGATTATTCCTTAATTGCATTCGGCGGGGTGCTTCTCGCCAAGGCGAATACTGCGTCCATGTGCCCGCCGGCGCTTCAAGGTTCGGTGAGCTGAAACCGATAACCCACTCCATACAATGACTCAATGGGCGTTTCCCCAGGGCACGCCTGTTCCAGCTTGCGCCGTAGATTGCGGATATGGCTGTCCACCGTGCGGTCGGTGACTACGCGGTGGTCGGAGTAGATCTTGTCGAGCAGTTGATCACGGGAAAATACCCGGCCGGCGGAGCGCGCAAAGGTGCTGAGCAAGCGCAGTTCGAGGGGCGTGAGGTCCAGTTCGACACCGTCGAGGGACGCGCGGTATTGCGTTTCGTCGATCAGCAGCCGAGGCGGGGCGTTGGCCAGCAGTTGGGGCCCGCGGCGCAGGATGGCCTTGACCCGGGCTACCACCTCGCGCGGGCTGAAAGGCTTGCAGATGTAGTCGTCGGCGCCCAGGTCCAGGCCCAGCAGGCGGTCCACTTCTTCGACGCGTGCCGTAATCATGATGATCGGCACAGAACTGAAACCACGCAGGTCCTGGCAAACTTGCATACCGTCGCGCCCGGGCAGCATCAGGTCGAGCAAAATCAGGCGCGGTGCCTGGGCGCGCACTGTCGGCACCACCTGCAAGCCGTTGTCCAGGCACAGGGTCGGGTAGCCTGCAGCAACCAGATAATCCTGCATCAATGTGGCCAGCTTCGGTTCGTCTTCAACAATCAGGATCGGGCTTTCGTCAGTCATGGTTCAGATATTCCGTGGCAGGCGCAGGCTCAGCCAAAGGCCTCCGAGGGGAGAGTGAGCGGCGCTGAGACTGCCGCCGTGGGCGAGGGCGATGCTCTGACATATCGCCAGCCCCAGGCCGGCACCGCCACTGGCACGGTTGCGAGACGACTCGCCGCGATAGAAACGCTCGAACAGGCGCGGTAGCTGCTCGTCCGAAACCCCGGGGCCGGAGTCCAGGAAGTCGATGCACACATCGGTGCGATCGGTGAAGGCGCGGATGCGCACGACCCCCTTCGGATCGGTATAGCGCACGGCGTTTTCCAAAAGGTTGGAAAACAATTGCTGCAAGCGATTGGCATCGGCCAACAGTTCAAGGGGCTCGGACGGCAGGTCCAGCTCGACGCGCAAGTGGCGTGCGTTCAAGCGCTCCTGGAACATCGACACGCTGGTTTGCAGCAGTTGGTCCAGTACACACGAGTGCTTGCGGTAGGTCAGCGCGCCAACATCCGCCAGGGACAGCTCATAGAGGTCATCCACCAGTTTGCTGAGCATGCTGACCTCACCTTGCAAAGATTTCATCGAGCCTTGGTTCAGGGTGCGGACGCCATCTTCGATGGCCTCCAGCTCGCCGCGCAACACCGACAGCGGGGTGCGCAGTTCGTGGGACACATCAGCCATGAATTCGCGACGCATCTGTTCATTGCGCTCCAGGGTGTAGGCGAGCTGGTTGAAGTCACGTGCCAGTTGGCCCACTTCATCATTGGAGGCCACCGCCACTCGGCTGCTGTAGTCGCCGCTGGCCAGGCGGTGGGTCGCTGCGGCCACCCGTTTGACCGGCTCCAGCAGTGTGCGGGCGATCCACCAGGCAATCAGCATCGCCAGCAGCAGCGAAAAGGCGCCCATGACCAGGCTGGTGCGTAACTGGTATTGCTGGAACCGTTCGCCGCCGGCTTCGGTCACGCTCTGGAACGGGGTCACGGCCAGCCAGCCAACAGTTTCATCGGCCACTACGATCGGACGTAACAGGGCGTCGGTGCCGATATCCGGGTAGCCGTTCACGCGTTTCTTGTGTTTATCCAGTAACGCGATGCGAAACAGGGCGCCCGTCAGATCCGAGGTCATGGGTGTGCGCAAGTCGTTCTTCGCCGGATCTTCGCCGAGTTCGGGCCGCATAATCTCGAACCAGCGATCGGGCTGGTTGCGCAGGAACTCCCAATTGCCCTCACGCACGTAGGCACTGGCCAGGCGCGGCAGCACGGGCGCCATTCGGTCCAGCGCCTGCTCATTGAGATACCCGAGAAAGCCCCGCCCAAAACTCCAGCTGGTCGCCAAGCCCATGCTCAGGATGACCAGCAGCACACCGGCCAGTACCGCAATAAACAGCTTTGTGGAGATACTCAACTTCATGGAGAGGGGCCGTTAAGAATGGATTGGGTCATTTAGGCCCTGGAGGAGAAAAGATTCAACCCAGCCGGGCAATCTTCAATTTTCCTGCACATTTGCCTCGCAGGATGGCGCTGACTCAAGTCATCCCGTCTTGCAGAGGCAGCTATGTCGACGAAAATAATCGCCAAATTCCTGGTAACCGCCGCGGTTCTCTTATCCTTGATCATTCTGGTCATGCTGGGCGGCTGCTCCGGCGGCGAGAAAGCACCTGAAGCGGTCACCCCCAATGTCTCGGTGATCAGCGTAAAACCCCAAAGCCAAGTGCTGACCACCGAGCTTGCGGGGCGCACCCAGGCCTTCATGGTGGCGCAGATTCGTCCGCAAGTCGGTGGCATTGTGCAGCGGCGGCTGTTTGTCGAGGGTGCGGATGTCAAGGTCGGGCAAGCGCTGTACCAATTGGATGCGGCGTCCTATACCGCGGCCCTGGCGCAGTCCAAGGCGAGCCTGGCCAAGTCCCGCGCCACGCTTAAATCGGCGCAGACCACTGCCAGGCGCGACGCCGGACTGGTGAAAATCAATGCCATCAGCCAGCAAGATAACGAAGACGCGCAGGCGACCTTACTGACGGCTGCCGCCGACGTGCAAGTCGCCGAGGCCGACGTCGAAACCGCACGGATCAACCTGGCTTATACGCGTATTACCTCGCCGGTCAGCGGGCGTATTGAAACCTCTACCGTAACCCCAGGGGCGCTGGTGGTGGCCAATCAGGACACTGCACTGACCACGGTGCAGCAGCTCGACCCGATCTATGTGGACGTCACCCAGTCGACCACCGAACTGCTGCGGCTCAAGCGTGACCTGGCCAGCGGCGCCTTGCAATCCAACGGCGAGGGTCAGGCGCGGATCAGCCTGAAACTGGACGACGGCACTACCTATAACCAGCAGGGTCGGCTCAAGGTCAGCGGCGTCAGTGTCAGCGAGGGTATGGGCACCGTCACGCTGCGTGCGCAGTTCCCGAACCCGGACCACCTGCTGCTGCCGGGCATGTATGTGCGCGCGGTGCTGGAACAGGCGCGCGATGACCAGGCCATTCTGATTCCGCAAAAAGCCGTAAACCGCAGCGCCAGTGGCGTGACCACGGCGTTGCTGGTGGTCGACGGCAAGGTTGAACAACGGGAGCTGACCATCGATCGCGCGGTGGGCAATCAGTGGTGGGTCACGGCGGGCCTGAAGGCGGGTGATCAGTTGATCGTCGAAGGCGGGCAAAAAGTTCGTGCTGGCGCTGCAGTACACGCGCAGGACGCCAGTACTCAGGCCGCTACGCCGTCCACTCCTGCGAAGGAGGGTTAAGCGTGGCGCACTTTTTTATTGATCGACCGATTTTCGCCTGGGTCATCGCCATCGTGATCATGCTCGGTGGCGGGCTGTCCATCAGCCAGTTGCCGCTTGAGCAATACCCGGACATCGCACCGCCCACGGTCAAGATTTCTGCCACCTACACCGGGGCCTCGGCCAAGACCGTGGAAGACTCGGTGACCCAGGTCATCGAGCAGCAGATGAAAGGCCTGGATAACCTGACCTATATGTCGGCCACCAGCAGTTCGGCGGGCAGTGCCAGCATCAGTTTGACGTTTACCGCCGGGACCGACCCGGATGTCGCCCAGATGCAGGTACAGAACAAGCTGCAACAAGCCGAGTCGAGACTGCCGCAAACCGTACAAAGCGAAGGCCTGACCGTGACCAAGGGCGGCTCAGACTTCTTGATGATTGTCGCCCTGGCATCGGACGATCCCAGTGTCACCGGCACCCAGATCGGTGACTACATCTCCACCACCTTGCTGGACTCCATCAGCCGAATAGACGGCGTTGGCGATGTGCAGACACTGGGTTCGGGCTACGCCATGCGTATCTGGCTGGACCCCGCCCTGTTGGAAAAGTACGCGTTGATGCCTTCGGATATCAGCAGTGCCCTGGAAGCGCAGAACACCGAAGTCTCTGCGGGGCAGCTCGGTTCCTTGCCGGCAACCAAGGGGCAGCAGTTGAACGCCACGATCAGCGCCCGCAGCAAACTGCAGACCGTCGAAGAATTTCGCAATGTGGTGGTCAAGTCCAGCAGTGATGGGGCAGTGGTGCTGCTGGGCGACGTCGCGACCCTGGAGTTGGGCAGTGAAAGCTACGACATCACTTCGGCCCTTAACGGCAAGCCTGCCGCGGCCATGGGCGTGCAACTGGCGGCAGGCGCCAATGCGCTGAGCGTCGGCGAGGCGGTCAAGGCCAAGCTCAAGGAGATGGAACCGTTCTACCCGACAGAAATGCAGCTTAAAAACGTGATTGCCTACGACACTACGCCGTTTGTCAGCCTGTCCATTGAGGAAGTGGTCAAGGCCTTGGGCGAGGCCATCGTGCTCGTGGTGTTGATCATGTTCCTGTTCCTGCAGAACCTGCGCGCGACGCTGATCCCGGCGATTACCGTACCGGTGGTGCTGTTGGGTACGTTCGGGGTGCTGGCGCTGTTCGGCTACTCAATCAACACCCTGACCATGTTTGCCATGGTCTTGGCGATCGGGTTGCTGGTGGACGACGCCATTGTGGTGGTGGAAAACGTCGAGCGGTTGATGGGTGAGGGGCTGTCGCCCGTGGCTGCCACGCGCCAATCGATGAGTGAAATCAGTAGCGCACTGGTCGGCATCACCCTGGTATTGAGTGCGGTATTTATCCCTATGGCGTTTTTCGGTGGTTCCACCGGGATTATCTATCGGCAGTTTTCGGTGACCATTGTCTCGGCCATGGTCCTGTCGGTGTTGGTGGCGATGACCCTGACACCTGCGCTCTGCGCTTCGTTGCTCAAAACGCACAACGGCCATGGGGAGGGTGTTCAGCACGGGTTCTTCGGATGGTTCAACCGCAGTTTTGAACGTGCCAGTGCCGGTTACGAGCGCTGGGTGGGTGTGGTGTTGCGGCGTTGGGCGCGCAGCCTGCTGCTGTACGGCGTGGTGCTGGTGGTCATGGCGGTGGGCTACATGAGCCTGGCCACTTCGTTCCTGCCGGATGAAGACCAAGGGATCCTGCTGGCGCAGATCCAGTTGCCGGTAGGCGCGACGGACAGCCGCACACAGGCGGTGATCAAGCAGTTCGAGGACTACATCCTGAAACAGCCTGAAGTCGAAGCGATGATCAGTATCAGCGGGCTGGGCATGGGCGGTAACAGTCAGAACACTGCGCGGGCGTTTATCCGCCTCAAGGACTGGGCCGAACGCGGTGGCACCGGCCAGGATGCGGCCTCCATTGCCCAGCGCGCGACCATGGCACTGTCGAGCATCGGTGACGCCGACGCGTTTGTCATGCAGCCCCCGACTGTACGTGGCCTGGGCCAGAGTTCGGGGTTCGACCTGCAACTCAAGGACCTGGGTGGGCTGGGCCATGATGCGTTGGTGGCGGCCCGCGAGCAGTTTCTGGAGCTGGCCAGAAAAGATCCACGCTTGCTGGGGGTTCGCAGCAACGGCCTGGACGATGCGCCGCAGCTCAAGGTCAGCATTGACGACCGCAAAGCCGGAGCGCTGAGCCTGAGTACCAGCGATATCAACACCACCTTGTCGACGGCGTTGGGCGGTACTTACGTGAACGACTTTCTCAACCAGGGCCGGGTGAAAAAAGTCTATGTGCAGGGCCAGGCATCCTCGCGCATGCAGGCTGCGGACCTTGATCATTGGTTTGTGCGCAACAGTAACAGTGAGATGGTGCCGTTCTCGTCCTTTGCCAGCAGCTCCTGGAGTTACGGCTCGCCGTTGCTGGAACGCTACAACGGCAGCGCCTCCCTGGAAATCGTTGGCGACCCTGCGCCAGGGGTGAGCTCCGGGGACGCGATGAACGCGGTGGAAGCCATTGTCCGGCAGTTGCCCCAGGGCATCGGCTACGAGTGGACGGGGCAGTCCTATCAACTGCGACTGTCCGGGTCCCAGGCACCGCTGCTCTACGCAATCTCCGTATTGTTTGTGTTCCTGTGCCTGGCCGCACTCTACGAGAGTTGGTCGGTACCGTTTTCGGTGATTCTGGTGGTGCCCCTCGGGGTGATTGGTGCGGTGCTGGCGACCCGTGTCGCCGGGCTGAGCAACGACGTGTATTTCCAGGTCGGGCTGTTGACCACCGTGGGCCTGGCGGCGAAGAACGCGATTCTGATCGTTGAATTCGCCAAGCACCTGCAAGAGCAGGGCAACAGCGTGATCGACGCGACGTTGATCGCGGTGCGCCAACGCCTGCGGCCGATCCTGATGACGTCCCTGGCGTTCATGTTCGGCGTGTTGCCGCTGGCCCTGAGCACCGGTGCAGGCTCCGCCGGGCGCCAGGCCATTGGTACGGGGGTGTTGGGCGGGATGTTCAGCGCCACAGTGCTGGGGATCTTCTTTGTACCGCTGTTTTTTGTGCTGATCCGTCGCCGTTTTGGCCGCGTGCGCAGCGCTAACCAATCTGCCCCGACAGGTGATGCATGATCAAGTCACACTGGCCTTTGCTGGCCGCCATGGTCCTGGGCGGCTGCGTTAATCTGGCTCCGCAGTATGAGCGTCCTGAAGCCCCAGTCTCGGGGCAATGGCTGCCGGCGGCCAGCCTGCCCAAAGGGCAGGCGAGCGCTGATATCAAATGGCAGCAGTTCTTTACCGACAGCCGCCTGGCGCAGTTGCAGGCGTTGGCGCTGGCCAATAACCGTGACATGCGCCTGGCCAGCCTGAATGTTGAAAAGGCCCAGGCGCAGTACCGCATCAAGCGCGCGGACCTGTTTCCCTCCATTGACGCGAGCGTCAGCGGCACCCATAGCCGTACACCGGCGTCGCTGTCCAGCACCGGCACGGCGGCGACCACTCACGATTACAGCGCGCAATTGGGGCTGAGCAGTTATGAACTGGACGTGTTTGGCCGTGTACGCAACCTTCGGGATGAGGCGCTGGAAGACTATCTCGCGCTGACGGAAACCCGGCGCAGCACGCAAATCAGCCTGGTGGCCGAAGTTGCCACTGCCTGGCTGACCTTGGCCGCCGACAACGAACGGTTGCTGTTGGCCCAGGAGACCCTGACCAGCCAACTGGCCACCTACGACCTGACCCAGCGCAGTTATGCCCTGGGCGGCTCCTCCGCGCTGTCCGTGGCGCAAGCCCAGACCACGGTCGAGTCGGCGAGGGGCGATGTGGCGTCCTACGAGAGCGAGATTCTTCAGGACCGCAATGCCTTGCGCCTGTTGGTCGGCAGTGACCTTCCCGAGGCACTCTTGCCGGGCACACATCTGGAGTCGTCGGCGGTGCTGGTGGAGATACCGGCGGGCCTGCCTTCCAGTCTGTTGCAACAACGCCCGGACGTGCTATCGGCGGAACACACACTCAAGTCCGCCAATATCGACATCGGCGCGGCCCGTGCGGCGTTTTACCCCAGCATCAGCCTGACAGCCAACGCCGGCTCTTCCAGCGCGGCGTTGGCTGGCCTGTTCAAGTCTGGCAGTGGTGCCTGGACCTTTGCCCCGAGCATCAGCGTGCCGATTTTTGACGGCGGGAGTAACCGCGCGACCCTGGATTCGGCCAAGGTCGAACGCGAGATCCAGGTGCAGACCTATCAGCAAACCCTGCAGACCGCATTCCGCGAAGTGGCCGATGCGCTGGCCGTGCGCAGCACCCTGGACCGGCGTATCGCCGCGCAACAGGCGCTGACCGATGCAACCCGCAAAAGCTTCGAACTTTCGGATGCTTTGTACCGAGGCGGTTCGCAAAGCTACCTGGAAGCCCTGGATGCGCAACGCTCGCTCTACAGCGCCCAGCAGGACCTGATCACCCTGCGCCTGACCGAGCAGAGTAACCGCATCACCTTGTACAAAGTGCTGGGGGGCGGTTGGAATTAATGGCCCTGCCACGTGCACACATCACCGCAGCGAAGGAACGGCTTGCGCGCATCAAACCGGATGACTTCTTTCAATGGGGAATAACCATGTATGCCTCTCGTTCCAGTTTAAGCCGTTGCGTTCAGGTGCTGACCTGCGCCTGTTTCATCACGATTTCACCGCCTTCCCGTGCGGATTCCGACACAGACCCATGGGAAGGTATTAACCGACCTATCTTTTCATTCAATGACACGTTGGATACGTATGCGCTGAAACCGCTTGCCCAAGCCTATCAATTTGTCACCCCCCGGGTTGCTCAAGACGGCATTCATAATTTTTTCAACAATCTGGGGGAGGTCAAAAACCTGTCCAACAACTTACTGCAAGCAAAGTTTCATAGTGCCGGTGTGGATACGAGTCGCTTTTTGCTCAACAGCACGATTGGCCTGGTGGGGTTGATCGACGTTGCGACGCCGATGGGGCTGCAGCGCAGTGACGAAGATTTCGGTCAAACCCTCGGTTACTGGGGGGTAAATAGTGGGCCATATCTTGTACTGCCACTGTTGGGGCCAAGCACATTGCGCGATGCGCCGGCCATCCTTCCCGATGCCTACGCCAATCCGGTTCGTTACGTCGGCGACGTCCCTACGCGTAATAGCCTGTATGGCGTGAGCATGATCGATGGGCGGGCTCAATATATAAAATCTGAAAAGCTCATCACGGGCGATAAATACAACTTTATCCGAAGTGTTTATCTGCAACACCGAGCGTTCAGCATTAAGGATGGAAACGTTAAGGACGACTTTTGATCAGGGCCTTTCGACCTTGCGATCACGGTCCTCGCTGACACGATCCAAATGCGCCGCCCATCGAAGCCCAGGCACTGATGGACGGCGGCTGGCGTCAGGCGGCAGTGGATTTCACCCGGGTGTCACTGGCGGTTTCACGAAACAGCCGGGGCGACATGCCAAATGTCGATTTGAAGTGCCGGCTGAAATGCGAACTGCTGCCGTAGCCCCAGGCATAGGCGATCTCGGTCAGGGAACGATGAGCTTGTTCGCGATTGCGCAGGTCTTCGGCGCAACGGGACAGACGACGCTGCCAGATGTATTCGCTGACACTGCACCCCAACTCTTCTTGAAACGCGCGGTGCAAACTGCGCACCGAGCACTGCTCGACGTTGGCGATGCGTTCGATGTTCAGGTCACGGTCTGCCAGGTGGCGCTCGATATAGGCCTTCAGGCGGTTCTGCTTGAAGAAGCGGAAGTCATGTTCGAGTTGCTTTTCGTCTTGTTTGTTCTTCAGCGCATTGTCCAGCAGCCCGGCGATATTGTCGCCGATCAATGCGGCCGAGTGGCTGTTGAGCAACGGATAGTGCTGGTAGGCGTCGCTGATCAGGTGCATCAGCATGCGGCCCAGCCCGTTGCGGCCATTCAGGTGCATGTCGCCGGGGTGTGTCAGTTGTCCGGCGGCGCCCTGGAACAACAGCAGAAAGTGCTCGCAGCCCTGGGTGCTCGTGACGCTGAAGGGTTTGCCGCAGTCGACCAGCAGCATTTCGTCCGGCGCGACGGTGCTGTGTTGCTGGCCTTGCTCGAAGTGACTCACACCGGCCAGTTGAAGTATCAACATGCGGGGGCTGTCGGGTGCGTCAAGTGCCTTGCTCAGGTGGCGTGAATACCGATGGGCACTGGCAGTCATTCGGCAGAAGCGCAGCTGGCCCAGGTCACCGTATTCCAGTCTGCCCTGGAAGTTTGCGTCCTGCAGTGGATCGATGCTGGTGGATTCCAGGCGCTTTATATACTCCGGCGTGCGGCCCAGATGATCGCTCATGAACTCTTTCCACTTCATCAACCGATCGGAGCGAACAACCTGATCGGTGGACACGCAGGCTAGATTATTCATTGTTTCGCCTCTTGTTTTTTGTTTTGGCTGAAGGGGCAGGGTTGGACCCTGCCCGATCTTTTCAGACGATCAGAACGGGTAGTGATGGCCCCCGGCTTGCCAGGTGACCCAATGGGCCCGGGTAAACTCATCCAGGGCATAGTGACCGTTGAAGCGCCCAAGGCCGGAGTTCTTCTCACCTCCGAACGGCGCGTTGGGCTGATCATCGACGGTGATGTCGTTGATATGGGTCATGCCCGCCACGATGCCCCGGGCAAAGCTCAGGCCGCGCGCCATGTCACGCGTAAACACCGCACTGGACAGACCGTATTCGCTTGCGTTGGCCAACTCAAGGGCGTGGGCCTGATTTTCTGCCACCATCAGCGGCAGCAACGGCCCGAAGGTTTCATCGCGGGCCAGGGCCTGGTCGGCGCCCACTTCGCCGAAGACATGGGGGGGCAGCACCAGCCCGCGTGCCTGGCCTCCACACAATTGCTTGAGACCGGCACGCTCGGCGGCGTCGATCTTCCCCAGCAGGCCATCGAGCTGACTCTGGTTGACCACCGGCCCGATCACCGTGTCGGCCTTGGCCGGATCGCCGGTCTTGAGATTGCGCACGCGCTCGACCACCAGCGCCGCGAAGTCGGCATACAGTGAACGATCCACAATGACCCGATTGACGCTCATGCAGATCTGGCCCTGATGCAGGAAGCGCCCAACCACTGCGGCATGCGCGGCTATCTCGATGTCCGCATCATCAAGTACCACCAGCGGCGCGTTACCGCCCAGCTCCAGCGCCACCCGCTTGATGTGTTTGCCGCCGGTGGCGATGCGTCCGACATTGCGTCCCACATCGGTGGAGCCGGTGAAGGAGATCAGGCTCGGTATCGGGTGCTCGACGAACGCATCGCCAATCTCCGAACCTGCACCGACCACCACGTTCAGCGAACCTGCGGGGAACCCGGCTTCTTCGAACAGGTGGGCAATCAGCAGGCCACCGGTGACCGCCGTGTCACTGGCCGGCTTGAGTACCACGGTGTTGCCCAGCGCCAGTGCCGGCACCACCGAGCGCATGCTCAGGTACAACGGGAAGTTCCACGGGCTGATCACACCGACCACCCCCAGTGGCTCGCGAAACACGAAGCTCTGTTCGCCAGGCTTGTAGCTGGTCAGGATCCGGCCCTCAACCTGCATCGGCAGCGTTGCGCACTCGCGCACCAGGTTGAGGGTGAACTGCCATTCCATGCCCGCTTTGATACGGGTACTGCCGGACTCACGGATCAGCCAGTCGATGATCTCTTCGCGACGGTTCTGGATGACGTGGGCGAGTTTTTCCAACTGTGCACTGCGCTGGGTCGGGTGCAGTGCTGCCCAATCGGTTTGCGCGCGCAGGGCGGCCTGGTAGGCGTCGTCCAGATCGGCCACCGAAGCCAAGGGCATTTGCAGCAAGGATTCACCGTTGAAAGGGTTGCGGTCGTCCAGGCGTCGTGCAGAACGACCTGTACGCCAGGTGCCGTTGATGTATTGGTCGCCGTTGATGGCGTAGGCCGCGATGATTGGAGTTGTCATAGTCTTACCTTAGAGGCAGGTAGCCGCGTCAATTTAGGGGGAGGAGAGGGCAGGCCCTGTGGTTGAACGTATTCAGCTTCGGATCCAGGCGCGTCCCCAGGAGTTGAGGGTGTATTCCTCTTGCGGCCAGGTGCCAGGCGGGCGAGTGGCCTCGGTGATTTGCAGCTCGGCCGAGAACTCCAGGCGGTTGCGATCGGCATCGACCACCATGAAGAACAGGTTGTTGCCCGGACCATGTCGGCCCGGGCCGAAAAACAACGTAATCCGTTCCTTGGCGAAACGGTCGCCCCAGTCACGAATGTCGTTCCATTCGTTGGTTTCGTAGCAGTGGTGGTCCCATTCGTTTTTCGAACCGCGGAAAAACGTCAGCGAATGGTGCTCATCGTCCGAACGCAGGAAGCAGGTGGTGAGCTGGCCGCTCTGTTCGTCCACCACATTGTCCGAGACGGTGAACCCCACTGTGTTGACGTAGAAGTCGATCATCGCTTCCAGCTCGGTGGTCTGAAACACCACATGCTGCAGGCGTCCCGGCATGCCCTTTGGGGTGGCCATGGACGCGTTGCGGGCTACGCCAAAGACGGTTTGCCGTCCCTGGGGATCACGGATTTGAAAGGCGCCCGCTTCCAGCAACGGCGAGTCGAGCGGCTGGACGTTGCACCCTTTGCCGACCAGGCGCGTGTGCAGTTCGCTCAAGCGCGCCTGGCTGCCCACGTCGTACGCAGCGGCGAGCAGGCCGCTATGGTCGGCGGGCGAAACCAGCATGGCTCGCTGGGGCCCCTGGAGCAGCCAACTGCCGTCAGCTTGCGCCAGGCCGTCCATGTCCAGCAGGCATCGATAGAACTCGACTTGCTGCTGTGGATCTTTGCTTGCCAGGTGCAGATAGCACAGGCGTGCGGGTGTGGAAGTCTGCAAGGTTTGCATAAACACCTCTGGGGCTTAAGGTTCAGGGGTAGACGGGCGCCATGCGTGGCTGATCCGCGCAGTTGTTCGTCAGGGTGATACCGAACAGCGACTGCAATGAGTCTGCGGCCTGGTTTTGGGTGGCCATGTCGAAGATGGCGGCGACATAGCGATCCGGGCGCAGCAGCAGAAACGTGTTGCTGTCGCCGAGCAGGCCCTTGAGTGCATCTTCGCGGTCTTGCAGCACGGTGCAGCCTGGGAACGATGGCAGTGCCTGCCAGTGCGCGGGCAGGATCAGAATGCGCTTGGCCTCCAGGTGGTCCCAAATGCCGTGGTGAAGTTCATCAAGACGCTGGTGGGCAGGGTCGCCATATTGAATAAGGGCAAAGCCGCCACCGAGGGTCGCGTCCAGCAGGTGGGCGTGGCCTTGGGCGTCGGTCAGCAGCGGCTGAGGAAACATCTGCCCACAGGCCAGCGTTCCCGCCTTGCCTTCGGGCAGCACCAGACCTTTGGTATACCGCGGTTTGGGCTTGAAGCGCATTTGCAGGAAATAGTCGCGCAGCGGCGGCACCAGGCCTATCAACGCGAAGGCCGCGCTGATCAGGCGCCCCCGCAGCACGGTGGCCGGGGCCATCACCACGCCAAGGTTCAGCGCCAGCTTGATCAAGGCCCAGGCATGGTCACGCCGCTCGCTTTCGTAGGACAGCAGGGCGCTCGCGGCCATTTGCCCTTTGAGTACGCCGATCAGCTTCCAGCCAAGATTGTGGGCATCACGAACGCCGCTGTTCATCCCCTGCCCGGCGTAGGGTGGGGTCAAGTGCGCGGCATCGCCGGCGAGAAATACGCGGCCCACTTGCCAACGCTCGGCAACGCGGGCATGAAAGGTGTAGACCGTCTTGCGCACGATGGACACCGGGGCGTCACCCTTGAACGGGCGAAGGAGTGCCTGCAGGTACTCGGGGGTGAGCGCCTGCGCATCGGTTTCCCCAGGCTTGAGCAGGAATTCGAAGCGCCGTGTGCGGTGCGGGCCGGGTACTTCCACAACGGGGCGCCGAGCATCGCAGTAGACGCGGGTCTGCCAGAACGGGTCGTCGTCCTGGTCGGTATCCACCACCAGCCAGCGTGAGGAAAAGCTCGACCCGACCATCTCGATTCCCAGTTGCTTGCGCACCGGGCTGCGCCCGCCATCGCAGGC
Source organism: Pseudomonas sp. K2I15 (assembly GCF_002204795.1). Classification (GTDB taxonomy): domain Bacteria; phylum Pseudomonadota; class Gammaproteobacteria; order Pseudomonadales; family Pseudomonadaceae; genus Aquipseudomonas. The sequence goes on from NZ_NIXO01000068.1 coordinate 19,371, forward strand.
GATCAGGTAACTGGCCTTGACGTCGAGCAGTTGGCCATCGGCATCCATGACCAGTGCACGTACGCCATGCTGATCTTGAGTAAACTCCAGCAGTTCGTGACTGAAGCGTGCGGTCAGGCTCGCAAAGCGCTCAAGGCCGGTCTTCAGCGTGCTTTCGAACAACGGCTGGCGAAAGGCATTCCGTTTGGGAAAACCATACAACTTGCCGGTGGGCTCGACCTTGCCAAAGCAACGGCCGCCGGGGCGGGTGAAGTAATGCACACCGTAGCCGGGCACCACGTCGCGCAATACGGCGTCATCCAGCCCGATGGCCTGCATGGTGCGCAAGGATTCGTCGTCGATCGAAACGGCGCGTGGCTCGGTCACGGTGCCGGGTTTGCGGTCTATGATCAGGGTGTCGACATTGGCCTGGCCGAGCAGGTTGGCCAGGGTCAGTCCGGTGGGGCCGGCACCGATGATCAGCACTTGAGTGCTGAGGCTGTTGAGGGTTGTCATTATTATTCCCTTCCAAAGGTTTCATTCCGGCTGCCGGGGGCTATGGGTGAGCGCCGCCATGCATTGCGACAGCGCCTGCGCGAGGGCCAGCATCTGTGCCCCTTGTTGCGCTTCCTGGGCGATGTCGCGCGTCTGAATCGGACGAACGCAACTGATACTCCCCACCACCTTGCCGTCGCTGTCGAAGACCGGCGCCGCCAGCCCGTAGACGCCTGGATCAATTTCAGCCGCGCTGGCGACATACCCCTGGCGGCGCAGTTGCTGCAGTGAGCGGCGGAACTGTTCCCAGGTGTGGCCCAGGTGGCTGGCGCGCACTTCATCGGGGTTGTCCAGGAACAGTTGGCTGTGCTGGCGCGAGGTCATGTTGGCGAGGATCGCTTTCGATGTCGCACCGAGGAACAGCGGCCTGGGTGAGCCACGGGAATAGCTGACCTCACTGAACAACTCGCCATGCTGGTGGATACACACCACCTGGTCCTTGAACAGCCGGCAGATCAGCCATACCTGCTGCTCGCTCCAGCGTGGCAGGTCGTGTTCCAGCGCCTGCGCTGCGCGTACCAGAGGGTCGCTCAGGCGCAGTTGGCGGTCCCAGGTGATAATCCGTGCACCCAAGGCGTAGCGCCCGGCCTCGACCTGAAACAACAGGTTTGCCTCGGCCAGTTCGCGAACGTAGCGGTAGATGGTTGAGCGGGTATAACCCAGCTCTGCGCCCATTTCGTCGACTGCCCAGATTGGGCTGGCTTCGGTGAACAAATCCAGCACCCGCAGCATGCGCTCCAGGCTCGAGCCTTTGCTATCGGCGTCCTGCTCGGGCAGGTGTTCTGATTCAGACAATGGATTCATGGCTTACTGCTCGTCGGCGATGCTATTGCGCAGAATGCCGATGCCGGATATTTCGACTTCGACGGTATCGCCTGGCTTCATCCATACCGGCGGCTCGCGGAAGGCGCCGACGCCACCGGTGGTACCGCTGACAATCACATCGCCGGGCGCCAGTTCGGTGAACGTGGAGCAGTACTCGATCAGCTGGCGCACATCGAAAATCATGTCGCTGGTGCGGGTGTGTTGCATCACTTCGCCGTTCAGGCGGGTGGTCAATTCCAGGTCCTGCGGGTCGCCGAGCTCATCCTGGGTCACCAGCCAGGGACCGAAGCCACCGGTGTTCGGAAAGTTCTTGCCCGGCACGAACTGGATGGTGTGTTTCTGCCAGTCGCGCACGCTGCCATCGTTGTAGCAGGCATAACCGGCCACATAGTCCAGCGCATCCACGGCGTTGACGTGCCGTGCAGGTTTGCCAATAACCACGGCGAGCTCGCCTTCGAAATCCAGTTTGTGCGAAGCCTTCGGACGAATGATGGGTTGCAGGTGCGCCACCTGGCTGTCGGCGAAACGCGTGAAGATCATCGGGTAGGTCGGCATTTGACGGCCGGTTTCACGCACATGGGTGGCGTAGTTGATGCCGATGCACAGCACTTTGCCGGGGTTCGCGATTACCGGCAGGAACGTCACGTCCGCCAACGCTACGCGTGGCAATGGTGCCAGGATGGCCTGAGTCAGTTCGCCCAGGCGGTTGGCGGCGATGGCCTGCTTGAGGTCAGTGCCAAAGGTGGATTTGACCGACTCCAGGTCAATCACCTGATCACCTTCAACCACACCGTAGCTCGTACGGCCTTGAACGATAAAACTCGCGAATTTCATGAAGTGTCCTCGCAGAAAGCGGAGTGGGAGATGGGTTGCAATGGCCTTAATCTAGTCTTGCGATTTAATCCTGTAAAGTGGGATTTATACATAAATCCTGCAATACGGAATAATCGTGTTTTTTCTGTTCGGTGATCGGATCGATGCCTGAAACGCCAAATAGCCCGTGCCCTTCCAGCGTCTGGATGGCTACGGGCGTTTCGATTGGAGGAGGTGAGGTGCGTTGCTGAGTTAGCGCGGCGCCCAGCAGCCGTGCAGCGACATACGCATGCGAAACGGAACTTTGATGCGGGCGATGGGGCCGGCCGCCATGTCAGTGGAGTCCAGCACCACCAGCTCGGTGCGGCCTTCGGCAATCAGATTGAGTAGGCAGACGACGTAGCCATCGCCTTCCGCCGCCTCGGCGGAGCGTGGAATGAAAATGGGTTCCTGGAAGCAGGCGCTGTCTCCGGGAAACCAGGCATCGGTGACGCCGGTTGTCAGGTTGAGGTGAACCAGCAGGTTAAAGAACTGAAACGGCATCGGCCCGTTCGCCGAGTCATAAGGCCGCTGCGGATCGAAGGCGAGCAGGAACCCGTGTTCATATTTACGGCCGATGTAGCGATCATCACAGCGTGGAAACTCGCAGGGGTAGTCCGTCAGTGGCTGGGGTTGCAGTTCATCCTGTGCGCTGTTCAGGTCAAACACCCAGCGCATCAGGCTTGCCGCCAAGGTTTCCGGCGGCGGTACGAAACCGTCCGCCTGGGGGAAGAAGTAGAAGATGTTGCCGCCGGTGCCTGGCATGTCCAGATAGACTTTGCCGTCTTCGTCGAACGCATTCAGCGTGTGGCCCTGGAAGCCGTCCTTGGGCCCCTTGAACCAGCGCACGTCCCGCGCGTGCCCGTGGCGGGGTATTACCGCAAAAAGCTGGGGCAGTTCGGGCTGCCACTGGAAATGCTGGCCGCCCTTTTTCATGCGTTCGACGTCCACCGTCAGGGGTATCAGCGGGAACACCAGATAATGCTCGGTGACCGCGAAGTCGTGGACCATCGCGGCGTAGGGCGCCTGGAACCAGATCTCATGCAGCAGTTTTCCCTGCGGCGAAATTTCGAAATAGGCCATGTCGGGTGTGCCGTCACCTTTGGCCTCGTAACTGAAGGCCAGCAGGTTTCCGGTGACCGGGTCGAGCTTGGGGTGGGCAGTGAACGTCGCTGAGTGGATCTGCCCGTCGAAATTCCACTCGCCGAGGGTCTCCAGCGTTTGTGGGTCCAGCGCCCAAGGCATGGCATCCTCCTTGAGTGCCAGCAGGACGTTGTTGTGCGGGATCACGGAGGTGTTGGCGGTGGTGTTGTTTTTTGCCGCAAGCGGGTCGTTGGTGTAGGCGTTGCGGTACACACCATTGAGCGAACGTCCTTCACGGCGTTGAGCGGCCAGTCGGTCGGTCAGCACATAGCGGCGGCGCAATGAGACCTTGCCATCGGCAAAGTAAAAACCGCTGACCAGGGCGTCGCCGTTGAAGAAAATATCGGTGCCCAGCATGGGCGGGTATTGCGGGTCCGGTGACACCTGATAAAAGGTGCCACGGATCGCTTCGGGGATCGTGCCTTCGACCTCAAGGTCGTACACCTCGCCCTCTACGCGGCTGGGTGTATACAGCGTTCCGGAAAATTCGGGGGTGTTGGGGAATGGAGTATTCATCGCTTCACCTCATTGATCGGTTTCGTTAACGACATTCACGCGGATTGCGTCGAGAGCACCTGCCCACAAGGTTTCACGCCTCGACGGAAGCGGGCCACCACCAGGCACGAGATGATCAAGGCCAGTACATAAGCGCAAGCGGCGAGCCAGCCCACCGCGCGGAAGTGCCCGTCGCCGACCACCAGCGCGGCGCCAAATGGGCCAAGCCCTTGACCGACGAAAATCGCGGCGTTGCCCAGGCCTGCCAATCGACCGGAGGGGTCCAGTTCTGCGGCCATGGAAAGCAGATACGGCAAGCTGAAAAACCACACCATATGAATCAGGCAAGCCGTGGTGGCGAACGCAACGGTACTGTCGCCGTAGACCATGATCAGCGTCGCCAGTAACGCGGTACCGAAGCTCAACAGCTGCGGGAACAGCAAGCCCAAGCGCCGCCCGATCAGCCCGGAGAGACCTGCACCCAGGGCGCCGGCCAGGATACTGCCACCGAGGATGGCACCGATCTGCTGGGGCTCCAGGCCCAGACTCTTGCCGATTCGCTCCTGATACACCCACAGGGCGGAATGCCCGAAGAACAACAGTGCAAAAAGTGCAATCAGCAGCATAGCGGTCAGCCCGAACGGCCGGGCTGCACCGTGGGCAATGCGGTGGGCGTCTGAGTAGTGCCGGGGTATTCTCCAGCAACCCAGTGCGGCGAGCAGGCTGGTGATAGCCAGCAGGAAAAACGCAGCTTGCACCCCAAACGCCTGTAAGAGCAGGGGCATGGACATCACCAGCAGCATGCCCCAGAGCAGGTTGCCGATATTGATCACGGCAAACGTCGCATCTTTCGACCTGCGCAGTGCAGCGGTCGCATACACCACCGCCATGACCGCGCCACCGCTGGCGCCGCAGATAATCCTGAAAGCCACCAGCCACGCCTGGCTGTGAAGCTGGGTGCTGACCAGGTTGCCGGCGGCCAGTATCAACAAGGCAACCAGTGCAAAGCGGCGCCGATCGACACGTGCCATAAGCAGGGCACATACGCCGCAGGCGATGGCCATCGCGATCAGCTCGGCGGCGAAAATCACGCCGATGGCATTGAGCGGCACCCCCAGTTGATCAATCAACGCGCCACCCAGAATCGGCTGGATCTGCAGCGTTCCCAGGGAAATGACCATCATCAGGCAAATAGCGCCCAGTGATTTCTTGCTGTCGATGGAGTTGAGCGCATTCATCAAACATCACCTCAGTCAGAACTTGTGAACGTAGCGAACCTGCACGGCGTAATCGGTTTTGCTGCGGTTTTCCACGCCGGTTTCTTTATAGGTATTGAGCCAGAACGCCTTGTCCTCGGTCATTTTCCAGAACAGGCCGGGGCCAATGCCCAGTACTTTCTCCCGAGAATTGCTCAGGCGATCGCCGTTGACCTGGTCATCGGAAATCTGCCTGAAGTAATAGCCGTTGATCCCCACCGAGACCTTCGGGAACACCTCGTACGAGGCCGTAAAGTTGGCCCAGGCGGACTGCCCGGATTGGGTGTCGCGTACCGGTCGTCCTTCAAAGACCTGTGCCGAACTGCTGGCCGGGTCGTCGTTCTTGAAGTTGTACAGGTAATTCAAGCGCCAGCTCATTTCCCAGCGTGGCGCCGGCATCCAGGTTGCGGCCCAGTAGGGGTTGAAGGAGAAGTAATTGGAGCCGGGGTTCAAATCCTTGTGTTTGTCGTACTTGCCGGTGGGCAGGATCGTATCGAAGGCCACGCGCTGCACAAACACCGGCCGGCCCTCGGCGTTGACGATCGGGTCGAACTGGATCTGCGGGCCGACGGTGACGTCACCCAGACCGACCCCGTTGTCCTTGAGTTTGGCGCCGTTGTCGCCAAAGTCGCCGTCCAGGGAGACCACGGGGACCAAGAGGCTCCAGCCCAGGTGCGCGCCGCCGCCGATGGTGTTGGGTGAGTAATAGCTGAATTGGTTGATCAGGGTAATGACATTGATTTTCGGGTTATCGAAGTTGCGGTTGTCCTTGCCGCCATTGTCACGAATGCTGCTGGACGTACTGAACTTCAGATAGGTCTGATGCGTCAGTCCGGGTGGCCCCGCGAACCCGTCGTAGAAGCTGGTACCGCCAAGGTTGATACCGCTGGGCTGACTGACGGAGGGCGGAGGAGGGCCTTCTGCAGCATAGGCGGCAAGTGATACGCAGCTGAGAGCCAGGCACGCTGGCAAGGATGATGTCAGTCTCATTGACGTCGCTCTATTATTGGAGTTGTGAGCTGGGGTTGCTTCCCCTGGCGCTTCAACTTTAATTCTTGAGCTTTGCTGCTGCTTGAACACATCGGTCAGAGTTGACTGAGAGCGTCATGTTGAAGGAGGCATGATCTCTAGCGAACCAACACAGCGCAATGCCGGTATAAGTGGCTGGCGCAGCTCGATGCTGGAGATTTTGGCGCCGGGGGTGGGGGCGGCCTTCGCCTGGAGAGGGGG
>NZ_NIXO01000069.1 GCF_002204795.1 Pseudomonas sp. K2I15
GGCTTGCTCGCGAATGCGGTAGATCAGTCACCTTATGCATTGACTGTCACACCGCATTCGCGAGCAAGCCCGCTCCCACATTTGGATCTGCGGTGTGTCAGCTAACCTTCAACACCAACTTCCCAAAGTTCTCGCCGATGAACAGTTTCATCAACGTTTCCGGGAACGTCTCCAGGCCTTCAACGATATCTTCCTTGCTCTTGAGCTTGCCCTGAGCCATCCAACCCGCCATCTCCTGCCCGGCAGCGGCAAAGTTCGCCGCGTGGTCCATCACCACAAACCCTTCCATTCGCGCACGATTGACCAGCAATGACAGGTAGTTGGCTGGCCCTTTGACGGCTTCCTTGTTGTTGTACTGGCTGATGGCACCGCAAATCACCACTCGCGCTTTCAACGCCAGGCGGCTGAGCACCGCATCGAGAATGTCACCGCCAACGTTATCGAAATACACGTCCACACCTTTTGGGCACTCGCGCTTGAGGCCTGCGTGCACGTCTTCGTTCTTGTAGTCGATGGCCGCATCAAAACCCAACTCATCCACCAGGAATTTGCATTTGTCGGCGCCACCGGCAATGCCGACCACGCGGCAGCCTTTGATCTTGGCAATCTGCCCGGCAATGCTGCCCACCGCACCGGCTGCGCCGGAAATCACCACGGTTTCTCCGGCCTTGGGTGCGCCGGTGTCGAGCAGGGCGAAATAGGCGGTCATGCCGGTCATCCCCAACGCTGACAAATATCGCGGTAACGGTGCCAGTTTCGGATCGACCTTATAGAAACCTCGCGGCTCGCCGAGGAAGTAATCCTGCACGCCCAAGGCGCCGTTGACGTAATCCCCCACGGCAAATTTCGGGTTGTTCGACGCGATGACCTTGCCTACGCCCAAGGCGCGCATCACTTCGCCGATACCCACTGGCGGAATGTAGGATTTGCCCTCGTTCATCCAGCCACGCATGGCCGGGTCCAGGGACAGGTATTCGTTGTGCACCAGCACCTGCCCATCCTGAGGCGTGCCCACCGGTACTTCCTGGTAGGTGAAGGTGTCCCGCGTGGCCGCACCGACCGGGCGTTTGGCGAGCAGGAATTGGCGGTTGGTCTGGGCAGTCATGGCAGGGACTCTTGAGAAGTGGACCTTGAGTGATAGACCCTTCGGGCCGCACCGGCAAGGTGCGCGGCACCTGCGAATGCCCGTCGATCCACTGTGATGATAATGAGTCAGGTGGAGTTATCACTGCGGCTCATGGTTCGCCAACGGGGCTTTTGATAGTGCTGACGCGCCCATGGCTGCTCTGGCTAGACTGGGTCATCCAGCCTCCCCATCAAAGGACATCACCATGAGCATGACATTTTCCGGCCAGGTCGCCCTGGTGACCGGCGCGGCCGCCGGCATTGGCCGCGCCACCGCGCTGGCGTTCGCCGCTGAAGGCTTGAAAGTCGTCGTCGCCGACCTGGACGTGGCAGGCGGTGAGGGCACCGTGGCGCTGATTCATCAGGCCGGTGGCGAAGCGGTGTTCGTGCGCTGCAATGTCACCCTCGAAGCGGACGTACAGCAGTTGATGCAGCAGACCGTGGCCACCTATGGCCGCCTGGACTATGCCTTCAACAACGCCGGGATCGAGATCGAAAAGGGCAAGTTGGCCGACGGCAGCCTGGATGAGTTCGACGCAATCATGGGCGTCAACGTCAAGGGCGTGTGGTTGTGCATGAAGTATCAATTGCCGTTGCTGCTGGCCCAGGGCGGTGGTGCGATCGTCAACACGGCCTCGGTGGCAGGTCTTGGGGCGGCGCCGAAGATGAGCATCTATGCCGCGTCCAAGCATGCGGTGATCGGCCTGACCAAGTCGGCGGCGATCGAATACGCGAAAAAGAAAATCCGCGTCAACGCGGTATGCCCGGCGGTGATCGACACCGATATGTTCCGCCGTGCCTATGAAGCCGACCCGCGCAAAGCCGAATTTGCCGCAGCGATGCACCCGGTCGGGCGTATCGGCAAGGTCGAGGAAATCGCCAGCGCGGTGCTTTATCTGTGCAGTGACGGTGCCGCCTTTACCACCGGCCAGGCCTTGGCGGTGGACGGTGGTGCCACCGCCATTTAGGAACTGATGCTGATCCCGTTCAGAAAAGCATTGGAGGCGCTGTGAGGCTTTTCCGCAGGTGGCCAGATGCCTTGGTCGAATGTGTATCAGTAGGTAAATAATTCAATTAAATCAATGATTTAATAAATCTTGGTCGCGGCTGTCGTCGGGCTTCTGTGCTTAACTGGTTTGGGTTAAATGACAACAGTTTAAGTGAGTGGCTCATGGATTTAGGGATCGATCGACAAGCCCTTGTACCGGTAGTACAGCAAATCGTCAGCGCGTTGGCCGCCTGGATTCGCGAGAGCGGGGCCAGCCCCGGGACGCGGTTGCCCTCGGTTCGGCAACTGGCCCACGAAAACCTGCTCAGCCAGTCCAGCGTCATCGAGGCGTTCGAACGGATGGTCGCCCAAGGCGTGCTGGCCTCAAGGCAAGGCGCGGGTTTCTTTGTGGCCCAACCACCGGCCGAGCGCGGCCTGGGTAGCGAAAACCAATGGTATGAGGGCGCCGAGTCGGGGTGGGGTGCCTTCATCGATAATCAACTGGGTGAACTGAAACTCGGCTGCGGCTGGCTGCCGGACACCTGGCGCGAGAGTGATGACATCAGCTACGCGATTCGCGAAGTCACCCGCACCGATACCGCCGCAGTCTTCAATTACAGCACCCCGCTGGGGCTGCCGGCCCTGCGCGAACAGTTGCTCAAGCGCCTGACCCACCTCCACGTGGCGACCCGTGTCGACCATATCCTCACCACCCAGGGCGCGAGTCATGCCCAGGACCTGCTGATCCGCACGCTGCTCAAAGCCGGCGACACCGTGGTGGTGGAAAGCCCGGGGTACGGAAACCTGTACCGCCTGCTGGCGTTTCACGGGATCAAACTGCTGGAAGTGCCCCGAACGCGTGGCGGCCCGGACATGCCAGCACTGGAGGCGCTGCTGCGCGGGCATCGGCCCAAGTGCGTGTTCATCAACAGCCTGTATCACAACCCCACCGGCACCAGCCTGTCCCTGGCGGTGGCCGAGCGTTTGTTGCAATTGGCTCATTCCCAGGACTTCTTTATCGTCGAGGAAGACGTCTATGGGGATCTGCAACATGCCACCTGCACCCGGCTGTCGGCGTTGCCCCACGAAGACCGGGTGATCTACATCTCGAGTTTTTCCAAGACCCTCAGCAGCGCCCTGCGCGTGGGGTACCTCACGGCCAGCGGGGCGATCATCGCGCAGTTGGCCAGGGTCAAGACCTTGACCGGCATCGGCACCTCGCGGTTTGCCGAGGCGGTGGTGGCCACGTTGCTGGCCAATGGCACCTACCGCAAATGGGTGCAACGCCTGCGCCGGCGCTTGAGCACGGAAATGGCCATGACCCTACAGGTGCTGGAAGACGAGGAGTGGGAGGTGTTTGCGGTACCGGCGGGTGGCATGTTTGTGTGGGCGCGCCCTGGTGTGGGTGACCGTTCGATGTTGCAGGCACGGGCTCGCCGGCTGGGGGTGTTGCTGTCACCGGGGGCGCTTTTCAGCCCGACGGGCGAACACAGCGACTGGCTGCGCATCAACGTAGCCTATGCTGCTGATCAGCGTGCCCTCGCGCTGTTCAAGGCCATGGGCCCGGCAGGATCGACCTCTACCATTCTGAAAACGACGAGGATGTAGCTTTTTGCCATTATTGTGGCGCCAAACTCTTGTGTTCAGTGCCCCGGGGTTGCGAATCTCGCTGAATCGAAACCAGGCTTGATGGCATTCGCCATTGCAAGAGGACTCAAGTGCAATGATTTCTGCCGTGCAACGACGTTTTGCCAACCTCGGTATGGCAAAGAAACTGGGCTTGGGCTTTGCCTTGGTGCTGCTGTTGACGGCGCTGGTGGCCGCAATTGGCGTGTGGTCGCTGCAAACTGTTGGCCAGCGCTTCGAAGGCCTTAAAGCCATGTCGGCGCTCAACAGCGGCTTGCTCAAGGTGCGCTTGATCGAGCAGGACTACGCGTTGCATGCCGACCCCAAATCGGTGGACGCCTTGCACGAAAGCGTCGACGCATTGGCCGCCCAGGCTGCGACTCTCAAGGCCCAGTCGCCCGCCAATGTCCCGGTGATGACCGACGTCGAGCAGGCGCTGGCGGCTTATCGCAAGGCATTCGACGAGTTTGTCGAACTGACCCAGACCAAAGACCTGGCACTGGAAATGGCCAGTTGGTCGGTCTCCAGTGTTGCCAACAACCTTGACGTATTGCAGGCCGGGCTGGCGGACGACGGCGCCTATGGCCTCAAGGAAAGCCAAGGCAAGGAAGGCGCCGAATTTATCGAGCAGGCGGGGCAGGTCAGCCAGGTCTCGCGTCTGATGTTGCAGGCCATGAACGAAGCGCACGTGCGCCTGGATCAGAGCCGCAAGGGCGATGACGAGAACGCCGAACAAGGCAAGATCGAGCAGGCCGACCAGGCCCTGGCCCAGGTCGAACAGCTGAAAACCACGGTCAAGGATCCCGGCTATCAAACCGTGCTTAACGAAGTGTCCGGGCACATCGCCGCCTTCAGCGAAAAACTCGGCGAGTACACCGGCCTGCTGGCCCAGGAAAAGGTCGTCTACAAGCAGTTGCACGAGCGGGCTGCCGAGGTGGTTACCCGGGTCAATCAGGCTTACGACGCAGAAGACCTGTCGATGCAGGCGCAGTTGAAGAAAAGTGCATTGCTGATCATTGGCTCTTCAGCCTTGGCCTTGCTGGTCGGGCTGATTGCCGCGTGGATTATTACCCGGTTGATCGTCGCCCCGCTGCGCAGCGTGATTGCAGTGGCCCAGCAGATTGCGGCCGGTGATCTCAGTGGCCGCATGGACGTCAGCCGCCGGGACGAGATGGGCCAGTTGATGCTCGCGATGCAGCAGATGAGCAGCGGCCTGAGCAGCATGGTCAGCGGGTTGCAGGCGGGTATCGAGCAACTGGCCAGCTCGGCCCATTCGCTGTCCAGCGTGACCGAGCAGACCAACGTCGAGGTCAGCAGCCAGAAGGAAGAGACCGAGCAGGTCGCCACGGCGATGAACCAGATGACCGCCACCGTGCACGATGTGGCGCGCAACGCTGAGCAAGCGGCTCAGGCTGCGCAGACGGCGGATGACAAGGTCGACAGCGGCCAGCAGGTGGTGCGCCAGAGCTTGCAGCGTATCGAGTTGCTGGCCAGTTCCGCCACGTCTGCCAGTACCAGTATCGAAAGCCTGAGTGCGGAAATCCAGAATATCGGCACCGTACTCGGGGTGATCAAAAGCGTGGCCGAACAAACCAACTTACTTGCCTTGAATGCGGCCATCGAGGCTGCGCGGGCAGGCGAGCAGGGCCGTGGTTTTGCGGTGGTGGCCGATGAGGTTCGGGCGCTGGCCAAGCGTACCCAGCAATCGACCGAGGAAATCGAGCGGCTGGTCAGCACCTTGCGCAGCGCTGCGCAGTCTTCGGTGCAGCAGATCAAACAAAGTGGCGAGTTGGTGAAGCTGGCGGTCAGTGATGCCCTGGAAACTGAAAGCGCCCTGGGCAGCATTGCGGCGGCGGTGTCGTTGATTCAGCAAATGAACCAGCAGATTGCCGCGGCGGCCGAAGAGCAAAGCTCGGTGGCCGAGGAAATCAATCGCAGTGTCACCAGCATCCGCGCGAGTGCCGATCAATCGGCGTTGAGTATGCAGGGCAACGCCGCGTCGAGCATTGAGCTGGCGCAGTTGGGTACGGAGCTTAAGGGGATGGTCGGGCACTTCCGCCTTTGATCACCCCACGCAGGCGGTGATCAAAGGGCCGGGCGGTCAAGCGTTGTTGGCCAGGAAGGTCAACAGCGCTTCATTGACGAAGTCGGGGTTTTCCCGGCTGGAGATATGCCCGGCGTCTGGAATCAACGTTAGCGCGCAGCCGATCAAGGTCGCCATTTCTTCTGATTCAGCTGGTGGGCGTGGCTTGTCTTGCTCACCACACATCACCAAGGTGGTGTCGGCGTCGAGGCGCGTCAGCTGTTCCAGCACATCAGCGCGGCTGAAGATAATCCGGCCCAGGGGCACGATGCTTTGTAGCAGGCGCTCTTTGGGGAAGGCCTTCAGTGCGTTGCGAAAGTCCTGGTACAAGGCCGATTCCCGGTCGATGCCGGGGCGGAAGAAGATCGGTGCGACCACATCCAGCAGTGGCTCCGGAATGGCGCCGGCGTCTTCAATCATCTTGAACAGCGAAAAATAGTACTGGCGAGTGGCTTCCGGCTCGGCACCCAGGTGCGTGTCCATCAGCACCAGGCTGTTGACCCGCTCAGGTGCCAGCAGCGCCAGGCGCGCGCCCCACATGCCACCGACCGACAAACCCACGAGGTTGACCTGTGCAATGTCCAAGTGATCCAGCAGGGCCAGGTGCTGGCGCGCGAGGTCGTCCAGGGATGCGGAGTTTGCAGGCAATGTGCCGGACTCGCCGTGGCCCCACAGCTCGGGGACGATCACCCGGTATTGTTGCGAAAGGGCTTCGATCTGCGGCGCCCACATCTGGCTGTCCCACAGGTAGCTGGAACCGAGGAGAACGGCCGGGCCGGTGCCCTGGTCGAGGTAGTGCAGTGGTTGTCCATCGATAAGCGCGACAGGCATGGCAAAGCCCTTTTCGTTAACGGAGAGAGGGGGCCTTTTTTACGCTACTCGTGGGGCGGGGGATAGGGGCAGAGTGATGGCATGTGCTGAGCGGGATTGCCCGCTCAGCACACTGGCAGGGGATCAGTCGTAGATGGCTTTCTTCTTCCACTCCGCATCTGCATCGACCACTTTCAAGCCTTCGGTCAATTCATTGACCTCGTCTTCAGCCGGCTGGTTATTGGTCAGCACCATGGCGTTGGCGCGCGCCAGTTGTTTCTCCAGCAATTGCAGCTGCTGGCTATACACCACCGGCTCCGGTTGTTTGCGCAAGTACTGCGCGCCGCGTTCGAACGCCAGGCGGGCCTGGCCCGGTTGGCCCTGTTGCAGCGCGTGCTGGCCCAGGTTGTTGAAGAACTCGATGTGCAGCAGCACCAGGATATGGCGGATTTCCTTGATCCAGTGCTTGGCTTCGTTGGTCGGCAGGAAACCGTCCTGGGCCGCGCGTGTCACCTGGCCGTGCAACGCTTCCAGCAGGAAACGCACATCCTTGGCCTTGGCTTCGGTCTGGATCGGGCTGGGCGGGTTGTTCACCGGAATCGATTCGCCCTGGGACACCAGCGCGTTGAGTTCAGTGATGCGTGCCTTGAACGACGTATTGGATTTGTCGAGGCTCAACAGGCGCTGGTTAACGTTGAGCTCCAGGCGGGTCAGCAGCAACTTGAGTCGCGGCGTCATCAATTGGCCTGGGAAGGTCTCGGTGATTTCGCCGCAGCGACGCAACCGGTCATTGAGTTCGATCCGGGTCCGGTTCTTTTCCAGCTTATTGTTTTCCACCACGTGGTTCATGTAGCCAATGGCGATCAGTATTACGATCCCGGCTATTACCAGCAGGGTGATCATGAGTGGTGTCACCGGTGTGACCTCTTTATAGGGTTTGCGTTGAAGTGTAGTGACTGGGGCGCTGGCCGGATAGGACTGAGCGACCAGTTGCTTCAGTAGTTTCTTCTATATAGCTGGGCAGTCCCTGCGTAGATGCACATTGCCATCATTTGCTGCGGCGAACTATAGCGTCTTGTCGAACGCCAGAATATAGGCGTCAAAGCCTGGACGGCGAGAAACCCTTGCAACCCCCGTAAACTACGGCGAAGTCATTGATTTAAATAAATTTATCCTTGGGGGTTGACGACCTCCCAATCCATCCATAGAATGCGCGCCACTTACAGCGTAAAGCACACAGCGAAACGCGGTAGGGAGTGAATGTTGTACGTGTGTCCCCTTCGTCTAGTGGCCTAGGACACCGCCCTTTCACGGCGGTAACAGGGGTTCGAGTCCCCTAGGGGACGCCATATGCGGGAATAGCTCAGTTGGTAGAGCACGACCTTGCCAAGGTCGGGGTCGCGAGTTCGAGTCTCGTTTCCCGCTCCAATTTTTAAGCAGTGTTGCTCTCGGGCGGCACTGAGTGAAACCAGGACCAAGTCTTCGGACGAGGCCTCTGGGCACTGAAGCACACACCATGTGTTTCAGTAGCGTGTCCCCTTCGTCTAGTGGCCTAGGACACCGCCCTTTCACGGCGGTAACAGGGGTTCGAGTCCCCTAGGGGACGCCATTTGCGGGAATAGCTCAGTTGGTAGAGCACGACCTTGCCAAGGTCGGGGTCGCGAGTTCGAGTCTCGTTTCCCGCTCCATATTTAACGAAAACGCCGATCAGCAATGATCGGCGTTTTTGTTTGTGCGTTTTTTGTGGGCCGTGGCGCAACACCTCAACCCACGTTGCGCCTGGACCGCTAGAAGTTATCCATCGCGTGGCACATCGACAGCCGTCCCGCCGGCGTCGGTTCAATCGGGTTCCACCGTTCAGCACCCTTCGGCAGCTCAGCCAGTTCGAACGCGCAACTGCGGGACAGGGACGCGCGCACCATGTAATCCATGCCGGGCTTGGGGATAAAGGTCATGGTGTTGAAACATTGCCGGCCAACTTGCGGTAACCCAAGGTAATGAAAGGCAATGGGCGTGTTCGCCGGAATCACCAGTTCGGACGACACTGCACCGTCCCAGGTATAAATCGGCCCTGGCATACCCAGGCTTGCGCCATTGCGGTCGGCGAAGCCGGATTTGGCTGACACCATCACCCCCGCGCCCGGGACATTCCAGTCCAGGCAATCACGCCCGGGCACAGCGCGCACCATGCCGTCGCTGATAATGCGCAAGCGCGCAGTCTCGGCGGACGGCGGCGCCGTATAGGCCGTGTTGAGGGAGCGGACGTTATACACCTGGCCACAGCCGCTGAGCAGTACCAGGAACAGGGCGGGGGCAACCCGTAAAGCCCTCATGACGGGCGGCAGTTCTGGCTGACCGACAACTGCGGCGCCGGCTCAAAGCTCACTTGCTGCAAGCCATCGGCGCCCTGGAAGATGAAATATTTGGAGCGGCAATCCTTGAACATCGCCGAATACCCCTCGGCCCGGAATCCCTTCCCATCGACCTGCTTGGTCACCGTATTGTTGCGGCTCACCACGGCGAGCACCTGCTCATAGCTGTCGCCCATCTTCACCCCGGGCTCACCGGTGGTGGTCATCGAATTGGCGCAGCCTGCAAGCCCAACGGCCGCCAAAACCAGCACGGCACCGCAGAGTCCATTGCGTGTGTTGTTCATTCCCTGTTCTCCATCCATGAGTATTCATCGGCGACTACGCAAGGTTGGTCAACGCAGGGGCAAAAAAGTGCAACATTGATATCTGGCAATGTGACATTGCCCGCAAAGTCATGCTGTTTGCGGGAAACGGTTCAAGGTTTGCCCGGGTGCGGCTGCGGGTACTCGCTCGTCACTTCCAGCGCTTTGGCATACGGCCCATCCCACAGCTGTTCATGCAAGTCCCTCACGCGCTTGGCCATCGCTTCACTGCGCATCACCACTTCCAGGTTGCGCGAGTTATCCAGATAACCGCCCAGCCAGTTGCTGGTGCCCACCCACGCCACTTGCCCGTCAATCTCCATGGTCTTGCTGTGAATCACTCGCGCATAAGGAATAAATCCCTGTTTGGCCTCAGGCAGTGTGACAACCTTGACCTCAATGTTCGGCAGCACCGCCAGGCTTTTCAGATACGGCAATTCCAGCGCTTCGGTATTCCAGTTGGACACCATCAATTTGATCGACACCCCACGCGCCGCCGCCGCACGCACCGCGTTGTCGATCACCGCGTAGTAAGGCCGGGTTCTGTCGGGTCCGTAGGACAGTGGCGCGTAGTCCAGCAGTTGCACGCGTACTTCCTTTTTCGCCTCGCCGAGCAGGCGCGGCAGTTCCAGTTGGGAATCGCCGACACCTGGTGGGTTGTAGCGCTGGGGGCTGGCCACCAGGTAGTTGCCGGTGCGCGCCGGCGTAGCGCCCGTGGCGGGCAGGGCGACGGGCTTGTTGTCGGTCAGTGCTGCCTGAGCCTGCCAATCCTGCTCAAAAATCGCCTGGGTCTGGGCGACGACGCTGGCATCACTGATCAACAACCCGGTTTCGTGGATATGCTCCAGCGAGCGCCAGTCGAAATTCTGGCTGCCGATAAACGCCTGCTTGCCATCCACCACCATGTATTTGGCGTGGATAATCCCACCGCTCAGTTGGCCGTAGGGCAGGACACGGAAGGTCAGGTTGGGGATCGCCCGCAGGCGGTCCAGGGTGGAAGCTTCCGAAAGCCGCACGCCTTTTTCTTCCAGCAGGAAGCGAATCTTCACGCCGCGTTTGCCGGCGGCTTCCAGGTGTTCAATCACCTTGTCCATCACCGAGCCAGGATGATCCGCCGCGTAAAACTGGCCGATATCGATGCGGCTTTTCGCGCCGTCGAACAGCTCGATCCATACGGGACCGGGCTGGCGCAGGTCTGCCGTTCCCAGTTGCGTGTCCACCGGCACGGTGTGCACCAACTCAAACCCCGGAATTGAAAAGTCCGCCTGGGCAAGCGGACTGAGGAGCAGGCCTGCGAGGCCGGCAATACGTAACTTCAACGATATGGACATAGGCGTCTCATCGGGCAAAAAGAAAGGGCGGGCGCATGAAGCGCCCGCCCTGAAAGTTCACGCAGTACGACTGTGCAGCGGTGTTGGCACCAGGTGCGGCACTTCGCCCTGTACGCGAGCACCGGTTGCGGCGCGGATCAGCAGGATTTTCAGCTGGTCATTGATGCGCTCCAGGCTGTCCTGGAAGAAGTTGTGGAACACCACGCAGAACAGCGCAATGGCGATACCCAAGCCGGTGGCGAACAAGGCCGTACCGATACCACCGGAAATCTGGCCCGGGTCGGACACGCCGGCAGTGGCCAATGCCTTGAAGGTGTCGATGATGCCGAGGATGGTCCCCAGCAAGCCCAGCAGCGGCGCGGCCGTGGTGATGGTCTCGATGATCCACAGGCTGCGGGACAGCGGCGCGCGGGTCTTGAGGTACTGGGTTTCGATTTCGTCGTCCAGGTCTTTGCGCGAACCATGGGAAGCCTTCTGCGCCAGGATCGGCAGCACCATGCTCAACGGCAGGCTATCGCGGCGGGTCAAACTTTCCGGCAGGTCACGCTCGCTGTGCACATTGGCGCCCAGCACTTCAGTCAGTGCGCGGGCCTGGCGGCGCACGTAGGCGAAGTAGAGGCCGCGTTCGATGGTGATGAAGATCGCAATCGCCAGCGCGGCGTACATCACATAAAAGGTGATTTGGTGAAGCAGGTCCATGTCCATGATGCTGAGCCTCGCAGTTAGAAATTCGCTTCCAGGGAAACCGTGACGGTACGGTCCAGGCCAACGATGTAGGCCGGGTCGCCATCGCGGAAACCGCTGTAGCTCGCCGAGTTGGTCTTGGTGGTGTACACGCCGTCCAGGTACTTCTTGTCGAACAGGTTGTCGACGTTCAGGCGCAGGGTTGCGTCCTTGACCACTTTCTTGTCCACCGGCAGGTAGATACCGGCACCGAGGTTGAAAACGGTGCGGGCGGAGATGGCTTCGTCGTTGGTCAGGTCGCCATAGAGTTTGCTGGTGAACTTGCCGCCGAAGGTGCCGTAGAAGCGGCCGTCGTCATAACCGATGTTGGCCGCCAGCATGTTCTTGGGCACGTTGGCGAACTGCTTGCCGCTGGTAGGCAATACGATCGGCTTGCCGGCGCTGTACACCGTCAGGTCGTCCTGCTGCTCGGAACTGGTGTAGGTGTAGGAGGTGTAGTAGTTGAAGTTGTGCGGCAGCTTGCCGCTCCACTCCAGCTCCAGGCCTTTGTTGATGACGGTGCCGGCGTTGATGTCGGCAGAATCACCGTTGCTGTCGTTGGAGGTGAGCTGGCGATTCTTGAACTGCATGTAGAACAGGGTAGCGGCGAGGGTGCTGTCTTCGCCGGTGTAGCGCCAGCCCAGTTCCTGGTTCCAGCTGAGTTCCGGTTTGGAGTCGAGGGAGCCGACGCCTTTGTCGTACAGCACGTAGTTCTGCGGAATTCGCATGTTGCGCGACAGGCTGTAGAACAGTTGGTCACGTTCGTCGATCTGGTATTTCAGGCCGGCGTTGGGCAGCAATTTGTTGTAGGTCTGGCTGGCCTTGCCCGGTTGCTCGGTGAGGCTGCCGTGGTTGGTGCCCTCACGCTCGACATTCATGTAGGCAATGCCAGCAATCAGCGTCCAGTCCGAATTGATGTACCAGGTGTCCTGGGTCCAGACTTTCTGCGCCGGGGTTACGGTGTAGCGGTCGCGACCCTGTACGGTGTTGCCGTTGGCGTCGACCACGGAGTTGCCGTCTGGCCAGGTGTCGCTCGGTTTGCCGTTGTTCTTGAGGGCAATGAACGGTTGGGTCTGGCTTTGGCGAGCGCGTTCGTACCAGTAGCCGAATTGCAGGCTGTGGTCGCCCAGGTCCCAGTTCAGTTTGGTGGTGATGCCCGGGCGCCAGGTTTGGGTGCGCGAAGGGCGGTAGTAGACGCCGGTGGTGGAGGAGCCGTCGGCGTTGTATTGGGCCTGTGTCGGCAGGTTGCCGAGGTCGAAAACGCCGCCCTTGTTCGAACTGCTGTTCAGCGCATAGGCCGAGGAGCCCACGCCGCTGCCGTTGCCGTAGTAGTAATACGGGATCACCGAAAGGGACAGGTTGTCGCTCAGTTTGTACTGCGTGTTGAGCACAGCGGTGAAGGTCTGGAACGGGTTCTGCGCCAGGTCGTAGTAGCTGCTGACCTTGCCGTTGGCGCCCACCGCCGGTGTCGCCGGGTACGGGTCGTACTTGCGGCCGTACTGCTGGAATTGCGACTTGGTCAACTGGCTGTAACTGTTGTTGTCCTGCTCGTGGTACTTGAGGATCAGGTTGGCGGTGTTGCCGTTGCCGGCGTCGAAGAAGCTGTTCCACTCCACCTTGTCCGCCCGCACGGCACCCGAGCCGCGCCACATTTGGCCTTCGGTGTGGGACGCCGACAGCCAGTTGCTCAGGCCGTTGACCTCGCCGGTGTTGAGGCGGGCGAAGGTCTTCATGGTGCCGTTGCCGCCCACCACTTGTTTGACGAACGCACCGGTTTCCTTGGTGGGGCGAATGGTCACGATGCCGATGTTGCCGCCGCTGGAACCGATGTGCGGGCCGTCGGCTTCAGAGGAGCCTTGGGTGACGAAAATCTGGTCGATGTTTTCCGGGTCGCCCAGCAGGTTGGAGTACAGCGCGTAGTTGCCGGAGTCGTTGATCGGCATGCCGTCCACCGACATGCCCACCTGGTCGGAGTTCATCCCGCGCATGGTGAAGCGGAAACCCGAGAGGCCGGTGTTGTCTTCGCTGGAGATGTTCAGGCCCGGGGTGTACTTGAGCTTGTCGATCGCGTTGCCGGTGGCCGTCTGTTTATCCAGTGCTTCCTTGGTGATGGTCGAGCGGCCCTTGGCGCTCTCTTCCTGCACCATGTAACCGCCACCTGCGGTAGCCTTCCCCTGTACCCCAATGGTGCCGACGTCACTGTCGTTCGTGTCGGCCATAACCATCCCATGGCCCATACTCGCGGCAACAAGTGCCAGATGAATGCGCGTGAACCTCATCAGTGTCGTCCCGGTGTTAGGTGCTTATTGCACGCTGTAGTTGAAGGTGGCGGTGAAGCGCTGCTCGTTGCGTCCACCGAAGGCTTGTTCGGGGAACGGTTTCACCTGCTTGATACGGCGCAGGCTGTTGGTGGCGGCCCGGTTGAGCAGCATGCTCGGCCCCGGGGTCTGGATCCCGGAGTCGAGGACGCGGCCTTGGCGGTCCACCATTAACCAAACCACCACCTCGCCACTGGGGCGTTCGAGGGACGCCTGGCGCCCGGTGGGGTACTGCTTGTACGTGTCCAACTCGTTGCGCAAGCCCTTGAGGTAACCGCCTTCCAGCGCCTGCCCATCGACTTTCGGTGGCGCGGGTGGGGCGGTGGGTGCCGGCGTCGGGGCGACTGCGGCCTGTACAGGCTTGGCGGCGACCGGGGCTGGCGCAGGCGTTGGCGTGGGCTTGGCGGCCACTGGCTTGGGCACGGGTTTTGGCTTGGGCTCAGGTTTTGGCAGTGGCGTGGGCACAGGCTTGGGGGGCGGAGGCGGTGGGGCCGGCTCGGCTTCTTCGTCCTCAATCACTGGCGGCGGTGGCTCTTGCTCCACCACGGGTTCAGGCACCACTTCGGGCTCGGGCTCGACCAGGGCAAGTTCAACCGCCGATTCGTCGTACTGCGGCTGGATTTTCAGGGGTTGGGACTGGATACCCAGTGCAATCAGCACCAGGGCGATCAGGGCCGGGACACTGCCCAGCAGCCGACGCGCACGAAACAAGGCATACATGATCAGGACTTTTTCGTGGCGATGGAGACAGAGGTAAAGCCACCCACGCGCAGGGTGTCCATCACCTCGACCAGGCGCGACACTTCCACGCCTTTGTCGCTGTTGACGATGATCGTCGACTTGGTGTCAGGCTTCTCGGCGGCCTTGAGCGCGGGCACCAAGGCCTCGACGGTCATGTCCTTGCCATCGAGTTGCAACTGGCCTTCCAGACCCAGGGTCAGGATGAATTTATTCTGCGGCTTGAGCTGCTGTGAACTGCTGGCGCTCGGCAACTGAGTCTTCATGCCCAGGGCCGGAATCACGTTCAAACTCACCAGTACAAAAAACACCAACAGGAACATCATCACGTCGATCATCGGGATCAGTTCGATGTGTGCCTTGCGCTTTTTGGGTTCATCCCAAGTTCTCATGCCGCTACCCCGCCGTTGATTAGGGGCGACACGCTAGCAACCAAAAATGACCGAATGGTTAACTTTAATTTAAGCTTTTACGGCTCTAGGACGGGTCTTACAGGCGACTCCATGGTCTATTTGTCTACGTAATGAAACTGACATGGCGCGGGTACATTCTTGGAGAATTTATTTTGCGAGTCCTCCTGCATGAGCACTGCACTGCCGCATTTATCCACGTCGCGCCTGCTGTTGAAGCCCCTGCAAAAGGACCAGGCCGACACGCTTTGCGCCCTCGCCAACGGGCCGCTGATTGCCGACAACACCGCGGCGATTCCGTCGCCCTACACACTGGAAACGGCGCTGACGTTCATTGATGGGATGGAAGAAAAATACCGCTCCGGTCTGTTGAGCCTGGGCATGCATTTGCACGATACGGATGAACTGATCGGCATCGTCAGCCTCAGGGTTTCTTCGGTCCATCACTATGGCCATCTGGGCGGTTGGGTGGCGGCGCACTGTCGCAATCAGGGGTATGCGGCTGAGGCAGCAACCGGGGTGATGGACTTCGGTTTTGCCGAACTGGGGCTGCATCGGGTCGGCAGCCAGTGCTTCAGCCGCAACAAGGAGTCGGCGCGAGTCATGCAGAAAATCGGCCTGCGTTACGAAGGCTGCATGCGCGGCGCGTTTCTGAAGAACGGGGTGCATGAAGACATGCTGGTGTTCGGGCAGGTGCGGGATGACTGGAAGGAGCGCGGTTGATGAGTGTGAATCACGACCGCCGTCGAGTACTGAGCGGGCTGGCGGTTGCCACTGCGTTTTCGATCCTCAGCCCGTTCGCCCGCAGTGCGGGCATCGACTATCCCTTCACCCTGGGCGTGGCTTCGGGCGATCCATTGCCGGATGGTTTTGTGATCTGGACGCGCCTCGCGCCACTGTTTAATGCCGCAGACGGTCGCGGCGGACTGAGCCGGGCGGTGTCTGTGCGTTGGAAGGTGGCCAGCGATGCGGCGATGATGCGTGTCGTGCGCCAGGGCGAGGTAATCGCCAGCGAGCGTTTTGCCCATTCAGTGCATGTGGAAGTCGCCGGGTTGGAGGCGGGTCGACCGTACTGGTATCAGTTTGAAGGCCTTGGCGCACAAAGCCCGGTGGGGCAGTCGCGCACGGCGCCGGCGGTACACGCCATGGCCTGCGCACAGTTGGGTTTTGTCTCCTGTTCGCATTGGGAACGGGGCTACTTCAGTGCCTATCGTCATTTGGCGGCCGAGCGGCCGGACCTGGTGTTTTTCCTCGGCGACTACATCTACGACAGTTCTTACGCCGCCGACTCCGGCAAGATCGTTCGCCCCCACGGCAGCGGCAATGCGCTGAGTCTGGTGGATTACCGCAACCGCTACGCCCTGTACAAGACCGATCCCGATTTGCAGGCACTGCATGCTGCGGCGCCCAGCGTGGTGACCTGGGATGATCACGAAGTGCAAAACGACTATGCCAATCAGTGGTCCCAGGACCCGAACATTCCGGTGGCAAGCTTTCTCAAGCAGAGGGCGGCGGCGTATCAGGCGTTCTATGAGCATATGCCGTTGCGGGCGAGCAGCTTGCCGCGAGGGCCGGACATGCGCATCTATCGGCGTTTGGACTACGGCCGACTGGCACGTTTCCATGTGCTGGACGGTCGCCAATATCGTTCCGAGCAACCCTGCATTCTGGCGAACCGTAGCCATAAGGGGCACATCGCTGCCAATACCTGCGCCGACCTGCGCGACCCGCGCCGCACCATGCTTGGCTGGGAGCAGGAGGCGTGGCTGGATCAGGGCTTCGCCGAGTCCAGGGCGCAGTGGAACGTGATCGCCCAGGACCTGTTGGTCGCGCCGCTCACGCAGCGTGACCTGACCAACCACAAGCCTGGCCGCTGGACCGATGGCTGGGATGGTTACATGGCTAACCGCGAACGCATGCTTGCATCCATTGCGCGCAGGAAGGTGAATAACCCGGTGTTCTGGGGCGGTGATATTCACTCGTTCTGGGTGAACGACCTGCACGCCAATGGCGGGGATCTGGATTCGCCGGTGGTCGCGACCGAGTTTGTCGGCACGTCGGTGACGTCTGACGGGCCGCCGTTCGACGCCTTCAGCGCGATCCTGCCGCTCAATCCCCATGTGAAGTTCTTCGACAGCCGCCAGCGCGGCTATGTGTCGGTGGCGCTTGAGGAGAAGAATATGCTGACGCACTTGCGGGTGATTTCTGATCCCCGGGATCCGAATGCCAGCGTCTCGACCCTCAAGTCATTCGTGGTGGAACCGGGCAGGGCGGGGGCGATTGCGGTTTAGTCAGTCCAAGCTGTAGCGCACCGACAAGGCACCCTTTTTCTCGGAGAGGGCCAGGATCTTCACCTGGCCCACGTCCCCCAATGCCTGCACATGCGTGCCGCCGCAGGCATAGGCCGGTAGCTTGCCAAAGCCTACCTCCCGGGTGCCTTCCTGCAGTGCCATATGGCGTGGCAGGTTGGCCGCGATCCATTGATCAACTTTCTGTTGAATCGCCTCGGCGTCCATGGCCTGAGCCGAAGTGCCGCGAATAAAGGTGATCTTGCCTTCGCCCGGCCAGTGATGGGCCTTGATCGGCATCCAGCCCAGGGCCTCGCCGGCATTGCCGATCAGGTGCCCGGCCGAATGCAGGCGCGTGTGCAGGGTGCGACGCTCTTCATCGACGCGTGCCTGTATCGCGCCGGGTGCCACGGGGCGGTCTACGTAATGCACGACATGCTCGCCTTCCTGCACCACCTTCAGCACTTGGCTTCCCCCGAGCCAGCCGGTGTCGGAAGGCTGGCCGCCACCTTGGGGATGGAAGATCGTTGACTGCAGGATCACTGAAAATTGGTTCTCGTGAGGCGTGCATCCCAGCACTTCAAGTTCCGCATTCAGGTGGTCATGGGTAAAAAACAGGCGCTGGGTCATCATCTACATCCGCATCAGGGTTTCTATTGGGCAGTATAAGAAGTGCGCGAATGGGTGATAATCCGTTCAAACATCAATGGACTTGTGCGTCATGAGCATCAATTTTCCCTTACCGCTGCTGGGCGAAATGGCGATTTTCGTCAAGGTGGTTGAGACCGGCAGCTTCTCCGAAGCCGCGCGGCAATTGGGTGCATCGCCGTCATCCGTGAGCCGCAGTATCTCGCGCCTGGAAAAGGCCCTGGCCACTCGGCTGCTGCAACGCACCACGCGCAAATTGCGCCTCAGCGAAGGCGGCGAAGAGGTGTTCAAGCGCTGCCAGGAAATGGTCAGTGCCGCGCGCTCGGTGATGGAAATCAGCGGGCAATACACCCACGAGGCCGAAGGGTTGGTGCGGGTCAGCGTACCCAAGGCGGTGGGGCGTTTTGTGGTGCATCCCCATATGCCGGAGTTTCTACGGCGTTATCCCAAGGTTGATGTGCAGTTGATTCTTGAGGACCGGCACGTGGACCTGATTGATGACAATGTCGACCTGAGCATCCGCATCACCGACAGCCCGCCGCCGGGGTTGGTGGGGCGACAGCTGCTGCCCATCGAGCACTTGGTCTGCGCCACGCCGCAGTACCTGGCCGAGCACGGTACGCCGCAGCATCCCCATGATTTGCTGGAACACAGTTGCATCTACCTGGGCGAGACGCCGGGGGATGCGCGCTGGAAGTTTCGCCAAGGCAGCAAGGCGGTGACGGTCGGCGTGCGCGGGCGGTACGCGGCCAATCACACCGGGGTGCGGCTGGATGCAGTGTTGCAGCACGTGGGCATCGGCAGCTTGCCGTATTTCACGGCGCGCCATGCGCTGGAAGCGGGGGAGGTGGTGCAGGTATTGCCGGGGTGGGATTTTATTGCGTCGTACCACGGGGATGCGTGGTTGCTGCATTCACCAACGCGGTATCTGCCGCCGAAGCTGCGGGTGTTTATTGATTATCTGGTGGAGTGCATGGAGAGGGAGCCAACACTGAAGAAACTGTAGGAGCGAGCTTGCTCGCGATGGACGTTAACGATAACGCGTGCATCCTGAATACACGCGGTGCCTTTGAGTTCTTCGCGAGCAAGCTCGCTCCTACAGTTGGTCGTGTGTCAGTGCTTGGGCTGGTCATTGGACATGGCCAACAACTGCTTTTCCTGGTTCCAGTCGAACGGTTCGTCGTTCTGTTCAGCTTCGAAGCGACGTTCTTCCAGGGCCTGGTACAGGTCCAGTTCGTCGTCGGGCATGAAGTGCAGGCAGTCGCCACCGAAGAACCACAGCAGGTCGCGCGGCACCAGGTGAGCAATTTGCGGGTAGCGCAGGATGACCTGGCTCATCATGTCCTGGCCCAGGTACTGGCTTTCGATCGGGTCGATCGGCAGCAGGGCGCGCAGTTCATCGAAGCGCTCCAGGAACAGGAGGTGGCTTTCCTCGGGAACCTGTTCGGCTTCGCCGACGGCAACCAGGATGCTGCGCAGGTGGTCGAGCAAGACGAGATGATCGGCAACGACATTGGACACGAGATAAGTCCTCAAGAGCAAAACGGGCGCGAGAGTATATAGCTCAAGCGCCCGTTTTTATATGACCGCTGGGATTAGCGGACTTTTCCCTCAGCCTGGCTCAGCTCTTCCTTGCTGAAATCATCCACGTCGATGACCTTGCGTCGCGCTGCTTCGGCGTCACGCAGGGTTTGCGCTTCGGCCGGTTGCAGCACGCCGGCATGCAGCGCGGCGTCGATGGCGTGTTCGCCTGCGGTGGGTTTGACCTGGCCGCTCTTGAGGCCTTCGTGGAGTTTTTTCTGCAACGGGTGGCTATCGGCCAACAGGTCGTAAGCATGTTGCAGGGCACCCACCGGGTCCTCGGCCGATTGCGGGCGATAGCAGCCGGCAAGCACTGCTTCCAGGGCAGGGTCGCCCTTGGCGCGACCAATCACCGCTGCCACTTCAGCATCCAACGCATCGGATGGGCCCTTATGGCGACGGCCGAACGGGAACACGATCACTCGCAACAGGCAGCCCAGCACCCTGCTTGGGAAGTTGGTCAGCAGTTCATCCAGCGCACGTTCGGAGTGGCCAAGGCTTTCTTCCATGGCCCAGGCGAACAGCGGACGCAGGTGGTCTGGCGAGTCCAGGTCGTGATAACGCTTGAGCGCCGCCGATGCCAGGTACATGTGGCTCAGCACATCACCGAGGCGTGCCGACAGGCGTTCGCGACGTTTCAGCTCGCCGCCCAGCAGCATCATGCTCAGGTCCGCCAGCATCGCAAACGCAGCGGCCTGACGGTTGAGAGCCCGGAAGTAGCCCTGGCTCAAGCTGTTGCCCGGGGCCTTCTCGAAGTGACCAAAACCAAGGTTCAACACCAGGGTGCTGGCAGCGTTGCTCACGGCAAACCCGATGTGTTGCAGCAGCAGGCCGTCGAATTCCTTCAGTGCCTGGTCATGGTCTTCACGGCCGGCCAGGGCCATTTCCTTGAGTACGAACGGATGGCAGCGAATGGCACCCTGGCCGAAGATCATCAGGTTGCGCGAGAGGATATTCGCGCCCTCCACGGTGATGAAGATCGGCGCGCCTTGCCAGCTGCGGCCCAGGTAGTTGTTGGGCCCCATGATGATGCCCTTGCCGCCGTGTACATCCATCGCATGGCTGATGCACTCGCGGCCGCGTTCGGTCAGGTGGTACTTGAGGATCGCCGACAGTACCGAGGGTTTTTCCCCCAGGTCGACCGCGTTGGCGGTGAGCATCCGCGCGCTGTCCATCAGCCACGCGTTGCCGCCGATGCGGGCCAGGGCTTCCTGGATACCTTCAAAGGCCGACAGCGGTACGTTGAACTGCTCGCGCACCTGGGCATATTGGCCGGTTACCAGGCTGGTGAATTTGGCCGCGCCCGTGCCGACGGCAGGCAGGGAAATCGAACGGCCCACGGACAGGCAGTTCATCAACATCATCCAGCCCTTGCCGAGCATTTCCTGACCACCGATCAGGAATTCCAGGGGAATGAACACGTCCTTGCCGGAGTTGGGGCCGTTCATGAACGCGGCACCCAGTGGCAGGTGACGACGGCCAATTTCAACGCCCGGGGTGTCGGTGGGAATCAGCGCGAGGCTGATGCCCAGGTCTTCTTTGTCGCCCAGCAGATGGTCCGGGTCATGGGCCTTGAACGCCAGGCCGAGCAATGTGGCTACCGGGCCGAGGGTGATGTAGCGTTTTTCCCAGTTCAGGCGCAGGCCGAGGGTTTCCTTGCCTTCCCATTCACCTTTGCAGATCACGCCGGTGTCGGGCATGGAGCCGGCATCGGAGCCTGCCAGCGGGCCGGTCAGGGCAAAGCACGGGATATCGTCGCCACGGGCCAGGCGTGGCAGGTAATGGTTGCGTTGTTCATCGGTGCCGTAATGCAGCAGCAATTCGGCCGGGCCCAGGGAGTTGGGGACCATGACCGTGGAGGCGAGGTCGCCGCTGCGGGTCGCCAGCTTCATCGCGACCTGGGAGTGGGCGTAGGCAGAGAAACCCTTGCCGCCGAACTCCTTGGGGATGATCAGGGCAAAAAAGCCATGCTGCTTGATGTGTTCCCAGGCGGCGGGCGGCAGGTCCATGGCCTGGCCGATTTCCCAGTCGGTGACCATGGCGCACAGCTCTTCAGTGGGGCCGTCGATGAAGGCTTGTTCTTCTTCGGTCAGTTGCGCCTTGGGGTAGGCCAGCAACTTGTCCCAGTCGGGGCGGCCGCTGAACAGCTCGCCGTCCCACCATACGGTGCCGGCGTCGATGGCGTCGCGCTCGGTCTCGGACATCGGCGGCAGGACTTTCTGGAACCAGTTGAACAGCGGCGCGGTGAAGTACTTGCGGCGCAGGTCCGGCAGCAGCAGCGGGGCGGCCACCAAGGCGATCAGCACCCAGAAGATCAGCAGCAACCAGCCTGGTGCATGGCTGAAGGCGCCCATCGCCAACAGGTAGACGGCAACCACACCGATGGCGGGCAGGGGCGCGGTGCGCCGGTGGGCCAGGTAGGCAATGCCCACCACCAGAACCAGTATCCACAACAACAGCATATTCAATCCTCCGTGAAACCAGGTGCGAAATCACCTCAGAGCTTAGTCGGCATCCGAACAAGCGGGGTGACGAGGGTGTTACGTGGTGTGCCGGGCAGTCCTTTTCGGTCACAGGCATAAGGCGCCGACATTTGGCCGAATCGTCGTTATCCCTGCTACAGGCCTGTGGTTAGACTCCAGGCCTGTCTCGGAGATTAACCTCATGAATGCGTACTTGAATCCCGGCCGCTTCATCGATAGTGACCACCCTGCGGTGGTGGAGTTCGCCGAAAAACATCGCGGTTCGAGTGCCGCACCCCGTGACCAGGCAGTCAGTCTTTACTACGCCGTGCGCGAGGCGGTGCGCTACAACCCCTACACCTTCAGCCGCGACCCGCAAACCCTCAGTGGCAGTTTCGCATTGGCCGCCGGCGAGAGTTATTGCGTGCCCAAGGCAACGCTGTTGGCCGGGTGCGCAAGGCACTGCGGGATCCCGGCGCGCATCGGCCTGGCCGACGTGCGCAACCACCTCTCGACGCCGCGTCTGATCGAACTGCTCAGAAGTGACGTATTTGCCATGCACGGCTACACCGAGCTGTATCTGGACGGTCGCTGGGTGAAAGCCACGCCCGCGTTCAACCAGCAATTGTGCGAAGTGTTCGATGTGCCGCCGCTGGATTTCGACGGCATCCACGACAGTGTTTTCCACGCCTTCAACCGCAAGGGCCAGCGCTCCATGGAGTACGTGGTGGACCATGGGCAATTTGCCGAGGTGCCTGAGGAATTCTTCTTCGCCCACCTGCAGAAATGTTACCCGCACCTGTTTGGCGAGCAGATGCCTATCCTGTTGGGCGATATGCAGAGTGATATAAGCCGGACGTGATCCGGCGTATGCTGCCCCGGCATTCATCCAACCATCTTTTTCAAAATAGGGGCGGTCATGCTGAAAATCTGGGGTCGTAAAAATTCGTCAAATGTCAGGAAGGCACTGTGGTGCGCCGAGGAACTCGGCCTGGACTATGAGGCAATTGATGCGGGCGGGGCTTTTGGTGTGGTCGACACGCCGCAATACCGCGCGCTGAACCCCAATGGCCGGGTGCCGATGATTGAAGATGGCGACTTTGTGTTGTGGGAATCGAACACCATCGTGCGTTATCTGGCCGCAAAACATGCGCCGGATTCGAACTGGTACCCCAGCGACCTGCAAGCCCGTGCCAATGCCGAAAAGTGGATGGACTGGACCACCTCGACCCTGGCCGAACCGTTCAAGACGGTGTTCTGGGGCGTGCTGCGAACGCCTGCTGAAAAACAGAACTGGGACTCCATCAACGTCGGGCGCCAAGCTTGCATCGACGTATTGCAGACTGTGGATCAGGCATTGGCTACCCAACCTTACCTGTCCGGCAACGAGATCGGCATGGGCGATATCCCCTTGGGCAGCTTCATTTATGCCTGGTTCGAAATGCCCATCGAACGCCCGTCGATGCCTAACCTTGAGGCTTGGTACCAGCGCCTGCGCGAGCGTCCGGCGTATCAAAAATCGGTCATGACCGCGTTGACCTGATACCCACTATTAATACGGGTTACTGTACTTGTGCGGCGCGGACAAGCACCATGCTTGTCACGCGCAGCCGTTGTATTCCGTGCGGTCTGCCCTCATGTAACAATTCTATTCCTCTTCTTTGGTGCGTAATCCGATATGAGTTCCGCTCTGTCCATCCGGCAGCTAACCAAAACCTACGGCAACGGTTTCCAGGCCCTGAGTGGTATCGATCTGGACGTCGCCGAAGGTGATTTCTTCGCCTTGCTCGGCCCCAACGGCGCCGGCAAATCCACCACCATCGGCATTCTCTCGACCCTGGTCAACAAGACCAGCGGCACGGTGAATATCTTTGGCCACGACTTGGACAAATCCCCGGCGGCGCTCAAGCGCAGCATTGGCGTGGTGCCCCAGGAGTTCAACTTCAACCAGTTTGAAAAGACCTTCGACATCGTCGTGACCCAGGCCGGTTACTACGGCATCCCGCCGAAGATCGCCAAGGAACGCGCCGAGCAATACCTCACCCAACTGGGCCTGTGGGACAAGCGCGACGTGCCTTCACGCTCGCTGTCTGGCGGCATGAAGCGCCGCCTGATGATCGCCCGGGCCCTGGTTCACGAACCGCGCCTGCTGATCCTCGACGAACCGACGGCGGGCGTGGACATCGAGCTGCGTCGTTCGATGTGGACGTTCCTCACCGAACTGAACCAGAAAGGCATCACCATCATCCTTACCACGCACTACCTGGAAGAGGCTGAACAGCTGTGCCGCAACATCGGCATCATCGACCACGGCACCATCGTCGAAAACACCAGCATGCGTTCGCTGCTGAGCCAGTTGCACGTCGAGACCTTCCTGCTCGACCTGAAAAACGACATGACGGTGGCGCCCCAGTTGATCGGCTACCCGAACCGCCTGGTAGACAGCCACACCCTGGAAGTGCAGGTAGACAAAGCCGTGGGCATCACCGCGTTGTTCGGCCAACTGGCCACCCAGAACATCGAAGTGCTGAGCCTGCGTAATAAAACCAATCGCCTTGAGGAGTTGTTCGTGTCCTTGGTGGAGAAAAATCTGGCGAAGGTGGCGGTATGAGTTCGGAACTGCAACCCAACCTCGTCGCGCTGCAGACCATCGTCTACCGCGAAGTGAAGCGCTTCACCCGGATCTGGCCGCAAACTTTGCTGCCGCCGGCGATCACCATGGTTTTGTACTTTGTCATCTTCGGCAACCTGATTGGTCGGCAGATCGGTGATATGGGTGGTTTCACCTATATGGAATACATCGTGCCGGGGCTGATCATGATGTCGGTGATCACCAACTCCTACGGCAACGTGGTGTCGAGTTTCTTTGGCAGCAAGTTCCAGCGTTCCATCGAGGAATTGATGGTGTCGCCGGTGTCGCCGCATACGATTCTGATCGGCTATACGCTGGGTGGCGTGCTGCGCGGGTTGATGGTTGGGGTGATCGTGACGCTGTTGTCGCTGTTCTTTACCCACTTGCAGGTGCATCACCTCGGGATCACCTTGCTGGTGGTGGTGCTGACGGCGACGATCTTTTCGTTGCTGGGCTTCATCAACGCGGTGTTTGCGCGCAACTTTGACGATATTTCGATTATTCCGACGTTTGTGCTGACGCCGCTGACATACCTGGGTGGCGTGTTCTATTCGATCACTTTGCTGCCGCCGTTCTGGCAGACGGTGTCGCTGGCTAACCCTGTGTTGCACATGGTTAACGCGTTTCGCTACGGGATTCTTGGTGTTTCGGATATCAAGATCAGTGTGGCGATCACGTTTATGTTGGTGGCGACTGTGGTGCTTTATGTGGGTTGCGCGCGGTTGCTGGTGAGTGGGCGTGGGATGCGCACCTAAGCGTTGAGGTGTAATGAAAAACGGCCTTCAGATGAGGCCGTTTTTTTTGCGTTTGGTCGGGGGCATATCCGTTATTTAGGTAACGGCCGCTTAGGGTTCCGCTCTTACAGCGGCTCACTTTTGAAAAGCGCAAAAGTAAGCAAAACGCTCCGCCCCGCCTGTCGGCGCCTCGCTGTGGCTCGGCGTGCCCTCACTCCGGCACCGCGAAGCGGGCCGCCGCGACGGCCCGTCCCTGGCCCGTCGCGGCTAAACCGGCGTCCTGCCGGTTTACCCGCTCCTCAATACCTGCGTTCGGCCTCGGGCTGAATGGGGCAG
>NZ_NIXO01000070.1 GCF_002204795.1 Pseudomonas sp. K2I15
GGCTTGCTCGCGAATGCAGTGTGTCAGTCACCAGATGTATTGACTGATCCACCGCATTCGCGAGCAAGCCCGCTCCCACACACGCCCGTCCACCCTGTATTTTCGGTGCTTTATTGACCTGTCCACGCCGCCACAAACGGTGCCAGGTCTTCTTTCGGCGCGGTGCGCGGCGGATTTTGTGGGGTGCCCAGGTAGAGGAAGCCAATCACTTCCTCATCCCCCGTCAAACCCAAACCCTTGGCAACGTGTGCCGAGTACGACAACTCACCGGTGCGCCACACCGCGCCGATCCCCTGGGCGTACGCCGCCAGCAGAATCCCGTGGGCCGCACAGGCCGCTGCCAGGCGCTGCTCAGACTTCGGCACCTTGAAGTGTTCTTGCAGGCGAGCAATCACCACCACCACCAACGGTGCACGCAGCGGGCCGGCCTGGGCCTTGTCGATAAACGCCTGGGGCGCATCGGCGTCTTGCAGGCGGGCGGCTTCGGCCAGCAGCGTGCCCATGCGCTCACGTGCCGCACCTTCCACCGTCAGGAAGCGCCAAGGCCGCAACTGGCCGTGGTCGGGCGCGCGCATGGCCGCGGCGAACAGCAGGTCGCGCTGCTCCTGGGTCGGTGCCGGGTCCAGCAGTCGCGGCACGGAAACACGGTTGAGCAAAGCGTCGAGAGCCTGCATTGGCCACCTCCAGAGAAAAATGTGCGGTCATTCTAGCGGGAATGAATCAGATACCACCAAACGATAATTGCTCTTATTCAATCCGCCCTGCCCTGTTAGACTTTGCGGCCTTATTTTCAGCCTCCTTTCAGGAAACCTGATGCCCCGCTCGCCCCTTCGCCTGTCTGCACTGTTGATGGCCCTAAGCCTGAGTGCCTGCGATGACGCCCCGCGATTCACCAAGGCTGAGCCTGGTGAAGCAAGGGCGGGTGGCGCGACAACCGTGCGTAAGACCGACCAGAACGCCTTCTCGCTGCCCTCGGCCAACCTGTCACCCACCCGGCGCCTGGACTTCAGCGTAGGCAACAGTTTCTTTCGCAGCCCCTGGGTGATCGCACCGTCTACCACCACCGCCCGCGATGGGTTGGGGCCGCTGTTCAATACCAACGCCTGCCAGAACTGCCATATCAAGGATGGTCGTGGCCATCCGCCGTTGCCCGATGCGCCCAACGCGGTGTCGATGCTGGTGCGCCTGTCGATTCCGGATGCGCCACCGTATGCCAAGGTTATCGAACAACTGGGTGTAGTCCCCGAGCCGGTCTACGGTGGGCAATTGCAAGATATGGCCGTGCCCGGCGTCGCCCCGGAAGGCAAAGTGCGGGTCGACTACACGCCGGTCAACGTCAGCTTCAAGGACGGCACCGTCGTCGAGTTGCGCAAGCCGGCGCTGCAAATCACCCAGCTCGGCTACGGCCCGATGCACCCCGACACGCGCTTCTCGGCCCGGGTTGCACCGCCGATGATCGGCCTGGGGCTGCTGGAAGCGATCCCGGACGCCGACATCCTACGCAACACTGAGCCGAAAACCGCCGATAAGGAAGCCATCGTCGGACGTGCGAATTGGGTCTGGGACGACGCGCAACACAAAACCGTGCTCGGTCGATTTGGCTGGAAAGCCGGGCAACCGAACCTCAATCAACAAAATGTTCACGCGTTCTCAGGTGATATGGGCCTCACCACGACCCTGAGACCGTTCGATGACTGCACCGATGCACAAGTGGTCTGCAAACAGGCGCCCAATGGCAATGGCCCGGATGGCGAGCCTGAAGTCAGCGATAACATCCTGCGCCTGGTGCTGTTCTATACCCGCAACCTGGCCGTCCCGGCCCGCCGCGACGTCAACGCGCCGCAGGTGCTGGCCGGGAAAAACCTGTTCTACCAGGCCGGTTGCCAGGGTTGCCACACCCCGCAATTCACCACGGCGCCCACCGCCGCTGAACCTGAATTGGCCAATCAGGTGATCCGCCCCTACAGCGATTTGCTGCTGCACGACATGGGCGACGGCCTCGCCGATAACCGCAGCGAATTCAAGGCCGGTGGCCGCGACTGGCGCACGCCGCCGTTGTGGGGCATTGGCCTGACGCAAGCCGTCAGTGGCCACACCCAGTTCTTGCATGACGGCCGCGCCCGCAACCTGATGGAGGCCGTGCTGTGGCACGGCGGTGAAGCCCAGGCGGCGCAGCAACATGTGTTGTCGTTTAATGCCGAACAGCGCGCTGCGTTGCTGGCGTTCCTGAATTCTTTATAAGCTTTGTCCTAATTACAGAAGGGAGCTCGACATGTTCCGTCCCAAGTTGTTGTTCACCAGCCTGGCCGCCCTGGCCCTCGGTGCGTGCTCGCCCCAGGACCCGCAAGCGGTGACCTCGGCGGCCATCGCCAAGCAAGTGATCCTGCCGACCTACAGCCGCTGGGTTGAAGCCGACCGCCAACTGGCCGTCAGCGCCCTGGCCTACTGCCAGGGCAAGGAAAGCCTGGAGACCGCCCGCGCCGACTTCCTGCACGCGCAAAAAGCCTGGGCCGAGTTGCAACCGCTGCTGATCGGCCCGCTGGCCGAGGGCAACCGCTCGTGGCAGGTGCAGTTCTGGCCGGACAAGAAAAACCTGGTGGGCCGTCAGGTCGAGCAACTGGTGACCGCCCAACCGCAGATCGATGCCGCCGCACTGGCCAAATCCAGCGTCGTGGTGCAAGGCCTGTCGGCCTATGAATACATCCTCTACGACGCCAAGACCGACCTCGCAGACGAGACGCAAAAAGCCCGTTACTGCCCGCTGCTGGTGGCCATTGGCGAACGTCAGAAACTGCTTGCCGAAGAAATCCTGTCGAGCTGGAACAGCACCGACGGCATGCTGGCGCAGATGACCAAGTTTCCTAACCAGCGCTACGCCGATTCCCACGAAGCCATCGCCGACCTGCTGCGGGTTCAAGTGACCGCACTGGACACCCTGAAGAAAAAACTCGGCACCCCGATGGGCCGCCAGAGCAAGGGCATCCCGCAGCCGTTCCAGGCTGATGCATGGCGCAGCCAGTCGTCCCTGCAAAGCCTGGCTGCCAGCCTGGCTGCCGCCCAGACCGTCTGGGTCGGCGTCGACAACAAAGGCCTGCGCGGCCTGTTGCCTGCCGACCAAAAGCCGTTGGCTGACAAGATCGACGCGGCTTATGCCGCCTCCCTGAAACTGTTCGCCAGCAACCAGCGTACGCTGAATGAACTGCTGGCCGACGATGCCGGGCGCCAGCAACTCAACGATATCTACGACAGCCTCAACGTGGTCCACCGCCTGCACGAAGGCGAGCTGGCCAAGGCGCTGGGCATCCAACTGGGCTTTAACGCCAACGACGGTGACTGATGATGCTCAGGCGACAGGCTTTGGCGATCGGCAGCGTGCTACTCAGTGCGATAACCCTGGGTGGCTGGACGCTGTTCAAGCAGAAGGGCAAGAGCCCGCTGCTGCTCTCGGCGCGTGATGACAGTGATGGCAAGCATTACGCCGTCGGCTTCCACCTGGACGGCAAGCAGGTGTTTGCGACCCAGGTTGGCCAGCGCTGTCACGACATCATCAACCACCCGATGTTGCCGATTGCGTTGTTTGTCGCCCGCAGGCCGGGCACCGAGAGTTATCTGATCGACCTGCGTGACGGGGCGCTGCTGCAGACCATCACGTCCAAAGCCAATCGCCACTTTTATGGGCATGCGGTGGTTCACAAGGATGGCGAGTGGCTGTATGCCACGGAGAACGACACCTCTGATCCGGGTCGCGGTTTGCTGGGGGTGTATCGGTTTGAGGGTGAGCGGTTGGTGCACACCGGGGAGATTTCTACCCATGGGATTGGGCCGCATCAGGTGTCGTGGATGCCTGACGGTGAGACGCTGGTGGTGGCTAACGGCGGGATTCGCACCGAGGCTGAGAGCCGGGTCGAGATGAACCTGAACGCCATGGAGCCGAGCCTGGTCTTGATGCAACGTGACGGTACGTTGTTGAGCAAGGAAACCTTGGGCCAGCAGATGAACAGCGTGCGGCATATGGGGATTGCCAGTGACGGCACGATCCTCGCCGGGCAGCAGTTTATGGGGCCGTCTCATGAGCGCTCGGAGTTGCTGGCGATCAAGCGACCGGGGCAGGCGTTTGTGGCGTTTGCGGTGGCGGATGAGCAGTTGCAGGCCATGGGTCATTACACCGCCAGTGTGGCGGTGCACAGTGAGTTGCGCCTGGTGGCGCTGACGGCGCCCCGGGGGAATCGGTTCTTTATCTGGAACATGGACAGCGCGCAGTTGCTACTGGACGGGCCGTTGCCGGATTGTGCCGGGGTGGGCGCGGTGACGGATGGGTTTGTGGTGACTTCGGGGCAGGGGCGTTGCCGGTTTTATGATTGCCGGCAAGTGCCGTTGGTGGCTAAGCCGCTGGAGTTGCCAGCGGGGCTTTGGGATAACCATCTGCATCTGGTTTGATGGGGGCATATCGGTTATTTGGGTTATGGCCGCTGTTGAGGCCGTTACCAAATAACGGATATGTACCCCGATCAGCCCTTGCCAGCCTCACTGATAATCTGCCGAATCGCCCCGACAAACGCCTCAGCCGGCTGCCCACCACTCACCGCATATTGATCATTGAACACGATGGTCGGCACCGAAGTCACCCCGCGAGACACCCACAGCTGCTCCTGCTCCCGCACATCAGCCGCATACTCATCCGAAGCCAGAATTTCCTCCGCCCGCCCACGATCCAGCCCAACATCCTCGGCAATCGCCGCCAACGTCCCATGATCAGACGGATTCTGCTGATCCGTAAAATACGCCTTGAACAGCGCTTCCTTAAGGTTGTACTGCAACCCCTCAAGCCCCGCCCAATGCAACAAACGATGCGCATCAAACGTGTTGTAGATACGGCTCTGCCCATCGGTACGAAACGCAAACCCCAACTCCGCGCCCATGTCACGAATGCGCGCGCGGTTAGCCTGGGACTGCTCAGCCGTGGAGCCATACTTTTCAGTGATGTGCTCGGTAATGTTCTGGCCTTCAGGAACCATGTTCGGGTTCAGCTCAAAGGGCTGGAAATGAATCTCGGCCTGCACCTCCGGACCCAGCTGGTCCAGGGCTTCGGTCAAGCCACGCAGGCCGATGATGCACCACGGGCAGGACACGTCGCTGACGAAATCGATTTTCAGGGGAGTACTCATGACTAGGCAACCTCGCTGGCATTAAACGCCGGAAAGGCCCCACGATACACCCCACCAAGCCCTTACAAAACCTTCGAAGGCGCCACCGGGTCTATCTGCGCCCAGTGCGCCGCATCCTCGCGATGCTCTTGCAGATACGGCAACACCGCCGCCAGCAATGGTGCCTTGAACGCCTCTTGGAAACGATGGGCCAGGCCCGGTATCAGCCGCAACTGGCTGCCCTGGATGTGCGCCGCCAGGTGCACGCCATGCATCACCGGCAACAGCGGGTCGGCGGTGCCATGCACCACCAGGGTCGGCACCCGCAGTTGGTTCAGCAGCGGCACCCGGCTGGGCTCGGCGAGGATCGCCATGATCTGGCGCTTTACGCCGTCGGGGTTGAACGCTCGGTCGTAGGACTGCGCCGCTTGTTGCAACAGCACCTTGCGATCATCTTTCACATAAGGGCTGCCCAGCGCCGCCAGCAGGTCGGCCTGTTGCTCCAGGGCCACTTCGCGATTGGGCGCGCTGCGCCGTGACAACAGTTGCACCAGCGCCGCATTCGGTGCCGGCAGGCCTTCGGCGCCGGAGCTGGTCATGATCAGGGTCAGGCTTTCCACCCGTTGCGGTGCCATGGCCGCCAGGTGCTGGGCGATCATCCCGCCCATGCTCGCACCCAACACGTGGAATTGCTGGATGTGCAAGCCGTCCATCAAGCCCAGCGCGTCGTCGGCCATGTCGGTCAGGGTGTAGGGCGCCGAAACCGGAAGGCCGAGTTTGTAGCGCAGCACTTCAAAGGTCAGGTTGGCGCTGGCAGGCGCCTGGCGCCAGGTAGACAGGCCAACATCGCGGTTGTCGTAACGGATCACTCGAAAGCCTTGCTCACACAGGGCCACCACCACTTCGTCCGGCCAGTGAATCAACTGCCCGCCCAGGCCCATCACCAGCAGCAAGGCCGGGTCGGAGGCACGGCCAATGCTCTGGTAGGCCAGGCTCACCTGTTCCAGATCGACCCGTTGAGTTGGGACATTTACATCACATCGAGAAGCCGCAAAGGACGGCAGGCCGAACAAGAGAGCGGCCATGAAAAGCAAAACGCGCATGAAAAACACCGAAACGCAGAACCCCAGTAGAGCGCGAGTCTGATGAAGTTTGTTCAAGCGCGCTGCCACAGTTGCGTGACAGTTTGATGAAGAGTGCCCAGCGGTCAGTGTCGACAGTCACGCCAACATGAGACAAACTCACCACATCTGAATTTTTCACAAGTTATATTCATGGAGAGCCCGTGCTCGAAATCCGTCACCTCAAGACCCTGCACGCCTTGCGCGAAGCCGACAGCCTGGTGGAAGCCGCTGAACGCCTGCACCTGACGCAATCAGCGCTCTCCCACCAGTTCAAGGAACTGGAAGAGCGCCTGGGCATGCAACTGTTCGTGCGCAAGACCAAGCCGCTGCGCTTCACCAGCGCCGGCCTGCGCCTGCTGCAACTGGCGGACGCCACCCTGCCCTTGCTGCGCGGCGCCGAGCGTGACATCGCGCGGCTGGCCGGCGGTACCGCCGGGCGTTTGCACATGGCGATCGAGTGCCACAGCTGCTTTCAGTGGCTGATGCCGACCATCGACCAGTTTCGCGATGCCTGGCCCGAAGTTGAACTCGACCTGGCCTCCGGCTTCGCCTTCGCCCCGCTGCCAGCATTGGCCCGCGGCGACCTGGACCTGGTGGTGACATCCGACCCGCTGGAGCTGCCGGGCATCACCTATGTGCCGCTGTTCACCTACGAAGCCATGCTCGCCGTGGCCAATCAGCACCCGCTGGCGCACAAACCGTACATCGTGCCTGAAGACTTGATCAGCGAAACCTTGATCACCTACCCGGTGGAGCGTGATCGCCTGGACATCTTCACCCGCTTCCTGGAACCGGCCGACGTGGAACCGGCACAGGTGCGCACCTCGGAACTGACGGTGATGATGATGCAGTTGGTGGCCAGCGGTCGTGGAGTGTGCGGCATGCCCCATTGGGCGCTGCATGAATACAGCTCCCGGGGTTATGTAAAGGCCAAGCGGCTGGGGGAGAAAGGTCTGTTTGCCACGCTGTACGCCGGCATCCGCGCCGACATGCTGGATGCGCCGTACATGCGCGACTTTTTGCTGACGGCCAAGGACACCTCGTTTTCGACCCTGGATGGGGTCAGCGCGGTTCGCTGATCAAAGGCCTGGATAATCCTGTGGCAAGAAGCCTTTTTGTGGTGAGGTTTTTTTTGTGGTGAGGGGGCTTGTCCCCCGTTGGGCTGCGTAGCGGCCCCAAAAAAAGCGGGAGCGCTGCGCACTCCAACGGGGGACAAGCCCCCTCACCACAGGACAAGCCCCTCATCCCTGATCAGGCGGTGGTCAGCGAAGCGCGATAGAACGGCAGGATCCAGTCCCGGGTCAGCGGTGCCAGAAATAAATCGCCGTCGCCCGCCGGGTCGATCCAACGCACCTCTTCAATCTCGGCGGCCGGTGTCACCGGTACGTCGATGTACACCTGGAACAACTCGGCCTGCACCACAAACCCCGGCTCGTTGGCCGCCGGGGCCGAGAATTGGCCCAGGTATACCGCAGCCGCCGGATCAATCCGTAGGCCCAGCTCTTCGTGCAGTTCACGGGCCAACGCCTGCGCAGGTTGCTCGCCAGCGTCGATCTTGCCGCCCGGCTGCATGAAGGCCTGGGTGCCGCGCTTGCGTACCAGCAAAGTCTGGCCATCGCTGCCGATCAGCAGGGCGGCGGCAATGCGAATGGTGGAGGTCATGGGAGGGTCGCCTTCAATACAAAGGCGCAAGGATCCCATGAACCCGCCTCAACTCGAAAGCAGCGCCTCATCCGGCTCCTTGATAAACACGCTGTACTTCGCCCCTTCCATCGCCTCGAACGCAATCAGCTTGTCCACCAGCGGCAGGTTCAACACCTTGCCGGCGTTGAGCAGCAGCATGCCGTTGTCGGCGTTGAGGTTGCGCGCCAATACCATGCCTTCGGCCAGTTCGCGGGTGGTCAGGACCTTCACCGTCGGGTCGCCCAACGTCACGTCGCTGAGGAACGCGGCGCAGGCATGGATGAAGTCTTCCACCATGTCCGGGTCGTAAAGGCGCCCGCCGTATTTGCGGATGTAGAGCAGCGCTTCGTCGCTGTTCATCTGCCGCTCAAGGATCAGGCCGCGTTGCAGTTCGATGAAGTCCACTGCCAGCTTTAGCAGGCGCGAGCCGAATGGAATCGCGTCGCCCTTGAGGTGGTCGGGAAAGCCGGTGCCGTCCCAGCGCTCCTGGTGATGGCGAATCAGGCGCGCCGCATCTTTCATCGGCTCCAGGGTCATCAGCAACGATTCGCTCTGGGCCGGATACGCCCGGTAGCGTTCACGGTCGGTGCTGTGCAGCAGGTCAGCGGGCGACACCATCATGCTGTCG
Source organism: Pseudomonas sp. K2I15 (assembly GCF_002204795.1). Classification (GTDB taxonomy): domain Bacteria; phylum Pseudomonadota; class Gammaproteobacteria; order Pseudomonadales; family Pseudomonadaceae; genus Aquipseudomonas. The sequence goes on from NZ_NIXO01000070.1 coordinate 8,580, forward strand.
CTCCAACTCAGCTTGCCAATGTTGTAGAGCGCGGCGGCCATGGTCAGGTCGCGTGCGCTGGCTTCGTCCATCGGCTGGAACTTGCAGTACACGCGGATCAGTTCGATCAACTGGCGGTTGGTCTGTTTTTCCTTGGGCAGCCGCAGGTTGGCCAGCAGCGAAAACACCTCGGTGCCGGTCACGTAGCTGCGCTTGAGTTCGTCGTAGGCCAGGTCGAGCATGTCGGCGGTTTGCTGCAACTCGGAGGTGCGCGCCACCACGCGTTTTTCCAGGGTGGCATTGAGGGCTTTGAGCTGGTCGTTCTGCTCGCGGGTCAGCTGTTCAAGGCGCAGCCGCTCGCGCTCGGAATGCTGGTGCTCCAGGGACTGACGCAAGGTCAGGAGCATTTCCTCATCATTCCAGGGTTTGCTGATGTAGCGGTGGATCTGCCCTTCGTTGATCGCCTTGATCATCATGCTCATGTCGGCGTAGCCGGTCAGCAGGATGCGCGTGGTGGCCGGGTACAGCCGGTGGGTCTCGGCCAGCAGCATCGCGCCGTCCATGGCCGGCATGCGGGCGTCGGTCATGACCAGGTCGATGGGCTGCGCGGCCATGATCTCCAGGGCCTGGGCGCCACTGCCGGCCAGCAGCACGTCATAAGGTTGGCCACGCAGCAATCGGCGCAGGCTGTTGAGGATCGATTCTTCGTCGTCGACCAGCAAAATCGTGGGGGTGTAGGGGGAAGTCGTAGCAAGTTGCTCATCCATGGCGACACCTCCTCTCAATGACACAAAATTGCACCATTGCGCCCCTCTCATCATCAATCGCTGTACTTGCAGGTGCATTGAGCGCTAGATGAATGCGGGGTAACTGGCGTTGATTTGACGCCAACTGGCCGACTTATTCAAGGGAGCCAACTATGCTTGTGGCAAGAAGCCCATGACCGCCCCTGTTTACCGATGGACTCAAGGTAAGGAAGCCACATGCGCCAGAATATGCAGTTGAGCGCCTCCCGGAACCACTCGTGAACCCGCGCTCCGCACGGGCCAATCGGCGGATCCTGATCGTCGACGACACCGCGTCGATCCACGAAGACTTCCGCAAGATCCTCGAAGCCGACGCCAACGGCGTCCAGTCCCTGGACAGCATCGAGGAGACCCTGTTCGGCACCGCCCCGGCCGTGCGCCAGACGTTCCTGCTGGACTCGGCCTACCAGGGCCAGGAAGCGCTCGAACTGGTGACCAAGGCCCTGGCCGCCGACACGCCCTACGCCCTGGTATTTATCGACATGCGCATGCCGCCGGGCTGGGATGGCCTGGAGACCATCGAACAGCTGTGGGCCGTCGACCCCCACCTGCAAATCGCCTTGTGCACGGCCTACTCCGACTATTCCTTCGAAGCCATCGAAGCGCGCCTCAAATACGACGACCAACTGCTGATCCTGAAAAAACCCTTCGACAACCTCGAAATCCGCCAGATGGCCAGTGCCCTGACCTGGAAATGGCAGTTGGCACAAGATGCCGCGCTCAAGCTGATGGGCCTGGAACGCACGGTAGAGGAACGGGTACAGGAACTGCTCAAGGTCTCGCACCTGCTGCAATACGACGCCCTCACCGAACTGCCCAACAGCACGCTACTGGGCGACCGGCTGACCCAGGCCATCGCCGTGTGCCGGCGCCACGACACCCAATTGGCCGTGATGTTTATCGGCCTGGACCGCTTCAAGCGCATCAACAATGCCCTGGGCCATCCGGTGGGCGATGAAGTGCTCAAGCAAGTCAGCCAAAGCCTGGTGACGACGGTGCGCGAGTCGGACTCGGTGTTTCGCTACGGCTCCGACGAGTTCGTGCTGATCCTCAACGACGTTCACCACCCCCAGCAAACCCAGCACATTGCCGAAAAAGTCCTCAAGGCCGTCAGCCACACCCGCTACGTGGCCGGCCACGACCTGAGCGTCACCGCGAGCCTGGGCATCAGCATTTACCCCAACGACAGTTTCAGTGCCGTGGAGTTGATCAAGAAAGCCGAAACCGCCATGCACGCCGCCAAGGACCACGGCCCGAATGACTTCAACTTTTTCATCGACGACATGAACCTGCGCGCCCAGGAACAACAAAGCCTGGAGACAGGGATTCGGCTGGCACTTCAACGCAATGAATTTGTCCTGCACTACCAGCCGAAACTGGACTTGAACACTGGGCGTATCGTCGGCGCGGAAGCCCTGATTCGCTGGCACCAGCCCGGTCACGGTTGGGTCTACCCGTCGGCTTTTATCCCGGTGGCCGAAGACAGCGGCCTGATCGTGCCCCTGAGCCAATGGGTGCTGGGCCAAGCCTGTGAGCAAGCGCAAGCCTGGCAGGCAGCGGGCCTCACGCCGATCTGCATTTCAGTGAACATCTCGGCCATCGACTTTCGCCAGCGGGACTTTGTCGCCAACCTGGCGACCATCCTTGAACGCACCCGCCTGACGCCGGGCTTGCTGGAGCTTGAGATTACCGAAAGCGTGCTGATGCAAAACGTCGAGGACACCCTGACCACCCTGCGGGCGATCAAGACCATGGGCGTGCGCCTGGCGGTGGATGATTTCGGCACCGGCTATTCCAGCCTCAGCTACCTGCGGCGGTTTCCCATCGATGTGCTGAAAATCGATCAATCGTTCGTTCGCGGCTTGAGTAAAAACCCTCAGGACGCGCAACTGATCAGCGCGATCATCAGCCTGGGTAAAAGCCTGGACCTGAACATCATTGCCGAAGGCGTGGAGACGGTTGAGCAACTGGATTTCCTCAAGGCCCTTCAGTGTGAAGAGGGCCAGGGTTTCCTGTTCAGCAAGGCCGTGGCCGCCGACGAATTCGCCCAGCTGATACAAGCCGGGCGACGCACCCTGATGCCCAACCCATAACCTTCGGCCCCTAAGGAATCATCGCTTGAGCGACGCCACGCTACGCTACGTTCACCGGTCCTTACGGGCGCCCGGGCTCGCCATCACGTTTTGGCTGGCGACCTGCCTGCCGGTGATGGCCGCGCCGCTGGATGAGCCCCTCAAACCGCTGCCGCCGGTACCGCAGTTGGATGCAGCAACCGTGGAACTGGGGCGTCAGTTGTTCAATGAGACACGGCTGTCGGTCAACAACACCAAATCCTGCGCCAGCTGCCATGACCTGCAAACCGGCGGCGTCGACAACCGGCCGTTCTCCCCAGGCTTCGACGGCAAGCCGGTGGCGCTCAACACCCCGACTGTGTTCAACGCCAGCCTGAACTTCAAACAGTTCTGGAACGCGCGGGTCGACACGCTGGAGGCGCAAGTCGAACAGGTGGTCAGCAGTCCCATGGAAATGGGCAACGACTGGAAAACCGTGATCCAGACCCTGTCGGCACTGCCCCATTACCAGGCCACGTTCCAGCAGGTCTACCCCGACGGCATCACCCCCGCCAACGTGCAAAATGCCCTGGCGACGTATGAACGTACCCTGCTCACGCCCAATTCACGCTTCGACCAGTACCTGGAAGGCAACACCGACATCCTCACCATCAAGGAAAAATACGGCTACCAGCGCTTCAAGGAGTACGGCTGCATCGCCTGCCATCAGGGCGCCAATATCGGCGGCAACATGTACCAGAAGTTCGGCGTGATGGGCGACTACTTCAAGGCCCGCGGCAACCCCACCGAAGCCGACCTGGGGCGCTACCTGCTGACCAAGGACGAGGAAGACCGCAACGTGTTCAAAGTGCCCAGCCTGCGCAATGTGGCAGTCACCGCCCCGTACTTTCACGACGCCTCGGCCAAGACCCTGGAAGATGCCGTCGACGTGATGTTCAAGTACCAGTTGGGGCGCATTCCCTCGACTGAGGACAAGACCCTGATCGTGCTGTTCCTGAAAACCCTGACCGGCGAATGGGCAGGCAAACCGCTATGAAACTCTCACGCCGCGCCACCCAGTTCATGCTCAGCGGCATGACCGTGATACTCGCCTCGACCCTGGTGTTCCTGTACCTCAAGTCATCGAGCGACCAGACCACCTACACCGAATCCCGCGACCTGATCCGCGAAATCAAGCAATTGAACTCACAATGGGACAGTGAAGTGCTCAAGGCCAGGATTGCCCTGACCCACAACTACGACCCGCTGGTCGCGCCCCTCAACGAGATGAACAGCCTGTGGGCCCGCCTTGAGCACCGCGAGTCGCAAAACCCCCACGAAGACCCGCCCCGCTGGAAAGCCAGCCAGGAAGCCTATCGCCAGGCGATCCAGGAAAAGGCCCGGCTCGTGGACCAGTTCAAGTCCCACAATGCCGTGCTGCGCAATTCCCTGGCCTTCCTGCCCACCGCCGAAGACGATATCCAGGCGCAGTTCCTGGCGCTCAACGACGCCGACAAACTGCAGCAGCAAAGTATCGCCACCGACACCTACGACGTGCTGCTCAGCAGCCTCGAATTCGCCCAGGTGACCAGTGACGACAAGGCCGCCGACATTCTGGTGGGCCTGAATAAACTGGCGATCAACAAACTGAGCCTGCCCGAATCGTTCCAGGTGCCGGTGGAGGTTCTCAGCAACCACATCTCGCTGATCCTGCGGGAGCAGCCAGTGGTCAACGACCTGCTCGAACGCATCGCCGCCGTGCCGCTGGCCGAACGCCTGGACGACCTGAACAACCAGCTCAACCAGGACCAGGCGGCGGCCGACCTGCTCGACCAGAAATACCACCGCTACTTGCTGGTGTTTTCGACCTTGCTGGTGGCGCTGCTGCTGTACCTGGCGATTCGCCTGTTGCGCAGTTTCGCCGAGATCAACCGCGTCAACCGGGCCTTGCATGTGGTCAACGAAAACCTGGAACAACGCGTCGAGGAACGCACCCGGGAACTCAAGGATGCCCAAAGTGAGCTCATGGACAGCGCCCGCCAGGCCGGTATGGCGGAAATCGCGACCAACGTGCTGCACAACGTCGGCAACGTGCTCAACAGCGTGAACATTTCCGCCGAGCTGGTGACGCGCAAGTTACGCACCAGCAAGGCACTGGGGCTGGGCAAGGCCATGCAGTTGTTCAACGAACATCGCCATGACCTCGGCACCTTTCTCACCGAGGATGAAAAAGGCAAGCTGCTGCCCGGTTACCTGAACCAGTTGGTCGAGGCCATCGCCGTGGAACAACAGGGCCTTACCGAGGAGCTGGCGCAACTGAGCAAAAGCGTCGACCACATCAAGGACATTGTTTCCACCCAACAGTCCTACGCCGGCGCATCCACACTGCTGGAGCCGGTGCATATCAGCGCCTTGATGGAAGATGCCTTGCGCATGAACTCCGGGGCGCTGAGCCGCCACCATGTGACGGTGGTCAAGGACTACCACGATGTGCCCGAGATCATGGCCGACAAGCATCGGCTGCTGCTGATCCTGGTCAACCTGATCAGCAACGCCAAGTACGCGATGTCCAACCTCACCGACCGCACCCGACAAATGACCCTGACCGTGCTGCCGCTGGACGACGGCACCTTGCAGATCAGCGTCAAGGACGAAGGCGAAGGCATACCGGCGCAAAACATGACAAAAATCTTCACCCACGGTTTTACCACCCGCAAGGAAGGCCACGGCTTTGGCCTGCACAGCTGCGCCCTGGCCGCCCTGGAAATGAAGGGCCGCCTGACCGCCCACAGCGACGGCCCGGGCAAAGGCGCGCTGTTCACCTTGCACATCCCCCTTGATCCCGCACGGACATGAGCATGAATCAGCCACCGAACCGGCGAATTTTATTGATCGATGACACCCCGTCGATTCACCAAGACTTTCGCAAGATTTTGACGCCGTCCGTGGACGCGAACCTGGAACTGGACGAGATGGAAACGGCGCTGTTTGGCGACAGCGTCAAACCCCAGGCCCAGGCCTTCGAGCTGGATTCGGCCTACGGTGGCCAGGAAGGATTGCAGTTGCTGTGCCAGGCCATGCAACAAGAGCGCCCCTACGCCCTGGCCTTTGTCGACATGCGCATGCCCCAGGGTTGGGACGGCGCGCAAACCATCGAAGAGCTTTGGAAAGTCGACCCGCAGTTACAGGTGGTGGTGTGCACCGCCTACTCCGATTACTCCTGGGAAGAACTGCTGTTTCGCTTGCAGGCCCATGACCGCCTGCTGATCCTGAAAAAGCCCTTCGACAACATCGAAGTCCAACAGATGGCCAACACCCTCGCCGCCAAATGGGACATGGCCCGGCGCTCGTCCCTGCAAACCAGTCACCTGGAGCATTTGGTAGAGCAGCGCACCCAGGCATTGACCTTGACCAGCCAGGCACTGCAACTGGAGATCGATGAGCGCAAGCAACTGGAAAGCCAATTGGTGCAGTCGGAAAAACTCGCGTCCCTGGGCCAGCTCGCGGCGGGCGTGGCCCATGAAATCAACAACCCGGTGGGGTTTATCTCCTCCAACCTGAGCACCCTGGACGGCTACTTCAAACAGTTGCAGCAGATGCTCGACGCCTACCAGCAGGCCGAAGAAGCCCTGGCGCCCGGCGAATGCCTGGAGCAACTGCAACGCCTGCGCAAAACCATGGACCTGGATTTTCTCAAGGAAGACATCCCGATTTTGATCCACGAGTCCAAGGACGGTATTGGCCGCGTGGCGCAGATCGTCAAGGACCTGAAGGACTTTTCGCGGGTCGACAACGACGAGAAATGGCAGTGGGCCAACCTGCAACAAGGCATCGACTCCACCCTGAACATTGTCGCCAGCGAACTCAAGTACAAGGCCGATGTGGTCAAGCATTTCCAGGTGCTGCCGGACATTGAATGCCTGGCCTCACAGCTCAATCAGGTGGTGATGAACCTGGTGATCAACGCCGCCCAGGCCATGGGCCCGGAACGCGGCACCATCACCCTCAGCACCGGCGTGGAGGGCGACAAGGTCTGGCTGGAAGTGGCGGACACCGGCTGCGGGATCGCGCCGCAGAGTGTGCAGAAAATCTTTGACCCGTTCTTCACCACCAAACCGGTGGGCGAAGGCACAGGCCTGGGCCTGTCACTGTCGTACGGGATTGTGAAGAAGCATCATGGGACTATTTCGGTGAGCAGCGAAGTGGGCAAGGGCACGACGTTTCGGGTGGTGTTGCCGATTCGCCAGACGGCAGATCCCCTGTAAAGGCAAACCTCTACAGGGGACAGGCTCAGGCTTCGGCGTTCTTCGGGCTCGAACCCAACGACGCGCCCGAACGAAAGCCTGTTGAAATAACAATAGACCCCGAGCTTCTATGCGGCTTCCTGGAAGTCCATTTCCGGTGGCTGCCGGGAGAAGCCCCGCGTCAGGAAACCCAGGTACACCAGGCCAATCGCCAACCAGCTCAGGCCCAGGTAAATCGCCAGGTGATCGAGGCTGACCATCAGCCATAAATCCGCCACCAGGCCGATAGTCGGGAACACCAGGAACAACACATGCTCACGCAGCCCGCGCTGCTGGGCACCGATCCAGTAGTGGAAGATTACCGACAGGTTCACCAGGCTGAAGGCCAGGAATGCGCCGAAGTTGATGAACGAGGTAGACGTGGTGACGTCCAGTTTCAACGCCAGCAAGGCGACCACGGCGCACAGCAGGATGCTGTTCACGGGTGTACCAAAGCGCGCATGCAAGGTGCCGAAGAACGACTTGGGCAACACCCCGTCGCGGCCCATCGCAAACAGCAACCGCGAACCGCTGGCCTGGGCCGACAGCCCCGAGGCGAACTGGCCGACGATCAGGCCGATCAGGAAGATCGACACGAACAGGTCGCCACCAATGTTGCGGGCGATCTCGTAGGCCGCCGAGTCCACGTCGGTGAATTCGAACGACGGGTGGGCGATCTGCACGAAGTACGACACACCGACGAAGATCAAGCCGCCGATCAGGGTGATCAACATGATCGCCCGGGGAATGGTGCGGCGTGGGTCGCGGGTTTCTTCGGTCAGGGTGCTGACCGCGTCAAAGCCCAGGAACGAATAACAGGCGATCGCCGCGCCGCTCATGATCAGTGGCATTTGCATCTGGCCGTTGAAGAACGGGGTGATGGTCCACAGCGGCTTGCTGGCGTCACCGCCGATGTAGTGGATGCACAGCGCGACGAAGGCGATCAGCACCAGGAACTGCACCAGCATCAGCAAGGCGTTGATGCCGTTGGCGAGTTTCAGGCCGACGATATTGATCGCGCTGGTGACGCCGATAAACGCCAGCACCCAGATCCATTGCGGTACGGCAGGGAACGCCGAATGCAGGTAGGCCGCGCCGATCAGCCAGATGGCCATGGGCAGGAACAAGTAGTCAAGCAGCACGGCCCAGCCGGCGATAAATCCCAATTTCGGGCTGATTGCCTTGCGCACATAGCTGTAGGCGGAACCGGCCACCGGGAACGCCGAGGCCATGCGGCCGTAGCTCATGGCGGTGAAGAACATCGCCACCAGGGCGGCCAGGTAAGCGGCCGGGACCATGCCGGCGGTGGATTGCGCCAGGATACCGAAGGTGCCCAGGACAATGATCGGTGTCATATAGGCGATGCCAAACAGCACCACCGACCCTAACGACAGGGTGCGTTGCAAACGAGCCATGAGCGATTCTCCGCGCGATTATTAGATTTATGGCAGAACTGAAGTCGGTGCAGCGAAAGCAATAATTTTTATGGTTGACGCGTTTTTTTGAATGGGTGCAACTGTTGTGGTGATTACAGCTGTTGTGGCGAGGGAGCTTGCTCCCGCTGGGCTGCGCAGCGGCCCCAAAATCTTAGGGCCGCTTCGCGCCCCAGCGGGAGCAAGCTCCCTCGCCACAACAGCGTCCGTGCCACAAGATCGGTGTCAGTTTTTGGGGATCAACAACTCCCGCGTACCGTCCTCGCGCTCAATCACCTCCCCCGGCAATTTCAAGCGCTGATCATCCAGGTAGCGATAGTCCTGTCGCGCCGCCGCCAGTTGCCCAAGGTCCAGTTCAACGCTGAACTGCCCTTCCACGCGCCCGGCTTCAAACAGCAGGGCGCCAAACGGGTCCACCAGCGCACTGCCACCGGCAAACATCAAACCGTCATCACCCTCTTCCACCCGGTTGACCATCAGCGCAAACGCCTGGTTTTCCTGGGCGCGGGCCATGATGGCGGTGCGGTGGGTCGGGCCGTACGGGTCCATATTGCCGTTGGTGACGATCAACACTTCAGCGCCCAACTGCGCCAGGGCGCGGGCGGTTTCCGGGAATTCAATGTCGTAGCAGATCAACAGGCCCACGCGCACACCGTTCCACACGCAGGTGGCATAGCGGTCGCCCGGAGTGAACACGCCACGGTCCGAGGCCCAGAGGTGGGTCTTGCGATAACGCAGGGCGATGCCTTCGGGGGTGATCATCAAGGTGGTGTTATAGAATTGGCCCGCGTCGTTCTCGGCCATGCCGATGACAACAGCGATATTGCGCGCCCGCGCGGCCTGGATAATCGCCTGCACGGTCGGGCCATCCACCGGCTCGGCCACATCGGCCACGGTGCTGGACGTCGGGAAGCCCATCAGGTGGGTTTCCGGGAAGACGACCAATTGGGTATCCGCCGCACACGCAGCAATCGCCGCCAAAGCGCGCTCAAGGTTGTAAGCTGTGCCGTTATCGCGGCCTGCCAGCTGGGCAAATTCGACCTTCATGGTGTGTCCTGTTGTTTTATCTGTGGCGCAGTATGCGCAGGGCGCAACCACTCGGGAAATCACGCAGCCGGGTTAACCCTATGGGGGTAGATGCATGACATTGTCGCTGGAAGACATCGCCTGGCACCGTTCGGTGGGGCAAATGATAGACGCCCTGGACCAGCCCAATTTCTGGACGCAGCTTGTCCGGTTGCTGGACCAGTACGTGCCGTTCGACAGTTGGGTGGTGTTGCTGTTCAGCAGCGAGCACAAGCCCCTGGTGTTCGCCGAATGCCCCGGGCAAGACGGCGAGCCGGATCATCTGTTCCAGGATTACCTCAACGGCTTGTACCTGCTCGACCCCTTCTACATCGCCAGCCGCGAACACTCGCGCACCGGGCTGTTTCGCCTGGCCGAAGTGGCGCCGGAGCATTTCGAGCTGACCGAGTATTACCAGCGCTACTTCCGGCTGAACGTGGTGGCCGATGAAATCCAGTTCAATTGCCAGCAGCCGGACGGGCGAACCTTATGCCTGTCCCTGGGCTCCAAACAGCGCTTTGCCCCGCAGCAGATTGCCCTGCTATCGCTGATTCAGCCGTGGGTGCTGAGCTTGCTGCGCCAGCGCCTGCCCCATGAACTCAACCAGGTGAGCGCCCCGCAGGCGCCGATTCAGAACGATGGCTGGGGCGCGCAACTTACCGCGCGGGAGCTGGATGTGGGCCGTTTGATGCTCAGTGGTTGCTCCAGCAAGGAAATCGCTCGTAAGCTGGAAATCTCTGTTGAAACCGTGAAAGTCCATAAAAAACACATGTACAGCAAGCTAGGGATCAAATCCCAGTCGGAGCTGTTCTCGATTTTTCTGCAGGCGCAAAACGCCTGAAGAACTCTGTAGGAGCCGGCTTGCCGGCGATGGCGCTCTCTAGGACGCTATCGCTGGCAAGCCGACGCCTACAGTTCCTGATGAGTCCGAACCCAAGGAAACCGTATGAGCCTGTCCTTGTTAAGTCGTTACGCGTTCTTTGCCGTCTGCGTCATTTTCACCCTCGCCAGCATGCCGTTTATCGAACACGAATGGCTGTGGCCGATCGCCGTGGTCACCGGCATCCTTAGCCTGATCGGCATTTTCGACCTGCTGCAAAGCCCCCACGCGGTGCGCCGCAATTACCCGATCCTGGGCAATATCCGTTACCTGGTGGAAGGCATCCGCCCGGAAATCCGCCAGTACCTGCTGGAGTCCGACAGCGACGCCCTGCCCTTCTCCCGGGCCCAGCGCTCGCTGGTCTATTCCCGCGCCAAAAATGAAAGCGCCGACAAACCCTTCGGCACGCTGATCGACGTGTACCAGTCGGGCTTTGAATTCATCGGCCACTCCATGCGCCCCGCGCCGTTGAGCGACCCCAGCGCGTTTCGCGTGATCGTCGGCGGCCCGCAGTGCACGCAACCGTACTCGGCCTCGGTGTTCAACATCTCGGCCATGAGCTTCGGCTCGTTGAGCGCCAACGCCATTCGCGCCCTCAACCAGGGTGCCAAGCTCGGCAATTTCGCCCACGACACCGGCGAAGGCAGCATCAGCCCGTACCACCGGGAAAACGGCGGCGACCTGACCTGGGAACTCGGCAGCGGCTACTTCGGCTGCCGCACCAGCGCCGGCCTGTTCGACCCGGAACGCTTTGCCGTACAAGCGCAGAACCCGCAAGTACGGATGATCGAAATCAAGATGAGCCAGGGCGCCAAGCCGGGCCACGGCGGGATCTTGCCCAAGCACAAGGTCACCAGGGAAATCGCCGAGACCCGCGGCATCATGATGGGCGAAGACTGCATCTCGCCGTCACGCCACAGTGCGTTCTCCACCCCGATCGAGATGATGCAGTTCATCGCCCAGTTGCGTGAACTGTCGGGCGGCAAGCCGGTGGGCTTCAAGTTCTGCCTGGGCCACCCATGGGAATTCATGGGCATCGCCAAGGCCATGCTCGAAACCGGCATCCTCCCGGACTTTATCGTGGTGGACGGCAAGGAAGGCGGCACCGGCGCCGCGCCCGTGGAGTTCACCGACCACATCGGCGTGCCGCTGCGCGAAGGCCTGCTGTTTGTGCACAACACCCTGGTGGGCCTGAACCTGCGGGACAAGATCAAGCTGGGCGCCAGCGGCAAGATCGTCAGCGCATTTGATATCGCAAGCGTGCTAGCCATCGGCGCCGACTGGGCCAACTCCGCGCGGGGCTTCATGTTCGCCATCGGCTGCATCCAGTCGCAAAGCTGCCACACCAACAAATGCCCGACCGGCGTCGCCACCCAGGACCCGTTGCGCCAACGCGCACTGGTGGTGCCGGACAAGGCCCAGCGGGTGTTCAACTTCCACCGCAACACGCTGAAGGCCCTGGCCGAAATGCTCGCCGCCGCTGGCCTCGATCATCCCTCGCAACTGTCGGCCAAACACCTGGTGCGGCGCATGTCGGCCACCGAGATCAAGCTGTTCTCGCAGTTGCATGTGTTCCTCAAACCTGGGGAATTGCTCACCGGCGAAGTGAACGGCGAGTTTTATTCGCGCATGTGGCAGATGGCACGGGCGGACAGTTTTGAGCCGAATGAAATCGCTGCGGCTTAATCTTTTTAACGGAACGATACGATGCTCAAAGTGATTGCCGAAGACTTCATCAAACCCGAACACCTGGACACCGTGCGCCCGTGGTACGCCGAGCTCGTAGAGAAAACCCGCCAGGAACCGCTGTGCATCGCCTACGATTTGTTCGTCGACCAGAAAGACCCCGGGCACTTTATCTTTATCGAGCAATGGCCCGACCAGGCCGCGCTGGATGCGCACTGCCAGACGGAACACTTCACCCGCCTGGTACCGCAGATCAACCAATACGAAGCCAAACCCTGCCGGGTTTTGCTGATGGACGCGTTCTAAACAATCCCCTTTCCCGCTGAACCGGACCACCGAACGGCATCGTTGAAACAAGGAGCTTCACTATGCCGTTACTGGACTTCACCGCCATCGCCGCACAACTGCCCGACACCTGGAAATCCACCCGACTGGGCCAGGTCGGCCCCGCGCGGATCAAGGTGCTGCGCATGGATGCGCAGGCCTACGCAGAAGAAACCCACGACTACAACGAGGGGCTGTTGGTGATCGACGGCCATTTGCGCCTGGCCATCGGTGAGGAGGCAATCGACGTCGGCGCCGGCCAGATGTACCTGGTGCAAGCCGGCATCGCCCACGCCGTACTTGCCGGCAGCCACGGTACGCTGGTGATCATCGATGTTTAAACGCAGCGATGAGACATTCAGTAAAACCTGAGCTTTGCAATTGCTTAAAAATACCGCCAACCTGCGCCCCGCCCGACGTACGGCACGACTAAAGCCGTCGTCCACTTGTCATTACTAAACCCTTTGTTCAAGAGCCCGCTGCCATGCTGAACGGACGCGACCCGCGCATCGATTTTTTTCGGGGCCTGGCGTTGATCTTTATCTTCTGGGATCACGTGCCCCACAACCCGCTCGGCCAGATCACCCTGCGCAACTTCGGTTTCAGTGACGCGGCGGAGGTCTTCGTGTTTCTGGCCGGTTATGCGGCGGTGCTGGCCTACGGCAAGATCCTGCAGCGTGACGGTTACCTGATCGCCTGCGTGAAGATTTGGCGGCGCACCTGGGTGCTGTACGTGGTGCACATCTTCTTGCTGGCGATGCTGATGGGCATCGTGTTCTTCGCCAACAACCATGTGGAAACCCGCGACCTCGTTGAAGAGATGGGCCTGACGCACTTCGTCACCCACCCGCAACAAGCGCTGGTGGATGAGTTGCTGTTGCGCTTCAAACCCAACCTGATGGACCCGTTGCCGCTGTATATCGTGCTGCTGGGCTGCCTGCCGCTGGTGTTGCCGTTGCTGCTGCGCAAGACCTGGGCGGTGGTGGCGGCTTCGCTGACGGTGTACTTGCTGGCACCGCACCTGGGCTGGAACCTGGCGGCGATTGCCGACGGCGTGTGGTACTTCAACCCGGTGACCTGGCAGTTGCTGTTTGTGCTGGGCGGTGCGGCGGCGATTCATGCGCAGCAGCCACGCCCCGCAGAAACCCGTGGGCTGTTGCGTCAGCCATTGTTCGTCGCAGCGGCGGCGTACGCACTGGTCGCGGGGGTTCTCACGATCTCGTGGCGCTGGCCTGAAATCCATGACGCGGTGATGCCCTCGGTGCTCAGTGACCTGCTGTACCCCATCAGCAAGACCGACCTGTCGCCCGTGCGTTTGCTGCACTTCCTGGCCCTGGCCTACGTCACCGCCAAGCTGTTGCCCGGCCGTGGCTGGACGCAAAACTGGCTGGCGCAGCAAACCTGCCGCATGGGGCGTTACTCCCTCGAAGTGTTCTGCCTGGGTGTGCTGCTGGCGCCGTTGGCGGACATGATCAACGCGATCACCGGCGATGCCTTCGCCATGCAAATCTTCACCGCGCTGGTCGGTGCAGGATTGATGGCGCTGCTGGGGGCCTGGCTGGATTTGAACAAGCGGCTCACGCAACCGGCGCGCGTCGCCACCGCCTGAAAAACAAAAAGCCCCGAAAGGGGCTTTTTGTTGAGCGCAGAAAAATCAGCTCGCAGTGCGCACCGCAGCCTGGGTCGGCTGCAACTTGAACACGTAGAACAACACCGTCAGCAGCACCAGGAACGCCGGGCCGACATACAGCGCCACGCGGGTGTCCGGGAAGTACGCCATCAGGCCCACCACCAGCACCAGGAACGCCAGCGCCAGGTAAGAGCTGACCGGGTACAGCCACATGCGGTATTTGAGGCCGTCACGTTCGGCCTGGGTCAGGCTCTTACGGAATTTGAGCTGGGCCAACAGGATCATCAGCCAGGTCCAGATAGCACCGAAGGTGGCGATGGACGTCACCCACACAAAGACTTTTTCCGGGACCATGTAGTTGAGCAGCACCCCCAGCAACAGCACGAAGATCGACAGCAGCAGCGCCTTGCGGGGCACGCCGTTGCTCGACGTGGTACCGAACGTGGCCGGCGCCTGGCCGTTTTGCGCCAGGCTGTAGAGCATGCGCCCGGTGCTGAAGATACCGCCGTTGCACGACGACAACGCCGCCGTAATCACCACGAAGTTGATGATGCCGGCGGCGGTCTTGATGCCAAGGCGCTCAAAGGTCATCACGAACGGGCTGCCCTGGGTGCCGATTTCGTTCCACGGGTAGATGGACAAGATCACGAACAATGCACCGACGTAGAACAGCAGGATGCGCCAGAACACCGAGCCAATGGCACTCGGGATGGTCTTCTGCGGGTTCTTCGCTTCACCGGCGGTGAGGCCGATCATCTCGACGCCCAGGTAGGCGAACATCACCATTTGCAGGGACATCAACACGCCCTGCACGCCGTTGGGCAGGAAGCCGCCGTGGGCCCACAGGTTGGAAATCCCCAGCGCCACGCCGTCGTTGCCGAAACCGAACGCGATGATGCCGACGCCGCCGATCACCATGGCAATGATGGTCACGATTTTGATCAGCGCGAACCAGAACTCGAACTCACCGAACGCCTTGACCGCGATCAGGTTGATGGTGCCCATGCTGACCAGCGCCCCGAGGGCCCAGATCCAGCGCGGCACATCGGGGAACCACACGCCCATGTACACGGCGACGGCGGTGATTTCTGCGACGCAGGTCACCAGCCACAGGAACCAGTAGTTCCAGCCGGTGAGAAAGCCCGCCAAGGGGCCGAGGTAATCCTGGGCGTAGCGGCTGAACGAGCCGGCCACCGGGTTGTGCACCGCCATCTCGCCGAGGGCGCGCATGATCACCAGGATCGCCAGGCCGCCAATGATGTAGGAAAGCATGATTGCCGGGCCGGCCATTTCAATGGCCTTGGCCGAGCCCAGGAACAGGCCGACACCGATACAGGCGCCGAGGGCCATCAGGCGAATATGCCGTTCGCCAAGTTCGCGTTTCAGCGGACCGCCCTGAGCGGTCTCGCCTTGGGGCAGATGATTGCCAGCGGGCATAGGGATACAACCTCGTCTTGTTATTGGATATGAGCCACCGAGTTTGGGACGTCACGGCGGGTGGCCGGGACGTACCGTTGCCGGTTCACCTTTTGGGTAAAACGGTCTGGCCGGGCCAGATCAGCGGGGGTGCAGTATAAAAAGCTAAACCCAGGGGTTTTCACTCTATAAACGGCAAGATTCAGCGGGAACTCGCGGTAAAAGCCCCTTTGACGGAGGAGCATTACCTGTCCAGCGTAGGAATCATCGCCAACAAACGGCGGCGAGTATTGCACGGTAATGGTGCAGCGTCATGCCCCGACCTTTGGTGGATTTACGGAGGTGGGAGGCTCTAGAGCGGCACTTCCTGACGACCAAAAGACCATTGTGGCGAGGGAGCTTGCTCCCGCTGGGCTGCGCAGCAGCCCCAAAGCCTGGGCACGCGGTTTTTCAGTTAGATCGAGGGGAGGTCATTGGGAGTGCTTCGCACTCCAGCGGGAGCAAGCTCCCTCGCCACAGCAAGCTCCCTCGCCACAGTGAGTTTCCAGGCATAGAAATACGTACTCAACAATTCCGGGATCAAGGTCCCTATCAGGCTGCTAGCGTCAATTCATCTGGAGCAACAAGGAATGCAATGGAATGCCAACTCGCCCTCAATCCCATCGCCTGAGAACCGGTAGATTCAGCGAGCCCGGCAGGGCTTATCTGGTGACAGCGGTCGTACACAATCGCCTGCCGCTGTTTGCCGACTTTCGCCTGGGCCGTCTGCTGGTAACAGAGTTCAGGCGCGCCCATGAGCAAAAATGGGGGAGCTCCATAGCCTGGGTCATCATGCCTGACCACTTTCATTGGCTGGTCCAACTTGAGCAACGCAGCCTGCCCCAATTGATGCAAGCGATTAAGTCCCGAAGTACGCACACGATCAACAGGGCAAGGAACAGTAAAGGAGCCTTTTGGCAGAACGGATATCACGATAGGGGAATTAGGGACGGTGAAGATTTGCGTCACCTGGCTAGGTACATCATCGCCAACCCCATCAGAGCGGGATTGGTAGAACGGGCCGGCGACTACCCACTGTGGGATGCCTGTTGGCTATAAGCAGGATAGAAACCACTGTGGCGAGGGAGCTTGCTCCCGCTGGGCTGCGCAGCAGCCCCAAAGCCTGGGCATGCGGTTTTTCAGTTAGACCGAACCAGACGTTTTGGGAGTGCTTCGCACTCCAGCGGGAGCAAGCTCCCTCGCCACAGC
>NZ_NIXO01000071.1 GCF_002204795.1 Pseudomonas sp. K2I15
TTTCCCAACCCTGCGGGAAGCCCCCGATCCTTGACCGCGCCCGCGCTTTAACCCGGGCCTCCCAGGCACTTACGCGACAGCTGAAAACGGACTTTCTCCTCAACCGTATCCGACTCAAAAAAGCAGGTTACCCCATGCAGTTCAGCAAATTATTGGCAGCTCTTTCCACCCACCCGATCCGCCTGCAAATGGAAGAAGGCGACCTGATCATCCTGGGTGACGACGACGCGCTGGATGACGCCCTATGGGACCAACTGATCGCCCACAAACCCCAACTGCTCGACCTCGTCGCCCAACACGGCGGCGACTGGCTCAGCCCGGCCTACCGCATCACCCCGGCCATGCTGCCCCTGGTCAACCTCGACCAACCCGCCATCGACCGCATCGTCGCCAGCATCCCCGGCGGCGCGGCGAATGTGCAAGACATCTACCCCCTGGCGCCGCTCCAGGAAGGCATGCTCTACCACCACCTGTCCGCCCACCAGGGTGACCCCTACGTACTGCACGCCCAGTTCGTGTTCGACAGCCGCGCTCGTCTTGAAACCTTCGCCCAGGCCCTGCAATGGGTCATCGACCGCCACGACATCCTGCGCACCTCAATGGCCTGGGAACGCCTCGACGAACCCCTGCAAGTGGTCTGGCGCAAAGCCTCGCTGGTCTGCGAAGAAGCCCGTCTCGACGGCGATGCACTGACCCAACTGCAAGCCCTCTACGACGCCCGCAACTACCGCATGGACCTGGGCCAGGCGCCGCTCCTGCGCCTGGTGTTCGCCGAAGACCCGCGCAACCAGCGCGTGGTCGCCATGCTGCTGTTCCACCACACCATCCTCGACCACACCGCCCTTGACGTGGTGCGCCGCGAGATCCAGCTGCACCTCGCCGGCCAGACCGAACAGGCCGGCGCCCCCGTGCCGTTTCGCAATTACATCGCCCAGGTCCGCCACGGCGTCAGCGAACAGGCCCACGAAGCGTTCTTCCGCGAAATGCTTGCCGACATTGACGAGCCAACCCTGCCGTTCGGCCTGCAGGATGTGCAAGGCGACGGCCATGGCATCGACGAAACCCGCATCGCCGTCGACAACGATCTAAGCCGTCGTCTAAGGGCTCAGGCAAGACCGTTGGGCGTCAGCCCCGCCAGCGTAATGCATCTGGCATTGGCCCAGGTGCTGGGCAAAGTCTGCGCTCGCGAAGCCGTGGTATTTGGCAGTGTGATGCTCGGCCGCATGGGCGCAGGCGAGGGCTCCGACCAGGCCTTGGGCATGTTCATCAACACCTTGCCGCTACGGGTGGACGTGGGCGAACAAAGCGTGCGCGATGGCGTGCAAACCACCCACAAACGCCTGACCGAATTGCTTAACCACGAACACGCCTCCCTGGCCCTGGCCCAGCGTTGCAGCGGCGTGGCCGCCCCCACGCCGCTGTTCAGCGCGATCCTCAACTACCGTCACAGCGATGCATCGGACACCCAAGCGGTGATCGATATCGCCGAAGGCATTCAGGTGCTGGGTGCCGAAGAGCGCACCAACTACCCGCTGACCGTCAACGTCGATGACCTGGGCGAGGGCTTCGCCTTTACCGTGATGGTGGACGCCTCCATTGGCGCCGCGCGCATTGCCGACTACCTGCATACCGCACTGGAAAACCTGGTGCTGGCGCTGGAGCAAACGCCAGATGCACCGCTGCACAGTCTCAGTATCCTGCCTGCCGCCGAACGCCAACACCTGCTGCACGGCCTCAACGCCAGCGCACAGCACTACGCCGATACCGCACTGATCCACCAGCAAGTCGAAGCCCACGCCGCCAGCCATCCCGACGCCATCGCACTGCGCTTCGAACAGCAGCGCCTGACCTATCGCGAGCTGAACGAGCGCGCCAACCAGGTCGCGCATTGCCTGCTCAACCACGGTGTTCGTCCCGACGACCGGGTAGCAATCTGCGTCGAACGTGGTCTGGAAATGATCATCGGCCTGCTGGGCATTCTCAAGGCCGGCGCGGGCTATGTGCCGATCGATCCCGCCTACCCGCAGGAGCGCATCGCCTACACCTTGCAAGACAGTGCGCCGCTGGCGGTGCTGGTGCAGGACAACACTCGCCATCTGGTGGGCGATGTCACACTAATCGACCTCAACAGCCTGCAACACGAGCCCATCGTTAACCCCAACGTTGCGATCAGCCCGTCGAGCCTCGCCTATGTGATCTACACCTCCGGCTCCACCGGCCTGCCCAAGGGCGTGATGATCGAACACCGCAACGTCGCGCGGTTGTTCAGCGCCACCGAGCATTGGTTCAAGTTCAATGCCAGCGACACCTGGGCGCTGTTCCACTCGTTTGCCTTTGACTTTTCCGTGTGGGAGATCTGGGGCGCGCTGATGCACGGCGGCCAGTTGCTTGTGGTGCCGCAACTGGTCAGTCGCGCGCCGGATGAGTGTTATGCGCTGCTGTGCGAAGCCTCGGTGAGCATCCTCAACCAGACGCCGAGCGCGTTCCGCCAGTTGATCGCGGCACAGGGCCGCAGCCAGCAATTGCACTCGCTGCGCCAGGTGATTTTCGGCGGCGAAGCCCTGGAGCCGGGCATTCTCAAACCGTGGTACGCCCGGGTGACCAACGCCGGTACCCGGCTGGTCAACATGTACGGCATCACCGAAACCACGGTGCACGTCACCTACCGTGCCCTGGAGGCGGCGGATGCACAGTTGGTCGGCGTGAGCCCGATTGGCGTACGCATTCCCGACTTGCAACTGTACGTGCTGGACGCCCGCCGCGAGCCGGTACCGAGCGGCGTAGTAGGTGAGTTATACGTCGGCGGTGCCGGTGTGGCGCGGGGTTATCTCAACCGCGATGAGCTGACCGCCGAACGCTTTCTGGTGGACCCTGTCACGGGTCAGCGCCTGTACAAGACCGGTGACCTTGGCCGCCTGCTGGCCGACGGCAGCGTCGAGTACCTGGGGCGCAACGACGACCAGGTGAAGATCCGCGGTTTCCGTATCGAACTGGGGGAAATCGAAACGCGCCTGGCCACCTGCGAAGGCGTGCGCGAAGCCGTGGTAATTGCCCGCGAAGACGAGCCGGGCGACAAGCGCCTGGTGGCTTACGTTATCCCCCGGCAGGGTCACGCACCCAGCGCCGCCGAACTGCGTGACCACCTGCTGCTGTCCCTGGCCGAGCACATGGTGCCCAGCGCCTTTGTGCTGCTGGACACGTTCCCGCTCACCACCAACGGCAAGCTCGACCGCAAGGCCTTGCCGGCACCCGACGCCGAAGCCTTGGCGCGCCGTGGTTATGAAGCGCCACAAGGCACGGTGGAAACTGCGATCGCCAACCTCTGGCAAGACCTGCTGAAGGTCGACCGGGTCGGGCGCCAGGACAACTTTTTCGAGCTGGGCGGCCATTCCTTGCTGGCGGTCAAGCTGATCGAACGCATGCGCCAACTGGAGCTGGGCGCCGATGTGCGGGTGCTGTTCGGTCAGCCGACGCTGGCCGCACTGGCCGCTGCGGTGGGTGGGCAACATGAAGTGCAGGTCCCGGCCAACCTGATCAACGAAGCGACCCGGCACATCACCCCAGACATGCTGCCGCTGGTGGAGCTGGACCAACAGGCCATCGACCATATCGTCGCCAGCGTCCCCGGCGGCATCGGCAACGTGCAGGACATCTATGGCCTGGCCCCGTTGCAGGCCGGCATCCTCTATCACCACCTCGCGACCACCGAAGGTGATCCCTATGTGTTGCAGGTGCAGTTCAGCTTCAACGGCCAGGAGCCGGTCGAGGCGTTTATCCGTGCGCTGCAAAGCGTGATCGAACGCAACGATATCCTGCGGACCGGCATCGTCTGGGAAGGCCTGGACGAACCGGTGCAAGTGGTCTTGCGCCAGGCGCTGCTGGTGGTTGAGCGTATCGACGTCGACCCTTCCACCGACGTACTGGCGCAACTGCAACAACGCTTCGACCCACGCCACTATCGCCTCGACCTGTCCCGCGCCTCGCTGATGCGCTTTGCCTACGCCCAGGATCAGGGCCGCCATGTCGGCATCCTGCTGCTGCACCACATCCTGCTGGACCACACCGCGCTGCAAGTGCTGGTGGAAGAAATGAGCGCCAGCCTCGCAGGCGAAACCGGGCTGCTGCCGGACGCCGTGCAGTACCGCAACTACGTGGCCCAGGCGCGCCTCGGTGTGAGCGCCCAGCAGCATGAAGCGTTCTTCAGCGAGATGCTCGGCGATATCGACGAGCCGACCCTGGCTTTCGGTTTGCACGACGTGAATCGCGACGGCAGTGGTGTAAGGGAGGCGCACTTGCCACTGGATCCGGCCCTCAGCCTGGGCCTGCGCGAGCAAGCCCGGCAGTTGGGCGTGAGTGCTGCAAGCCTGGTGCATCTGGCATGGGCTCAGGTTCTCGGCCAGGTATCAGGCCAGGACGACGTGGTATTCGGCACGGTGCTGCTGGGCCGTATGCAAGGCGGCGAGGGTGCCGACCGGGCGCTGGGGATGTTCATCAATACCTTGCCGCTGCGGGTCAGTGTCGGCGCCGTTGGGGTGCAGGCCGGCGTACGCGCCACCCATGCGCGGCTGGCGCAGTTGCTGGGGCATGAACATGCGTCGCTGTCCCTGGCCCAGCGTTGCAGTGGCGTGTCGGGTGCGCTGCCGCTGTTCAGCACCTTGCTCAACTATCGCCACAGCGCACCGGGCGAAGCGCCGGGAGCCAGCCCGTTCACGGATGCCGGGATCGAAATCCTCAGCTCCGAGGAGCGCAGCAACTACCCGCTGGTGCTGAACGTCGACGACCTCGGTGTGGGCTTTGCCCTGACCGTACAAGGCGTGGCCGAAGTGGATGTGCAGCGCGTCGGCGCGTACATGCTCAGCGCCTTGCGCAATCTGGTGACGGCGCTGCAACAGGCGCCGACCACACCGCTGCACCAAGTGTCGATCCTGCCACCTGCCGAGCGCCAGCAAGTGTTGGTGGGCTTCAACGCCACCGCCCGCGATTACCCGGCCGGGAGCACCGTTCACGGGCTTTTCGAAGCCCAAGCCCTGGCCAGCCCGCAAGCGCTGGCGGTGGTACACGGCAACGTCTCGCTGAGTTACCGCGAGCTCAACCTGCGGGCCAATCGCCTGGCCCACTACTTGATCGATCAAGACGTAAAACCGGGCGACAGTGTGGTCATCGCGCTGCCGCGCTCCATCGACCTGCTGGTCAGCCAACTGGCGATCCTCAAGTGCGCGGCGGTCTACGTACCGCTGGACGTCAACGCGCCTGACGAGCGCCAGGCGTTCATGGTGCAGGACAGCCACGCCAAGCAGGTGCTGAATGACCTGAACGCACTGAACCTCAACACACAGCCAACGCATAACCCGAACCTTGCCCAATCCGCCGAAAGCGTGGCGTACATCATGTACACCTCCGGCTCCACCGGCGCGCCCAAGGGCGTGCAGGTGCCGCACCGCGCCGTCACCCGGCTGGTGATCAACAACGGCTACGCCGACTTCAACCACCGTGACCGGGTGGCTTTCGCCTCGAACCCGGCGTTCGACGCCAGCACCCTCGACGTATGGGCGCCGCTGCTCAATGGCGGCTGCGTGGTGGTGGTCGAGCATGCCACGCTGCTGTCCCAGGCCGCCTTCGCTGCACTGTTGCAGGAACAATCCGTCAGCGTGCTGTGGATGACCGCCGGGCTGTTCCACCAGTACGCCGATGCGTTGATGCCGATGTTCCGCCAGTTGCGCTACCTGATCGTCGGCGGCGACGTGCTCGACCCGCAGGTGATCGGCCGGGTGCTTGAGCACGGCGCGCCGCAGCATCTGCTGAATGGCTACGGCCCCACCGAAGCCACCACGTTCTCCACCACTTTCGAGATCAAGGCGGTGGGTGAGGGCGGCATTCCGATTGGCCGGCCCATCGGCAACAGCCGTGCCTACGTGCTGGATACGCGGCAGCAGCCGGTGCCGCTGGGCGTGGTCGGCGAGCTGTACATCGGCGGTGCAGGCGTGGCCAAGGGTTACCTGAACCAGCCGCAACTGACCGCCGAAAAATTTATCGTCGACCCGTTCGGCGATGGCCTGCTGTACCGCACCGGCGACCTGGCCAGTTGGCAGGCGGACGGCACCTTGCTGTACCAGGGCCGTAATGACCATCAGTTGAAAATCCGAGGTTTCCGTATCGAGCCCGGCGAAATCGAAAGCTGCCTGGCAGGCTTTCCCTGCGTGAAAGACACCGTGGTGCTGGCCCGTGAAGACGAGCCTGGCGACAAACGCCTGGTGGCTTACTACACCGCCCAGTCGCCGTTGAGCATCGAGGCGCTGCGCGAGCACCTGCAAAGCCGGCTGCCGGACTACATGGTGCCGTCGGCCTACGTCTGGCTGGAACTGTTGCCGCTGACCGCGAATGGCAAACTGGACCGTAAGGGCC
The DNA here is from genome assembly GCF_002204795.1 of Pseudomonas sp. K2I15. Lineage (GTDB taxonomy): Bacteria > Pseudomonadota > Gammaproteobacteria > Pseudomonadales > Pseudomonadaceae > Aquipseudomonas. Next base: position 6,403 of record NZ_NIXO01000071.1, read on the forward strand.
TGCCCGTCCCTGATCAGGCGTCCCTGCTCAGCCGTGGTTTCGAAGCGCCCGAGGGCGAAGTGGAAACGCTGCTGGCGCAGATCTGGCGGGACGTTTTGAAGGTTGAGCGCGTCGGGCGCTTTGATCACTTCTTCGAACTCGGCGGCCATTCATTGCTGGCGGTGAGCCTGATCGAGCGCATGCGCCAGGCCGGCCTGAGCGCCGATGTGCGGGTGCTGTTCAACCAGCCAAGTCTCGCGGCGCTGGCGGCGGCAGTGGGCAGTGGTTGGGAAATCGTGGTGCCGGCCAATGGCATCGCTCCGGATTGCCTGCGCATCACGCCGTCGATGCTGACGCTGGTCAAACTGGATCAAGCAGCCATCGACCGCATCGTGGCCACCGTGCCGGGCGGTGCGGCCAACGTACAGGACATCTACCCGCTGGCGCCGTTGCAGGAAGGCATTCTTTACCATCACATCAGCGCCGAACAGGGCGACCCGTATTTGCTGCAATCGCGTATGGCGTTTGACAGCGTCGAGCGTTTGCAGGCCTTCATGGGCGCGCTGCAAAAGGTCGTGGCGCGCCACGATATTCTGCGTACCGGCGTGGTGTGGGAAGGCCTGGACAGCCCGGTGCAAGTGGTCTGGCGCCATGCCGAGTTGGTGGTGCAGAACGTTGCGCTGGCCCCGGCCGATGGCGACGTGATTGAACAACTGCACGCACGTTTCGACGCCCGTCACTATCGCCTGGACATCACTCAGGCGCCGCTGCTGCGCATGGTCTACGCGCAGGACCCGGCCAACCAGCGGGTCGCGGCCATCCTTTTGTTCCATCACCTGGCGCTGGACCACACCGCCATGGAAGTGGTCGGCCAGGAAATGCGCGCGTTCCTGTTCGACCAGGCGGATGAGTTGCCGGTTGCCGCACCGTTCCGTAACTACGTAGCCCAGGCCCGTTTGGGCGTCAGCGCCCAGGAGCACGAACAATTCTTCTGTGAAATGCTCGCCGATATCGACGAGCCCACGCTGCCGTTTGGCGTGCAGGATGTGCAAGGCGATGGCCGGGATATCGAAGAGGCCGAGTTGCCGGTGGATGCGGCGTTGGCGCTGCGGGTTCGCGAGCAGGCCCGGCAACTGGGCGTCAGCGCTGCGAGCGTGATGCACCTGGCGTGGGCGCAAGTGCTCGGACTGGTGTCGGGCCGTCAGGAGGTGGTGTTTGGCACCGTGTTGATGGGCCGCATGCAAGCCGGCGAGGGCGCCGACCGGGCGCTGGGCATGTTCATCAACACCTTGCCATTACGGGTCGATGTGGGCGCCAGTGCGGTACGGAGTGGTGTCAAGGCGACCCAAGCCCGGCTCAGTGCGCTGCTGGGCCATGAACATGCGTCCCTGGCGCTGGCTCAGCGTTGCAGCGGTGTGCCGACCTCACTGCCGTTGTTCAGCGCGTTGCTCAACTACCGCCACAGCACCCCGGGCGAAATGGCCCGCGACGGCCAGGGCATCTGGGAAGGTGTGCAGTTGCTCGGCGGCGAAGAACGCAGCAACTACCCGCTGACCTTGAGCGTGGACGACTGGGGCGCGGGCTTTGGCCTGACGGCGCTGGCGCTGGAATCCATCGGGGCGCAACGCCTGTGTGACTACATGCACAGTGCGCTGGAGCAACTGGTGGAGGCGCTTGAGCAAACGCCGCAAGCGCCGCTGAACCAGCTGCCGGTCCTGCCTGCAACCGAACGCGAAAAGCTGCTGCGTACCTTCAACGCCACCGCCGGCGACTACCCGCAAGGGCAGACCCTGCACGGTGCCTTCGAAGCCCAGGCCGAGCGCCTGCCGCAGGCGATCGCGGTGATCCAGGACGGCCAGCCGCTGACCTATCAGGCACTCAACCAACGGGCTAACCAGTTGGCTAATCACCTGCTGGAATTGGGCGTACAGCCCGACGATCGCGTGGCAATCTGCTGCCGACGTGGCCCGCAGATGCTGGTGGGCCTGCTGGCGATTCTCAAGGCTGGCGCGGCCTACGTGCCGGTGGATCCGGCTTACCCGGCCGAGCGAATCGCCTACCTGCTGCAAGACAGCGCACCGGTCGCGGTGCTGGCCGAAGAGAGCACCCGTGGCGTACTCGGTAATGTCGCCATCGTCGACCTGCACGGCACATACTCCAACGCGACCAATCCCCACGTCACCCGCCTCACACCGGCGAACCTCGCCTACGTGATCTACACCTCCGGCTCCACCGGCCAGCCCAAAGGGGTGATGGTGGAACACCGCACCGTGGAAAACCTGGTGCATTGGCACTGCGAAGCCTTTGACCTGCATGCCCACAGCCACACCAGCAGCGTGGCCGGGTTCGGTTTTGACGCGATGGCCTGGGAAGTCTGGCCGGCGTTGTGCGTGGGTGCGACCTTGCACCTGCCGCCGGCCCATGTCGGCAATGAAAACATCGACGAGCTGCTGGCCTGGTGGCTGGCGCAGCCGCTGGATGTGAGCTTCCTGCCCACGCCGGTGGCTGAGTACGCGTTCAGCCAGAACCTCGAACACCCAAGCCTGCGCAGCCTGTTGATCGGCGGTGATCGCCTGCGCCAGTTCACCGTTGAGCGACGTTTTGCGGTGATCAACAATTACGGCCCCACCGAAGCCACGGTGGTCGCCACCTCTGGCCGTGTGCACGCCGGCCAGCGGCTGCATATCGGCAAGCCGATGGCCAATGCCACGGTGTACCTGCTGGATGAACAGCAGCGCCCGGTGCCGGTGGGCGTGGCGGGCGAGTTGTATGTCGGCGGCAGCGGCGTGGCGCGTGGGTATTTGAACCGCCCGGACATGACCGCAGAACGCTTCCTCGATGACCCCTTCAACCCGGGCCGCATGTACCGCACCGGCGACCTGGCGCGCTGGCTGGCGGACGGCAATATCGAGTACCTGGGCCGCAACGACGATCAGGTAAAAGTGCGTGGTGTGCGCATCGAGCTGGGGGAAATCGAAACCCGCCTGGCCGCTGTCGATGGCGTCAAGGAAGCCGTGGTGCTGGTGCGCGACGGCCGATTGGTGGCCTGGTTCACCGAACACACCCCGCTGGATATCGAAGCCCTGCGCGCCGAACTGCACAGCCAGTTGCCCGACGCGATGGTGCCGGCGGCCTACGTAAAACTCGACAGCTGGCCCCTGACCGCCAACGGCAAGCTCGACCGCAAGGCCCTGCCAGCGCCGGATCAGGCCGCCATGCTCAGCCGGGAATACGAAGCACCCAGCGGCGAAGTCGAAACCACCCTGGCGCGGATCTGGGCCGAGGTGCTGCAGGTGGAGCAAGTGGGCCGCCATGACCATTTCTTTGAGCTGGGCGGCCATTCGTTGCTGGCGGTGAGCTTGATCGAGCGCATGCGCCAGGTCGGACTGAGCGCCGATGTGCGCGTGCTGTTCAGCCAGCCGACGTTGGCCGCATTGGCAGCAGCGGTGGGCAGTGGCCGGGAAGTTGTGGTGCCGGGTAATCGCATCGCCACCGATTGCCAGCGCATTACGCCGTCGATGCTGTCGCTGGTGGATCTCGATCAATCGACCATCGACCAGATCGTCACCAGCGTGCCGGGTGGCGCGGCCAATGTGCAGGACATCTACCCGCTGGCACCGTTGCAGGAAGGCATTCTTTACCACTACATCACCGCTGAGCAGGGCGACCCGTACCTGCTGCAATCGCACCTGGCCTTCGATACCCAGGCGCGCCTGAACACCTTCGCCCATGCCCTGCAGCAGGTGATTGATCGCCACGACATCCTGCGCACCGGCGTGGTCTGGGAAGGCTTGGCGCAGCCAGTGCAAGTGGTGTGGCGCAAGGTTGAATTGAAGGTCGAGGCGCTGCACCTGGACGGTGATGTACTGGCCGGCCTGCATGCGCGTTTCGATGCCCGGCGCTACCGGCTGGACATCACTCAGGGCCCGCTGATCCGCCTGATGTACGCCAATGACCCGGCCAATCAGCGCGTGGTGGCGGTGCTGCTGTATCACCATATTGTGCTGGACCACACCGCGTTCGACGTGGTGCTGCGGGAAATGCAGGGTTACCTGCTGGGCCACGCCGCCCCGCAAGCCGCGCCGATGCCGTACCGCAACTACGTGGCCCAGGCGCGGCTGGGTGTCAGCGAGCAGGAGCACGAAGGGTTTTTCCGCGAGATGCTCGGTGATATCCACGAGCCGACGCTGCCGTTTGGCTTGCAGGATGTGCAGGGCGATGGCCGCGATATCGAGGAATCCACTCACCACTTGGACGCTGCCGTCAGCCGTCGCTTGAGAGCCCAGGCGCGACTACTGGGCGTGAGCACCGCGAGCCTGTTCCACCTGGCGTGGGCGCAGGTATTGGCAGTTACGGCGGGTAAGCCGAACGTGGTGTTCGGCACCGTGCTGGTGGGCCGGATGCAGGGCGGCGAAGGCGCGGACCGGGCACTCGGGGTGTTCATCAACACCTTGCCATTGCGCCTGGATATCGACGGGCAAGGCGTGCGCGACAGCGTGCGCAGCACCCACGCCCGGCTCACCGCGCTGCTGGGGCATGAACATGCGTCCCTGGCCCTGGCCCAGCGTTGCAGCGGGGTGGCGGCGCCGTTGCCGCTGTTCAGCTCGATGCTCAACTACCGCCACCGTGGCAGCGCCACCCGTTCACAGGAAGCGCAACACGCCTGGGAGGGCATGCAAACCCTGACCAACGACGGGCGCACCAACTACCCGTTGACCCTGAACGTCGATGACCTGGGCGACGGTTATGACTTCACCGCGCTGACACTGGCGCAGGTGGGCGCACAGAGGGTCTGCGGTTATATGCAGATGGCATTGACCCAACTGGTCGAAGCCCTCGAACACGCGCCTCAGCAACCGCTCAATCGCCTGCCGATTCTGGGTGACGCTGAGCGCCAACAACTGCTGTTTGATTTCAACGCCACCGAGGTCGATTACGACCTGGCGCAGACGCTGCACGGGATGTTCGAAGCCCAGGTTGAGCGCACGCCCGATGCGTTGGCGGTGAAGGCCGGCGAACAACGCCTGACCTACGCCGAGCTGAACCAGCGTGCCAACCAACTGGCGCATTACCTGCGTGAGCTGGGTGTGCAGCCAGATTCGCGGGTGGCGATTTGCGTCGAGCGCGGCCTGGAGATGGTCATCGGCCTGTTCGCGATCCTCAAGGCGGGCGGCGGTTATGTGCCGCTGGACCCGGCCTACCCGCTGGATCGCCTGGCCTACATGCTGCAAGACAGCGCGCCGGCGGCCTTACTGGTGCAGGGCGCCACCCGTTCGCTGTTGGGCGACGTGACGGTACCGGTGGTGGATCTCGACCAGAACACCTGGCAGCACCTGGCGATGTCCAACCCACAGGTCGAAGGGCTGACTGCGCAGCATCAGGCCTACGTGATCTACACCTCGGGCTCCACCGGCCAGCCCAAAGGCGTGATCAACGAGCACGCCGGTGTGGTCAACCGCCTGCTGTGGATGCAGGACGCCTACGGTCTTACCGCCAGTGACGCGGTGTTGCAGAAAACCCCGTTCAGTTTCGACGTGTCGGTGTGGGAGTTCTTCTGGCCCTTGTTTACCGGGGCGCGGTTGGTCATGGCGCGCCCCGGCGGGCACAAGGATCCGGCTTACCTGTGCGCGGTGATCGAGGCTGAACAGATCACCACCTTGCACTTCGTGCCCTCGATGCTCGACGTGTTCCTGGCCCATGGCGATGTGAGCCAGAGTGCCGGGCTGCTGCGGGTGATGTGCAGCGGTGAGGCGTTGCCTGGAAGCCTGGTGCGACGCTTCAAGCAGCAGTTGCCAGGCATTGGTTTGTACAACCTCTACGGCCCGACGGAAGCGGCGGTAGACGTGACCGCCTGGAACTGCGCCAGGCCCGTGGTGCCGGACAACACGCCCATCGGCAAGCCGATTGCCAACACCCGCATGTACCTGCTGGACGCGCAGTTGCAACCAGTACCGCTCGGCGTGGTGGGCGAGCTGTTTATCGCGGGTGTGCAAGTGGCTCGCGGTTACCTGCACCGGCCTGAACTGACTGCCGAGCGCTTCCTCAAGGACCCGTTCAATGCCGGCCGCATGTACCGCACTGGCGACGTCGGGCGCTACCTGCCGGACGGCAATATCGAGTACCTGGGCCGCAACGACGACCAGGTGAAAATCCGTGGCCTGCGTATCGAGCTGGGGGAAATCCAGGCGCGCCTGACCGAGTACCCGCAGGTGAAGGAAGCGGCGGTTTTGGCCCGCGACGAACGCCTGCTGGCGTATTACACCGGCGTGCAAGCCGATATCGAACAGTTGCGGGCGCACCTGTTGGCGCGCTTGCCGGACTTCATGGTGCCCGCCGTGTTCGTCCATTTGGATGCTCTGCCCTTGAGCCCCAACGGCAAGCTCGACCGCAAGGCCCTGCCGGCTCCGGGTGTGGAATCACTGATCGTGCGCGAGTACGAAGCGCCGGTGGGCGACACCGAAATCACCCTGGCGCGCCTATGGGCCGAGCTGCTGAAGGTGGAGCGGGTAGGGCGCTTTGATAACTTTTTTGAACTGGGCGGGCACTCGTTGCTGGCCGTCAGCTTGATCGGGCGCTTGCGTCAGGAAGGCATGGAAGCCGATGTGCGGGGGCTGTTCGAACAACCGACCCTGGCCGGCTACGCCGCAATTACCGAACGAATGGAGATCGTCCTGTGAGCATCATCGAACTGTTGGCGACACTCAAGGCCAAGGACGTGCAACTGGCACTCAAGGGCGATCAGTTGTCGGTGCAGGGCAACAAACAGGCCCTGAGCGACCCGGCATTGGTAGCCTCGCTGCGCGAACACAAGCCGGCGCTGATCGAGCTGATCAAGGCCGGCGAATACTCGGCCATCAAGGCCGGTGAAGTGCAGGTGCCGGCCAATGGCATTCCGGCGGGCGCCACGGCGATTAACCCGGCGATGCTGACCTTGTCGACGCTGAGCCAGGCGTCGATCGATCGCATCATCGAGACGGTCGACGGTGGCGTGGCCAATGTGCAGGACATCTACCCGCTGGCGCCGTTGCAGGAAGGCATCCTCTACCACCATGTGAGCGCCGAGCACGGCGACCCGTACATCATGCAGTCGCTGTTCGCCTTCGACAGCCTCGAGCGTTTCGAGGGCTTCGCCCAGGCGTTGCAACAGGTGATCGACCGCCACGACATCCTGCGTACCGGGGTGGTGTGGGAAGGCCTGGAAGAACCGTCGCAAGTGGTCTGGCGCACGGCACGCCTGCCGGTGCAGGCGATTGAACTGGACGCGGCCGAGGGTGATGTCGCTGCCCAGTTGCATCGCTTGTTCGATGGCCGTCACTACCGCATGGACGTGACCCGCGCACCGCTGCTGCGCCTGGTGCGGGCCTGGGATGAGGCCGGTCAACGCGTGGTGGCGATGCTGTTGTTCCACCACATGGCCCTGGACCATAGCGCCCTGGAAGTGGTTTGCCACGAGATGCAAGCCTGCCTGCTGGGCAAGGCTGGGCAACTGGGCCAGGCCGTGCCGTTTCGCAACTATGTCGCCCAGGCGCGGCTGGGTATCAGCGAGCAGGAACACGAAGGCTTCTTCCGGCAGATGCTCGGCGACATCAGCGAGCCGACCTTGCCCTACGGTTTGCAGGATGTGCAGGGCGACGGCGACAACATCCAGGAGATCAGCCTGCCGCTGGCCCCGCAACTGAGCCGGCGGTTGCGCGCCCAGGCCCGGCAGTTGGGGGTGAGCGCCGCGAGCCTGTTCCATATGGGCTGGGCCCAGGTGCTGGGTGTGCTGGCGGGCAAGGAACAGGTGGTATTCGGTACGGTGCTGATGGGCCGCATGCAGGGCAGCCACGACACCGATCGCGCCCTGGGGATCTTTATCAACACCTTGCCGTTTCGGGTGGATGTGGGCGCCGAAGACGTGCGCGCTGGGGTCAAGGCGACCCATGCAAGATTGACGACTTTGTTGCGTCATGAACACGCGGCGCTGGCGCTGGCTCAGCGTTGCAGCGGCGTGGTGGCACCGACGCCGCTGTTCAGCGCGTTGCTCAACTACCGCCATAGCGCGGGCGGTGCGAGTGCCGAGGCGGTGTCGGCCTGGCAGGGCATTCAAGCCTTGCGCTCCGAAGAGCGTACCAACTACCCGTTGACCCTGAGCGTCGACGATCTGGGCGAAGACTTCAGCCTGAGCCTGTTGGCCTGCGCCCAGGTTGATCCGCAGCGGGTGTGCGCTTATCTGCAAACCGCCCTGGAACACCTGGTGCAGGCGCTGGAGCACGCGCCGCACACCTCTTTGAATCAGTTGTCGGTGCTGCCCGAAGCAGAGCAGCGGCACCTGCTGCAGCAGTTCAACGCGACAGCCGCCGACTTCCCTCAAGGCACCACCCTGCACGGGCGTATCGAAGCGCAAACCCTGCTGACTCCGGACGCGGTAGCTGCGGTGTATCAAGGCCGCCAACTGACCTACGCCGAGTTGAATCAACAAGCCAACCTGCTGGCCCATCACCTGCTGGCGCTGGGGGTAAAACCCGATGACCGCGTGGCGATCGTCGCCCGGCGCGGGCTGGACACTCTGGCCGGGTTGCTGGCGATCCTCAAGTCCGGCGCCTGCTACGTACCGGTGGATCCGTCCCATCCAGCCGAACGCCTGAACTACCTGCTCACTGATAGCGCACCGGTGGCGGTGCTGACGCAACACGCGCTGCTGGAACGCTTGCCCGTACTCGACGTACCGGTGATCAACCTGGACCGTTTTACCTGGCATCACCATTCGGCAAGCAACCCACACGTGGCTGTCACGCCCTCCAACCTGGCCTACGTGATCTACACCTCCGGCTCCACCGGCCTGCCCAAGGGCGTGATGGTGGAGCACCACACCGTGGCCAATCTGGTGGACTGGCATTGCACCGCGTTTGACCTGTGTGCCGGCCGGCATACCGCAAGCGTCGCCGGGTTCGGCTTTGACGCGATGGCCTGGGAAGTCTGGCCGGCACTGTGCGTGGGCGCGACCTTGCACCTGCCGCCGGCCCACGACGGCGCAGAAGACATCGACGCGCTGCTGGACTGGTGGCGCGCGCAACCGCTGGACGTGTGTTTCCTGCCCACGCCGGTGGCCGAATACGCGTTCAGCCAGAACATCGAACACCCAACCCTGCGCACCTTGCTGATTGGCGGCGACCGTCTGCGCCAGTTCACCCGTGCCCAGCGTTTCGAGGTGATCAACAACTATGGCCCCACCGAAGCCACGGTGGTTGCCACCTCCGGCCGGATCGAGCCCGGGCAACCGTTGCACATCGGCAAACCCATCGCCAATGCCACGGTTTACCTGTTGGATGAGCAACTGCGCCCGGTGCCGCTCGGGGTGGCCGGCGAGCTGTATGTGGGCGGCAAGGGCGTGGCGCGGGGTTATCTCAACCGCCCTGAGATGACGGCCGAACGTTTTCTGGATGACCCATTCAATGCGGGCCGCATGTACCGCACCGGCGACCTGGCGCGCTGGTTGCCGGATGGCAATATCGAGTACCTGGGCCGCAATGACGACCAGGTGAAAATCCGTGGCGTGCGCATCGAGCTGGGGGAAATTGAAACCCGCCTCAACCAGCTGCCCGGCCTCCAGGAAGCCGTGGTGCTGGCCCGTGAAGACCAACCCGGCCAGCCACGGCTGGTGGCGTACTTCACTGAAAACCCGCAGTTTGATGCCCTCGAAGTGGGCGAGATTCGCGCCCATCTGGTGGCGCACTTGCCGGACTACATGGTGCCGGTGGCCTACGTAAAACTCGACGCGCTGCCCCTGACTGCCAACGGCAAACTTGACCGCAAGGCCCTGCCAAAGCCGGACCTGGCCGCCGTCTTCACCCGCGAATACGAGGCGCCTCACGGCGATATTGAAACGGTACTCGCGCAGATTTGGGCCGACGTGCTGCAAGTGCAACGCGTGGGGCGTCAGGATCACTTCTTTGAGTTGGGCGGCCATTCGTTGCTGGCCATGCGCATGGTGTCCCAGGTACGCCAGCGCCTTGGGGTGGACCTGGCGCTGGGCGAGCTGTTCGCCAATGCCGAACTGGTGGCGGTGGCGCAGGTGCTGGCCCAGGCGGGGCGCAGCACCTTGCCGGATATCCTGCCGGCGGCGCGTGATGCGGATTTGCCGTTGTCGTTTGCCCAGCAACGCCTGTGGTTTTTGGCGCTGATGGAAGGTGCCAACACGGCTTACAACATCCCCATCGGTTTGCGCCTGCTCGGGCAGTTGCATGTGGATGCGCTGCAACGGGCTTTGGCGCGGATCGTCGCGCGGCATGAGACCTTGCGCAGCCGTTTCGCCCAGCAGGATGACGACGCCTGTGTGCTGATCGTGCCGCCGGAAGAGGTGATGCCCCTGCAAGTGCAGGACCTGCGTCGCCACCCGCAAGCACAGCAGGTGCTGGAAGCGTTGATCCAGGGCGAAGCCTCGGCGCCTTTCGACCTGCAACGCGGCCCGTTGCTGCGCGGGCGGCTGGTGATCATGGCCGACGATCATCACGTGTTGCTGCTGACCCTCCACCATATCGTGTCCGATGGCTGGTCCATGGGCGTGCTGACCCGCGAGTTGATGGCGCTGTATCAGGCCTTCAGTCGCGGTGATGCTGATCCATTGCCGCCGTTGCCGATCCAGTACAGCGATTTTGCCGTGTGGCAGCGCCTGTGGCTGAGCGGCGAGGTGTTGCATCGCCAGAGCAGCTACTGGCAACACACCCTGGCCGGCGCTCCAGCATTGCTGATGCTACCCACTGATCGTCCACGCCCGGCCCAACAGGATTACGCCGGCAGCAGCGTCGACGTGCGCCTGGATGAACGCCTGAGCGCCGGGCTCAAGGCCCTGAGCCAACGCCATGGCACTACGCTGTACATGGTGATGATGACTGCGTGGGCCTCGTTGCTGGCGCGCCTGGCCGGGCAACAGGAGGTGGTGATTGGTTCGCCGGTCGCCAACCGCCAGCGGGCCGAGGTGGAAGGCTTGATCGGGTTGTTCGTCAACACCCTGGCGGTGCGCATCGATACCTCGGGTGAGCTGAGCGCCGAGGCGCTGCTGGCGCGGGTCAAGGGGCTGACCCTGGACGCCCAGGCTCATCAGGATTTGCCGTTTGAACAGGTGGTGGAAATCACCCGGCCATTGCGCAGCCTGGCCCACAGCCCGTTGTTCCAGACGATGTTGACCTGGCAGGACAGCGACGCGCCCGTCCTGGCACTGGGTGACCTGAGCCTTGAAGGGATCGTGGAGGACAGTCACTTTGCCAAGTTCGACCTGTCCCTGAACCTCGGCGAGGCACGGGGCGAAATTCGCGGCACGCTGGAGTACGCCATTGCGTTGTTTGATGAGTCGACGATGCAGCGCTATGCCGGCTACTTCACCCGCGTGCTGCAGGCCATGGTCGATAACGATCAGGCGGTGCTGGAGCATGCTGAATTGTTGGAAGCGCGGGAGCGCGAGCACCTGCTGTTCGACTTCAACGCCACCGATGTGGAGTACAACCTCGACCAGACGCTGCACGGCATGTTCGAAGCCCAAGTGGAGCGCACGCCCGATGCGCTGGCGGTTAAGGCCGGCGAGCGATGCCTGAGCTACCGCGAGCTGAACGAACGGGCCAACCAGTTGGCGCACCATCTGCGTGAACTGGGTGTACAGCCGGATTCGCGGGTGGCGATTTGCGTCGAGCGCGGCCTGGAGATGGTCATCGGCCTGTTCGCGATCCTCAAGGCGGGCGGCGGTTATGTGCCGCTGGACCCGGCGTATCCGCTGGAACGTATCGCCTACATGCTTAACGACAGTGCACCGGCAGCCGTGCTGATGCGGGGCGAAACTCGTTCGCTGCTGGGCGACGTGACGGCGCCGGTGGTGGACCTGGACCAGAACACCTGGCAGCACCAGCCGAGGTCCAACCCACCGCTCGACGGGTTGACCGCGCAACATCAGGCCTATGTGATCTACACCTCCGGCTCCACCGGCCAGCCCAAGGGCGTGATCAACGAACACGCAGGCGTGGTCAACCGCCTGCTGTGGATGCAGGACGAGTACGGGCTCACTGCGCAGGACTCGGTATTGCAGAAAACCCCGTTCAGCTTTGACGTGTCGGTGTGGGAGTTTTTCTGGCCGCTGTTCACCGGCGCCCGGTTGGTGATGGCGCGCCCTGGCGGGCATAAAGACCCGGCTTACCTGTGTGATGTGATCGAGGCAGAGCAGATCACCACCTTGCACTTCGTGCCCTCGATGCTCGACGTGTTCCTGGCCCATGGCGACGTCAGCCAGAGTGCCGGGCTGGTGCGGGTGATGTGCAGCGGTGAAGCCTTGCCCGGCAGCCTGGTGCGACGCTTCAAACAGCAGTTGCCAGGCATCGGTTTGTACAACCTCTACGGCCCCACCGAAGCGGCGGTCGACGTGACGGCATGGGATTGCGCCGGGCCGGTTACGCCGGACAACACACCCATCGGCAAACCGATTGCCAACACCCGTATGTACCTGCTGGACGCGCAGTTGCAGCCCATGCCGTTGGGCGTGGTCGGTGAGCTGTTCATCGGCGGCGTGCAAGTCGCACGGGGTTACCTGCATCGTCCTGAACTCACCGCCGAACGATTCCTCAAGGACCCGTTCAGCGCAGGCCGGATGTACCGCACCGGCGACGTTGGGCGCTACCTGCCCGACGGCAATATCGAGTACCTGGGCCGCAATGACGACCAGGTGAAAATCCGTGGCCTGCGTATCGAACTGGGCGAGATTCAGGCGCGACTGCTCCAGTTTCCGCAGATCAACGAAGCAGCGGTGGTGGCCCGTGATTCACGCCTGGTGGCTTACTACACTGGCGTGCAGACCGAAATCGACGCCCTGCGCAGCCACCTGCTGGAACACCTGCCGGACTACATGGTACCGGCGACCTTCATGCACCTGGACGCCTTGCCGCTGAGCCCCAACGGCAAGCTCGACCGCAAGGCGCTGCCGGCGCCGGGCCTGGAGTCGGTGATCGCCCGGGAATACGTCGCGCCTGTGGGTGAAACCGAAATCACCCTGGCTGGCCTGTGGGCTGATTTGCTCAATGTGGAGCGGGTCGGCCGTCATGACAATTTCTTCGAACTGGGCGGCCATTCGCTGCTGGCCGCCAGCCTGATCGGTCGCATGCGCCGGGCCGGGCTGTCGGCCGATGTGAAGGTGTTGTTTGGCCAACCCACGCTGGCGGCGTTGGCCGCAGCGGTGGGCGTTGGCCGCGAAGTGGTGGTGCCTGCCAATGGCATTGCCGAGGATTGCACGCGCATCACCCCGGATATGCTGCCGCTGGTGACCCTGGAGCAACCCGCCATCGACCGCCTGGTGGCGACCATTCCCGGCGGCGCGGCCAACGTGCAGGACATCTACCCGCTGGCGCCGTTGCAGGCCGGGATCCTGTATCACCACCGCGCGGTGCAGCAGGGTGACGCGTACCTGTTGCGGGCGCAGTTCGCCTTTGCCAGCGTTGAGCGCCTTGAAGCGTTTGCCCAGGCGTTGCAGGCGGTGATCGAGCGGCATGACATCTTGCGCTCGTCGATGCACTGGGACGGGCTGGATGAGCCGGTGCAAGTGGTGTGGCGACAGGCGTCGTTGCAGGTCGAGGCGATTGAAATTGCGGGCGATGTATTGGGGCAATTGCAGGCGCGCTTCGACCAGCATCGGCTGGACCTGGCCCAGGCGCCGTTGATGCGCCTGGTGTATGCCGAGGACCCGGCCAACCAACGGGTGGTTGCGTTGTTGCTGTTCCATCATTTGGTGATGGACCACGTTGCACTGGAAGTGCTGCAACACGAGATGCAGGCCTGTCTGTTGGGCCATCGCGAGCAGTTGGGCGCGGCAGTGCCGTATCGCAATTATGTGGCCCAGACGCGGCTGGGAATGCGCGAGGAAGAGCACGAAGCGTTCTTCTGCGAGATGCTCGGGGATATCGATGAGCCGACGCTGGCGTTGAATGCACCGGGTGAAGCGCTAAAGGCGCGCCTGAGCGTCGCCCCGCTGTTGAACGGTCGCCTGCGTACCCTGGCGCGTCATCTTGGGGTGAGCGTTGCGAGCCTGATGCACCTGGCGTGGGCCCAGGTGTTGGGCAAGGTTTCCGGTCGGGAACAGGTGGTGTTCGGCACCGTATTGCTGGGCCGGCTGCAAGGCGGTGAAGGGGCCGAACGTGCGCTGGGCGTGTTCATCAACACCCTGCCGCTGCGGGTCGACCTTGGGGAGTGCACGGTGCACGCGGCGTTGATGGCGACCCATGCACGCCTGACCCAACTGCTCAGCCACGAACATGCGCCGCTGACCCTGGCCCAACGTTGCAGCGGGCTGCCGGCCAATACGCCGCTGTTCAGCGTGCTGTTCAACTATCGCCACAGTGCGCCGCAAGCCGGCGGAGTGGCTGAGGCCTGGCAGGGCATGCAAGTGCTCAAGGCCGAGGAACGCACCAACTTTGCGCTGTCCCTGAGTGTCGATGACCTGGGCGACGGGTTTACCTTTGACGCCATGGGGCAGGGCGCACCACGCCTCTGTGAGTACTTGCACATTGCGCTTGAACAACTGGTGCAAGCCCTCGAACAGAATGCCGAGGGCGTGATCAGCCAGCTGTCGATCCTGCCGGCGGCAGAGCGCCAAAAAATACAGGTGGAATTCAACGCCACCCAGCGCGAATTCCCCCGCGAACATACCGTGCAGCGCTTGTTCGAGGCCCAGGCCCAGGCACGCCCGAACGCCATCGCCGTGGTACAGGGTGAACACGTCATGGGTTACAGCGAGCTGAACATTCGCGCCAACCAACTGGCGCACCATCTGCGCCGCGTGGGGGTACAGCCCGGCGATCACGTGGCGATCCTGCTGCCACGCTCGGTTGACCTGTTGCTCAGCCAACTGGCGATCCTCAAGTGTGCGGCAGCCTATGTGCCGCTGGACATCAACGCGCCGGCCGAGCGCCAGGCCTTTATGGTGCAGGACAGCGGCGCAGTGTGGCTGCTGACCCACAGCAGCGCGTCCATCGATTACCCGGCCCGACGCCTCGACCTCGATACCCTGGCGCTGGACCCGCAACCGAGCCACAACCCGGACCTGTCGCAGTCCTCGGAGCGCGTGGCGTACATCATGTACACCTCCGGCTCTACCGGTACGCCCAAAGGCGTGTTGGTGCCGCACCGGGGCATCACGCGGCTGGTGATCAATAATGGCTATGCCGATTTCAATGCACATGACCGCGTGGCGTTTGCCTCCAACCCGGCGTTCGATGCGAGCACCATGGACGTGTGGGGGCCCTTGCTCAACGGTGGCCAGGTGCGGGTGATCGACCCTGCCACCCTGCTCGACCCAGGCGCTTTTGGCCGGGCACTGACGGCGAGCGGGGCGACGATCCTGTTCGTCACCACTGCGCTGTTCAACCAGTACGTGCAGCTGATTCCCGACGCGTTGGCCGGGTTACGCATCCTCCTGTGCGGCGGTGAACGAGCAGACCCGGCGGCGTTCCGCAGCCTGCTGGCCCAGGCGCCGACGCTGCGGTTGGTGCACTGCTACGGCCCGACCGAAACCACCACGTACGCCACCACCTATGAAGTGCAAGCCATCGCCGCCGATGCCGAAAGCGTGCCGATCGGCCGGCCGATTTCCAACACGCAAATCCATGTGCTGGATGCGCGCTTGCAGCCGGTGCCGCTGGGTGTGGTCGGGGAAATCTGCATTGGCGGGCACGGCGTGGCCAAGGGGTATCTGAACCGGCCTGAGCTGACGGCCGAGAAATTTGTCGATGATCCGTTTGGCGATGGTTTGTTGTACCGCACCGGCGACCTTGGGCGCTGGTCGGCGGACGGGTTGCTGGAGTGCATCGGGCGTAATGACGACCAGGTGAAGATCCGTGGTTTCCGCATCGAATTGGGCGAGATCGAAGCGCGTTTGGCGACCTGTGCCGGGATCAAGGATGTGGTGGTGCTGGCGCGGGAGGACGCGCCGGGGGACAAGCGCCTGGTGGCGTACTACACCGGCGAGTCGCTCGCCATCGACGTTCTGCGCAGCCATCTGCTGCAGCACCTGCCGGACTACATGGTGCCGTCGGCCTATGTGCGGCTGGAAAAAATGCCGCTGACCGCCAACGGCAAAGTCGACCGCAAGGCCCTGCCGGTGCCTGCGATGGAGGCGCTGGTGAGCCGCGTGTTCGAAGCGCCGACGAATGAGCTGGAGCAGACTTTGGCACGACTCTGGGCCGAGGTATTGAGGCTGGAGCAGGTCGGTCGGCATGACAGTTTCTTTGAACTGGGCGGGCATTCGCTGCTGGCGATCCGGCTGGTCAACCTGATGGAAGAGGCGGGGCTTGCGGTGTCGCTGGCGGAGCTGTTCCAGCATGCCAGCGTGGCCTCGGTGGCTTCGATGCTTGGTCAGCGCACGGTGCGGATGGACGACAGCTCGCTGATCACCGTGCGCGCCAGCGGCAGCCAGCCGCCGTTGTTCCTGGTGCATGAGTTTAGCGGCATGGATGTGTATTTTCCGGCGTTGGGCCGGCACTTGCCGGGTGATTACCCGATCTACGGCTTGCCCGGCGCGCCCCTCGGTGAGACGCAGTTGCAAACTATGGAAGGCCTTGCGGCGCGGCTGGTGGGGATCATTCGGTCGGTGCAACCCCATGGGCCGTATCGCCTGGCGGGTTGGTCGTTCGGCGGGGTGTTGGCCTATGAAGTGGCGATGCAACTGCTGGGGCTGGATGAGCCGGTGGCGTTCCTCGGGTTGATCGACAGCTACGTGCCGCGCATGACCGACCAGGGCAAGGCGCGCTGGACCGGGCCGGATGCCCTCAAGCGGCATTTGTTATTGCAGTGCACGGCGTATTGGAAGGCACAGGGAGGTGTGGATGAGTTGGCGAACCTTGAGCAACTGGATGCGCAGATTGGACAGCTGGACTTTGCTGGCTTGCTGCAACGCTGCCGCGATCGGCATTTGTTGTACGCGCAGATGGCGGCGGCAACGGATACGGAGCTATTGAGTTTTATCGAGCGGGAAGTGGGCCATGGGCATGCCTTGGCGCATTACAGCCTGTTCCCGATGCCGCTGGCGGTGCACCTGTTCAGCGCCTTTGAGCGGCCGACGGAGCTGTCGCGACGCAGCCTGGATTTGGGTTGGGATGAGGCGTTGGCCGCTGGGCAATTGCGCCGCATTGAAGTGCCCGGGGATCACCAGAGCATGATGCAGGCGCCGCATATCCAGGCGTTGGGGCAGGCGTTGGGTGAGGCCCTGGCGTTGAGTGAGGCGCCGGCTGTGGCGGCGCATCAGCCGTTGTTGCGGATCCAGAGTGGCCGCGCCGGGCATGCGCCGATCTTTTGCGTGCCGGGGGCGGGGGATAGCGTGACGGGGTTTGTGGGGTTGACCGAGGCGTTGGGCCGGGACTGGCCGATCTTTGGGTTGCAGCCGCGTGGGTTGGATGGGGAGGCGGTGCCTCACAGTCAGGTTGAGGCGGCGGCGCGCTGTTATTTGCAGGCTCTGGAGCAGGAGTGTCCGCAGGGGCCTGTGCATTTGGTCGGGCATTCGTTTGGCGGCTGGGTGGTGTTTGAGATGGCCACACGGTTGCAGGCCCAGGGGCGTGAGGTGGCATCGTTGACGTTGATCGATAGCGAGTCGCCTGGGGGGAATGGGGTGGTGGGAAGGCCCTATACCACGACGGCGGCGTTGTTGCGGTTGGTGGAGTCGATGCAGGTGGTTTCGGGTCGGTCGCTTGGGATTGATGCGGTGGATTTTGCCGCGCGCGATGAGGTGGGGCAGCGGCGGTTGTTGCATGCGGGGATGGTGGGGGTGGGGCTGTTGCCTGCGCGGTCTTCGGTGGATGCGATGGATGGGCCGGCGCGCACGTATGCGTCGGCGTTGCGTACGGTTTATCGGCCGGTTCGGCGGTATGAGGGGGTGGTGCGGTTGGTGTTGGCTGAGGATCCGACCCTGGATGCGGCGGGGAATCAGCGGGAGCAGGGGTTGATGGTTGAGGGGTGGCGCGGGCATGTGGGGGTGTTGGAGGTTTGGCA
>NZ_NIXO01000072.1 GCF_002204795.1 Pseudomonas sp. K2I15
GCTTTTGATTTTGCTTTTGATCTACACCACTCAAGCCGGCCGGTAGGCCGCTGTGTTCTTGATCTGCTGTTGATCTTGATCTTAGGCGCCCCGTTAAACCACGCTGGCCGAACGCAGGTAGTACGGAGCGGGTAAACCGGCAGGACGCCGGTTTAGCCGCGACGGGGCAGGGACGCCCCGTCGCGGCGGCCCGCGCAGTACTACCGGAGCTGAGGGCACACCGAGCCTAAGCGAGGTGCCGAGTGGTGGGGCAAGAGCGTTTTGCTTACTTTTGCGCTGTTCAAAAGTGAGCCGCTGTAAGAGCGGAACCAATCGAAGCCGTAACCGAAGGAATGGATATGTACACAACCAAAAGGAGCCAAAAAGCATGAGCCTACTCCCCTACGCCTGGGCCAAATCCCAACGCATCCTCCTCCACCCGGGAACCCAGGGCCCGACGCTGACCATCTGCCCCTCAACCCCCGGCTGGTCCATCAGCGAAGTCCACCGCCAGTTCGGCCAAACCCACCTCCAGCAGGTGCGCGACGACGAACTCGACGGCCTCCTGGCCGCAGCCTACGCCGACACCGGCAGCGCCGCCGCCGTCGTGGGCGCCGCCGAAAACGAAGTCGACCTCGACCGCCTCATGCAAGACATCCCCGAGATCACTGACCTGCTCGACACCCAGGACGGCGCCCCGGTAATCCGCATGATCAACGCCTTGCTCACCCAGGCCGCCCGCGACGAAGCCAGCGACATCCACATCGAACCCTACGAAACCCATTCCGTGGTGCGCTACCGCGTCGACGGCACCCTGCGCGACGTCGTGTCCCCGCGCAAGGCCCTGCACGGCGCCCTGGTCTCACGCATCAAAATCATGGCCCAACTCGACATCGCCGAAAAACGCCTGCCCCAGGACGGCCGCATCGCCCTGCGCGTGGCCGGGCGCCCCATCGATATTCGTGTGTCCACCGTGCCCACCGGCCACGGCGAACGCGTGGTGATGCGCCTGCTGGACAAACAAGCCGGGCGCCTGCAACTGGAAACCCTCGGCATGGACCCCGCCGTGCTCGGCAAACTCGACACCCTGATCCGCCAACCCCACGGCATTGTGCTGGTCACCGGCCCCACCGGCAGCGGCAAAACCACCAGCCTCTACGCCGCCCTGGCCCGGCTGGACGCCAGCACCAGCAACATCCTCACCGTCGAAGACCCGGTGGAATACGACCTGCCGGGCATCAGCCAGATCCAGGTCAACGCGAAGATAGACATGACCTTCGCCCTGGCCCTGCGGGCGATCCTGCGCCAGGACCCGGACATCATCATGATCGGTGAAATCCGCGACCTGGAGACCGCACAAATCGCCGTGCAAGCCTCGCTCACCGGCCACCTGGTACTCGCCACCCTGCACACCAACGATGCCGTTTCAGCGGTCAACCGCCTGATCGACATGGGCGTCGAACCGTTTCTGCTGGCGTCCTCTTTGCTCGGCGTGTTGGCCCAGCGCCTGGTGCGCCGGCTGTGCCCGCACTGCAAACAGGAAGACCCGGCAGCGCCCGGTACCTGGCGGCCGGTTGGCTGTGCGCAGTGCAACCAGATCGGCTATAGCGGCCGTACCGGTATCCATGAGTTGTTCTGCATCGACGACGAGCTGCGCGGCCTGATCCACCAGGGCGCCGGCGAGCAGGACTTGAGAGCCGCCGCACGCCGCGCGGGAATGTTCAGCATGCGCGAAGACGGCGAACGCTGGGTGCGCAGCGGCGCCACCGCCCCCGAAGAAATCCTGCGCGTAACACGGGACGCCTGATGAACCGATACCGCTACGAAGCCGCCGACGCCACCGGCAAGCTGGAGTCCGGGCACCTTGAGGCAGACAGCCAGAGCGGCGCCTTTGCCAACTTGCGCAGCCGAGGCCTCACGGCCTTGCGGGTGCAGGTCGAGAACAATAACCCCCAAGCCGGTGGCAGCAGCCTGTTCAGCGCCAAGCTCTCGGACAACGACCTGGCGTGGGCCACGCGGCAATTGGCGAGCCTCTTGGGTGCCAGCCTGCCACTGGAGGCGGCCCTCAGTGCCACCGTGGAGCAAGCCGAGAAAAAACACATCGCCCAGACCTTGAGCGCCGTGCGCGCGGATGTGCGCAGCGGCATGCGCCTGGCCGATGCGTTGGCCGCGCGGCCACGGGATTTTCCGTCGATCTACCGTGCGCTGATCGCGGCAGGGGAGGAGTCCGGCGACCTGGCCCAAGTCATGGAGCGCCTGGCCGACTACATCGAGGAACGCAACAACCTGCGGGGCAAGATTCTCACGGCGTTTATCTACCCGGGCGTGGTGGGGCTGGTGTCCATCGGCATCGTGATTTTCCTGCTCAGCTACGTGGTGCCGCAGGTGGTCAGTGCGTTTTCCCAGGCCCGCCAGGACCTGCCGGGGCTCACCCTGGCGATGCTCAACGCCAGTGACTTTATCCGCGCCTGGGGCTGGCTGTGTTTTGCCGGGATCGTGGGTGGTTTCTGGAGCTGGCGGTTGTACCTGCGTAACCCCGTGGCGCGCTTGAGCTGGCACAGCCGGGTGCTGCGCTTGCCGCTGATCGGGCGGTTTGTACTGGGGCTTAACACCGCGCGTTTTGCCTCGACCCTGGCGATTCTCGGCGGGGCCGGGGTGCCGTTGTTACGCGCGCTTGAAGCAGCGCGCCAAACCCTGTCCAACGACCGCCTGAGCCAGTGCGTCACCGACGCCACCGCCAAGGTTCGCGAGGGCGTCAACCTGGCCCCGGCGCTGGCGGTGGAAAAAGTCTTCCCGCCGGTGCTGATTCACCTGATCGCCAGCGGTGAAAAAACCGGCTCGCTGCCGCCGATGCTGGAGCGCGCCGCGCAAACCCTGTCGCGGGATATCGAGCGCCGGGCAATGGGCATGACCGCGTTACTGGAGCCTTTGATGATCGTGGTGATGGGCGCTGTGGTGTTGGTGATCGTCATGGCGGTGCTGCTGCCGATCATCGAAATCAACCAACTGGTGACCTGATCTTGAGTGCCGCACCGATCAAAGTGTGGGAGCTGCGTTTCTTCAACACTATTTTCTTGCACCTGACACGCGGGTCCCAACCTCGGGTTCCTCGTTCTGTCATTTTCCAATCCCATCGACACGGCCCGCGCCGCCTCAAGCCCAGTACCGAAAAGTCCCAGTGAAACCTCGCTGTCACCTCACCCCCAAACAGTCCAAAAGCGTGACCAAAACACCCGAGAATCTTTTTAAAAATCAAGCCGTTCCTCCCGAGGTTTTTTCCTTTAGCTGTCATCGGATGCTGCGAAATTTCATACCCATGGCCTCACCCTTGGTAACCCCCAGAACACAGCCCGGGACCGAAGCCATAGCGTCATCTACCCCAACGTACAAACACGACGAAAGGAGCTTCTTCATGTTTAAGCGCAACGTTCTCGCGGTATCCATGACCCTCGCTGCACTGTGCTCGGCCCAGGCTGCAATGGCTGACATCAACGGTGGCGGCGCCACCTTGCCACAACCGCTGTACCAGACCTCCGGTGTATTGACTGCCGGTTTCGCCGCTTACATCGGTGTGGGTAGCGGTAAAGGCAAACTGGCTTTCCTGAACAACGACTACAGCCAGTTCGGGACCGGCACCAAGAACGTGCACTGGGCGGGTAGCGACTCCAAGCTGTCCTCGACTGAACTGTCCACCTACGCCGCTAACAAACAAGCGGCCTGGGGCAAGCTGATTCAGGTGCCTTCGGTAGCCACTTCGGTTGCCATTCCGTTCAACATGGCAGGTACCAACGCGGTTGATCTGACCGTTGATCAACTGTGCGGCGTGTTCTCGGGTCGCATTAACACGTGGAACCAACTCCCGGCTACCGGTCGCACCGGTAACATCGTGGTGGTTTACCGTAACGAAGCCAGTGGCACCACCGAGCTGTTCACCCGTTTCCTGGCGGCCAAGTGCGTCAATGAGTCCAAGAAGTTTGTGGTCACCACCAACTTCGCGGACAGCTTTGGCGTGCCAGCAGGTGCCGTACCTGCCGTCACCAGCCAAGGCGTGATGGACGCGCTGAACGCTACCACCGGTGGTATCACCTACATGAGCCCGGACTACGCCGCGCCTACCCTGGCTGGCCTGGATGACGCTACCAAAGTGGCCAAGATCGGTGGTGTTTCCCCAGCCCCGGATAACGTTTCCACCGCCATTGCTGCTGTGCCAGTACCGACCGCTGCCAACGTCGCCAACCAGAATGCCTGGGTGCCGGTGTTTGCTGCCGCTGCCGACCCTGCTGACCCAAGCGTCGTGGCTTACCCAAGCAGCGGCTATCCGATCCTGGGCTTCACCAACCTGATCTTCAGCCAGTGCTACGCCGACGCTACTCAAACCTCGCAAGTACGTGCGTTCTTCACCCGTCACTACGGTTCCAGCGCCTTGAACAGCAACGACAACGCCATCAAGGCCAACCGTTTTGTTCCACTGCCAACGGCCTGGAAAACAGCGATTACCAGCAACTTCGTCACCGCTACCAGTGCTCTGAGCATCGGCAAGTCTGACGTCTGCAACGCCATCGGTCGTCCGCTGTAACCCACGCTTTTGCCGACCCGCAACACCCGATCAGCAACGGCCTGTGCCGTTGCTGATTTTTGCGTTTTTACAGGCATCCGAGGCCGGAGTTTCTTCGGTAGAAGCGAGCGTGCCCGCGAAAAAAACGAGGGCGCTGATTCAGGATGCCTGCGTCATCGTTAACGACCTTCGCGAGCAAGCTCGCTCCTACAGACGTCCTCATGGAGGCCAGCTAGCAGCCTTACATGAACTTTCCGTGACAGAAGTTCAGTCCCGTCCCTCGCCAACCGCCTAACCCTCATACGTAAGCGTGTCTTGCCCCTGGGCGACATCAAAAAAGGAAGCTTCCAGATGGTCCGCTGCAAATCACCGGTTAACCTGAACACCCAGACAGTGCTGCGCCTCAAGCCCCTGGCACAGGCGATTGCCTTGTTGATGGTGGCGGGTAACGCGCATGCAGCCACGGCGTTCAGTTCCGGCTGGTTTGCCGACAAGGGCGCCTCCCAGGCGGCCACCGCCGCACGCCTGGGTGCAGGGCAGGTGCCGGGGATTCCGTCGCTTAACCAGCAGGCGCGGGTCAACCAGCAGTTGGCACGTTCCATCAGCACCCTCAACAACAGTGTCGCGGCGATCGCGGCCCAGCAGGCGGCACAGGCCGCTGGCCGGCAAGCCGCGCTCGGCCAGGTCTCGACGATTCCCGATGGCCTCGGCAAAGGCGGGCTGCAGGTCGACAACAGCCTGACCCAGGGCTGGACCAACGCCAAGGGCCCGACCCAAAGCCAGTCCGGTGGCAAGACCACGGTCAGCATCGAGCAGACTGCCGACAAGGCGATTCTCAACTGGGAAACCTTCAACGTCGGGCGCAACACCACCGTCGATTTCCAGCAGCAGTCGAACTGGGCGGTGCTCAACCGCGTCAACGACCCCAACGCTCGCCCCAGCGAAATCCAGGGCCAGATCACCGGTGCCGGCACGGTGATGATCATGAACCGTAACGGCGTGATCTTCAGCGGCAGCAGCCAGGTCAACGTGCGTAACCTGGTGGCGGCCGCCACCAACATCACCGATGACCAGTTCACCCAGCGCGGCATTTACGTGGATGCCAACGGCACCCAGCCGACGTTCACCGACGCGGCGGGCAAGGTCGAGGTGCAGCGCGGTGCACTGATCCAGACCCACAACCCGGCCACCTCCACCGACGCCGGTGGCTATGCCTTGTTGCTGGGCGCGGAAGTCGAGAACGCCGGCACCATCATCACTGCCAAGGGCCAGACCACCCTGGCCGCCGGTGACAGTTTTTATATCCGTAAGGGCGTCGGCACCACGGGCAACGATCGATCCACCACCCGTGGCAATGAAGTGGCCACCAGCCTCAAGGCCGGCAGCACGGCGGGCAAGGTCACCAACAGCGGCCTGATCATGGCTTCCACCGGCGACATCACCCTTACCGGGCACCAGGTGCAGCAGAACGGCGTGGCCCTGGCGAGTACGTCGGTGGACGTCCGCGGCACGATCCATTTGCTCAACGCCGCCAGCGACGCCACCGGCAGTGTGACGTTGGGTGAGGGCAGCACCACCGCGATCCTGCTGGACGCCAGCGGCAGCACCGCCCTCAACAGCCAGAAGGACAATGGCCTGATCAAGCTCGATGGCCTGCCCGCCAACCTGATCACCGGCCAGTTCAACAACCTCAGCGCCGTGGCCGATCGCACCGACCAGTCACGGATCGAGATCGTCAGCGGCGGCACCGTGGATTTCCAAAAGGGCTCGATCACCCTGGCCACCGGCGGCCAGGTGGCCGTCAGCGCTGGCCAGCGCAGCCTGGTGCGCGATGGCGCGATGATCGACGTGTCCGGCGCCATTGGCGTCAAGGTGTCGATGGAAGCCAACAACATCAAGATCAACGTGCAGGGCAACGAGCAGCGCGATGCGCCGGTCAACCGTGACGGCGGGCAGTTGATCAACAACGACGTGTGGGTCGACCTGCGCGACCTGGTATTTGTCCCGGCGGGCACCAATGGTTACGCCACGGACCGCTGGTACACCGCTGGCGGCTTGCTGGAAGTGGGCGGTTATCTGGGCACCCAAGGGCACTCGGTAGGCGAGTGGATGGCCCAGGGCGGCACCGTGACCTTTACCGGCAAGGACGTCGTGACCCAGCAGGGCGCGCAAATCAATCTGTCGGGCGGCACCGTGGATGTGCAGGCCGGCTACATCCAACAAACCTGGCTCAAGGGGCCTGATGGCCGGCTCTATGAGCTGTCGAAAGCCCCTGGGGACATTCTCTATTCGGGAATTTATAAAGGCTTTGAAGACACCAGCGCCCGTTGGGGCCGCACCGATTATTACTACAACCCGTTTGTCGCCCAGCAAAGCCGCTACGAAGCGGGTTACACCGTGGGCCGCGACGCCGGCAAGCTGGTGGTAGGCACCACGAACGCAGTGCTGGAAGGCCAATTGATCAGCGATGTATTCCAGGGCGATCGCCAGACCCAGGCCCCGAATATCAACCTGGACGGTTATCAGCAGTCACAGACCGCCATGGCCCAGCGGGCCCAGTTGATCATTGGCCAGTACACGCCGATCTACAACAAGACCACCGGCACGTTGCGCTACGCCTTGACCCCGACCACCGACCAGGTGTTGATCGAGAGCAGCACGCAAAAAATCGCCGACGGCCTGGACCTGGCCACAGTGCTGCCGACCGAGCGCCAGGGCAAACTGGTGCTCGACAGTGACCAGCTCAATGGCTTCCAGTTGGGCGCGATCAAGGTCGGTGCGAAGCAGCAGATTGAGGTCAATGGCGCACTCAAGGTGGCCGACGGCGGGGATATCACCCTGTTCGGGCCCGCAGTTTCGGTCAACGCCAACCTCACGGCCCACGGCGGCAGCATCAACGCGGGCAACATACTCAATCAGGTCGACCTCAATCGCTCCAATGTGGTTGGCGATGTGATTCTGCCGGGCACCGGGCGGCTCGATGTGGCCGCCGGGGTCAAGCTGGACAGCTCCGGCCGCTGGAACAACCTGGCGCTGGACCCCTCGGCCACTGACGGGGTGGCGTATATCAACGGTGGCAAGGTGTCGTTGCGCAGCTCCGGGGATGTGAACCTTGGGGCGGGAAGCCTGGTGGAGACGTCCTCCGGGGCAACCATCGGTTTGGACGGCAAAGCCCGGGGCGGCAAGGGTGGCGACGTGACCGTGGGCGCGCTGGGGGCGCTGGACCTGGCCGGTGAGATTCGTGGTTATGGTGTCAGCGCAGGCGGCACCCTGGCCTTGCAGGCCAACAAGGTGCAGATCGGCGAGAGCCCGCAGGCCCCGGACGCTAAGACCTTGCAGTTGGCCGGGGATTTTTTCAACAAGGGTTTTTCCGCCTATGACATTACCGGCAACGAAGGGCTACTGGTCACCGATGGCACTCAGGTTGATGTGAGCGTACCGGCCTACCGGCTCTCGGAGCAGGCCGCCACGACGCCGGGCGGCGGCGATGCGGCCAGCGTCATGGAGCGCTGGACCCCACAGCTTTACCAGGAAGACGCCAGCAAGGGCGTACTCACCCAACGGCGCGGCGCCAGCCTGACGTTGGCCGCCGGCCACCTGGAATCCCCGGCCGCGCAATTGGCGACAACAACGCTGATGGTTGGCAAGGGGGCGGTGATCAATGTCGACCCGGGCCAGGCGATCAACTTGCGCAGCATCGGCCAATTGACGGTCGACGGCACGCTCAATGCCTGGGGCGGCAGTGTCAACCTCAATGGCCTGACCACACGGGCGTTCGAGTCGGCCAACGCGATTGGCCATGGCCGCTCTATCTGGCTGGGTGAAAACGCACTGATTGATGTCGCCGCCCGGGCCGCGACCGCTGTGGACAATCGAGGGGGCATTTACGGGCTGGTCCGCGACGGCGGCAAGATCAGCATCGGTGGCGAGATCAACCTGAGCACCGGTACGGTCACTGCCAGTGACCTGTTCGTGGTGGTACGCGAGGGCGCCCGGTTGGAGGCGTCGGGCACCCAGGCCGTGTTGAATGTGCCGGGGCAGGGCGCAACCCGGGTGGCCAGTAATGGCGGCAGCATCAGCCTGGCGTCCAACAATGGCTTGTACCTGGACGGCAGTTTTGTGGCCAGGGCCGGCGGCGCCGGGGCAGCGGGCGGCAGCCTGAACGTGGCACTGGACAGCCCGTATTACACCAAGGGCGACGTCACCGACCGGGTACTGAAGGTGCGTGAACTGGTGCTCGGCCAGACCCATCAGGCCCACTCACTTGCCGGCACCGCCGCAGACGCAGCCGACAGCCTGGAATACGGTCACGCACGCCTGGGTGTTGACCAGGTCAGTGCGGGCGGTTTCGACAACCTGGCGCTGATGAGCAACGGCCTGTTGAGTTTCGACGGCGATGTGTCCTTGAACATGGGCCAGAGCCTGCGCCTGTACAGCGGCGCCTTCAACCTCAGTGAGGGCGCGGCGGCCAACGCCCGGGTCAATCTGTCGGCGCCGTACCTGCTGCTGTCCGGCATGGATTCGCCGGCCAGGGAGCTCTACGTGAACCCGGTGTCCGTGTTGCCGTTGCCGTCGCTGCGGGCGACCGAGGCGCAGTTCAATGCCAGCGGCAGCTTGATCGATGTGCGCGGCAGCGTGTTGTTTGGCAGTAAGGGCAAATTGCGCCAGGCAGACGGCAGCCTGGTCGGCCTTGAGCGTCGCGGCTTTGATCAGGTCAACCTGACCAGCCAGGGCGACCTGCGCTTCCTGGCGGGCGCCAATGCGGACGGCGTGGCCTTGGGGATCAGCACCCAGTTATTGACCCAGGGCGATATGACCCTGCGGGCGGCGCAGTTGTATCCAGCCACGGAGGTGGGGGCGCGGGTCATTGCGGGCTACCTGAGTGCATTCAACAGCAACAACATCACGTTCGACCCCCTGCGTACGCTGACCATTGGCCGTACTGGCAGCGCTGATGCTGCTGTGCCTTACTCGGCGTTCGGGCGCCTGCAACTGGGCGCCGCGACGGTTCGGCAGGGCGGTGTGGTGCGGGCACCCCTGGGGTTGATCGATATCGGCAGTACAGGCAGCAGCCTGGTGCAATTACTGCCCGGCAGTGTGACGTCGGTGAGCGGCAAGGGCCTTGTGCTGCCGTATGGCGGCACCCTGGATGGCCAGGTCTATAAGTACAACGGCAAGACCGTGACGTTTATCGGCCAGGGTGGGTTGGTCAACCAAAACGCAGAACTCAGCGTCGGGGTGATTCTGGGCGGCCAGTCGGTGCAGGTGCAGCCTGAGGCCACCCTGGACCTGTCCGGCGGCGGCGATCTGCTGGGGGCCGGTTTCGTGTCCGGGCGTGGTGGCTCGACGGATGCGCGCTACAGCCCGCTGGTGCAGTTTGGGGCTAACGGTGGTTTTGTGCTGCCGGGCCTGGGCACCAACCCGATCTATGCCATCGCGCCCGGCGTGCAGCCAGGCGCGGCGCCGGTGGCGCCGGAGACGGGTGCGGTCGACCCGTTGATCGGCCAGCAAGTCACTATCGGCGCCGGGGTGCCGGGGTTGCCGGCGGGTACTTACACCCTGATGCCGTCCACCTACGCCTTGATGCCCGGGGCTTTCCGCGTCGAGATCAACGGCCTGGCGGGGCTCGGCAGTGATGCCAGCGCCCAACTGATGCGCAATGGTTCCTGGTCCACCGCCGGGCGCTTGTCCATTGCCAACACCGGGATCAGCAACAGCGTCGCCAGCCAGTTGATCCTGACCTCGGCCGATACCTTGCGCCGCTATTCCCAATACAACGAGACCAGCTACGCACAGTTCGCCATCGCCGACGCAGCCAAACAGGGGGTGCCGCGCCCGATGCTTGCCGTCGACGCCAAGACTCTGAAACTGACGTTGCGGCCAGGGGGTGGTGCTGATGCGTTTTCGTTCCAGGGCATCGGCCGTTTTGAGGCCGCGGCGGGTGGCTATGGCGGCGCCGTGGCAGTGATTGATCCAAGCTACCAAGGTATTGAAGTGGTCGCGGCGGGCAGCGCCGCGACCCCCGGCTTCACCGGGATTACCTTGCGCGACGACAGCCTCAACGCCTTGGGCGCCTCGCGCCTGATGGTGGGGGGGATGACGGCGGTGCAGTATGGCCAGTCCGGCAACTACATCGTTCTGGCAGGCGGTACGAATCAGGCCAACAGCGCGATCACACTACGGGAAGGCGCGACGCTCGCCGCGCCGGAAGTTTTTCTGTTGAGCGACACGAAAGCGATCGTTCTGGAGCAAGGTGCGTCCATCAACACCATTGGCCGTGGCCAGGCCAGCTACGATGCCCGCGATGGGTTTATCTACAAGGTCACCAATATGCTGGCGGTGTCCAACGGCTTGCTCAATGTCATTGCGACCAGTACGACGGTGCCCAGCGGCGGGATCCGGATCGGTGTGTGTGACACAGGCGTGTGCAGTGGGCAAACCGGGCTGTACTCCGAAGGCAGCATCGTGGCGTTGACCAACGACACCTTCCAGCTGGGTGACCAGGTGCGTTACGGCACCCGTCACCTCAACCTGGGGGTCAACACCATTAACCTCGGCAGCGTGGAAGCCCTGGCCGCTGCTGCTGCAGCCAATCACTTGCCGGCCGGCCTGACGCTCACCCAGACCCTGCTCGATCGCCTGCTGAACGGGGACACCCAGTTCGGCGCGCCGGCCCTGGAAACCCTGCAGCTCTCGGCGCGGGACAGTTTCAACTTCTACGGCAGTACCTCCCTGGACACCTATGACCCACTGACGGGTAAATCGCGGCTGAGCAACCTGATGCTCTCCACCCCGGCGATCTACGGTGCCGGTGGTGCTGGCGACGTGGCCAGCATTCACACCGCCAACCTGATCTGGCAGGGCGCGACGACCCCACCGGGAGCCGTGGCAACCGGCGGTGCGGGCACCGGCAGCGGGCGCCTGGATATCAACGCCGAGCGTATCGAGTTCGGCTATGGCGCTTTTGCCCAGACCAACACGGTGAGCAGTTTCGATCGCCTGGCCCTGGGCTTTGCCAGCGTCAACCTCAATGCCAGCGAGCGCCTGACCGCCAACCACAAGGGCAGCCTCTCGGTGTATCAGAGCCAGGGCGCCTATGACCCGGTGAAAGGCTTCCAGTACAGCGGCGGCAACCTGAATATCCTCACCCCGTTGATGACCGGTGAAGCCGGTTCGGTGAACCGCATCACCGCAGGCGGGGCGATTGATATTGCCGCCTCCGCGGGGCCACGGGGCACGGCCAACGGCCAGGGCGCCGAGTTGTCCCTGCAAGGCGACAGCATTCGCCTGGCCACGGCGGTGGTGCTGCCCAGCGGCAAGGTCAGCCTGGGCGCCCGTGGTGATGTGGTGCTGACGGATGCGGCCTTGATCGACGTGGCCGGCCGCGCCATCGCGTTCAACGACGTGACGCAGTACGGCGCGGGCGGCAATGTGCTGCTGGACAGCCGCAGCGGCAATATCCTGCAGGCCGCCGGCTCGACCATCGACCTGTCGGCCAAAAACAACCAGGCCGGCAAGCTGCGCGCGGTTGCGTTGGACGCAGCGGGCGGTATCGTCGACCTGCAAGGCACGATCCTCGCCGGCAGCAGTGGCTATTACGATGCGGGCGGGACCACGATGCCTTACGAGGCAGGCACCGTGGAAATCCAGGCCCAACGGCTGGGCAGCAGCGGTTCCCTGGACCAGCAGTTCGCCGACCTCAACCAGCGCCTGAACCAAGGCCAGGTGTTCGGTGCACGCAGCTTCCAGCTCAAGCAGGGCGATTTGATCATCGGCAACGGCCTCAAAGCTGGCACCATCAACGTCTCCGTGGACAATGGCAGCCTTCGGGTCACCGGCCTGGTGGATGCCAGCGGCGAGCGCGTCGGCAGCATCAACCTGGCCGGCAAGAACGGCCTGACCCTGGACGGCGGCGCGGTACTGGACGCCCATGGCAGCAAGCTGCGGGTGGACAGCTACGGCAAGATCATCGATTCGCCCAACCGGGCCATGGTGGTGCTGGGCTCCGGCACCGGCCAACTGACCCTGGCCGATGGCGCACGCATCGACCTGCGCCACGGCACCGAGGCAGCCCAGGGCAATGACGGGCGCAACCGCGGCACCCTGGAGCTGAATGCGCCACGGCTGATCAACCCCGATGGCACCAGCAACGACATCAACATCGATGCCCGTGGCCGCCTGACGATTCAGGGCGCGCGCTCGATCGCCCTCAACGGCATGATCAGCTACGACGATGCGCCACTCGTCACCGACCCGACGGCCAGCGGGCGGCCTTACCAGCAGATCGACCAGACTTACCTGGATGCCAAGCATGTGCCGAGCACGGCCTTTATCAACGATGCACTGCTCAACCAGAACCTGCTGAAAAACAAACTCGCCGGGCTTAATAATTCAACTTACGCCGATGTCTTCCACTTGCGCCCCGGCGTGGAAATCGTCAGCAAGACCCCGGACGGTGACCTGGTGGTGCAGGGCGATCTGGACCTGTCGGGTTATCGCTATGCCAGCCTCAACCCCAACAGTCAGAAAACCACCTCGGTGTATGGCTCCGGTGAGTCAGGCAGCCTGACCCTGCGCGCCGGTGGCGACTTGAACATTTACGGCAGCATCAACGACGGTTTTGCGCCGCCGCCACAGACCGTCGATGACAAGGGCTGGGTACTGTTGCCGGGTATCGACTTTACCGGCGGCACGATCATCGTGCCGGGTAACGGCATCAGCCTGGCGGACGGTACGACCTTCCCGGCGGGCACCGTGCTCAACTACGACCTGCCGATCATGGCCGTGGGCGTGGCCGCCGGTACGCGTTTGCCGACCCGGGCAACGCTGAACCAGGACCTGGTGTTGCCTGCCGGTACGGTGCTGGCGGCAGCGGTGTTCGACAGCGCCGGCAACGTGCTGTTTGCGGCCGGTACGTTATTGAACCAGGCACACACCCTGGCGGCCGGTTCACAGCTGGACGCCGGCAGCCTGCTGACCCAGGACACCCAGCTCAGGGCGCTGACCTGGCCCAAAGGTGTGCCGTTGCCGACGAACTACGAGGCGCGCAATCCAACGCAAAACTACGTGACGCTCAATGGCGACATCGCGCTGCCGCGCGGCGGGTTGATTCCTTCCGGCACCAACGTCAAGTTGCCGGGCGGCGCTGAGTCGGTGGCGTTGCGTCCGGAAGTGGCGGGGCGCCAGGGCAAGCTGTGGGCCCTCTCGCCGATGCTGGCTGAAGGTTCGCAGTCCTGGTCGCTGCGGTTGGTGGCGGGTGCGGACACTGAGGCGGCGGACAGCCGCCTCCTGCAAGCCCATCCGCGCAGCGGCGACCTGCGTTTGGCCGACAGCCATTACGGCATGTTTGCCAAGGAAATGCCTGCCAAGGGCCAGTTGACCTGGACCGCCTTTGCGGTGGAGGACTTTGCGGCCAATGACGTGGTGGTCAAGGAAGGCGATCCGATCGACCAAAAAACCCTCGATGATTTCGATCTGGGTTCGATTGATGATTTCTGTGCCGGCAATCCGGCTTATTGCGCGGTGAAGGTCAGCTATGTCTGGACCGAATTCGGCGCCAAGGACCTGGCGGACAACAAGATTATCGTCACCGCCGGAACGCCGATCGAGCAAAGTATCCTGGACCAGTTCGGTATACCGTCCATCGATGAATTCTGTGCAAGTTCGCCCGCCTATTGCCTTGCCCAGGGTGGCAAAGAGTATGCGGCGACACCGTCCAGCAGCCGTTTCAGTGTGATTCGCACCGGTACGGGCAACCTCGAATTGCTCAGCGCCGGCAACTTGAGCATGGACTCCCTGTATGGGGTCTACACCGCGGGTACATCGTCCACCGCAACCGGTGCCGGTGACCCCTACAACCAGCCCAAGGCGCTGAACAGCGCAAAGACGGTACTGAACGATACCAAGAGTTATTTTGAACAGTTCGTCAATGGCTCATCTGACAGCCTGTACCGTGCCTGGTACCCGGAGGCGGGCGGTAACTTGAGCGTGAATGTGGGGGGCAACCTGACGGGGAATATCCAGGGTAGCCTGGGTAATTTCGTCGCTACAGGTCGGCCTAACCCGCTGGACACCGGTATTGACTCTGACGGTGTGGCCAACTGGCTGTGGCGCCAGGGCAGCGGCACTGTGGACACCGGAGGGCAGGCACAGCCGACGGCCTGGTGGATCAATTTCGGTAGCTACACCGCCAACGGCACCCGGGCTGATGGGTTCACCGGATTTACCGGTTTCGGCACCCTGGGCGGCGGTGACCTGGATGTACAGGTGGGCGGTGACGCCGGGGTACTTGCCGCTATGGACGGTAACCGCATGTCGTCGTTAGTCAACCCGCGCAGCCAAGGGCTGGTGCTGGCGGTTGGCAGTACCGGGCGGGTCGCCGCTGATGGCAGCCTGCAATTGACGGGCGGTGGTGATTTGCGCGTGCGGATCGGTGGGGCCCTGAACCCGGGCAGCGTCGTTGATGTAAACGATCAGAATGGCCTGCTGGTGAATATCCGTGGCAATGCCCAATTGCACAGTGGAACCACAGGCAGGATCGACCTGACCTACGGCAGTAACAGCACTGAGCAGAGCCCGGGCGAAACCCGCGCATTCGATCCGTTCCAGGCTACCCGTGGCCGGGCTGTGGGTGGCATCACTCTGGTGCCGGGAGACGCCACATTCAACCTGGCGACATTGGGTGACCTGGTGCTGCAGAACGTGATCGATCCGGGCCGGGTCACCCTGCTGAACAATTCATCGTTTGCCCGTGGTGCGGCGAGTGGGACCGGCGAAAGTTGGTTCTCATTGTGGACCGGGCACACGGCAATCGATCTGTTTTCAGCGGGGGGCAATTTGACGCCATCTGTCGCCAGCACAGCTTCCGACCTGGCAACTGTCTACCCATCGATTGTTCGGGCGACAGCGGCTGGCGGCAGTATTTATTACGGCACAGCTGTTTTGGGGTCCCAAGCCGATACGAGTCCGATAACTGCCTTGTTGCTCGCCCCCGGTGCCAGCAGCCAGTTGCAATTTCTGGCGCATGACTCGATTTATGCGGGCGGTATGTTTGTCACGCCTTCCGGGGCTGATCCCAGCATCATGGCCACACCTTGGCGGCCGGCGTTCGTGGGGACCATTGATGGTCAGGTGGTTGTCGATGGCGACAATCTTTCGGAAAACGGTAGCGCGCCGGGTTCCATTCCGCGGCCTTTGTTTGCCTTTGGCTCAGCCACGGCGTCGGCAGCCGCTTATGCGCCAACGGAGCCGGCGCGTTTCTATGCCTTGACCGGCGATCTGGTGGGGGTCAGCAGCGGGCGGATCCTGACGTTTGGATCTTCCCCCTCGTTTTTGCATTCGGGGCAGACCTGGTACGAGGGTAACGGGCCGGTATGGATGATGGCGGGGCGAGACATTGTCAGCAGTGGCAGCCGTTTTAATACGCTCCTCGGTGCGGTCAGCGAGCAGTCGACCGGCAACCTGTTCGTCCACAATAACCCCAATGACATCTCCATCGTCTCCGCCGGGCGCGACATTCTGTATAGCAACTTCCAGGTCGCCGGTCCCGGCCTGTTGGAGGTGACGGCGGGCGGCAATATCCTGATGTCCGGGCGTGATCCTTCGAAGGGTGGCGAAGTCAGCGTCACCAGCCTGGGCCCGGTTGTGGCGGGCGACAACCGCCCCGGTGCAGGCATCGTCATGCAAGCCGGCGTGGGCCCCAACGGCCCGGATTACCGGCGCTTTGTCGAGGCTTACCTCGACCCGGCCAACCTGGCGCAACCCGGTGAAGCGCTGTCGATCCAGGGCAGCAAAGTGGCCAAGACCTACGAAAACGAACTGGTCACCTGGCTCGCCGAGCGCTTCGGTTTCGTCGGCTCCAGCGAACAGGCCCGCGCGGTTTACGCAGCGCTGCCCGCTGAGCAGCAACGCGTGTTCGCCCGTGATGTGTACTTCGCCGAACTCAAGGCCGCCGGCCGTGAGTACAACGCGGTGGGCGGCGTGCGCCAGGGCAGTTATGTGCGTGGTCGTGCGGCGATCGCCGCGCTGTTCCCGGACAAGGACGTGGCCGGCAACCCGATCACCTACAAGGGCGATATCACGCTGTTCGGTGGCTCGGGTGTGCACACCAACTTCGGTGGCTCGATCCAGATGCTCACCCCGGGCGGCGGCCAGACCTTCGGCATCGAAGGTGCTGCACCACCGTCCACGGCAGGTGTGATCACCCAGGGCGCCGGCGATATTCAGCTGTACTCCATGGGCAGCATTCTGCTGGGCCAGAGCCGCATCATGACCACCTTCGGCGGCTCGATCATGGGCTGGACCACCGAGGGCGATATCAACGCCGGCCGGGGTTCCAAGACCACCGTGGTGTATACGCCGCCCAAACGTGTGTATGACAACTGGGGCAACGTGACCCTGTCGCCGGCGGTACCGAGTACCGGTGCGGGGATCGCCACGTTGAACCCGATCCCGGAAGTGCCGGCCGGTGACATCGACTTGATCGCGCCACTGGGCACCATTGATGCGGGCGAGGCGGGGATTCGCGTCTCCGGCAACATCAACATCGCCGCCTTGCGGGTGGTGAACGCGGCGAACATCCAGACCCAGGGCAAGTCGTCCGGGGTGCCGGTGTCGGCGGCGGTGAACACCGGGGCGATGAGTTCGGCCAGCGCGGCAGGTGCAGCGGCTTCCCAGGCGGCGGAAGATGCGGCGCGCAGTCAACAGGCGGCGGCCAAGCAAGGCCGGGCTTCGATTGTCACGGTTGAAGTGTTGAGCTTTGGCAGCGAGCCGGTGCCGCGTGGGCATGAAGAGGCGAGCAGGGCGCCGGGGTACAACCCCAACAGCCCGGTGCAGGTGCTGGGTGCCGGGCCGTTGAGTGACCAGGCGCGGGCGCGGTTGACCGATGAGGAGCGCCAGCAGATCAGTTTGTAGTTTTAGAAAAGGACCTCTCGTTGTATTTGGGGCGATCATTGATCGCCCCTTTTTTATTGGCCCTTTGTAGGCGCGAGCTTGCTCGCGAAAAACCTGAGGGCGTCGCATTTATCCAGGCAACACGCGTTATCGTTCACATCCTTCGCGAGCAAGCTCGCTCCTACAGAAGGCCTTCAGGGGTGGTCCTTGAGGGTCTGGAAGGCTTTCACGCGCTTGACCAGGCTTTTTTTGCTGGCCGAATCAGCGCTGTTGAACAGGAATGAAAAGTCCGAGGCGAGGGTCGAGCTGCCGGCGACCGTCGCGTACTGATGGCAGGCGTTGCAGTTATCACCCTGGACGTAGGTTTCCAGTGTGGTGTTGGCCACCGGTACGTTGCCCTGGCTGATGTACGGCCCGTAAGACAGCGGCACCGGCGCGCTCGGACCAGGCTCGGGCTGGCTGGGCGGGTTGGGGGTGAGGGTCCAGAGCA
The DNA here is from genome assembly GCF_002204795.1 of Pseudomonas sp. K2I15. Lineage (GTDB taxonomy): Bacteria > Pseudomonadota > Gammaproteobacteria > Pseudomonadales > Pseudomonadaceae > Aquipseudomonas. Next base: position 17,916 of record NZ_NIXO01000072.1, read on the forward strand.
CGTTGATCAGTTTGTAGTACTGGAACACCGATTTCCCTTGGCTCTGCTGGGCGAAGTTGGCCTGCACCGCGCCGTTCAGCGCCTGCAACTCGGTGGGCAGCGCATGTTCCCGGGTGGTCTGCACGGGCTGGTCGCGTGGATAGGGTTCGGTGCAGTCGCGGTCCGGATGCTGCTGTTTGCACTGGATACGCGCCACGTTCGGCGTGCATTCGGGGCCGGTGCCGCAGTTCGGATTGTTGAAGGCAAAGCTGTCGGGCGGCGTCTGTTGTGGCGGCACCTGGTTGGGTTCCGGCACGTTGTCCACCTGCTCGAAGGTGGTCCAGATGAAGTTCGGCGAGGCTTGGGTTTTGTTGATGATATGCAGGCCCACCAGGCCCACCACTTGCTGGGTGCATTGCAAAGTGGCCGGGTTTTTGAGCCAGGCGACGGTGGTCAGGTAGCGCCCGTAGAGTTCGGGTTTGCCGGTGAGGATCCGCCACGCGGCCTTGACCTCCAGCGCCCCGAGTTGCTCCTGCGGCACCGGGTTTGGCGGCAGCGAGCGCATGGGTTCACCGATGGGCAGGGACAGCCCGCCGGGGTTCTGGTTGTCGAGGTTCTGCGCCACCGTCAGTTGATTGGCTGCGTCGTACAGCCCTTTGCTGACGATGTAGTCGAACTCGGCTTTGCCGACCTTGCGTTCAAAGAACACCAGGTTTTTCGACTGGTCCGTCAGCCAGCCGCCGGAGGCTTCCATGATCGGGTCCGGAATCGAGGCCAGGGTGCCGCTGGACAGGTGAAAGCCATGCCGCGCGTTGATCGCGCTTTCCGAGGTGGCGGTCATGAACTTGCGCGCACCCACCGACATCGCCTTGAGGCTGCCCTGGGTGCTGCAATTGGACGGCACCAGGGTTTGCACGCCCCAGCCGGTGGGCACGGGTGCGCCGGGCAGGAAGATATCGTTGGCGTCCTTGTAGCTGGCCCATACCGGTGCCACGCTCATCGGTTGCCCGGAGGCAGGTGGCACCCCGAATTGTGCGAGGTTGCTCTGCATATCCGGCTCACCCGCCAGGGCAGGCGTGGCGGGCCAGCCGGGATTCACCGGCCAGTTCAGGGCAATGAACAATTGCCAGCCGAAGCAATTCATAAAGCTCTGGCCGGTGGCGTTGAAGTTGTTGACCGGCAGGAACCCACCGCTGGCCGGGTTGAACACCAACTGTTGCTGCACACAGGCGTCGGCGTCAGAAGTGGGGGAGGCGTAGGCGGCCTGGATAACAAACAGGCTCAGCACCACACCGGCTAGCTGCGATAAAACACTCAAGCGTAACCTGGACATCATCGCGCTCCTTACATGAAGGTAAATCTGTGGTGAGGGAGCAAGCTCCTTCACCACAAGGACGGTGGAACGTTCAGGTCAGGCCGACGGCACCAGCGCCAATCCGGATTCCCATGGGTGCTCGGTCGCACTGGGGTTGGCGCTTTCGGCCGGGTTGAGCGCGCGCACCGTCACCAATCCCGGCGCGGCAGTGGGGCTCACGGTGATGGTCATGATGTAACCCTGGGTGCCGCCGGAATTGGTTTGCCCGGGGATGGCCGAGGCATCGGGCAGGAACTTCGTGACCTGCGCCGTAACGCCAGGATTGGAAAATTGCACCCGCGCCGTATCGGCGGTGGTCTTGAGGTCGGCGCCTTGCACCACCAAGGCAAACTGGCCGCTGGTGCCGGGGGCGAGCCAGGCTGGCAGGTCGGTGGGTGACTGCCCGTAGAACAGATCCAGCGGCAGCAACTGGACCGGCCAGGGTTGCACGCCGTTGACGCGATCAGTCACGCAAGGGCAAGAGTCCGGCGTCGGGCTGATCGGTGTGGTGGTCACACTCAAGCCCACCAGCAGTTGCTGGGCAATCACCCACACATAGTCGATCGGCTGGTTGCTGATGGTGATGTCGTTGATCGAGAACCCGGCGCTGACCGGCACTTCAAACACCGCCTGCAGAATCTGGTCGGAGCCGTTGGCCGCAGACTTGGCGGTGCCACGGGTAATGCTCCAGTACTGGCTGACCTCCTGGCCTTGCGGGCCTTTCCACGCAGAAAAGTCGGTGGGCTGTTGCAGGTAGAGGCCGATAGGGTTGGTCAGGGACAGCCGGTTATTCACCGCCACGCCGTTGGCCGAGAAACCGATATGCGGGTCGGAGTTGCGGTAGTTCTGCCCGTATTGCGCGCAGCAGATCAACGCCTGGGAATTCTGGCTGCTGCTCAGTGGCCGCAGGATGGTCGCGGCGGCGGCCAGGTATACCTCGGCACTCAGGGTGTTGGGGCCGGAAGTCAGGTGCATTGCACCGCCGTATTGGCCGGGTACGCAGGCGGTGCCGGCGTTCCATTTGTTGACCGTGTCGTAGGCCGGTTGGCCGGTGGTGGGGTCGATGACCGGGTCGCCGGCCTTGCCCGTCGGGCAGTCGGCGGTGTAGCGCAGGTAGAGGTCTTCGAGCTGCACCTGCGGGTCGATGTAATCGCGGTATAGCCCCAGCACCGCATTCGGATCGATGCGCCACATGGCCAGGAAATACGCCGGGTTTTCACAGGTGAAGGTGATCTTGCGCATGTTGCCGTCGGCATCACGCACGATGGACCACTCGCAATATTCGTCGAGCCAGCCACGCGGTCCCGAGGGCGAGAAATCCTTGTACTTGCCTTGCCAGTCGATGCTCGGGCAGCGGGTCACGGGCAGTTGCAGCAGGGTGCCTTGCTTGTTCGGATCGTAGAGGGTGTACAGGGTGTTGTTGAGGGTGATCTGGCCGTTGTCGGTCAGCTCCATCACCTGTTGCAGCGTCATGGCCTTGCCGCCCAATTGCGGAATCACCGCAGTGCCGTTGTTGTAGAAAAACGTCCACAGCCGGTTGGGGAAGGGGGCCCAGGTGATCGCCGGCGGCGTGGTGGGGCCGTAGCCTTCCACCAGCGGGTCGTAATAGCCCGAGCGCGGCGCGTCATTGAGGCCGGACCATGGGTTGCCGATGATCGCGGATTGGGTCCAGCCGGTGAGGTCGTTGTTCCAGTCGGTTTCAAACTGCGGCAGCTGGTTTTCCAGGCCCAGCTTGTTGTAGTCCTTGGGTGCTTGCCCGGCGGGCGAGGTGAACTGTTTGAAGGGTGTGCTCATGTCGGTTCTCCAGGTGTTGTGTGGGTGGAAACGGAGCAGCAACCGGCGCCCGGGGCGGGGCCGGCAATGGCCTGGCGCGGGTCGTCCCACACCAGTTGGGCGATAAAGCCTGGCAGCGGCGCGTATTCATCCGGCGTCAACACCCGGGCACTATCGAGATGGGTTACCACCACGGACAACTGCGTGGTGTCGGTGGGCAGGAGGTTCAGCACCCTGGCGTTACGGGCGGCATTCAACGCGCGGGACACGCCGTGGGTGATGCAGCGGCCCTTGTCATCCACCAGGCCCATGCCGATGCGACTGAAGCGCCCGACATAGTGCGGATTGTCGGCGCGCACCTGCTGCACCGTGGCGTCGGGCTGGTTGAGGAAGACATCGATCAGGTAGGTGTCATGGGTGCAGCGCACATGGTCGAACACCACCCACGGCCCCAGCCCGGTGGCGTTGTTCGTAGCCGGGGCGGGCGCCGAACTGTGTTGGCAGCAGGCCTTGGCAGCCGCCTTGGTCGCGCCAAACTGCGGGGCCACGGGTGTGCCGTAGTCGTAGCCGATATGCCGGCTGTCCTGGGCCATGTCACCGAGGGTGGTGTAGCGCCAGGCATCGGCACTGGTGAACGTGACGGTGTTGGCCTCGCTCCCGGCAAACGGCTGGAGCAGACACTGGGTGGTGTATTGCGCCGCCGGGTTGGCGCGGATCCAGACCTCCAGCATCCGGTCGATATTGGCGTGGTAGGAGCTGAACACCGGGTCGAATGCGGTGTAGGCATTGTCGGCCATGTCGCCGCCGATCCAGCCGTGATAGTTATCGTGGGGCTGCTCGTACAGGCCGTCGAAATTCAATGCGCGGTTTGGGTACAGGTCGTCTTTTTGCGGCGGGTCAAACACCGGGATATTCGCCCACGGATAACCCGGCACGCCTTGAGGCTGGCTGAACGAGGTGAACTTCAGCGCGTCGACCACTTGCTGCTGGAAGATCCGGCTCATGGCATACAACGCGGTGCGCTCGTGCCGGAACGGTTCGCCGTGGGTGTAGAACAGCGGGTTGCGTTGCACGAAGCGGCAATCCACCCCGTTGACATCGCCTCTGGCGCACACCTTCGAGCTGCCGTCCTTGGCGGCCGCATAACGCAACGGGTTAGGCCGCACCTCGCCGGTGTGTGGGTGCACGTAGGTTTCATCGAGAAAAGCCTGGGGCAAACCGGCCTGGGGGCTGCCGTCGACACTGGCGTCTTCGGCCATCCAGTCCCAATAGGGAATCGGGCAGTCGATCAGCGCTTCCAGGTACAGCAGATAGGCCCGATGCCACAGGGCAAACGCTTCCTGGTAATGCAGGCACCAGTTGGTGTGGATATAGGCGTAGCGCTGCCAGGGCGAACCGCTGTCGGGGTCGGCCACTTGCATCACATCATCCAGGCGCGAGCGGTACAGGTTCAGTTGTTCGGGGCTCAGGGCGCGGATGTCCTGGCGCACGCGTTTGACCGGGTGGGGCAGGTCGGGTGGTGGAATGCGCTCGGCGATATCGAACGGTGAACTGGGGGTCAGGCGCCAGCCCTGGTTGACCCACAGCCTGAAGGTTTCCAGGGCATCTATGGGCCAGAATTGTTGCTGGTCTAGGGTCAGGGGCATGCTGCGGGAGGCGAGGTGTTGGTAGATGGTTTCGGACCAGGTCTTTACCGACGCCGGGTCTTCGAGGAACACGAAGTAGGCGTTCATGCAGCCCACCCATGAGGCGGCGACGGCAGCGCGTTGGGCGGGTGGGATCCAGTAGGGGGCGCTGAAGAGGCCGTGGATATCGGTGGCCCATGTCGGTTTCGCGACTATCATAAGATCCCTCTCATGCCGCCCCGGTGCCTGATTTGGCTGGGCTGCTAAGCTGGATTAATGGTAGAGAGGCGATGCGCAGGATTTGTGCAAATTGGTGCGCCTTTGCGGCGGATTCATTGCAGTTTTTTCAAGGAAGATATGGAAAAAATGACAGATGCCATGGATTTGAAGATTCTGGGGAAGTTGCAACGCGATTGCAGCCAGAGTTTGGAGTTGTTGAGTGACAGTGTGGGGCTGTCTTCGACCAGTTGTTACCGGCGTATCAGGCGGTTGGAGAGTGTCGGGATTATCAAGGCGAAGGTGGCGGTGCTGGATGAGCGCAAGCTTGGGATTCAGGTGACGGCGTTCTTTTTGATCAAGCTTGATAGGGACAGTAATGATATTGACCGCAAGATGCAGCATATCCTGGCGAGTCATCCCGAGATTCAGGACTGTTATTTGCTGACTGGGGAGTTTGATTTTGTGATGGTGGCGAAGTTTCGGGATGCCACTGAGTACACTGAATATATCTATCGGTTTTTAGACATTTACCGGGATATTCCGATTCGTACTTATTCGTCGACGTTGGTGGTGCGCACGGTTAAGAAGTCTTATGAATTGCCGTTGCCTTTGTCGTTGGTTTGAGTACATATCCGTTGCTGCGGTTATGGCTACCTATGGTTCCGCTCTTACAGCGGGTCACTTTTGAAAAGCGCAAAAGTAACCAAAACGCTCTGCCCCGCCTGTCGGCGCCTCGCCTAGGCTCGGCGTTCCCTCACTCCGGCACCGCGAAGCGGGCCGCCGCGACGGCCCGTCCCTGGCCCGTCGCGGCTAAACCGGCGTCCTGCCGGTTTACCCGCTCCTCAATCCCTGCGTTCGGCCTCGGGCTGAATGGGGCAGTCAGATCAAGATCAAGATCAAAAGCAAGAGCACAGCGGCCTACCGGCCGGCTTGAGTGTTAGAAGCAAGGTCAAGGGCAAGGTCCAGAGCGAAAGCAGAGCTGCTTTTCTGTGGGAGCGGGCTTGCTCGCGAAAAACC
>NZ_NIXO01000073.1 GCF_002204795.1 Pseudomonas sp. K2I15
GTCACTTGAAGTGTTGAATGACACACCGCCTTCGCGAGCAAGCCCGCTCCCACACTTGATCTGTGGTGTATTCAAGAAATTTGATGCCTATAAAAACAGATGTTCGTGGAGCCTCGCCGATGAAATCCTGTGAAGTCAATTTTGACGGTCTCGTGGGGCCGACCCATAACTACGGCGGTTTGTCCTACGGCAACGTCGCGTCCCAGAGCAACAGCCAGCAGTCCTCCAACCCGAAGGAAGCAGCGCTGCAAGGCCTGGCGAAGATGAAAGCCCTGATGGAAATGGGCTTTGTGCAAGGTGTGCTGGCGCCCCAGGAACGTCCTGATGTGGCCGCCTTGCGCAGCCTCGGCTTTGCCGGTACCGACGCACACGTCATCCAGCAAGCCGCCAAGCAGGCGATGCCATTGTTGGTAGCAAGCTGCTCGGCGTCGAGCATGTGGGTGGCCAACGCCGCTACCGTCAGCCCGAGCGCCGACACAGCCGATGGCCGCGTGCATTTCACCGCCGCCAACCTCAACTGCAAATACCACCGCAGCATCGAACACCCGACCACCAGCCGCGTGCTGGGGGCGATGTTCGCCGATGGGAAACACTTCGCCCACCACGCCGCGTTGCCGGCGGTGGCGCAGTTCGGCGACGAAGGTGCGGCCAACCACACGCGTTTCTGCCGTGACTATGGCGAGGCGGGCGTAGAGTTTTTCGTGTTCGGGCGCAGCGCGTTCGACACCCGCTACCCGGCGCCGCAAAAGTACCCGGCGCGCCAGACCCTCGAAGCCTCCCAGGCGGTCGCCCGCTTGCACGGCCTGCGCGATGACGGCGTGGTCTTCGCCCAGCAGAACCCGGCGGTGATCGATGCCGGTGTGTTCCACAACGACGTGATCGCTGTGGGCAACGGTGAAGTGCTGTTCTATCACGAGGATGCGTTCCTCAATACCGAGCAGATGCTCGGCGAATTGCAGGGCAAGCTCGGCAAACTCGGCGGCAACTTCCAGTCGATCTGCGTGCCCCGGGCCCAGGTTGGCGTTGAAGACGCGGTGCGCTCCTACCTGTTCAACAGCCAGTTGCTGACCCGCGCCGACGGCTCGATGCTGCTGATCGTGCCGGAAGAATGCCGAGCCAACGAGCGCGTCTGGCAGTACCTGCAAGGCCTGACGTCTTCGGGCGGGCTGATCCGCGAAGTGAAAGTCTTCGACCTCAAGCAAAGCATGCAGAACGGCGGTGGCCCGGCGTGCCTGCGCTTGCGCGTCGCGTTGAATGAAACCGAACTGGCGGCGGTCAACCCAGGGGTTATCATGACGGCGCCGTTGTACGATACGCTCACCCAATGGGTCGACAAGCACTACCGCGACAGCCTGCGGGAAACCGACCTGGCTGACCCGCAATTGCTGCTTGAGTGCCGGACGGCACTGGATGAACTGACGCAAATCCTTAAACTGGGCTCGGTTTATCCTTTCCAGATCAATTAACGCCGCACGGCTGAGAACTATTTATGACCACCGACACCCTGAAACTGATCCTTGAAGACACCGACGGCACCCAGCTGGAAACTTCCTGCACCCGCGTCGCCGTGGTCTGGCAGGGCAAGGAGATCTGGATCCAGCACGACGGCCGTGGCCAACTGCTGATCGGCGTTGACGTGGAAGAAGGCGACGCCGAATACGCCAACCTGCTGATGCGTCCATTGGCGACCAACCTGATGAGCCTGGAACTGGAAATGGAACCGGCCGACGTTGAAGGTGATGACGACGATCACGTCCACGGCCCAGGCTGCAACCACTAAGGAAGCTGCTTAATGCTCGCCCTCGGCAAACTGCTTGAACTGACCCTCGCCGGTCGCGAACCGGCGCAAAAAATTCAACTGACTGTCGATGGCGTGCAACTGCGCTGGCTCAGTGAGGGCGCGCTTGAAGTGCGGCCTCCTGAGGCGCGGGACAACGGCAGCGATGTGCTGCTGTCGTCCGGCATCCATGGCAACGAAACCGCGCCGATCGAATTGGCCGACCGCTTGCTGCAGGGCATTGCCCGCGGTGAGATCAAGCCCCGTACCCGTATTCTGTTCCTGTTCGGTAACCCCGAGGCCATGCGTCGCGGCGAGCGTTATCTCGAACTGGACGTCAACCGGTTGTTCAACGGCCGACATGAACAAAGCATCGGCCCTGAAGCCATGCGCGCGGCCGAGCTTGAGCAGTTGGCCCGCACGTTCTTCAGCGTGCCTGGCCGTAGTCGGCTGCATTACGACCTGCACACCGCCATTCGTGGCTCGAAGATCGAGCAGTTCGCGCTGTACCCGTGGAAAGACGGTCGCCAGCACTCGCGCCATGAACTGGCGCGCCTGCGAGCTGCCGGCATGGAAGCGGTGCTGCTGCAGAACAAGACCTCGATCACCTTCACCGCGTTTACCTACGAGCAGTTGGAGGCCGAATCCTTCACCCTGGAGTTGGGCAAGGCCCGGCCGTTCGGGCAGAACCAGGGCGTGGACGTGTCGCGCCTTGAGGCCCGCCTCAAGCAGATCATCGAAGGCAACGAGCCGGTCACCGAAAGCCTGGACGGCCTGAAGCTGTTCAGCGTCTCCCGGGAAGTCATCAAGCACAGCGATACCTTCGTCCTGCATTTGCCGGCCGACGTGGAAAACTTTTCGGAATTGGAGAAGGGTTATCTGCTGGCCGAGGACATTGCCAAGACCCGCTGGGTAATCGAGGAGGAGGGCGCACGCATCATCTTCCCCAACCCGAAGGTCAAGAATGGTTTGCGAGCCGGGATATTGATTGTGCCGACCACGGATGCTGGCCTGGCCTGAGCCCCGAGTTTGACTCGGTCAAATGTGGGAGCGGGCTTGCTCGCGAAGGCGGTGGGTCAGTCACACATCTGTTGGCTGTCACACCGCTTTCGCGAGCAAGCCCGCTCCCACCCAAGCCCGCTCCCACATTTGCTTTGCAGTGTTTCTTAAACCGCTACCGCCCGTGGCTCACTGCGACGCAGCGCGCGAACCTTGTGCAGGGTGTCGGCGCAGGTGCGTGCCGCTTCCTGGCCCTTGTGCACGAAGTGGTCGTGGAAGAACGCATGGTGCTCGCTGCCCGCGTGGAAGTGGTGCGGGGTCAGGGATACCGAGAACACCGGCACTTCGGTTTCCAGCTGAACCTGCATCAGGCCGCTGACCACTGACTGGGCAACGAACTCGTGACGGTAGATCCCGCCGTCCACCACCAGGGCGGCCGCGACGATACCGGCATAACGGCCGGACTTGGCCAGCAGCTTGGCGTGCAGGGGCATTTCAAAGGCGCCGCCGACTTCAAAGAAATCGATGTCCGACTCCTGGTAGCCCTGGGCGATCATTTCGGCGAGGAAACCTTTACGGCTCTGATCGACAATATCCTTGTGCCAGCAGGCCTGGATAAACGCGACACGTTCGCCGTGATGGTTTTTGCTTTTGCTGTCGATTGCGGTGGGTTGCATGTTCTGACTCCTGTTTAAGAAAAAAACAGGGCGTTATGAATCGAATGGGATTTAAGGGTGCGGACAGCTGGTTCATGCAAACATGATGTCAGCGTGCGGCCCTTAGGTGCCAATCCCGTTCTCTCTTCATCCGGACTATGACCGTCGGCCCCGGGATCACACCGGGTCTGCTGACCTTGTCGCCGTACTGCCGAGGCAGTTCGAGGCGCCAAGCGCTCGCGGGCTATGCACATTGCGTGCAATTACCGCCGGTGGGGAGTTACACCCCGCCCTGAGAACGTTGCCACCAGAACCCTGGCGGCGGAGAGTTTTTATCATGGTTTTTCAAAAACTGCACGGTTGGTTTATCGATAACCTATATCGGTTTGTTTGGTTGGTATTCGATTGTGCAAGCACGGGGCTTGATATTCCGCGGGTTTGCCCGCAGTAATCGTTAACACAAGGAATGCCCCAATCCGTTAGAGGCGAGTTTGATGACCGTGATTGACCTGCGCAGCGACACCGTGACCCAGCCGACCCCCGGCATGCTCGACGCGATGGCCACCGCCGTCAGTGGCGACGACGTGTACGGCGAAGACCCGAGCGTCAATCGCCTGGAGGCCGAGCTGGCCAAGCGCCTGGGGTTTGCCGCCGCCTTGTTCGTGCCCACCGGCACCATGAGCAACCTGCTGGCGTTGATGGCGCACTGCGAGCGGGGCGAGGAATACATCGTCGGCCAGCAGGCCCACACCTACAAATACGAAGGTGGCGGCGCGGCGGTACTGGGTTCGATCCAGCCGCAGCCCTTGGAAGTGCAGGCCGATGGCTCCCTGAACCTTGAGCACGTGCTGGCGGCGATCAAACCGGACGACTTCCACTTCGCCCGTACCCGCTTGCTGGCGCTGGAAAACACCATGCAGGGCAAAGTCTTGCCGCTTGAGTACCTGGCGGCCGCGCGGGCATTTACCCGTGAGCACGACCTGGCCTTGCACCTGGACGGCGCGCGGCTCTACAACGCAGCGGTCAAGCTGGGTGTGGATGCCCGGGAAATTACCCAGCACTTCGATTCGGTGTCGGTGTGCTTGTCCAAAGGGCTGGGCGCGCCGATTGGCTCGGTGCTGTGCGGCTCCACGGCGTTGATCGCCAAGGCCCGCCGTTTGCGCAAGATGGTCGGTGGCGGCATGCGCCAGGCCGGATCGCTGGCGGCAGCGGGGCTGTATGCCCTGGATCACCAGGTTCAGCGCCTGGCCGACGACCATGCCAACGCCCAATGGCTGGGGGATGAACTGCGCAAGGCGGGTTATACGGTGGAGCCGGTGCAGACCAACATGGTCTACGTCGACATCGGTGATCGGGCCCAGGCCCTGAAGGCGTTTGCCGCCGAGCGCGGGATCAAGTTGAGCGTCGCGCCGCGTCTGCGCATGGTCACTCACCTGGACGTCAGCCGGGCGCAGATCGAGCAAGTGCTGGCGACATTCGTCGAGTTTTCCCGAAAATGACAGTGCAGACCGTCTAATTGACTGTTTCTATCACATAAACACGCTGTACCACGGGCAAAGGGCCGATATAATGCGGCCCTTTGCCGTCGCTCCGTCTGATGACGTTTAGCACTGGCCTTTGGCCGCAGCCTCCGTGGAAGAACCTAATGAAAAGCGCAGAAATCCGTGAAGCCTTCCTTCGCTTCTTCGAAGAGCAAGGTCACACCCGTGTCGCCTCCAGCTCCTTGATCCCAGGCAATGACCCAACCCTGCTGTTCACTAACGCGGGGATGAACCAGTTCAAGGACTGCTTCCTGGGCCAGGAAAAGCGCGCCTACACCCGCGCCACCAGCAGCCAGAAGTGCGTACGCGCCGGCGGCAAGAACAGTGACCTGGAAAACGTGGGTTACACCGCGCGGCACCACACCTTCTTCGAAATGCTGGGCAACTTCAGCTTTGGCGACTATTTCAAGAAAGATGCGATCACCTTCGCCTGGACCTTCCTGACCGGCGTGCTGAAGCTGCCAAAGGAAAAGCTCTGGGTGACCGTGTATGCCTCCGATGACGAAGCCTACGACATCTGGACCCAGCAAATCGGTGTGCCGGTTGAGCGCATGATTCGCATCGGCGACAACAAGGGCGCGCCTTACGCCTCCGACAACTTCTGGACCATGGGTGATACCGGCCCGTGCGGCCCGTGCACCGAGATTTTCTACGACCACGGCGCCGACATCTGGGGCGGCCCACCAGGCTCGCCGGAAGAAGACGGCGACCGTTACATCGAAATCTGGAACAACGTGTTCATGCAGTTCAACCGCACCGCCGACGGCGTGTTGCATCCGTTGCCAGCCCCGTCGGTCGACACCGGCATGGGCCTGGAGCGGATCAGTGCGGTGATGCAGCACGTTCACTCCAACTACGAGATCGACCTGTTCACCAACCTGCTGAGCGCTTCGGCCGCGGCCATAGGTTGCGCCAACGACAATCAGTCTTCGCTCAAGGTTGTATCGGACCACATTCGCTCTTGCGGCTTCCTGATCGCCGATGGCGTGCTGCCGTCGAACGAAGGCCGTGGCTACGTGCTGCGCCGCATCATCCGTCGCGCCTGCCGCCACGGTAACAAGCTGGGTGCCACCGGCAGCTTCTTCTACAAGATCGTTGCCGCGCTGGTGGCCGAGATGGGCGAAGCCTTCCCGGAACTCAAGCAGCAGCAAGCCAACATCGAGCGCGTGCTCAAGGCTGAAGAAGAGCAGTTCTCCAAGACCCTGGAGCACGGCCTGAAGATCCTCGAACAGGACCTGGCTGAACTCAAAGGCACCGTGGTGCCGGGCGACGTGGTGTTCAAGCTGTACGACACCTACGGTTTCCCGATGGACCTGACCGCCGATATCGCCCGCGAACGCGAGCTGACTGTCGATGAGGCAGGCTTTGAGCGTGAGATGGAAGCCCAGCGCGTGCGTGCCCGTTCCGCCAGCTCCTTTGGCCTGGACTACAACACCCTGGTAAAGGTTGATGTGGCGACTTCGTTCATTGGTTATGAGGCCACCGTTGGCTCGGCCAAGATCGTGGCTATCTATAAGGATGGCAAGTCGGTCGACGTGTTGAACGAAGGTGACGAGGCCGTTGTGGTCCTCGATCAGACCCCGTTCTACGCCGAATCCGGTGGCCAGGTCGGTGACTGTGGTTTCCTGAGTTCGACGTCCGGTCGTTTTGAAGTGCGCGACACCACCAAGACCGGCGGTGCTTTCCTGCATCACGGTGTGCTGGTGCTGGGTAACCTGACCGTCGGCGCGCCGGTGGACACGCAGGTAGATGCCGACGTACGGCATGCAACTGCTTTGAATCATTCGGCCACTCACTTGCTGCACGCTGCATTGCGTCAGGTGTTGGGTGAGCATGTGCAGCAGAAGGGTTCGCTGGTGGATAGCCAGCGCCTGCGCTTTGACTTCAGTCATTTCGAGGCGATCAAGCCTGAGCAGTTGAAGGCCCTGGAAGACATCGTCAACGCCGAGATTCGCAAGAACACCCCGGTGGAAACCGAAGAAACCGACATCGAGACCGCCAAGAAAAAAGGCGCCATGGCGCTGTTTGGCGAGAAGTACGGCGACGAAGTGCGCGTGCTGAGCATGGGCGGCAGCTTCTCGGTGGAGCTGTGTGGCGGTATCCACGCCAGCCGTACCGGCGACATCGGCCTGCTGAAAATCATCAGCGAAGGCGGTGTGGCTTCCGGCGTGCGTCGTATTGAAGCGATCACCGGTGCTGCGGCCCTGGCTTACCTCAATGCGGCTGAAGAACAACTCAAGGAAGCAGCCGGCCTGGTCAAGGGCAGCCGCGACAACCTGATCGACAAGCTCGCAGGCGTACTGGAGCGTAACCGTCAGTTGGAAAAACAGCTGGAGCAGTTGCAGGCCAAGGCGGCCAGCGCGGCGGGCGATGATCTGTCGGCCTCAGCCCTGGACGTCAAAGGCGTGAAGGTCCTGGCCGTGCGCCTGGACGGTCAGGATGGCAAGGCGCTGTTGGCCTTGGTCGATCAGTTGAAGAACAAGCTCGGCCGCGCAGTGATCCTGCTCGGCAGTGTGCACGAGGATAAGGTCGTTCTGGTTGCCGGTGTAACCAAAGACCTGACTGGCCAACTCAAGGCCGGTGATTTGATGAAACAAGCCGCTGCGGCAGTGGGCGGGAAGGGCGGTGGTCGTCCGGACATGGCGCAAGGCGGTGGTGTTGATGCCGGTGCCCTGGACGCGGCCCTGGCCCTGACCGTGCCGTTTGTCGAGGCAGGTATTTAAGACGCTGTTAATGAGCCCGTGGTCTAGTCGCGGGCTCGGTCAGTGCTGGTTGATTGAATAATGGGCGCCCCTTTACGGGCTGAGGCGGCTTAGAAATGGCTTTGATCGTACAGAAATTTGGAGGCACCTCGGTCGGCTCCGTCGAACGAATCGAGCAGGTTGCCGACAAGGTTAAGAAATTCCGCGATGCCGGCGATGACCTGGTGGTGGTGCTGTCGGCCATGAGCGGCGAGACCAATCGCCTGATCGATCTGGCCAAGCAAATCAGTGGCGATCAACAACCGGTTCCCCGTGAGCTGGACGTGATCATTTCCACCGGTGAGCAGGTGACCATCGCGTTGCTGGCCATGGCGCTGAATAAGCGTGGTGTGCCAGCGGTGTCCTACACTGGCAACCAGGTCCGCATTCTTACGGACAGCGCGCACACAAAAGCGCGCATCCTGCAGATTGATGACCAGAAGATTCGCGCTGACTTGAAGGCCGGTCGTGTGGTGGTTGTCGCCGGTTTCCAGGGCGTCGACGAGCACGGTAACATCACCACTCTCGGTCGTGGCGGTTCCGACACCACCGGCGTGGCGCTGGCGGCAGCCCTGAAGGCTGACGAATGCCAGATCTACACCGATGTGGACGGCGTCTACACCACTGACCCACGGGTTGTGTCCGTGGCTCAGCGCCTGGACAAGATCACCTTCGAAGAGATGCTGGAAATGGCCAGCCTCGGTTCCAAGGTGCTGCAGATCCGTGCCGTTGAGTTCGCCGGCAAGTACAACGTTCCGCTGCGCGTACTGCACAGCTTCAAGGAGGGTCCGGGCACCCTCATTACTATTGATGAAGAGGAATCCATGGAACAGCCGATCATTTCCGGCATCGCTTTTAACCGCGATGAAGCCAAGCTGACCATCCGTGGCGTGCCAGACACCCCGGGCGTGGCCTTCAAGATTCTCGGGCCAATCAGCGGCGAAAACATTGAAGTGGACATGATCGTGCAGAACGTTGCGCACGATAACACCACCGATTTCACCTTCACCGTGCACCGCAACGAGTACGATGCGGCGCAGAAGGTGTTGCTGAACACCGCGAGCGAGATTGGCGCCCGTGAAGTGGTTGGCGATACCAAGATTGCCAAGGTATCGATCGTGGGCGTGGGCATGCGTTCCCATGCGGGCGTTGCCAGCCGCATGTTCGAAGCCCTGGCCAAGGAAAGCATCAACATCCAGATGATCTCCACGTCGGAAATCAAGGTGTCGGTGGTGATCGAAGAGAAGTACCTGGAACTGGCTGTGCGCGCACTGCATACCGCTTTTGAGCTGGACGCTCCGGCCCGACAGGGCGAGTGATGCGTTGCCCGAAAGGCGCGGTTAACCGCGCCTTTCATTTTTTTGTCGGGCGCACGGTGAAGACCTGTTCTTTTACCTGTGCTCGACAATACTTAGGCGGGTAGGACTACGACCATTTGGTTGTAGGTCGAAGGCCTTTTTTTTGCAGACTGTTGTTCCTGAACTGAAATGCGTGAGGAGAAAGGTATGTTGATTCTGACTCGTCGATGCGCAGAAAGCCTGATTATTGGTGATGGCGAAATCACCGTGACCGTGCTCGGCGTTAAAGGCAATCAAGTGCGTATTGGGGTTAACGCTCCGAAAGAGGTGGCTGTCCACCGCGAGGAAATCTACCTGCGGATCAAGAAAGAGAAGGACGAAGAACCAAGCCATTAATTTTTATCGTTTTTTATGTTTGCAAACGGGGATGAAGCTGGTTAATATACGCCCCGTGTTGCGGAGAGCTGGCCGAGTGGCCGAAGGCGCTCCCCTGCTAAGGGAGTACACCTCAAAAGGGTGTCGGGGGTTCGAATCCCCCGTTCTCCGCCATTATTTGCTTAGTACGTTGCAATCTGGTTTTTTCGCTAAGTGGTTGAAACTAAACGAGAAAATAGCTTTACATAGAGATTGAACGGCCTATAATGCGCGGCAACAAATGCACTCGTAGCTCAGCTGGATAGAGTACTCGGCTACGAACCGAGCGGTCACAGGTTCGAATCCTGTCGAGTGCACCATTTAAGAGTTAGTTGCAGTAATGCAGGTAGCTTGGCTTCAGCCAGTTGTGATCTGGTCTAAAAACACAATCTGCACTCGTAGCTCAGCTGGATAGAGTACTCGGCTACGAACCGAGCGGTCACAGGTTCGAATCCTGTCGAGTGCACCAAACAACAAAAAGCCCGCCTAGTGCGGGCTTTTTGCCGTCTGGGTTTTTTATTTCCCAGGGCGCCTTTTTCTCCCGCCCATGTGTTTTCCTTTCGGCCTGCGGCGTCGCAGTTCTTATGTGTGGCCAATGCTCAGCTTTGTGTCGCAAGCGCTTGTTCTTTCCAGTTTTTTGACGTTAAAAGCGCCCGCCGGTGTATCATTGCGCCCGTCAGCCCCGCCGGGGCTTGTGGAACACCTCCATGGACTTACCCAGTAGTTACTCAGTACCCCGTTCTACCAATCATGAATTGACTGATTGATCCTTCCGGCGTGCCCCGCTGCTGGGAGTGGAGTTCGCCTATGACCGAAGTTGAAGTAAAGAAAACACAAGAAAGCCTGCAGGATCGCCTGGCCCAAGTCGTCGAGCTGCTGCAGCGCCAGCGCGTGGTCGAAGACCTGACGCATCGCCAGGAAGGCGCGAACAATGACCGGGTCGAGAACCTGGTCCACCGGCAAAACCTTGTCGAGCTGCAACGCAAGCTCGATGACCTGCACTCTGCCGACGTCGCCTACATCCTCGAAGCCTTGCCGCTTAATGACCGTCTGACGCTTTGGCAGTTGGTCAAGGCTGACCGCGACGGCGACATCCTCCTCGAAGTATCCGACTCGGTCCGTGAAACCCTGATCGCCGACATGGACGATCATGAGCTGCTGGCTGCCGCCAGGGATATGGATGCCGACGAACTCGCTGACCTGGCTTCCGAGCTGCCGCGTGACGTCGTCCATGAGCTGATGGAAACCCTCGACGGCCAACAGCGTGAGCGCGTGCGCTCGGCGTTGTCCTACGACGAGGAGCAGGTTGGTGCGTTGATGGACTTCGAGATGGTCACCATCCGCGAAGACGTCAGCCTGGAAGTGGTTCTGCGTTACCTGCGTCGCCTCAAGGAGCTGCCAGGCCACACCGACAAACTGTTCGTGGTCGATTACGAAGGCATTCTCAAGGGCGTGCTGCCGATCAAGCGCCTGCTGGTCAATGACCCAGACAAGAAAGTCGCGGACGTCATGGCCAGTGATCCGGTGAGTTTCCATCCGGACGAGGACGCTTATGACGCCGCCCAGGCGTTCGAGCGTTATGACTTGATCTCGGCCCCGGTGGTCGACAAGAACGGCAAGCTGATCGGCCGTCTGACCATCGATGAAATGGTCGACCTGATTCGTGAGGAGAGCGAAAGCGAAGTCCTCAACATGGCCGGTCTGCGCGAAGAAGAAGATATTTTTGCGTCGGTCTGGAAGTCCCTGCGTAACCGCTGGGCGTGGCTGGCGGTCAATTTGATTACCGCGTTTATTGCTTCACGGGTCATCGGCCTGTTTGAAGGCTCCATCGAGAAGCTGGTGGCCTTGGCTGCGCTGATGCCGATTGTGGCGGGTATTGGTGGTAACTCGGGTAACCAGACCATCACCATGATCGTACGTGCCATGGCGCTGGATCAGGTGGGTACCGGGCATGGTAAGCGTTTGATGCGCAAGGAGCTTGCGGTCGCGCTGATCAACGGCGTGGTGTGGGGTGGTGTTATCGGTATCGTGGCGTATCTGCTGTATGGCAGTTGGTCGCTCGGTGTGGTCATGACCGCGGCCATGACGCTTAACCTGTTGTTGGCGGCCTTGATGGGGGTTCTGATTCCCATGACCCTGGTACGCCTTGGGCGAGACCCGGCCATGGGCGCCAGTGTGATGATCACGGCCATGACCGACAGTGGCGGCTTCTTTATCTTCCTTGGCCTGGCCACGATCTTCCTGCTTTGATCCCTTCCTTCGGTCAGGGGGCTTTTGCCCCTTGATCGGCTCTTTACCAAATCCCAGGCAAAAAAAAGCCAGCGCATGGCTGGCTTTCAGCTTTCGGTTGCCAATCAGTTGGCTTCTGCGGCTGCCTCAACGTCGTGGGCAATAAGCGAGACGAGAGCATTTTGCTGGCGGTGGGAGAGCTGACGAAAACGCTGCAGCAGTTCGCGTTCGTGCAGTGACAGCTCGGGGCTGTCCAGGCGCATGCTCAGCTCTTCGCCCAGCGCACCTTCCTGAATCAGGCTTTGTTCCAGGCGTGCGATGATTTCGGAGTTCATGCTGCGGTGATGATTGCGAGCCACCTCGGCAATGCGTTCCCGCATTCCGTCTGGCAGACGTACGACGAACTTGTCAGCCGTACGGCTGGAATAAATTGCCTGTTTCAATGGGCGCATATATTTAACCGGTTAGTTCAGGGGAGCGGTTTTTGGAATTGGCCGCAAGATGCATGTTAGGACAAGGCTTGCTGCCAAATGTTCAACCTGAATTGCAAAGAGGCCGCATCATGCCTCAGATTTGCCAGTTCCTTGGCGTCAATTCTGTGACAAATATTGAACCGGCTACCGGCTTTATGCCAGTACTCATTTCAAAATTTGCGGACTGGTTGGAAAACTTTTCCGCGAGCGAACCCAAATGGGTATCGAGACCGCAGGCCCTAGGCGCAAAAGGCTTTTCGGGCGCACATCCTATAGCAATATGGCCTTTTGCCCTTAACTTTAAGATTAGTGGCAAATTGCCAATTTACGAGGGCGGAGCGACATATGGTCAGCTGCTCGGACGAATGAACCGGCGGGTAACAGCTATTTTCGGAAGGGCGACGAGCGGGGATTCAGCGCAGTACGGGATCGAATTTGATGCGGCGACCAATGATGATTGCCAGTACCCACAGGCTGCCAAATACGCCAGCGGCAACGAAAGAGACAGTCTGTACGTCTTGCGACAATACGTTCAAGCCGAGGCCGACGGCGGCCAGGGCCAGGGTCAGAAACAGCCAGGCGGACTTGGTCATGGAATACTCCGGTAAGCGGTTCAGAAAACCCAGTGTTCAGCGGCAGGGGCGGCTTGTGTGCCTTGGGTCAGTTGCAGCGGTGATTGCATGTTCGGCTTCATGACCGCTAACTGCGGGCGTTGCTGCAAGTGATGGGGAATCGCCTGGCTGACCTGTGCCGCGTCATCGGCGGTGTTGGATTGAAAATGGAACATCACCAGCGCAGCCAATGCCACGGTATTGAGGGCTAGTAGAAGTGCGCTGTTCATGGGCATGTTCTCCGCAGGTGGCTGGGCCGGACTGTATTTGTAGGATAAAGGATTGCAGGCGCCGTGCCAGTCTTTATTTGATAATAAAACCTTTAAAATCAAATAGTTAAATACGGTCAGAGTTGTCGTGATGTTGCAATTTGCAATGATGGCATTTTGGAAGAGTGCATTTTGCACGATGGCTGCGGATTGCCCGTAATCATTGAGCGGAATGCGACTTGCGATCGCGGGCATGGGCCTACACTCAAAAAGCCCACGGACGACATGACAAAATTGACCTGCGCCGTTAACATGCACGCCGTCTATCGCCGCGCCTCTGGCCCGATGGCTGTCATTTGTCCCAGTAGCTCAATTGGATAGAGCATCCCCCTCCTAAGGGGAAGGTTGGCCGTTCGAACCGGCCCTGGGACACCACATAACCGTTGCTGCTCACGTGGCCTCAACGTCAGAAAGCCCCGATCAGATTTATCTGGCGGGGCTTTTTTGTGGCCGGGCCCCTGAGCGCGGCAGTCTTTTCAAACACCGACCGAACCTTGCCGACGTTTGAGGTTCACACGGGAGGCAAGGGCGGGGGCGGCGCAAGTATTCGTCTGCATCGTGTACCTCGCAGGTCACTGTCGAGCGTCTGACACGTAGCCTATTGGCATGAGCAAAATAATCCCCGGCAACCGTGTGTTTTGGCTGTCCGGACCTTCGACCCGGGACTATCATTCCGATAGCCCTGAACCCCATTGCAAGGAGCCGCTCGGAACGCCGATGCGCCAGATCTGGAAACCTTTTCGAGCCCTTTATTTTGCTTCCCTGATGATGCTGATCGGCTCCGGCCTGCTCAGTACTTACCTGGCCTTGCGCCTGGCGGCAGACCATGTCGACAGCCTGTGGGTGGGTGCGCTGATGGCCGCCAACTACTTTGGCCTGGTGCTGGGCGGCAAGATCGGTCACCGACTGATTGGCCGCGTCGGGCATATCCGGGCCTACGCCACCTGTGCCGGGATCGTCGGCGCGGCGGTGTTGGGCCACGGGCTGATCAACTGGCTGCCAGCCTGGATTGTGCTGCGGATGATTGTCGGCCTGGGCATGATGTGCCAGTACATGGTCATCGAGAGCTGGCTTAACGAGCAGGCTGAAGCCAAGCAGCGCGGTGCGGTGTTCAGCGGCTATATGATCGCTTCATACCTCGGCCTGGTGCTGGGCCAACTGATCCTCGTGATGCATCCGCAATTGGGTCTTGAGCTGCTGATGCTGGTCGCGCTGTGTTTTGCCCTGTGCCTGGTGCCGGTGGCCATGACCCGGCGTATTCACCCGGCGCCCCTGCACCCTGCCCCAATGGAGCCGCGCTTCTTTATCAAGCGGGTGCCACAGTCCCTCAGTACGGTATTGGGGGCGGGGCTGATCGTGGGCTCGTTCTATGGTCTGGCGCCGCTCTACGCGTCCCAGCAGGGGCTGACCACCGAGCAGGTCGGCCTGTTCATGGGTAGCTGCATTTTTGCCGGGCTGCTGGTGCAGTGGCCGCTGGGCTGGTTGTCTGATCGTTATGACCGCGCGCTGTTGATTCGCTGCTTTGCCTTGTGCCTGGCGGTGGCTGCGTTGCCTTTGGCAATCATGACCCAGGTGCCGCTGGAAGTGCTGTTTGTTGCCGGCTTCCTGTGTTCTCTGGTGCAGTTTTGCCTGTACCCGCTGGCCGTGGCGTTTTCCAACGACCACGTCGAGGGTGATCGCCGGGTCTCGCTCACCGCGATGCTGCTGGTGACCTACGGTGTGGGCGCCAGTATCGGCCCGCTGTTGGCCGGTGTGGTGATGAAGCTGTTCGGCAGCCACATGCTGTACGCGTTTTTCAGTGTGTGTGCGTTGATCCTGGTCTGGCGCATCCGGCCCAAGGCGGTCACCAACCTGCATCAGGTGGACGACGCGCCGCTGCATCACGTGGCGATGCCCGACAGCATGTCCAGTTCGCCGCTGGTGGCGTGCCTCGACCCACGTGTGGACGAGCAGGTGGTTCAGGACCAGATGCAGACCGCCGTTCCGGACCCTGAGCCTGAGGCAGGTCCCGAGCCGGTGGTGGATGAACAGGAGCCTGTCACCGAGCCCCCGGAGCATCCCGACCCGGATGATCACCCACACGACTTGAGCAGGGCGCGCCCCTGAAAGCAAAAACGGGCAGTTCCTCTAAGGAGCTGCCCGTTTTTTTTGTCGCGACCTGTACTGCTTAAAAATCGTCGTCCTTGTCAAACCGACGCGCTTCACGCTGCAGTTGGTAGACAAACCGCTCGACCTGGCGCTGCACCAGCCCGCTCATGTTGTGAAAGCGTACGCCGGCGAAGGTGGTGTTGATCCTTTCTTCGAAGTGCAGGTAACGCAGTTCCACCGAGGTGGTCATGCTGCCAAAGGGCAGGGCGGCGATGAAGCGGTCGTAGACCTGGCCCAGTTGCAGGCGCTCGGAGATATCCCCTTCGAAACGCAATTTGCAGCCGGTGGCGGAAATATCCAGCAGCTTGCCGCCGATGGGGGCCTTGAGTTTGTCGCCACCCAGCTCCACGCCCACCAGTTGTGCCAGCTTCAGGGCGGCGCGGAAGGCATTGCGGCGCTGATGGTAGATCACTTCGTCGGGCATGCTGCCGCGATAAATGCGGTGGCCGCCGGCTTCGTCGACCGTCAGGGTGCCGTTGCTTTCCCAGGCCACTCGCACGCCATCGTGGAAACCTTCGATACGGAAAGCTTCGCCATTCTCAAGGTAGCGTTCGCCGTCCCGCGGGATCATTTCGTCCAGTGCCAGCGTCTTGCTGTCCCGGTCGATTTCGACCAGGTAGCTTTGAAAGCGCTGGTTGCGTTCGTGGAAGGTGATGATCAGCGGATCATGGCTCTCTTGCAGCATCCGCAAGGTGCCCGCGATTTCCAGCGGCGTGGTGAGTACCTTGGGTGGCTGCGGAGCATCTTCCGCGTTAAGGGCATTGAACACGGTTCTTCCATCTCCAGACAAAATACGACTACACGCAAGTGAAGTCATTTTGCCAGCATGTGGCGCGCCTTGGATAGGGCGCGCTTAAACTGGTTTCAGGCTTGGCTGCGGGTGCTTGGCTTGGCCAGGCGTGAGGTGGAGCCTTGAGCGTTGTAGAGGGCCGGAGGCTCGCCGCCGTGGAGGATACGCAACTGATTGGCGGTCGTGGCTTGTTGCAGCTGGATCGCCTGGCCGTTGAGGACGTTGGTTTCCTGGCACAGGGTCAGCAACTGGTTGAGTTCTTTGCTCTGGGCCAGCAACTGGTCGCCGACCGTGGAGTGGCTGGCGAGTTGCTCCAGGCCCTTGTGGTCGGCCGGGAGGCCCAGGCTGACGAGGATCTGGCTGCGCTTCTTGCCGTGCTGTTCCAGCAGGACGATCAGCGATTGCTTGCGCGCCAGGATTTCTTCCAGCATGCGCATGTCCCGGCCAAACAGGGCCAGGGACTCTTCCCGAAGTAGCTCCAGCAAGTGCTGCGCGGGAGCCAGATCTTCAATGATCAGTTGTAGCAAGTTTTCGTCGTGCATGGCTGGCCTTGGGGTTTAAGCGTCCAAAAGCCTGGCGCAGGCCTTTGCCTAGCGCTCGGCTTCGAAGTTAAGCAGCTTGCTGGCTACACGGTTGCTGTCGACCTTATAGCTGCCATCCGCAATCGCCTGCTTCAATTCGGCCACGCGGGCTTTATTGACAACCGGTTGATCGCTCAGCGAGTCAGTGACCTTCTGCAACTGTTGAGCCTCATTGCTCAGGTGTACCGATTCCCCGCTTTGGCTGGCACCGGCCTGTTCTGTCTTGGCAGGCAGAGGCTGGGACTTGGCTTCAACGCTGTCTTTGGCACCGCTGGTGCGCGAAGAGCTGGGCGTTGGCAGGGCGTTATTCAAACGACTAAAATCGATGACCATGTTAAAAAAACCTCTGGGTATTTGGACGCTTGCCATGTTTTCGGCCATACCCGGACAAACTTTAGGCTCGATTGACAATAAACCTATACGCGATGCTGCTTTGCGCACAGTGTAGGAAAAGCTGGCGTCCTATGCCAGTGATCTATAACGCCACCTCAACTTGCCCCGGTGCAGTCACCCGGGCCTTGATCACTCGGTTGGAGTTGAGGTTCTTGACCCGAATCTGTTCACTCATGCCGCCATTGGACAGGGCTTCCCCCGGCATTTTTACATTCAGGCCGCCGCTGCTGGCGGAAATCACCACCTGGTCGCCTTTGCGCACCACTTCGGCCTGTTCAAGATGCACCAAAGTAATCACCTGGTCGGCGACCATTGGTCGGGTAAGTTTCTGCCCGATCGCCTGGTCCACGGACGTGAGATAACTCTGGGTGATCAGGCTGATGTCTCGTTCGCGCATCGCAACGTCGTCATAACCAATGATTCCGGTGCGTTTGAGCGGGCGGGTAACCACCACGACGTCGCGAAACAGTTTGACCTGGGCCGGCACAAACACCGTCCAGGGCGAGGCGCCTTCGCAGCGCACCTTCACGGTCACGCGCCCGACGGGCTGGGCGGGGCTTTCCAGGGAGGCTGTCAATTCCTTGTCGCACATGGGCATGCGCAGGCGCGGATCCAACTGGTTAACCTGGATTTCATAGCGCCCGGGCGTCTGGGTGGTCGCCAGATAATCTTCTACAGTGAACTCAAGAAAGCCTTGAGTGACGCCGATAAGTAGATCAGGCAAGGTGACGTTATCGGCGCGGGCCGGCTGGCCCGCAGCCAAGACAAGCAACGCCATCGAGACGCAGAGCAATCTGCGGTACTGTGGGGGTCGGAGGCGTCGGGAAACTGTCGTTTTGATGTCCATGGCCAATAAAAAAGCAAAGCTCGTGCCGTTTAGTGTTGGGTACGCGTCGTACCCTTAAGTTTTAGCGTAGGAGTCTGGGCATGGCCGGTGTAATGGATTCAGTGAACCAGCGCACACAGCTGGTGGGGCAGAATCGCCTGGAGTTGCTGCTGTTTCGTCTCGACGGCAAGCAGCTTTACGGGATTAACGTCTTCAAGGTTCGGGAAGTGTTGCAGTGTCCCAAGCTGACAATAATGCCCAAGTCCAGCCCGGTGGTTTGCGGTGTGGCGAACATCCGTGGCGCGACCATCCCGATTCTTGACCTGGCATTGGCCACCGGTTCGGCGGGTTTGCAGGACCGCGAGAATCCGTTCGTGATCATCACCGAGTACAACACCAAGACCCAGGGTTTCCTGGTGCGCTCGGTGGAGCGCATCGTCAACATGAACTGGGAAGAGATCCATCCGCCGCCCAAGGGCACCGGCCGCGATCACTACCTCACGGCCGTGACGCGGGTCGACAACCAGTTGGTGGAAATCATCGACGTAGAGAAAATCCTCGCCGAAGTGGCCCCGACCTCGGAGTCGATTTCGGTTGGTGTGGTAGACGCCGAGACCGCGCACAAGGCGATCTCGCTGCGGGTGCTGACGGTGGACGACTCCTCGGTGGCGCGCAAACAGGTGTCCCGCTGCCTGCAGACGGTTGGCGTTGAAGTGGTGGCGCTCAATGACGGTCGCCAGGCCCTGGATTACCTGCGCAAGCTGGTGGACGAGGGCAAGAAGCCGGAAGAAGAGTTCCTGATGATGATCTCCGACATCGAGATGCCGGAAATGGACGGCTACACCCTCACGGCCGAGATACGCAACGACCCGCGCATGCAAAAATTACATATCATCCTGCATACTTCGTTGTCGGGTGTATTCAATCAGGCGATGGTCAAGAAGGTCGGTGCCGATGACTTTTTGGCCAAATTCCGCCCTGATGACCTGGCATCCCGGGTAGTCGACCGGATCAAGGCAGCAGATCACGGCTAGGGGCTTTTTCCCTGGCGGTCACACGATTTAAGAGGCGGTACCATTGTCTACGGGTAATTTGGATTTCGAACAGTTCCGGGTCTTCCTGGAAAAAGCCTGTGGCATATTGCTCGGTGAAAACAAGCAGTACCTGGTATCCAGCCGTCTCAACAAACTGATGGAGCAGCAAGGCATCAAGTCCCTCGGGGAGTTGGTGCAACGGATCCAGGGCCAGCCGCGCAGCGGGCTCAAGGAGATGGTGGTCGATGCCATGACCACCAACGAAACCCTGTGGTTTCGCGATACCTATCCGTTTGAAGTGCTCAAGAACAAGGTGCTGCCCGAGGCGATCAAGGCCGCTCCCGGCCAGCGCCTGCGCATCTGGTCGGCAGCCTGTTCATCGGGGCAGGAGCCGTATTCGATTTCGATGTCCATCGATGAGTTCGAGCGGACCAACATGGGCCAGTTGAAGGCCGGGGCGCAAATTGTGGCCACGGACTTGTCCGGCACCATGCTCACCAACTGCAAGACCGGCGAATACGACAGCCTGGCACTGGGGCGCGGGTTGTCCCCGGAGCGCTTGCAGCGTTTCTTCGATCCCAAGGGGGCGGGGCGTTGGGCGGTCAAGGCACCGATCAAGAGCCGGGTGGAGTTTCGTTCGTTCAACCTGCTGGACAGTTACGCCAGCCTCGGCAAGTTCGACATGGTGTTTTGCCGCAATGTGTTGATCTACTTCTCGGCAGAGGTGAAGAAAGACATTCTGTTGCGCATCCACGGCACCCTCAAGCGTGGCGGTTATCTGTTCCTTGGCGCTTCCGAGGCGCTGAACGGTTTGCCCGATCATTACCAGATGGTGCAGTGCAGTCCTGGGATCATTTACCAGGCCAAGTAACACGGTCTGAGTCTGAGTGAAGATCAAAATGTGGGAGCGGGCTTGCTCGCGAAAGCGGAGTTTCAGTCAAAGATGCATCGACTGACCCAACGTATTCGCGAGCAAGCCCGCTCTCACATTTTTTTGTGTACGGCCTGATATCCTTTTTGGCCATCCGCCGCAAAGCGGCAAGCCCTCATTGCCGCTTTACTGGCGTTTCGCGGAAACCCTTTGCCGCTTTTCTGGCATTGCCGCCGGCAATTCCCTCGCAAACCCTTGATTTACGGCGCTCAAGCAACTTGGCATGGCCCTTGCTAAATCCTAGTTACGAAAAGCAGGTCAGCCCCTAAAGGTTTCCGCCATGAGCATCAGCTTCGATAAAGCGCTCGGTATCCACGAACAAGCCCTGGGCTTCCGCGCCCAGCGTGCCGAAGTCCTGGCCAACAACATTGCCAATGCCGACACCCCGAACTACAAGGCTCGGGACCTGGACTTCTCTGCCGTGCTCGCCGCCCAGCAAGACAAGACCAAGAACGGCACCTTCGCCCTGAACATGACCAACAGCCGTCATATCGAAGCGCAAGGCCTGGGCAATGGTGACGAGTCGCTGCTGTATCGCACGCCGATGCAACCGTCGATCGACCAGAACACCGTGGATGCCCAGCTGGAGCAATCGGCCTACGCCGAGAACTCGGTGAACTTCCAGGCCAGCTTCACCCTGCTCAACAGCAAATTCAAAGGGCTGATGTCAGCCCTGCGTGGAGAGTAAGCCATGTCCCTTGCCAGTGTTTTCAATATTGCCGGTAGTGGCATGAGCGCCCAGACCACGCGCCTCAACACCGTCGCCAGTAACATCGCCAACGCCGAGACGGTGTCTTCGAGCATTGACCAGACCTACCGCGCCCGGCACCCGGTGTTCGCTACCATGTTCCAGGGCGGCCAAGGCGGCCAGAGCGGCAGCGGCGACTCGTTGTTCCAGAACCAGGATGCCGCAGGCCAGGGCGTGCAGGTGCTCGGTGTGGTCGAAGACCAGAGCAACCTCGACGCCCGCTACGAACCGAACCATCCCGCCGCTGACGCCAAAGGGTACGTGTACTACCCCAACGTCAACGTGGTCGAGGAAATGGCAGACATGATTTCCGCCAGCCGCTCGTTCCAGACCAACGCGGAAATGATGAACACCGCCAAAACCATGATGCAGAAAGTCCTGACCCTGGGTCAGTGATAAGGGGCGCCAAATAATGGCCATTGTTGATACCAGTTCGACGAACACGGCGGTCCAGGATCTTTTCAATTCAAAGGTCACCACCGCTTCCAGCAACAGCCTGGCAACTGCGACCAGCACGGCTACCGGCAGTCAGTCGCTGGGCAAGGATGCGTTCCTGCAACTGTTGGTTACCCAGCTGAAAAACCAGAACCCGCTGTCGCCCCAGGACAACGGCGCGTTCGTGGCACAGCTGGCGCAGTTCAGTAGCCTGGAAGGCATCAACACCCTGAACGACTCGGTGAATGCGATTTCCAGCAACTTCAGCTCGTCCCAGGCGCTGCAGGCTTCGTCGCTGGTAGGTCGCTCGGTGATCACCCAGACCAGTACGGCCATGGTTGATACCAGCAAGAGCATGACCGGTTCCGTGGCGGTGACGGCGGCGACGGGCAACGTCTCCATCAAGATCACCGACAAGGACGGCAACGCCGTCAGGACCATCGACATGGGCGCCCAGAGCGCCGGCAATTCCAGTTTTGTCTGGGACGGCAAAAACGATGCGGGCGAGACGGCGGCTGCCGGCACCTACACCTTCAATGCCACCACCAAGAATGACGCGGGTGACTCGGTTGCCCTGGCCACCTCGCTGCCGGCAACGGTGACCAGCGTGACCCTGAGCCAGACCGGCGGCGAAATGGTGCTCAACCTGGCGGGCGGCATGGGCAGTATCAAGCTGTCGCAAATTCAGACTATCGGTACATAGAGCCGGCTAACTACGGCAAAAGGAGAGAACAATGTCTTTTAACATCGGCCTTAGCGGCCTCTATGCGGCCAACAAACAACTGGACGTGACCGGCAACAACATCGCCAACGTCGCGACCACCGGTTTCAAATCGTCCCGTGCGGAGTTCGCTGACATCTACGCGGCTTCCAAGCTCGGCACCGGCCAGAACAGCATCGGTAACGGCGTGAACCTGGCGGCAGTGTCCCAGCAGTTTACCCAGGGTGACGTCAACAACAGCGGCGGTACGCTGGACATGGCGATCCAGGGTGGCGGCTTCTTCGTGCAGAAGGGCAGCGACGGCTCGCTGGAGTACACCCGTAACGGTGCCTTCCGTGCCGACAAGGACGGCTACATCACCAACAACACCGGTACCTCGCGTCTGCAAGGCTACGCGGCGGATGCCGACGGCAATATCATCAAGGGTGGCTTGACCGACCTGAAACTGGACCTGTCTAGCCTGCCGCCGAAGGCGTCCACCAAGGTGGACTCCACCAGTAACCTGAACTCCTCCGAGTTGCCGATCGATCAGACCACAAAGCCGTTTGATCCGACCGATACCACCACGTTCACTACCCAGTACAGCACCACCCTGTACGACACCCAGGGTAATGCGCACCCGATGGTGCAGTACCTGGTTAAAACCAACGACAACACCTGGAATTCCTACACGCTGATCGATGGCCGCAACCCGGATGGGTCCGCTCCTACCGGCACAGGCTCCACTGCACCGGTACCGTCGACATTGACCTTTGACTCCTCCGGCAAGCTCTCGAGCATTGTCACGGGCGGCGTGTCGGGCACAACCCTGACCATTTCCGGCTGGGTCCCCGGTACCGTCACCAATGGCGTATGGAAGGCAAATGGCGCGGCCTCCAACCCAACGGGCATTGCCGTCAACATGGCGAACATCACCCAGTACAACTCGGCCACTTACCGCAACCCGCCGACCACTGATGGCTACGCCACCGGTCAAATCACCGGGCTGAAAATCGACGGCAGCGGCGTACTGTTCGCCACGTTCAGCAACCAGCAGAGCAAGGCCGTCGGCCAGATCTCCCTGGCCAGCTTTAACAACGAGCAAGGCCTGCAACCAGCCGGCGGCACCACCTGGAAAGAAACCTTCGCCTCGGGCCAGCCGGGTTTTGATACCCCGCAAGTCGGTACCCTGGGTTCGATCGTGGCCAACTCCCTGGAGAACTCCAACGTCAACCTGACCAACGAGCTGGTGGACCTGATCAAGGCCCAGAGCAACTATCAGGCGAACGCCAAGACCATCTCCACCCAAAGCACCATCATGCAGACCATCATTCAGATGACCTGATGCTGTCGCTTTAACCCGCTCTGCCGAAAAGCCCCTCGATCGAGGGGCTTTTTTTTGGTCGTCCGTTGGAACGTGCCACGCCTGTTTTGCCACCTATCTAGCCGAGAGCTGTTGTGCTTTGTGATCATTGGGTGGGGGAGAAGGTATGTGGAATTCGTCGGTGGCGGGCCATGGCGCGGGGAGCGTACGTTATGACGGTGGGAGGGCGGTGCAGTACCTGAGGGGCGCCGGCGGCTCGCAAGGTACAAAGGATGACTTAACGTCCGATAAGGAAACCGTCACAAAACTGCTCCGCCAGCTTGATGACGCCGAGAAAACCGCCAAGAGCCAGACCGCCCAGGATCTGCGTGACAAGCTTCATGAAAAACGAAAAGAGCTTGGCGAGGATGCCTTCAAGGCGATCCTTGATCAATTGAAGAAAGAGCTGTCTGAGCAGTGGCTGGAGCTGTTGAAGAGGCTGTTTCCGGACTTGTTTCCGGATGCGCCTTCCCCTTCGCCGGCGCCCACCCCCTCGCCTGGTGG
>NZ_NIXO01000074.1 GCF_002204795.1 Pseudomonas sp. K2I15
TATAAGAGACAGTCACTACATTTGTCGACTGACGGACCGCATTCGCGAGCAAGCCCGCTCCCACATTTTGATCTCGGTTCTACCGTTGGACAGGCGGTGTCAGGCATACCCCACGCAACACCAAATCACTGATAAACCCCAGCCAATCCCTTTGCTGCCCTTTATCTGCCAAATCTTCCCCCAGAAACGAACTGAGGGTGTGCTGGTTGGAATTGTAGAAGTAGCACAAGGACGCAATCATCAAATACACATGCTTGATGTCCACGTCTTCACGAAACAGCCCCTGCGCCTGACCGGCCTCGATGACCGGCCGCAACACCCCAACCGCTTCCCCGGACAACCGCCGCAGCTCGCCGGACTGCTTCGCATGCTTGCCCTGGTGCAGGTTCTCGATACTCAGGATCGCCACAAACTCGGGATGCTTGACGTAGTAGTTCCAGATAAACCCCACCAGCGCCTGCAACGCTTGCACGGGCGCGCTCAGCTCGAGCTTGAGTTTGCTTTCGGCTTTATTGAACTGCTCATAGGTGTGCTCCAGCACACACACAAACAGATGCTCCTTGCTGCCGAAGTAGTAATACAGCATGCGGTCGTTGGAGTCGGCCTCCCGCGAGATGCTTTCGACGCGCCCGCCGGAATAGCCGTCGCGGGTGAAGACCTTGACCGCCGCCTGGAGAATCCGCGCGCGCGTCTGGTCGGCTTGCTGGGCGCGGATCCCGGTCTTCTTGATCACCATCGAAAAGCCTCTGCTGCACAGCGTAAAGGCCCGGAATATAACATGGGCATTATTCCGTTACCGACAGCCTCTGTCACAAACGCGGCATAACACTGGGGCTTGTATCCGAAACGTATTACTTTCTAGTTCTTCTAATAAACAGAGTAACCAAGGATGAATTACCAACCGTTTACCCGAACGTTGATTACCACGGCGCTGGTGCTGACCGTCAGCGGTGTACAAGCGGCCTCCCAGGCCCCGGTGGCTGGCGAAAATGGCATGGTGGTCACGGCACAACACCTCGCTACCCATGTGGGCGTGGATGTGCTCAAGGCCGGTGGTAACGCCGTGGACGCGGCAGTGGCGGTAGGTTACGCCCTGGCGGTGGTGTACCCGGCGGCCGGCAACCTGGGCGGCGGCGGCTTCATGACCGTGCAACTGGCCGACGGGCGCAAGACCTTCCTCGACTTCCGCGAAAAGGCCCCGTTGGCAGCCACTGCCGACATGTACCTGGACAAGGACGGTAACGTCGTCCCTGACCTCAGCTCCAAAGGCCACCTGGCCGTCGGCGTGCCCGGCACCGTGTCGGGCATGGAACTGGCGCTGAGCAAATACGGCACCCTCAAGCGCGCCCAGGTGATCGCCCCGGCCATCAAGCTGGCCGAAGACGGCTTTGCCCTGGAGCAGGGCGATATTGACCTGCTGCACACCGCCACCGACGAATTCAAGAAAGACAAAGACCTGCGCGGGATCTTCCTGCATGGCGGCGAGCCGATGCTGCTGGGCCAGAAGCTGGTACAGAAAGACCTGGCGAAAACCCTGCGTGAAATCTCCGCCAAGGGCACCGACGGCTTCTACAAGGGCTGGGTAGCCAAGGCGATTGTCGATTCCAGCCAGTCGGGCAAGGGGCTTATCACCCAGGCCGACCTGGACAAATACAAGACCCGCGAACTGGCGCCCATCGAGTGTGACTACCGTGGCTACCACGTGGTGTCTGCACCACCACCGAGCTCGGGCGGCGTGGTTATCTGCGAGATCATGAACATCCTCGAAGGCTACCCGATGGCCGACCTTGGCTATCACTCGGCCCAGGGGTTGCACTATCAGATCGAGGCCATGCGCCACGCGTACGTCGACCGCAACAGCTACCTCGGCGATCCGGACTTCGTGCAAAACCCGATCGACCATTTGCTGGACAAGGACTACGCCGCCAAACTGCGCGCCGCCATCGACCCGCAAAAAGCCGGCATCTCCCAAGACATCAAGCCCGGCGTTTCGCCCCACGAGGGCAATAACACTACCCACTATTCCATCGTCGACAAATGGGGCAACGCGGTCTCGGTGACCTACACCCTCAACGACTGGTTCGGCGCGGGCGTGATGGCGAGCAAGACCGGGGTGATCCTCAACGACGAAATGGACGATTTCACCTCCAAGATCGGTGTGCCGAACATGTACGGCCTGGTGCAGGGTGAAGCCAACGCCATTGCCCCGGGCAAGACGCCGCTGTCGTCCATGAGCCCGACTATCGTCACCAAGGATGGCAAGGCCGTCATGGTGGTGGGTACGCCGGGTGGCAGCCGTATCATTACGGCCACCTTGCTGACCATCCTCAACGTGATCGACTACAAGATGAACATTCAGGAGGCCGTGGATGCACCGCGTTTCCACCAGCAATGGCTGCCTGAGGCGACCAATATCGAGCGCTTTGCCCTAAGCCCCGACACCCAGAAAATCCTCGAAGGCTGGGGCCACAAGTTCGCTGGCCCCCAGGATGCCAACCACCTGGCAGCCATCCTGGTAGGCGCGCCATCGCTGGGTGGCAAGCCGGTCGGCAATAACCGCTTCTATGGGGCCAACGACCCTCGGCGCAATACCGGGTTGTCACTGGGCTACTAGAGCGGGGGTTGTTATTGCGCCTGGAGCGGCTGTAGCAGTTGCTCCACCGCAGCCAATGCCTGGGCCTGGCGAGCGGCCCAATCACCGCGAATCACCTGCAACGGCAGGTGCTGTTGCTCCAGCCAGTCACGGCTGGCCTGGAAAAAGGCCAGCCGGTCGGCAAATTCTGGTTGGCAGCGTTGGCCGTCAGCGGTCCACTCCACGTCCTCGGGCGACAGCAGCAGGTGCAAGTCGTAGTGGCGAGCCAGCAGTTCGCTGTCGAGCCATGCCGGGCAGTCGCCAAACAGGGTCAGGCTCCACAGCTTGTTGGTCAGCAGGTTGGTATCCAGGATCAACACCCTCGGCTGTGCAGCACGGGCGGCATCTTCCCAGGCCAATTGGCCGCGGGCGATGTCCGGGATATCGTCCAGGGTGGTATCGCGCTGGTGGTGGTCGATGAAGTGGCGCACGTATTCGCCCACCATTACCCCGCCAAAATGCGCCTGCAACTGCGCCGCCAGCCAGCTTTTACCGCTGGATTCCGGGCCGGCCAGTACCACGACTTTCATGCGTGCAACGCCGGGTCGGCGCGCCATTCCCGCCAGCCCTGCACCGCGATCACGGTGAACAACGCATAGAGCGCGGCGGTCAGGTACAGGCCTTTATAGAGGAACAGCCCGACGAAGATCACATCCAGGGCAACCCACAACGGCCAGCACTGCACACGTTTTTGCGCCATCCACATCTGCGCCACCAGGCTGAAGCCGGTGAGGGCAGCGTCCAGCCAGGGTTGGGCGGCGTCGGTCCAGTGGGCCATGGCGGCGCCGAGCAACAGGCTGCCCACGGCACCCACGGCCAGGCCTTGCAGGATCGGTTGCAGCCCCAGGCTGGTGACTTGCCGGCCTTGCTTGACCTCACCGGCGCGGGTCCACTGCCACCAGCCATAGAGCTGCAGGGCGGCGTAGATCACTTGCAACAGCATGTCGGAGTAGAGCTTCACATCGAAGAAGATCCAGGTGTACAGCAGCACCATCACCAGCCCGATGGGCCAGCACCACGGGTTCTGTTTAACCGTCAACCAGACAGCGATCACCCCCAGGGCGGCGGCAAACAGTTCAAGCCCGGACATGGCGGTTCCTTGGGGAGTGGAAAAGGGCGCTGATTGTAACCAATGTGGGAGCGGGCTTGCTCGCGAAAGCGGTGGGTCAGTCAATTAATATGTCGACTGATTCACCGCCTTCGCGAGCAAGCCCGCTCCCACACAAATCCGCTCCCACACAAGCCCCCCACATTAGACCTGCG
Source organism: Pseudomonas sp. K2I15 (assembly GCF_002204795.1). Classification (GTDB taxonomy): domain Bacteria; phylum Pseudomonadota; class Gammaproteobacteria; order Pseudomonadales; family Pseudomonadaceae; genus Aquipseudomonas. The sequence goes on from NZ_NIXO01000074.1 coordinate 3,896, forward strand.
TTAAACCTTGAACTGGCGCAGCAGCCCACCCAGTTGCTCACTCAAACCCTTCAAATGCGCGCTCGCCACGCTGGACTGCTCTGCCGCAAGCGCCGTGCTGTGGGACAGCCCGGCCGCCTGGGTGACGTTCTGATTGATGTCTTCCACCACATGCGCCTGCTGCAACGTGGCACTGGCAATCGACGCATTCAGCCCGTTGAGATTGCGCAACGCCTGGCCTATGGCAGTCAAACTCGCGCCGGCCTGGCCCGCTTGTTCAATGGTCAGTTGCGATGCCTGGTGGCTGTCGCTGATCACCTTGACCGCCGCTTCCGAATGCCCTTGCAGGCGCTCGATCATGCCCTGGATCTCAGCCGTGGATTTTTGCGTGCGCTGGGCCAGCAGCCGTACTTCATCGGCCACCACCGCAAAACCACGGCCTTGCTCCCCGGCGCGCGCCGCTTCGATGGCGGCGTTGAGGGCCAGCAGGTTGGTCTGGTCGGCGATGGAGCGGATCACTTCCAATACACCGCCAATCTGCGTGCTTTCCGTCGACAGCGTGCGGATTACCTCAACAGCCTGGCTGATGGTGGTGGAGAGCTGGTCGATCCGTTGCAGGCTGCCGTCGATATTGAGCTGGCCCTGTTCGGCCTGCACCTGGGCATCGCGCATTTCGCTGGCGGCGTGCTCGGCATTCTTGGCCACGTCCTGCACGCCATAGGTGACTTCGTTGACCGCCGTCGCCACCAGTTCCATCTGCTGCGATTGCTGCTGGCTGCGGTCATGGGCCTCGCTGGCGTTGCTGCCCAATTCCGAGGATGACTGACCCAGAGCGTTGGCGCAGGCCTGCAACTGGCCGATCACCTGCCGCAGCTTGGCGGTAAAGCTGTTGAAGTGCCGGGACAGTTGAGTGACCTCGTCCTGGCCGTGGGTGTCGAGGGTGCGGGTCAGGTCGCTTTCGCCGCTGGCGATATTGGCCATGGCGTTCACCGCTTGTTGTAACGGGCGCACGATACTGCGGGCAATCAGCACCACCAGCAGGGCCATGATCACGGCGATTACCAGGCCCACCATGGAGGCTTTCCATACCTGGCCCTGGAACTCGCCTTGCACGTCATCCACATACACGCCGGAACCGATAATCCAGCCCCATGGCTCAAACAGCTGGATATACGAGGTTTTGGCTACCGGTGCATCAGCGCCCGGCTTGGGCCATCGGTAGTTCACCATCCCCGCACCCTTGGCCTTGGCCAGGATCACGAACTCGTTGAACACCGCAAAACCGTCCGGGTCACGAATGGCCGACAGGTTCTGCCCATCCAGCTTGGGGTTGGCCGGGTGCATGATCATCACGGGCGTGAGGTCGTTGATCCAGAAGTAATCGTCATGCCCGTACCGCAGGCCGCGCACCACGCTCAAGGCTTGTTTTTGCGCCGCTTCACGGGTCAAGACGCCGCTGGTTTCGAGGCTGTGATAATACGTCAGGATCCCGTTGGCGGTCTGGACCACGCGCTGGGTCTGTTCACTCTTGGCCAGGTAAAGGTCATCATGAATCTGCTTGAGCATAAGCAGGCCGAGGGTTAGCAGCATCAACACGGCGACGATCAGGATCAGCCAGAGGCGCCGGCTGATCGACATATTGCGCAAACTGTTCATGGTCCTGTCACTCCGTGTTCTTATAATTTTGGGTGCTGCATCGACATTTCCGGCTTGTCTGATAGGCTTTCGGCCCAGAATCAAAAAACCTGAGTCCTGTCTGATTTTTCACGTAATTTTCGCAGCTCGGTCTTGATTATTTGCGCAGCTTTCGCCGCGTACTCATCGTTAGTGAACGTCTAAAAAATATGAACGAGGCATGCTGCGAGCATGGCCTTTGGGGGAATCGATGGATCTTTGGACCGCCGTTCAGGCGCTGATACTCGGGATTGTAGAAGGGCTGACAGAGTTTTTGCCGATCTCCAGCACCGGGCACCAGATTATCGTCGCCGACTTGATCAACTTCGGTGGCGAGCGCTTTGAAGCGTTCAATATCATCATCCAGCTCGGCGCCATCCTGGCGGTGGTGTGGGAGTTTCGACGCAAGATCCTGGACGTGGTGATCGGCTTGCCGACCCAGCGCAACGCGCAGCGCTTCACGATCAACCTGATCATCGCCGTATTGCCGGCCGTGGTGTTGGGGGTGATTTTCGCCGACCTGATCAAGCACTACCTGTTCAACCCGATCACCGTTGCGACGGCGTTGGTGGTGGGCGGCGTCATCATGTTGTGGGCCGAGCGCCGCCAGCATGAAGTGCACGCCGAAACCGTCGACCAAATCACCTGGAAGGATGCCCTGAAAGTCGGCTTCGCCCAGTGCCTGGCGATGGTCCCGGGCACCTCGCGTTCGGGCGCCACCATCATTGGCGGCCTGTTGTTTGGCCTGTCGCGCAAGACCGCCACCGAGTTCTCGTTCTTCCTGGCCATGCCGACCATGGTCGGTGCGGCGGTGTATTCGGGCTACAAGTACCGCCACCTGTTCCAGCCGGATGACCTGCCGGTGTTTGCCATTGGGTTTGTCACCTCGTTCATCTTCGCGATGATCGCGGTGAAGGCACTGCTCAAATTCATCGCCAGCCACAGCTACGCGGCGTTTGCCTGGTACCGGATCGCCTTCGGCCTGGTGATCCTGGCCACCTGGCAGTTCGGCTGGATCGACTGGTCGGCCGTCAAGCCATGAACATCCAGCATCCGCGCTTCAAGGCGCTGGTGTTTGCACTGTTGTGCGCCGCGCCGCTGTTTGGTTCGGCGCTGCTGTGGTATCGCGGGGTTTCGCTGATCCCGCTGGTGGCCTATGGCGGGGTCAGCGTGGTGGCGTTCTTGCTGTACTGGAGCGACAAGCGCAAGGCCCGAGAAGACAGCTGGCGTACCCCGGAAAACGTCCTGCACGCCGTGGAGCTGGCAGGCGGTTGGCCGGGTGCGTTGCTCGCCCAGCAGGTGTTTCGCCACAAGACGCGCAAGGTGTCTTATCAGGTGGTGTTCTGGGTGATCGTGTTGCTGCATCAGGTGTTCTGGATTGACCAGTTGTTCCTGGGCGGCACGCTACTCTCGATCTTCTAGCAACAAACCGATCTGCGTGCGCTTGGGCAGCTTGCTCACCACCAACTGGTGGGAACGCTGCAACAAGCCACGCAATTCCTCCGCGCCGAGCGGGTAGGGCGTTTCCATGATGATCCACTGAGCCCGTGCCAGATACGGCGCCGGGTGGATGCCCGGGCGATCCACATGCCCCAGGAACAGCTCTTTGTCGACCTTGAACGCCAGTGAATCACCCCGCAGGTGCTGCACGGCGAACATCTTGTTGCCAGCGATCGAGAACACCCGTACGCCGCCCCATTTGTAATCTTCCCGCGCGCCGGGCAACCCCAGGCAAAACTCGGCGACTTGTTGTTCGGTCATTCTCATAACAGACGGTCTCCGCAGCCTTTGAAGGCGTTGTCCAAGTGGTCGATCCAGGCCCGCACGGCCGGCAACACGCCACGTCGGTGAGGGTAAACCGCCTGCAGCCAGCCGCCCGGCAATGACCATTCGGGCAGCAACTGCACCAACTGGCCGTTGGCCAATTCTTCCTCGCAAAACATCATCGGCAACACGCTAAACCCCAGGCCGGCGAGGGCACAGGCCTTGCGTACCAGGAAATCGTCGATGCCCAGCCGCGCTTCCATGACCAGGTCGTGGCTACTGCCCTGCGGGCTAAGCATCCGGAAGTGCACCATGCGGTCGGCTTCCAGGGCGCCGAGTACCGGCAGTTGCTTGAGGTCTTCCAGGGTGTTGATCTGCCGCTCCCGCACAAAGCCGGGGCTGGCGACAATCGCGGTCTGTGCCTGGCGCAGGCGCTTGGTCACCAGCAACGGGTCTTCATCCCCCAGTTCGCGCACGCGCAAGGCCACATCAATGCCTTCGGCCACCAGGTCGACACGCCGGTTGACCAGGATCATCTCCAGCTGTACCAGCGGGTTGGCGGTGAGGAACTCCGCCACCATGGTCTGCAGGAATTGGTGAGCCAGGCCCACTGGGCTACTGACCCGCAGTCGGCCACGGGGTTCGCTGGACATGCTGGCCACGGCCTCATCGGCCATTTCCGCCTCCAGCAGCATTGCCTGGCAGTGGCGCAGGTAACGTTCACCCACGGCGGTCAGGGTCAGTTGGCGGGTGGTGCGTTGCAGCAGGCGGGCGCCGAGGCGCTCTTCCAGCTCGGCAATGCGCCGCGACAGCCGCGACTTGGGAATCCCCAGCAGCCGCCCAGCGGCGGCGAAACCGCCGGCTTCCACTACTTTGGCGAAATAGTAGAGGTCATTCAGATCTTGCATGGTCAGCCTATTGTCCTGTCTGTGGGTCGAACTATCCGCGTCCCACGCAGGCAAATCCACCCCGAAATGTAGGAGCGAGCTTGCTCGCGAAAAACCTGAGGACGCCACGCGCATTCAGAATGTCCGCTTTATCGTTGACGTTTTTCGCGAGCAAGCTCGCTCCTACAAGAGTAACCAGGGGCTGGAACTGCGCGTCGGCCATTGTCCGGCTGCTTAATCTCACCGAACGGAATGGATGTTTCGTCAGGTTAATTAATTGTCCTGTCAGTGGGACGAACAATCGCATTTTGCCCGACTAATCCATGATTGGTTTCATCTGTAGGCTTATTTCCATTCCGTCGCCCTTGGCGATGCTTACTTGGAGATGACCTATGAAACTGTTGCATATCGATTCCAGCATCCTCGGCGACAACTCGGTTTCCCGTCAGTTGAGCGCGGGTGTAGTCAAGGCCTGGCAGGCAGCAGAGCCAGGTGTCGAAGTGGTTTATCGTGACTTGGCCGCTGATGCCATCAGTCACTTCTCGGGTGTCACTCTGGGCGCCCTGGGCACCGCCGCCGAACTGCGCGATGCCGTGCAAAAACATGAAGCTGACCTGAGTGCTTCCACCTTGGCCGAGTTCCTGGCAGCAGACGCCGTGGTGCTGGCCGCGCCGATGTACAACTTCACCATCCCGACCCAACTGAAAGCCTGGATCGACCGCATTGCCGTCGCTGGCCAGACCTTCCGTTACACCGAAGCAGGCCCTGAAGGTCTGTGTGGCGGGAAGAAAGTCATCATTGTTTCGACCTCCGGTGGCTTGCATGTTGGCCAGCCGACGGGCGCAGCCCACGAAGACTACTTGACCGTGTTGTTGGGCTTCCTCGGGATCACCGACATCGAGTTCGTCCGTGCTCACGGCCTGGCTTATGGTGACGAAGCGCGGACCAAGGCGTTGAGCGACGCGCATGTATTGATCAGCGACCAGTTGTTCGCCGCTGCGTAAGACTTGTGTAAATTTTGCTGTTCCTCGATATCAATCTGAATCGAGGCGCCTAAACTCTGTATTCTGCTCGCCTGAAAAGCGAACGGAGTACGGAGTTTTTTCGTTTACCCGCTGTCACTACTTTGGCCCAGGTTATGCACGCATGGGTAAACCCTGCCGGTCCGAGCGCCTGAACCATGGATATTTCAATAGCTACGCGGGCTTACGCAACAAAGGTGGACATCCCCATGATGCGTCTTTGTGCAGTCTTGGTTCTTTCTCTGCTCGGCGGCCTGATTTCAGTGCAAGCCGCGCCGGCACCGCACCCTCATTGGAGTGTGGGCTTCCATCGCATGACTTTTCTCGACCCGCTGGATTTACAGCCGATGAAAGCCGTCGCGTTCTATCCGTCCACCGACCAGGAACACACCACCCAGGTGGGCGCTTATCACATCGCTGCCACTGAAGACTCGAAAATCGCCATTGGCCGTTTTCCGATGCTGATGCTGTCCCACGGCAATACCGGCACACCCCTGGCCCTGCACGACCTGGCAACCTCGCTGGCGCGCAAGGGTTTTGTCGTGGTGGCGGTGCTGCACCCTGGCGACAACTACAAGGACCACAGCCGCCTGGGCACCTTGAGCAACCTGTATGGGCGCCCGATCCAGATTTCCGAAGCCATCACCGCCACCCTTGGCGACCCGATGCTGTCGCCGTTCGTCAACGTTGATCAGGTGGGCGTCATCGGCTACTCGGCCGGCGGTGAAACCGCGTTGATTCTGGCCGGTGCCAAGCCGGACCTGAATCGCCTGCGCCGCTATTGCCAACAACGCCCCGAAGATCGCGACGCGTGCACCACCAAGGGCGAACTGATCGTCGACCGCGACGACCTGCAGCCCCAGGCAGACCCGCGCATTCATGCGTTGATGTTGATGGCGCCGCTGAGCCTGATGTTTGGCCGCCATACCCTGGCGGACGTGCATGTGCCGGTGCTGCTCTACAGCGGCGACGGCGACAAGCTGGTGGCCGTGGACAAGAATGCCGAGGCCCTGGCGCGTAAGCTGCCGGAGCCGCCGGACTTCAAGCTGCTGGCCGGGGCAGGGCACTTCGTGTTCATGGCGCCTTGTGATGAGAGTCAACTGGCCGCGATGCCTGCCATGTGCACCGATGCTGATGGGGTTGACCGTGAAAGCATCCACCGCGACCTGATTTCCGAGGCCGGGCGCTTTTTCAATCACACCCTGGGGCAATCCACCCGCGCGGGTTTGCAGACGGCTGATCAGTAAGCGCGACGCTTGAGCATCAGGGTCAGGCCCAGGCCAGTGACGGAGAGCAGGGCGGCGCAGAAAAAGATCCACGAATAACCCAGGTTCAATGCCACCGCGCCCATCACCGGCCCGGCAATCGCCAGCGCCAGGTCAAAAAACACCGCATACGCACTCAGCCCGGCGCCACGGCTGCTGTTGGGCACCTGCTTGATCGCCTCCACGCCCAGCGCCGGGTACACCAGCGACAAGCCAAAGCCGGTCAGCCCGGCGCCGATCAATGCCACGCCGGTGGACGGTGCCAGCCACAGCAGCGTCAGGCCGAGGGTTTCGATGGTCATGCAGGCAATCGCCGCCGTGAAGCCGCCGAAGCGGTTGATGGCGGAGATAAACACCAGGCGTGACAGGATGAAACACACGCCAAATACCGTCAGGCACCAAGCGGCGCCGGTCCAGCCAAGGCTCAGGTAGTAGAGGGTAATAAAGGTGGTCAGAGTGCCGTAGCCGATCGATGCGAGGCACAGGCTGGCACCGAACGGCGCGATACGCCCGAACACCGCCCAGAACGGCAGGCGCTCACCGCGCACTACGGGCACCGAGGGTTTATTGCGGATCAGCAGCAGGCCCAGGGCGGAAAGCACCGTGAGGGCGATTCCGAGGCTGGTGTAGCCGTATTCGGCGACCATCACCACCCCGAGCGGTGCGCCAATGGCAATCGCGCCGTAGGAGGCGATGCCGTTCCACGAGATCGAGCGCGCTGTGTGTTCGGCGCCGACTGCGCCCATGCACCAGCTGATGGTGCCGACGCCGATCAGGCCCTGGGCCACGCCGAGCAACAGGCGGCCCACGATCAATATACCGAGGCTCAGCAGTGGCAGGCTTTGCACCAGTGTGGCGATAAATGTCAGTACGCCGCTCAGCAGGATCCCGCTCAAGCCCAGCACGATGGCGCGTTTGGTGCCTACGTTGTCTGACATGCGCCCGGCCATTGGGCGGCTGAGCAGAGTTGCCAGGTATTGCGAGCCGATGGTTGCGCCGGCGATCACTGCGCTGAAGCCGAGTTCGCCGTGGACGTAGCCGGGGATCACTGCGATCGGCAGGCCGATACAGATGAACGCGATGAAGGTGTAGAAGACGATGGAGACGATCTGCAGGGTGATCGACAGGGAGCTTGGGGCGGCGGGCTGTGGGGCAGGCATGGGAACTCGTTCGCGGGCGGGCGGTGAGCGCATCATGGCAAGGGCTTGGGGTAAAAGGAAGCAGGCTAACTATATTTGGTGCATTTGAGAGGGGGCATATCCGTTGCTTCGGTAACGGCTGCTTATGGTTCCGCTCTTACAGCGGCCCGCTTCGTACTACCTGCGTTCGGCCAGCGTGGTTTAACAGGGCGCCTAAGATCAAAAGCAACAGCACAGCGGCCTACCGGCCGGCTTGAGTGTTGTAGATCAAAAGCAAACGCGGTCCAAATGTGGGAGCGGGCTTGCTCGCGAAGGTCGTTAACGATGACGTTGGCATCCTGATTCAACGCAGCGTTCTCGGGTTTTTCGCTGGCAAGCCGGCTCCTACAGAAGAGCGGCTTTTGATCTGTTTTTGATTTTGATCTTAGGCGCCCCGCGGAATCGCGCCTTCGTTCCGGCATGCCGAGCCTAAGCGACGCGCCGACAGGCGGGGCAGAGCATTTTGGTTACTTTGCACGCTTTTGCAAAGTGACTCGCTGTAAGAGCGAAACCATAAGCAGCCGTTACCTAAATAACGGATATGCACCCAACCCAACCCACGACCAAAAAAAACCCCATCACACTGGACGGGGCTTTTGCATTTCAACCAACTCGCGGTTCTTAGAAAACCACACCCTGACTACGCAGGTAATCGTCATAAGTACCGCTGAAGTCGATCACGCCACTTGGGCTCAGCTCGATAATGCGGGTCGCCAGGGACGACACAAACTCACGGTCATGGCTGACGAAAATCAGCGTGCCCGGGTAGTTCTCCAGCGCCAGGTTCAGCGCCTCGATGGACTCCATGTCCAAGTGGTTGGTCGGTTCGTCCATGATCAGCACGTTCGGCTTTTGCAGGATCAGCTTGCCGAACAACATACGGCCTTGCTCACCACCGGAAATCACCTTCACCGACTTCAGGATCTCGTCGTTGGAGAACAGCATGCGGCCCAGGGTGCCGCGAACCACTTGCTCGCCTTCCTTGGTCCAGCGGCCCATCCAGTCGAACAGGTTGGATTCGTCTTCGAAGTCCGAAGCGTGATCCTGGGCGTAATAGCCCAGCTCGGCCGCGTCGGTCCACTTCACGGTGCCTGCGTCCGGGGTCAATTCGTTGACCAGGGTGCGCAGCAAGGTGGTCTTGCCAATACCGTTCGGACCAATGATCGCCACGCGCTCACCCGCTTCAACCTGGAAGCTGAAGTCCTTGAACAGCGGCTTGCCGTCAAAGCCTTTGGCCATGCGATCAACGATGACCGCCTGACGGTGCAGCTTCTTGGTCTGGTCAAAGCGGATGAACGGGCTGACGCGGCTCGACGGCTTGACTTCGGCCAGTTGGATCTTGTCGATCGCCTTGGCGCGGGAAGTCGCCTGCTTGGCTTTCGAGGCGTTGGCCGAGAAGCGGCTGACGAACGATTGAAGCTCGGAGATCTGCGCTTTCTTCTTGGCGTTATCCGACAGCAACTGCTCGCGGGACTGGGTCGCCACGGTCATGTATTCGTCATAGTTGCCCGGGAACAGGCGCAGCTCGCCGTAGTCCAGGTCGGCCATGTGGGTGCAGACGCTGTTCAGGAAGTGACGGTCGTGAGAGATGATGATCATCAAGCTCGAACGTTGGGTCAGGATGTTTTCCAGCCAGCGGATGGTGTTGATGTCCAGGTGGTTGGTTGGCTCGTCGAGCAGCAACACTTCCGGATCGGAAAACAGCGCCTGGGCCAGCAATACGCGCAGCTTCCAGCCTGGCGACACTTCGCTCATCGGGCCGTTGTGCTGCTCGATGCCGATACCCAGGCCCAGCAGCAATTCACCAGCGCGGGATTCGGCGGTGTAGCCGTCCATTTCAGCGAAGTCGGTTTCCAGCTCGGCAACGGCCATGCCGTCGTCTTCGGTCATTTCCGGCAGCGAGTAGATGCGATCGCGCTCAGCCTTGACCTTCCACAGCTCTTCGTGACCCATGATCACGGTGTCGAGCACGCTGAATTCTTCGTAGGCGAACTGGTCCTGGCGCAGTTTACCCAGGCGCACGTTCGGCTCCAGCATGACCTGGCCACCCGACGGGTCAAGGTCGCCACCGAGGATTTTCATGAAGGTCGACTTGCCGCAACCGTTGGCACCGATCAGGCCATAACGGTTGCCTGCGCCGAACTTGACCGAAACGTTCTCAAATAGCGGCTTGGCGCCGAACTGCATGGTGATGTTAGCTGTGGAGATCAATTACTTTACCTATCAATAGCTTGGAGTGCGCTAATTTGAGCCGGGCCCATTTTGTGGCCCAGGCCAACGGGCATACGTCGGCAGCGACATCAAGGCGTGAGGCCCAGTCGCTGAGCAGAAAAATGGGTGCATGTTGGAATTTGGCGCGCATTGTCGCATATGTCAGGCGGGAGTTGTATGGCGGTGCAAGGATGGATTCACCCGAGTCTCCGGCATCGCCACCCACAACAGCCCCAATGCGACCGCAGCCACGCCCGCCAGGGTCAGGAACGCGGCGTTGTAACCGGCCCATTGCACAACAAAACCCGCCAGGCTGCTGCTCAGCGCCGCCCCAAGGCCGAATACCGTGGACAGCGCCCCCAGGCTGACATTGAAGCGCCCGGTGCCCTGGGTGAGGTCTTTGACAATCACTGGAAACAGCGCGCCGAACACCCCCGCACCGACCCCGTCGAGCATCTGTACCGCCACCAGCCAATAGGGATCACTGGACAGCGTATACAGCACGCCCCGCAGCGGCAGAATCATGAAGCCGGCAAGCAGCAGCGGCTTGCGCCCCCACACGTCGGCCTTTACGCCCACCAGCCAGGCCACCGGCACCATCACCAACTGGGCCGCGACAATGCAGGCCGAGGTCAGTGGCGTGGCCATTTGCAGGTTGATCTGTGACAGCTTCTGGCTGACCAGCGGCAACATGGCCGCATTGGCCAGGTGAAACAGCGCGCAGCAGATGGCGAACACCATTAAGGGTCTGTTCGCCAGAAGCACAGCCATCCCCGACGGCTGTTCGTGTTCAGCGCTGTGGGCCGGGTCGAAACCCCGTGCGACCTCGTGGTCGATCGCCTTGGCTGACACGCAACTGACCGCGATCACACTGGCCACCGCCATTACCGCCATCAGATAGAACACCGCCACCGGGCCAAACAGATAGGCAAACCCACCAGCGAGGAGGGCGGCCACCGCGTTACCGGCGTGGTTGAAGGTTTCGTTGCGGCCGGTGCGGCGGGTGAAGGCGCGCGGCCCGGTAATGCCGAGGGAAATCGCCGAGATGGCCGGCGCGAACACCGAGGCCGCGGCTGCGCTGGCAGCCTGGGTCAGCGCCACCAGGCTGAAGGAACTGACAAAGGGCAGGAGCAGGCAACTGGCAGTCACCAACAGAGCGGCAATCGCAATCACCGCCCGCTTGCTGCGAGTTCGGTCAATCAGCGCTCCGGCGGGTGTTTGGGTGAGCAGTGCCGCGATGCCCGCGAGGGTCATCACCACGCCGATACTGGCGGGGTCCCAGTGATGCACGGCCAGCAGATAAATCGCCAGGTAGGGTCCCAGCCCGTCACGGACATCTGCCAGGAAGAAATTCAGGCTGTCCAGGGACAGGGTGTTGCGCAGGTCGGAGCGAGTGGCCATGGCAGGTCTTCGAGCAAGAGGTCGGTAGCGATAGTGACCCATGTTGCGAGCGTATAGTTTCTGGCCTCTGTGTCGCGCCCGCACGGCTGTATAAGCACAAACATTTACAAAGTGGAGTCAATTGCATCGAAAAATAGCGCAAGCAGACGGTTTTTCAGGGGATTTCATGGTTAACAGTTGAACATCCAATAAGCCTGGCTTATTTTTCGTCCGTTCGCCCTACAGTGAAGGCTCTTTACCGGTTCAGGGATGGCGAGGCTTTCGGTGTAGGGCGGACCTCTTTTGTCGCAATGACTAGAATATTTTGGAGACGCAATGGACGTGCTGTCGGCCCAAGACGCTATTTCCAGCAACAAGGACGCCTGGAACGAATCCGCCAGGCTGCATAAAAACACCGCCAGCTGGAAGGCCTTGCTTGAAGATGTCGCCAAGCCCGGCTTCTCGCGGCTGGACCCGACCTTGACCGCGTTGCTGCTCAAGGTCGGTGTCGATGGCAAGGACGTGGTGCAACTGGGCTGCAACAACGGCCGTGAAAGCCTGTCGTTGTTCGGGCTGGGCGCGCGCACGGTGGTGGGGGTCGATCAGTCCGAAGCCTTCCTGCAACAAGCTCGTGAGTTGGCCGAAGCTTCGCCGTACGAGGCTGAATTCATCGAGGCCGACATTCACCATTTGCCCCATGGACTGACCGAGCGCTTTGACGTCGCCTTGATCACCATCGGCGTGCTGAACTGGATGCCGGACATCGGGCTATTCATGGCCCATGTCGCCAGCACCTTGAAGCCAGGTGGCAGCCTGGTGATCTACGAAACCCATCCGTTCCTGGAAGTGTTCGACCCGACGGCGCCCAACCCGATGCTGCCGGTCAGCTCGTACTTTCAGCGCGAGCCTTTTGTGCAGCAAGAGGCCATCGTCTACGAAGGCGATACCGAAGGGGTTGCAGCTGCCTCCTACTGGTTCGTGCACACGTTGGGCCAGATCGTCAGCGATGCCATCGCCGCGGGGCTGCAGATCAGCCATCTGCAGGAGTTCGCGCATTCCAACCGCGAGGAACTCTACGACCCGTATGAAAACCAGCCCGCGCAACTGCCCATGTGCTACACCCTTACCGCTATCAAGCGCCCGGCCTGATTGGCTGCCGGGCAGGCAAAAAAAAGCCCGCGAGGAAGGCGGGCCAAGGTGTTCACTGGAGTAGGTAGCCTTCACCCTATAGGTCGATAAGTGAAGGCCATGTGAAAACCATGTCGCAAGGACGGATGTGCGGCTTGTCAGCCTCTGCGCACGAAAGTGCGCATGGTTTGCCCCGGGCCGGTGCTGAAACGGGTGGGTCGGGGCATGCCTTCATCGGCCGCAATAAACACGAAGTGATCACCTTCCAGCTGATAGCTGGCCGGCAGCTGTTTGCCGGCATCCTCGCCCATTGAATCCACCCAGGTAATGCTCTTGGGCGTGGTGGTGGGGTCCAGGGTAAAGCTGCCGGCCAGCAATACCTCGCCGCCGGGCGTCACGACCTTGAACCGGTCGCCGCTGATGGTGGTAATTGCGCCCGGTGCGCTGTGCTCATCGACAGGGTTGAGTACGCCACTGTCTTCCAGTGCGGTTTGTTCCCACGCTCCTTGAAGCGCCTGATGGTCATGATTCGAAGCGGATGACATGCAAATTCCTTTTTTTGGATAGGCCCAATGAACAGTGTGCCACAGGACCGAGGCAACGCTGACAAGCACACTTGATGGACACCTTTTCACAATTCTTAGTTAACCTTTGGTTACAAAGTGTGGCTAAAATAACTGCCAATGGCCATGACCGGATTGTCACCAAGCCCGTCGTGTTGCCTGTTTGTAAATTGTGATTTCAGGTGCTGCATCTTCAATCCTCGGCCGTCGTGGGCACGCAGGGGCAGCCTGTTCTCTTCTGACTTGTGACGAATACCTTGAAACTCATCATTGTTGTTCTCTACGTTCTTTCCATTGCGTACGTTCACCTGCGTGGCCGGGTGCGACACAAGCTGGGCCGCCAGCTCAGCGATCACTCGACCTTCCTGGCTCCGGTGAACTGCTTTCTCTACCTCTTCTCCAAACTGCCCAGCCGACCGTACTTGTCCACCAGCGACTTTCCAGACCTGAGCCCGCTCCAGGAGCACTGGGAAGAGATCCGTCGGGAAGGCCAGAACCTGCTGCGCGCAGGCGAGATCAAGCGCTCCGAGCAATACAACGATGTGGGTTTCAATTCGTTCTTCAAGTCGGGCTGGAAGCGCTTTTATTTGAAGTGGTACAGCGACAGCCATCCTTCAGCGATGAAGCTGTGCCCGCGAACCACTGAGCTGGTGCAAAGCATCGGTTCGATCAAAGCCGCGATGTTTGCCGAGCTGCCACCGGGTTCCAAGCTGGTACGCCACCGTGATCCCTACGCCGGTTCCTACCGTTATCACCTGGGCCTGGACACGCCGAATGACCCAGGCTGCTACATCAATGTGGACGGTGAAAACTACTACTGGCGCGACGGCGAACCGGTGATGTTTGACGAGACGTTCATCCACTACGCCGAAAACACCACGCAGCAGAACCGCATCATTCTGTTCTGCGATATCGAACGCCCAATGAAGTACCGCTGGGCCGCCGCCTTCAACCGTTGGTTCAGCCGCAACGTGATGTCTGCTGCAGGGTCGCCCAACGATGCGGGTGACAAGACCGGTGGCTTGAACCGCGCCTTTACCCGCCTGTACAAGATTCGCCTGCGGGGCAAGGAACTGAAGAAGCGCAATCGCACCCGTTACTACCTGGAAAAATGGGCGATCTTCGCCGGCCTGGCCGCGATCTTTATATTGATCTGATCCGTATAGCAGAGCGCATCAGCCTGGCGGATGCGCTCCCAGCTTGTCCCACATCTTCTTGCTGATCTTCTGCCGATTGGCATAGCCCGCCCACGGGTCTTTCTTCAAACCCTGCAAGCGCTCGTGCAGGTTGGCCACCGTCCACTGCTGGGCGCCGTGCACACCCTTCAACTCATCGCGATTTACGGGCACCGACACTGGCAGGCCGGGCCGCGCCCGCACCGAGTAGGCCGCCACCGTACTGGCACCACGGGTGTTGCGCAGGTAGTCGATAAAAATCTTGCCGATGCGATTTTTCGGGCCTGAGGTCGCGGTAAAACGCTCCGGCAGCTGCTGCGTCATGAATTGGGCGATCGCCTTGGCGAAGGCTTTTACCGTGTCCCAGCTGTCCCGGCGCGCCAGCGGCACCACCAGGTGCAGGCCTTTGCCGCCGCTGGTTTTGACGAACGCCTCAAGCCCCAACTCATCCAGCACCGACAGGGTCAACTGCGCGGCCTCCAGCATGCTTTTCCATGGCAGTGCCGGGTCCGGGTCGAGGTCGAGCACAAACAGGTCAGGGGTGTCGATCTTGTCTGCGGTGGCGCCCCAGGTGTGCAACTCGACGGTGCCCATCTGTACTGCGCCGATCAGCGCGGCGGGGCTGTCGATTTCCATCAGTCGCGCATGGCCCGGGTCCAGGGCCTGGTCCAGTTGCTTGATATTCGGGATCGCCAGGCGCTCGGAATGCTTCTGGAAGAACTGCTCACCGGCGATGCCTTCCGGTGCCCTGAGCAAGGACACGGGACGGTTGCGCAAATACGGCAGGACCCATTCACTGATGCCTTCGTAGAACTGCGCCAGTTGCAGCTTTTGTGTACCGCTTTGAGTGTCGATGACCCGATCGGGATGGGTGATTTTTACCCCCGCCACGGCGTCGGTCTCGGCGGTCTTTTTGCGGGGTTTTTCCTTCAGCGACTTGGCGGCTCGCGGCTGTTCATGAACAATCTGCTCCACTGGCTTGTCGGTGCGCAGCCCGACAAATGCCGCCTGGCGCACCACGCCTTCGCGGGTCCATTCGGCAAATTGCACTTCACCCACTAGCTGTGGCTCGACCCAATGCACGCCCCGTGACTGGGCGCTGGTCAGCGGTTTGGCCAGCGGTGGGGCATCGCGCTCCAATGCCTTCAACTGTTCACTGATCTTTTTCAGCGCAGCCTGATCAAATCCGGTACCCACGCGCCCGGCATACACCAGGCCCCCATGGTCATTGACCGCCAGCAACAGCGCGCCAAACCCGCTGCGTGAGCCTTGCGGGCGAGTGAACCCAACAATCATGAATTCCTGGCGCAGCCGGCACTTGAGCTTGATCCAGTCCGGGCTGCGTTTGGAGATGTACGGGCTGCCAGCACGTTTACCGATCACACCCTCCAGGGCCAGGTCGCAGGCGCTTTCGAAGATATCCCGCTGGTTGGCAGCAAAGGACTCGGAGAAGCGCAACAGCTTGCTTTTACTGCACGCCAATACGTCCTTCAACGCGGCGCGCCGTTCTTCCACGCCAGCTTCCCGCTGGTCGCGACCTTCCAGAAACGGCGCATCAAACAGGTAATAGACGATGTCCAGGCTGCGGCCGATATCAAAGGCGTTTTGCAACGCCTGGAAGTCCGGCAAGCCTTCAGCGTTGAGGCTGACGACCTCGCCGTCGAGCCAGCTGTTTTTGAGTTTCAGCGCCTCCAGGGCCTTGGCCTGGCGCGGCAGGCGATCGGTCCAGTCATGGCCGTTGCGGGTGAACAGCCGAACTTCGCCGTCGCGAATTCGCGCGAGGATGCGGTAACCATCGAACTTGATCTCGTACACCCAGTCACCGTCCGGCGCACGGTCCACCAGTGTCGCCAACTGTGGCGTGAACTGGTCGGGCAGCGCGGTTGAAGACTTGCGGGTGGTTTTCTTCGCCGCTTCGGGCTTTTTCGGGCGGCCCACCGTCGCATCGCTCACCACGCTTTTCGGCTCGGCCTGCACCACATCGTAATCTGCCACCGGGCGGGCCTGTTGATCCTTCTCCTTGATCAACAGCCACTGCTCCTTGTCGCCGCTGCCCTTGAGCCGCGTGCGCACCAACGTCCAGTCACCCGCCAGCTTTTCGCCGATCAGGGTGAATTTCAGCTTGCCGGCCGCGTAGGCTTTGCGCGGTTCATCATGGGGCTGCCACACGCCGCGATCCCAGACAATCACGTCACCGGCGCCGTACTGGCCGGCGGGAATACTGCCCTCAAAGCTGCCGTAACCCAGCGGATGGTCTTCGACATGCACGGCCAGGCGCTTCTGGCTCGGGTCCAGGCTCGGGCCCTTGGGCACCGCCCAGCTTTTGAGCACGCCATCGAGTTCCAGGCGAAAGTCGTAATGCAGGTTGCGGGCATCGTGCTTTTGAATCACGAACGACAGGGCCTGCGCCCGGTTCCTGCCGCGAGGTGCGCTGCCGGCGGGTTCGGCGGTCACATCGAAGTCGCGCTTGGCGTTGTATTCACTCAGCGGCTTGGCCATGGCGGTCTACCTCATGAAGCCTTGTGTGTTTTTTTCGCGGCCGGTTTCTTCGCCGGGCTCTTGCCGGCCAGGCTGCGTTTGAGCAGCTCGGTCAGGTCGATCACATCGGCAGATTTACGCTCATCCACACCCTCGCTGGATTCCACGTCTTCGATCTTGCCGGCCTTGGCCTTTTTCGCCACCAACGCCATGATCTTGTCCTGGAAACTGTCGCGGTATTCTTCAGGTTGCCAGTCGGCGCTCATGTCTTCCACCAAGCGCTTGGCCATGTCCAGTTCACCCTTGGCCAGGGTTGGCTTGGTCACGTCGCTGCCCAATTCCAGTTCATCCAGGCTGCGTACTTCGGCAGGCCAGCGCAGCATCACCAGCACCAGGGCCGACTCCAGCGGCATCAGCGCGGCCAGGTGTTGCTTGGTGTGCAGCACCACGTTGGCCAGGGCGACCTTGCGGGTTTTCTTCAGGGTTTCGCGCAGCAGCGCGTACACCTTGCCCCCGCGCTTGTCGGGCGCCAGGAAGTACGGTGTGTCGATGTTCTGCAACGGGATTTGATCGCTGGCCACAAACGCGATGATTTCGATGGTCTGGGTGGACTTGGGGTGGGCCGAGCGGATTTCGTCTTCGCTGAGGATCACGTAGCGGCCTTTCTCGTAGGCCACGCCCTTGACGATATTGTCCTTGGTGACTTCCTTGCCGGTGGTCTTGTTGACGCGCTTGTAACCCACCGGGTCCATGCTGCGCTTGTCTAGCCAGTCGAAGTCGACGCCCTGGGAGGAGGTGGCCGAGACCAGCGACACGGGGATGTGCACCAAGCCAAAACTGATTGCGCCTTTCCAGATAGCCCGTGGCATGTCGGTTTTCCTGAAAGTGTGTGGGTCTTCAGGTGACATGGCGAATTCGGCAAAAGTTTCCCTGGTCAGCCGGCTGGCATCGGTGTTTCAGACAGATCGTGTTACACCTGATGAGAAACTATTTAGTTACCAAAGCCGAACCCAAGGCGTAGCGTGTTATCGAAAGCACGTACTACTCGCGCCCAGAGAGGCTTTGTCATGAACACCCGTTTGCGTAACCTTGCCGTATTGGCGTTGGGCCTGGCCTTGAGTTCATTGGTGCAGGCGCAGAACCTGCCCGGCAGCAGCAACAACCCCTACAACGGCCCGATCCATCAGGCCAACCCCAACAGCATGCAGGGCACGCAGCCCAACGCACCGGCTGCGCGGGGCACCTACATACCGCCGGCGCAACGCTCGCCGACCCTGCAAAACGGCGGCATCGGTAACAGCACCCAGCGACGCAACAGCGCGCAGACCCCGCCGGCCATCCAGCCCAAAGCTCCCACGCGCGACGCCAATGGCAATCGCGGCGATTGAGTGTGTAAAGACGACAAGGAAACCCACCGTATGTTTCTACGCAAAACCCTTCTAGCGACTTTCTGTGCCGCAGCCTTGCTGCCCCTGGCGCTGCCCGTTTCGGCTGCCGACACCCAACAATTCCCCAGCGAACAGGGGAGCATCACGGTCACCCCGATTGCCAAGGGCCTGGACCACCCGTGGGCGGTGGCGTTCCTGCCGGACAAACAAGGCTTCCTGGTCACCGAGCGCCCCGGCAACCTGCGGTTTGTCAGCCCGAACGGCAAGCTGTCCGCGCCCTTGAGTGGCGTGCCGAAGGTATTTGCCAAAGGGCAGGGCGGTTTGCTGGATGTGGTGCTGTCGCCGGACTTCAAGGAGGACCGCCTGGTGTACCTGTCTTACGCCGAAGGCGGTGGCACGAACGGCACCGCCGGCACCGCAGTCGGGCGCGGGCGCTTGAGCGATGATCTCGGCAGCCTGCAAGACTTCAAGGTGATCCTGCGCCAGGAGCCCAAACTGTCCACGGGCAATCACTTCGGCTCACGGCTGGTGTTTGACCGTGATGGTTACCTGTTCGTGACCCTGGGGGAAAACAATGATCGCCCCACCGCCCAGGACCTCGACAAGCTGCAAGGCAAGGTGGTGCGAATCTTCCCTGACGGCCGTATACCGGAAGACAACCCCTTCGTCGGGCAGGAAGGCGTGCGGCCGGAGATCTGGTCCTACGGCCAGCGTAACCCCCAAGGCGCTGCACTCAACCCGTGGAGCGGCACACTGTGGGAAAACGAACACGGCCCGCGTGGCGGGGATGAAATCAACATCATCGAGCGTGGGAAAAATTACGGTTGGCCGCTGGCAACCCATGGCATCAACTATTCCCTGACGCCGATTCCCGAGGCCAAGGGCAAGACCGTCGAAGGTACCGTTGCACCGCACCACGTCTGGGAAAAATCCCCGGGTGTGAGTGGCATGGCGTTCTACGACGCCGACCGCTTCAAGGCCTGGCAGCACAACGTGTTTATTGGTGCACTGGTCAGCCAGGAGTTGATTCGCTTGCAGTTCGACGGTGACAAGGTCATCCACGAAGAGCGGCTGTTGGGCGGTTTGAAAGCGCGGATCCGCGATGTACGCCAGGGACCGGATGGGTACCTGTATGTGCTGACGGATGAAGATAACGGCGTGTTGTATCGGGTGGGCCTTAACCAGGACTGACGTACACCACAAAATCAATGTCGGAACCGGGCTTGTGTGGGAGCGGGCTTGCTCGCGAATGCGGTGGTTCAGTCGATATATCCAGCGACTGACACAC
>NZ_NIXO01000075.1 GCF_002204795.1 Pseudomonas sp. K2I15
AGAACGGCTGCCAATGGCGACCTCGGTTGAAGATTACGAAGCGCTGTTACCGTGGAACTGCTCGCCGGCATCGCCTAGCTAGGCGCATTACCCATCTTGAAGTCGGTGGGGTTTATGGAGCGCTTACGATCAATTGTCATATATTTCCGTGTGTGGATGTCTGCTTTCTGGAACGTTAATTATCTTTTAGGTTACTCAGTTGGTGAGTGTCGGATCTCCCGATAACTTGCCAATGGCGCTTGCGCGTAAACAGTAACAACGATTGAGGTGATAACTATGTCTTTTAAAGTTCGGCCCACTTCGTCCTCGACGAATACGCCACCAGTAACCAATACGGGAGGGAGCAGGCACGCTGGCGGAGCAAATCCTCCGGTGGTGCGTACCGGTAGCCTCGGCAGTCCCCATGCTCAAAAGGGCTTCCCAAACAAAACCTCTCTAGGGAAAAACCCGGGCACAGAAAAAAATACAGCCCCAGCCAAACTCGACAAAACCAATACCTTTCAAACGCTGACACAACAAAAATTGATGAATCAAGGGACTGCCAACCGACCGTTCAAACCTCAGGTCAGCGCAAACCCGAAAGATATGGTGCAGGTGGCCCAAAACCTGATGGTTGCTGATCGCCTGGTCAAGGCCGGTGTGTTCAACACCTCGCCTGCCGCGTCGACGGTTGCTCGCGACGCCTTTGTCAGTGCGGGTATAAGCGGGCTGGTCAGCGCTCCGTTGAGTATTGGTACCTACGCAGGCTCGGTCTGGTCTGGCGAGACAATCAAAGCCCAGTTTTCAAACAATACGCCGCTGCTCCCTCCAGCTCACCAGCCTGCCCCCAGCAAGCAGGTGCCTGTCGCTCAAACCAACGAGACAGAACCGGTCGTTGCCGCGCAGGACTCCGAGGCGGGTACGACGGTCGCGCGTTTGGGGCTCGCCGAGCTGCGCATTGAGGTCATCGCCAACAATGTAATGGCAATGCGTCAGGGAACTGATGCTCCGGCACTGCAGATGAGCGACTCCTCATCGCGCACGCCCAGCGAACGACTGGAAACGCTTGAAGCCTTGTATAAGACTGCCGAGGAACAACTTAAAAGTCTGGGTGATGAACATGACATGCTGTTCCGGCCTTACATTGCCACTTCCGCAGAAGGCACTGACGAGAAAAGTCGTATGGACGTTATTGATAAAAAATTCGAAGCATTAAATAAGTTTGTAGGGAAGTTGTTGTACATGAAGACGGCGGATTTGCCGGCGGAGTCTTCCGAAGCAAAAGTCGTGTGACATAACCCGGCATAAACTTTCGAGTCATGGATGATGCTCATTCAAACTGGCGATAGGTCCGATGCCATGCATGTATCCTGTGGCAACGGACTTATTGAATGTTTCCCTACGCCCGGAGCGCTCTGACAGGCAATGGCGGCCAGCCCTCAAGGCCTGCGTCCTACAGCTAAAGAGTGCGATTTTCCCCTCCCTGCGCTAACCTGCCTCGATGTTTTACGAGGTCGACTATGCACATTCATATTCTCGGTATTTGCGGCACCTTCATGGGGTCGATGGCAGTCCTTGCCAAAGAACTGGGCCATCATGTTACTGGCTCCGATGCCAACGTTTACCCACCCATGAGCACGCAACTGCAGGCCCAAGGCATTGAGCTGACCCAGGGTTACGATCCGGCGCAATTCGACCCGGTCCCGGACCTGGTAGTGATCGGCAATGCCATGGTGCGTGGCAACCCGGCGGTCGAATATGTACTGAATAAAGGTTTGCCTTACGTGTCTGGCCCGCAATGGCTGGCAGACCACGTGTTGCAAGGTCGTTGGGTGCTTGCCGTTGCCGGTACCCACGGCAAGACCACCACCAGCAGCATGCTGGCTTGGGTGCTGGAGCATGCGGGCATGAGCCCGGGCTTCCTGATCGGCGGTGTGCCACAGAATTTCGCGGTGTCGGCGCGCCTCGGCGATACACCCTTTTTTGTCATCGAGGCGGATGAATACGACAGCGCATTCTTCGACAAGCGCTCCAAGTTCGTTCACTACCGCCCGCGCACGGCAATCCTGAACAACCTGGAGTACGATCACGCCGACATCTTCCCCGATCTGCCGGCCATCGAGCGACAGTTTCACCACTTGGTGCGCACCATCCCGAGCGAAGGCCTGGTGATTCACCCAACCACCGAACCCGCCTTGCAGCGAGTCATCGAGATGGGCTGCTGGACCCCGGTACAAACCACCGGCGCGGGCGGGCAGTGGCAGGTCAAGCTGCTGAGCGAAGACGGCTCCAAATTTGAAGTGTTGTTCGAAGGCCTCGTCCAGGGCATCGTCGATTGGGACATGACGGGCCAGCACAATGTCGCCAACGCCTTGGTCACCCTGGCCGCGGCGCGGCATGTGGGCGTGGTGCCGTCCATGGGCATCGCCGCCTTGAGCGCATTCAAGAGCGTCAAGCGGCGCATGGAAAAGGTCGCTGAAGTGAATGGGATTACCATCTACGACGACTTTGCCCACCACCCGACGGCCATTGCCACCACCCTGGATGGCTTACGCAAGCGCGTGGGCGACGCCCAAGTGATCGCGATTATCGAGCCGCGCTCCAACTCCATGAAGCTGGGCGCCCACCGCGATGGTTTGCCGGAAAGCGTCAACGATGCCGACCAAGTGGTCTGGTATGCACCGGCCAACCTCGGCTGGGACCTGCCCGCCATCGCCGCGTTGTGCACGGTGCCGTCCGTTTGCTGTGACTCTCTGCAAGGCATCATCGAGCAGGTGAAACATCAGGCCCGGCCCGGCACCCATGTGGTGATCATGAGCAACGGCGGCTTCGGCGGCCTGCACGGCAAGCTGGCAGAGGCGTTGAAATGAGCGGCCCGGAGCGCGTCACCCTGGCGATGACCGGTGCGTCCGGCGCACCGTATGGCTTGCGCCTGCTGGACTGCCTGGTGCGCGAAGACCGCGAGGTGCACTTCCTGATCTCCAAGGCCGCGCAACTGGTGCTGGCCACCGAGACTGATGTCGCGTTGCCGCCCAAGGTGCAGATGATGCAGGCCTTCCTCACCGAATACACCGGTGCGGCGGCGGGGCAGATCAAGGTTTATGGCAAGGAAGACTGGATGTCGCCGGTGGCTTCGGGCTCCGGTGCGCCGGCCGCGATGGTGGTGGTGCCGTGTTCCACCGGGACGCTGTCGGCGATCGCCACGGGTGCCTGCAACAACCTGATCGAGCGTGCGGCGGACGTGACCTTGAAGGAGCGCCGCCAGTTGATTCTGGTGCCGCGCGAGGCACCGTATTCGAGTATCCACCTGGAGCACATGCTCAAGCTGTCGAACATGGGCGTGACCATCCTGCCCGCATCGCCGGGCTTTTATCACCAGCCGCAAACCATCGATGACCTGGTGGACTTTGTGGTGGCGCGGATTCTCAACCTGCTGAATATCCCTCAAGACATGCTGCCGCGCTGGGGCGAACACCATTTGAGCAGTGATGAATAAACTATTGATGGTGTGGCTGGCGCTGCAACTGACCGGTTGCGCGACGGCGCGCACGCTGGACGCGGCGCAACCCGGGGCGCCGGTGGTGTATGCCGGGACGCGGCTGGATATGTATGCGATTCAGGGTGGGTGCTGCGCGATGGATCGCTTTGGGGCCGAGGCGCCGAGCTATCCCCATGTGGACCTGCCGGCAAGCGCCTTGCTCGATACGCTGCTGTTGCCGCTGTCGGTGTTGACGGTGTTAGGGGTTGGGTTTAACGCGACGGGCGGGTTGTAGATACGTAATCTCAGGAGTAACAGAAAGTCCAATGTGTGGGGCTTGCTCGCGAAAGCGGTGGTCCAGTCAACTGATGTATCGACTGACACTACGCTTTCGCGAGCAAGCCCGCTCCCACATTTTGATTGTGTCCTGCCTTGAAATACTGGTTATTTACCGAGTTTGCGTAATTCGTCCGACTCCACAACCCGCACCCCATCCTGCTCTTCCAGCGCCAGCCGCCACATCGCGCGCGCCAGTTCGCACACTTCAATGCCGTGATACTTGCCCGGAATCAGACGCGACAGCGGCCCGGCCAGTTGCTCGGCCAAGCGTGGCTCCAACCGCTCGCCCAGCAACAGCGAAGGCCGGACGATGGTCAACTGCGGCCAGCCCTGAGTCTTCAGCGCCTTTTCCATTTCGCCCTTGACGCGGTTGTAGAAGATCGAGGATTTCGGATCGGCGCCAATCGCGCTGATCACGATCAGGTGCCGCGCGCCCATTTCCCGCGCCCGCTTGGCAAAGGCCACGACCATGTCCAGGTCGACGGCGCGAAAGGCTTCTTCGGAACCGGCCTGTTTGATGGTGGTGCCCAGGCAGCAGAAGGCGATGTCTACCTGGCCGCTCAGCTGCGGCAGGAACACCGCCGGGTCGCCCACCGGGTTTTCCAGGTGTGGATGCTCGGCCAAAGGCTTGCGGCTGGGCGCCAGCACCCGGGTCACTGTCGGCTCGTTGAGCAGGCGGTCCAGCAGGTGTTCCCCGGTCAGGCCGGAGGCTCCGGCGAGCAAGATATGCTGAGGCGTCAGGTACATGGTGTTTCCCCCTAGATACAGTTTCAGCTTAGTTGCTCTTCGCTTCCTTGCTATTCATTGAGACGCTTTCCAGCGCTTTTCGTGCCTGCTGTTTGCGTAATAATTGCCAATGGGCAATCACGCCTTTGGGGGCCCAGATCTGTGGTTCGGAGGCTTCGAAGTTATCCGCCTGTTCGCGTTCGGCCACGTGGGTTTGCGCCAGTCTGAAGGCTTGCTGCAAATCGTCGGTCTGGTTGAAGGCCTGGGCGAAGAGGGCGTCGCCGAAGTAGGTGAAGTCGGCCTCTTCGGAGCAGCCGAACGACACGCGGTCGGCCCGCGAGGCGGTCATGATCAGGGTGTGCTCGTCTTTCAGGGCCGGAATGAAACCACCGGAATAGCAGGCCGAAATCACGATGATCTTGTCGCGGTTCTTCAGCGGTGCCAGCACGGCGGCCAGCTCATCGGCCGGCAGGTCGGCCAGTTCCATGCGC
Organism: Pseudomonas sp. K2I15; assembly: GCF_002204795.1. Lineage (GTDB taxonomy): Bacteria > Pseudomonadota > Gammaproteobacteria > Pseudomonadales > Pseudomonadaceae > Aquipseudomonas. The sequence goes on from NZ_NIXO01000075.1 coordinate 5,014, forward strand.
GGCTGGTCGAGCACCAGTTCGTGTTCGTGGGTACCGTGGCTGGTCAGGTAGATGAACACCAGGTCTTCGGGCCCGCTGCGTTCGGCCAGGGTCTGGACCGAGCGGCGCAGGCTTTCGCGGGTCGCCATCGGGCGGTCGGCGATATGATCGCGGTGGTTCACCAGGCGGATCTGGCCATAGGCGCCGAAGCGGGTAGCGAGCATGTTGCTGACGTAGTCGGCCTCACGCAGGAATACGCTTTGTTTGCCGTCGCCGGCCACCACCAGGGTGTACAGCTCCACCGCTTTGGTGGAGACGGGCACTGCAGCAAGCGCCGCATCGAGCAAGCGGCCCTGGGCCAGCAAGCCGGTTTCCAGCGGGTCGGGCAGCAACTTGCCATCGGCGTCGCGCACACGCATGCCGTTGGCCCAGGTACCGGCCTGCACGGTGCCGTCGGTGAGCACCAGGGTGCCTTGGCCTTGATAACTGTCGCTGTCGAAGCCGCCAATATAGAAGCTGCCATCAGTGAGGTTCAGGCGGCCGGAGCCTGTGAAGCGCCAGTCGACGAATTGGCCGACGTAGTGGCTGGCGTCGATACCAATCAGTTCGCCCTTGCCGCTGAGGGCGCCTTCCTTGAATTCGCCGATCCACACGTCGCCGTCGGCGTTTTCATAGCGGCCCTTGCCGTTGAGCTGGTTCTGTTTGAAGTGGCCGATGTACATGTCGCCGTCGGCGCTGTTGAAGGTGCCGTTGCCCTCCAGTTGGCCATCCACGAAGCGACCGCTGAACTGGTTGCCGCTGTCGTCGTTGCGCTGGCCTTCGCCGTTGGGTTTGCCGTGGGCGAACTGGCCCTGGTACTGGCTGCCGTCGGCCAGTTCGAGGCGGCCGAGGCCGGAATACTGGTCGTCCTTGAATTCGCCGCGATAGGTCATTTGCCCTTCTTTGAGGGTGCCTTCGCCGTTGCGTTTGCCTTGCTTGAAACCACCGACGTAGCTGTTGCCCGACGTGGTCAGGCTGCCCTGGCCGTCGAACAGGCCCTGCTGGAACTGGCCTTTATAGACCTCGCCGTTGCTGCCATGCCATTCGCCCTGGCCGTGCCACTGGCCTTTATCGAACTGGCCGGCGTACCAGCTGCCGTTGGGGTAATCCACCCGGCCCTGACCTTGCAGCAAGCCATTGATCACATCGCCACGGTAACGACCGCCATCGGGCAGCCGCGCGTCAGGCGGCAACAGCGATTCGCCGTCGCCGCACGCGGTGAGCAACAGGACAAGAGCAAGGGGGGCGAGTGGGCGCATAGCGGGATCCGGATAATTGAGCGCCGAGTATGCCGCAGCTGCAAGATCTATACATAAATTTACATGAATTGTGGTGAGCGGCCGGGCTCACCACAACAATGCTCAGACGAAGCAGAGTGACAACGACTCGGCTATATACGCAGGTTTTTCCTGGCCATCGATTTCCAGGGTGCAGGTGGCTTTAAGCAGCCATTGGCCGGGTTTTTTTTCGGTGGCGTCGGTCAGGGTCACGGCCAGGCGTACCTTGGAATCAACCTTCACCGGCTGGATGAAGCGCACGCTGTCCAAGCCATAGTTGACCGCCATCTTCAGGCCTTCGGGCATGATCAGGATGTCTTCGATCAGCTTGGGAATCAGCGACAGCGACAGGAAACCGTGGGCGATGGTGCCGCCAAACGGCGTCTGGGCGGCTTTCACCGGGTCGACGTGGATGAACTGAAAATCGCCGGTGGCCTCCGCGAACAGGTTGATGCGCTCCTGGTCGATGGTGAGCCATGCAGAACGTCCCAGTTCCTTGCCGACATAATTCTTGAGTTGCGCTACGGGTACTGAGGGCATTGCGACTCTCCTTGGTTCATCATTTTGTATTTTTGGGCAGGTCCAGAGAACCAATGTAGATCATCACGGGCACTTGGTACGGTCAACCCACCATGCTTTTGGCGAATGCCGTTCCATAGAGGCGGCGTGCTTATAATGCCGACACGCTTTAAGGGGGGAAAACGGATGCTGTTACGCGGTCTGACATGGCTGGTGCTGTTTCAATTGCTCGGCACGGCGATCAATCATTTGTTTGTCCCGGTGTTGCCGGGGCCGATTATTGGGTTGCTGCTGATGCTGGCTTTCTTGATATGGCGCGGCGAAGTCGGCGAGCCCCTGAGCCTGGCGGCCAGCAGTCTGCTGCGTTACTTGCCGTTACTACTGGTGCCGCCGGCGGTGGGTGTGATGGTGTATGCCAAAGACATCGCCGCCGACTTCTGGGCCATCGTCGGCGCGTTGGTGTTGTCGCTGGTGATCGCCATGGGCTTTGTCGGCGTGTTGATGCAAAAACTGGTCAAGCGCCAGGCGCAGCGGGAGGAGAGCCAATGACACTGGATTGGCAGGGCGCCTGGACCGCCGTGATTCATCACCCCTTGTTTGGCATCGGCATCACCCTCGGCGCCTATCAACTGGTGCTGGCCGGTTATGAGAAAACCCGCTGGATTTTCCTGCAACCGGTGCTGGTGTCGATGCTGCTGGTGATTGGCGTGCTGCTCGGGTGTGGCCTGACGTACGTCGAGTACCGCAAGAGCACCGAGATCATGAGCATCCTGCTGGGCCCGGCGACGGTAGCCCTGGCGGTGCCGCTTTACCTGAATCTGCGACGGATTCGCCAATTGTTCTGGCCGATTTTTACTACGCTGGTAGTGGGAGGTGTCTTGGCCACCGGTCTGTGCGTGCTGTTGGGCTGGTGGTTTGGCGCGGAACACATGATGCTGATGACCATGGCGCCCAAGTCTGTGACGTCGCCGATTGCGATGCTGGTGGCTGAGCAGATCGGTGGCGTGGCGGCATTGGCGGCGGTTTTTGTGCTGATCACCGGGGTGATCGGCGCCATGATCGGGCCGGCCTATTTGTCACGCCTGGGCGTGCACAGCCCCGAGGCGCGCGGGATGGCGCTGGGCATGACCGCTCACGCCGTGGGTACGTCGGTGGCCTTGCAGGAAAGCGAAGAAACCGGCGCCTTTGCGGCGCTGGCCATGAGTTTGATGGGCGTGGCCACGGCAGTATTCTTGCCGTTGGCCGTGTCGCTGGTTATTTAAGTCGGGTTTAAGGAAACCTTTATGAGTCTGGCGCTTTTCCCGCTCAATACCGTGCTGTTTCCCGGGTGCACCCTCGACCTGCAATTGTTCGAGGTGCGCTACCTGGACATGATCAGCCGCTGCATGAAAAAGGGCGAAAGCTTTGGCGTGGTGTGCATCCTCGACGGCAAGGAAGTGGGGCTGGCCCCGGACGGCTACGCGTTGATTGGCTGCGAAGCGCTGATTCGCGACTTCAAGCAGCAGGACAATGGCCTGTTGGGCATTCGGGTCGAGGGTGGCCGGCGTTTCCGTGTTCGCGACGCCGGAGTGCAGAAGGACCAACTGCTGGTGGCCGAGGTGCAGTGGCTGGACGAGCACCCCGAGCAGCCGCTTGAAGAGGAAGACGCCGACTTGCTGGCGCTGCTCCACGCCCTGGCTGAGCACCCGATGGTTGCGTCCCTGGACATGGGCACCCACGCAGATGGCCAGCAAGCGTTGGGCAATCAGCTGGCGTACCTGCTGCCTTTCACCGAGGCTGACAAGATCGACCTGCTGCAACTCGACGACCCGCAGCAACGGCTGGATGCGATTCAGCTATTGCTGGATGAGCTGCAGGGCGAACTGTTTACTCAGTAGGCATACCTGAGCAACGCGTGGGAAGTGCCGGTAAACGCGATGACGCCGAGCACCACGCCACACACCGGCAAGATCAACCACCAGACTTTCGGCGGCATAGGCGGCAACAGGCTGTTGCGCTGGCTTAAGGTCAGGCTGAAGGCGCAGACCGTCATCGCCAGCAAGGTGCCCGCCAGGATATCCGTCGGCCAATGCGCGCCCAGGTACACCCGGGACACGGCGATGGTGGCGGCGGGGATGCAACCCAGCACCAGCCAGGTCAAGCGCAGGCGGGTCGGTTGACCACGGCCGGCCAGCACGGCCAGCGCCAAAAAGAACGCAAACGAGCCGGACGCATGGCCGCTGGGCATGCTGAAGCTGGTGAGTGGGTCGGTCAGTACTTCCGGGCGCATCCGCGCAAAAAACAGCTTGGTCCCGGTGTTGATCAGCGCCGCGCCCAGCAGAGTGGCACCGACAAAGATTGCCTGGCGCCATTGCCGCGCCACGACCAGCAGGCCGGTCAACACGGCGCTGGCGACAAACATCTTCTTGAACTCGCCGAGCTGGGTCACCATCACCATCGCCCGGTCGATCGCCGGGCCGCGGTGTTCCTGCACCAGGGCCATCAGGCCTTGGTCAAACTCGTTCAGGTAGTGATAGCCGATAAACAGCGCGATCAGCAGCGTGCCGCCGATGCAGCCGATCCACAGCGTGGCGCGCCGGTGCCCGCGCAGGCTGCTGTTGAGGCTCACCCCGATCAATACCGCGAGGCACGCGGCAACAATCCCGGCCTCGGGCCAGAAGCCTTCGGGCAATGGCAGGCGGAAGGCCGCACCGGTGGCCCAGCCCGGCAGCAGGTAGGCCACTGACCAGCCCGCGCCGGCCAGCAAGCTCACGGCGGCAAAGCGCGGGAAGGGCATGTCGCACATGCCCGCGACCATCGGCAGCATTGGTCGTAGCGGGCCGATGAAGCGTCCTACCAGCAGGCTGGCGATGCCGTACTTCTGAAAGTAAGCCTCGGCGCCGCTCATCCATTCAGGGTGATGCCGCAGGCCAGGAAGGCGCCGGATGTTCTGATGGAAATGTCGACCCAGGAAGTAGGAAACAACATCGCCCAGCACGCCGCCGAGGAAGCCCAGCAACAGCGTTTCCCCAAGGGACAACGCGCCGCTGCCGGCCAGTGCGGCGATGGCGAACAGCAACACCGTGCCCGGTACGATCAGGCCGGCAATGGCCAGGCACTCCACGCACGCCACGATAAACACCGCCACGGCCAGCCATTGCGGGTTCAGGGTCAGCCAGCCGGTAATGCCATCGAGCCATGGGCCCATAAAAACAAACTCCTTTTGTGAACACTGACCCCCTGTAGGAGCGAGCTTGCTCGCGATGGTCGTTAACGATTGCGCGGGCTTTCGGGTTTAACGCGGCGCTCTCAGGTTTTTCGCGAGCAAGCTCGCTCCTACAGAGGACTTGTATATTTCAAATCAAAAAATAGTCGCGACCTTCGACCTGGCCCCGGCGCAGCGGGTTCCGTGTGCAATATGGCGCATAGCCGGCATCCACAAAGCGGTACATCAGGTGTTCATCGCGCCCGCCCGGAATGCCCAGGCGGGTGGTCTGAATAATCTGTTCGGGCGCCAGGCCCACGTCTTCGACATACAGCCGCTCCTGATCAAAGCGCTTGGCGTCCCACATCGGCACCTTCAAACCCAAGGCCTTGCACAGCAGGGTCTGGCCCGCGCACAGCTTTTGCGAGGGGCGCGGCCGGCCGCTGGCGTCCGGGTTGTTCAGCAGCATCTGCGCCAGGCTGGCCGGGCCGGACACTTCGTCGACCCACGGATAGGCCGATTTGATCAGCACCGCGTTGCCCGGGCCATGGGCGCTGAAGTTCAGCGAATCACCGCCACGGGCGTAGTACATATAGATGTGGCCGCCATCCAGAAACAAAGCCTTACGCTTTTCTGTGTAGCCCAGGGACGCGTGGCTGCCTTTTTCGGCGAGGTAATAGGCTTCGGTTTCGATAATTCGCGCCGACAGCCACAAATCACCGACGCGATGGCGAATGACTTTTCCCAGCAGTTCCCGCGCGAGCAGCTGCGCGTCACGGTCAAAAAAGCCGTCGGGCAGGGCGTTGGCGGGGATCAAGGGCGAAAAACTGGACATGGCGATCAAAGGTAATACGGCTAAATGTGACAGGATGATAACAACTCCAGCCTTAATTCCCGCTGAACGTCGGGTTTTTACAGTTCATTTCGACCATCCGCCCCTCACCGCTGTCAGTCGCGCTGCGTCACAGCTATAATCTGCCGCTTTCCTCTTTGCCAAGACCCCACCAGACCATGACTGAGTCCGTTCTTGACTACATGACCCGCCTGGGTCGCGCTGCCCGTCAGGCCTCGCGGTTGATCGCCCGTGCGAGCACCGCGCAGAAGAACCGTGCCTTGCTGGCTGCCGCCGACGCTCTGGATGCTTCGCGCTCCGAGCTGACGGCCGCCAATGAACTGGATTTGGCCAATGGCCGGGCCAATGGTCTGGAGCCTGCGTTGCTGGACCGCCTGGCGCTGACGCCGGAACGTATCGACGACATGATCGAAGGTTTGCGTCAGGTGGCCAAGCTGCCTGACCCCATCGGTGAAATCCGCGACATGCGTTACCTGCCATCGGGCATTCAGGTTGGCAAGATGCGCGTGCCCCTGGGCGTGATCGGCATCATCTATGAGTCGCGCCCGAACGTGACCATCGACGCCGCGAGCCTGTGCCTCAAGTCCGGCAACGCCACCATCCTGCGGGGCGGTTCCGAGGCCATCAATTCCAACCGTGCCATCGCTGCGTGCATTCAGCAGGGCCTGGCCGTGGCCGAATTGCCGGCCGAAGTGGTGCAAGTGGTCGAAACCACTGACCGCGCCGCCGTTGGCGCGCTGATCACCATGCCTGAATTCGTTGATGTGATCGTTCCGCGCGGCGGCAAGAGCCTGATCGAGCGCGTTAGCCGTGATGCCAAGGTGCCCGTTATCAAGCACCTGGACGGCGTCTGCCACGTGTTCATCGACATCGCCGCCGACCTCGACAAGGCGATCCGCATCGCCGACAACGCCAAGACCCACCGCTACGCCCCGTGCAACACCATGGAAACCCTGTTGGTGCACGCCGGCATTGCCGATCGCGTGCTGCCGCCGCTGGCTGCCATCTACCGTGACAAGGGCGTTGAGCTGCGCGGTTGCGAGCGTACCCGGGCGATCCTCGGCAGCGACGTGATCGAAGCCACCGAGCAAGACTGGTACACCGAATACACGGCGCCGATCCTCTCGATCCGCATCGTCGACGACCTGGACCAGGCCATCGACCACATCAACCACTACGGCTCCAAGCACACCGACGCTATTGTCACCGAGCATTTCAGCGATGCCCGGCGTTTCCTCAACGAAGTGGATTCCGCTTCGGTGATGGTCAACGCCTCGACGCGTTTTGCCGACGGCTTCGAGTATGGCCTGGGGGCGGAGATCGGTATCTCTACCGACAAGCTCCACGCACGCGGCCCGGTTGGCCTGGAAGGGCTGACCAGCGAGAAGTACGTGGTGTTCGGTGACGGTCATGTGCGCACTTGATGGGTAAACGCATCGGGCTGCTCGGCGGCACCTTCGACCCCGTGCACATCGGCCATTTGCGCAGTGCACTGGAAGTCGCGGACGCCCTTGGGCTGGATGAACTGCGCCTGGCACCGAATGCCCGGCCGCCGCATCGCGACACGCCGCAGGTGTCTGCGCAGCAGCGCCTGGAGATGGTCCGCCTCGCTGTGGCCGGCATTGCACCGCTGGTGGTGGACGACCGCGAACTCAAGCGCGACAAACCGTCCTACACTGTCGACACCCTGGAACTGATGCGGGCCGAGTTGGCCGCGGATGACCAGTTATTTCTACTTTTGGGCTGGGACGCGTTTTGCGGCCTGCCCACTTGGCACCGCTGGGAAGAGTTGCTCCAGCATTGCCACATCCTGGTGCTGCAACGCCCGGATGCCGACGCAGAATCGCCGGATGCCTTGCGCAACCTGCTGGCAGCGCGGTCGGTAAGTGACCCTTTGGCCCTGACCGGGCCGAGCGGGAATATTGCATTCGTCTGGCAAACCCCGCTTGCGGTGTCTGCCACCCAGATCCGTCAACTGCTGGCCAGCGGGAAGTCGGTACGTTTCCTGGTGCCTGACGCGGTCCTGGCCTACATCGATGCGCACGGGCTTTACCGTGCGTCGAACTGAAAAGGCGCGCTTGATCGCACGAACATTCGTGCAGCGAGCGCCCGAACATACGAGCAAAACGAGTTTTATATGACGAACAAAGACGTAAGCAAAGTTAAGCGCAAAGGCACGTTCAAGAGCGCTCCTCTGCCAGTAGAAGCCCACACCGGCCCTGAGCTGGCCGGCGAAGAGCTGGTCAAGGTCGCCGTGGCTGCCCTGGAAGACGTGAAGGCCCAGGACATTCAAGTCCTGGACGTGCGCGACAAGCAGAGCATCACCGACTTCATGATCATCGCCACCGGTACCTCCAACCGTCAGATCGGCGCGATGCTGGACAAGGTTCGCGAAGCAGTCAAAGCCCAGGGCGTCAAGCCATTGGGTGAAGAAGGCAAGGGCGACAGCGACTGGGTGCTGCTGGACATGGACGACGTGATCGTTCACATGATGACCAGCAACGCCCGTCAGTTCTACGACCTGGAGCGTCTGTGGAAAGGCGCCGAGCAGAGCCGTGCTGCTGATGGCAAGCACCACAGCCCGGAAGTCGGCCACGCGCACTTCGACAAGCTCAACAAAGACCAGGAATAAGGAACGGCTGTGCGCCTGCGTCTGATCGCTGTCGGTTCACGCATGCCCAAGTGGGTGGAAGAAGGCTGGCATGAATATGCCAAGCGCCTGCCATCCGAATTGGCGCTGGAACTGGTAGAAATACCGCTCAACACCCGGGGCAAGAATGCCGACGTGGCCCGCTTTATCCGTCAGGAAGGCGAAGCCATGTTGGCCAAGGTCGGGCCCAACGAGCGGATCGTGACCCTCGAAGTGCATGGCAAGCCCTGGAGCACCGAGCAGTTGGCGGTGGAGCTGGATCGCTGGCGCCTGGATTCGCGTACGGTGAACTTCATGGTCGGCGGCCCCGAAGGGCTGGCACCGGAAGTGTGCGCGCGGGCGGACCAGCGCTGGTCGCTGTCGCCCCTGACACTGCCGCACCCGTTGGTAAGAATCCTGATCGGTGAACAGCTGTATCGCGCCTGGACAGTTCTGTCCGGGCACCCTTACCACAAATAATCTGCGCCTTTCCCGATGACCCAGCCGATCCGCATCAAGGACCACGAGAAAGACGCACGTCTGGTACGCGCTCGGGTGGTATTTGGCGCGATCATGGTGTCGACGCTGTTTGCGGTGCTGATTGCCCGCCTGTATTTCCTGCAGGTGATCCAGTACGACTATCACTCCACATTGTCGGAAAACAACCGGGTGCACGTGCAGCCGATTCCGCCGACCCGTGGGCTGATTTTCGACCGCAATGGCGTGGTGGTAGCGGATAACCGGCCCAGCTTCAGCCTGAGCATGACCCGCGAGCGCTCCGGCGACTGGCAGCAAATCCTCGATGTGATCGTCGAAGTGCTGCAACTGACGCCGGAAGACCGGGTGATCTTCGAAAAACGCATGAAGCAGGGGCGCCGGCCGTTCGAGCCGGTGCCGATCCTGTTCGAGCTGACCGAAGAGCAGATCGCCCGGATCGCGGTGAACCAGTTCCGGCTGCCGGGTGTGGAAGTCGTGGCGCAGTTGGTGCGTCATTACCCACAAGGGGCGCACTTCGCGCATTCGGTCGGCTACATGGGCCGGATCAACGAGAAAGAGCTCAAGACCCTCGACCCGGTCAACTACAGCGGCACCCACCATATCGGCAAGACCGGCATCGAGCGTTTCTACGAGCCGGAACTGCACGGCCAGGTGGGTTACGAGGAAGTCGAGACCAACGCCCGTGGCCGCGTGCTGCGGGTGCTCAAGCGCACCGACCCGGTTCCCGGCAAGGACATCGTGCTGAGCCTGGACATCAAGTTGCAGGAAGCGGCGGAGATGGCCCTGGGTGGTCGCCGGGGTGCCGTGGTGGCGCTGGACCCGAGCACTGGCGAGGTGTTGGCGATGGTCAGCCAGCCGAGTTTCGACCCGAATCTGTTTGTCACCGGGATCAGCTTCAAGGCCTACGCCGAGCTGCGTGATTCCATCGACCGGCCGCTGTTCAACCGCGTGCTGCGCGGCCTGTATCCACCGGGCTCGACCATCAAGCCGGCGGTGGCGATTGCCGGCCTGGACTCGGGCGTGGTCACGGCGTCGAGCCGCGTGTTCGACCCCGGCTACTACATGCTGCCCAACTACGATCACAAATACCGTAACTGGAACCGCACCGGCGATGGCTATGTGGACCTGGACACGGCGATCATGCGTTCCAACGACACCTACTTCTATGACCTGGCGCACAAGCTGGGGATTGATCGGCTGTCGACCTACATGGGCAAGTTCGGCCTCGGTCAGAAAGTCTCCCTGGACATGTTCGAAGAATCGCCGGGCCTGATGCCGTCCCGCGAGTGGAAGCGTGCGACGCGTCGCCAGGCGTGGTTCCCGGGTGAAACCCTGATTTTGGGGATCGGCCAGGGCTATATGCAGGCCACGCCGCTGCAACTGGCTCAGGCCACGGCGCTGGTGGCCAACAAGGGTGTGTGGAACCGTCCGCATTTGGCCAAGACCATCGAGGGCGAACGCCCGGTGGATGAAAACCCGATTCCCGACATTGTGCTGCGTGACCCGTCCGACTGGACCAAGGTCAACCATGGCATGCAGCAAGTGATGCACGGCGCCCGGGGTACCGCGCGTAAAGCGGCGGTGGGTGCGCAGTACCGGATTGCCGGCAAGAGTGGTACGGCCCAGGTGGTCGCGATCAAGCAGGGCGAGAAATACGACCGATCCAAAGTTCAGGAACGCCACCGCGACCACGCCTTGTTCGTCGGCTTTGCCCCGGCTGACAACCCGAAAATCGCCGTGGCGGTGATGGTCGAGAACGGTGAATCCGGTTCCGGCGTGGCAGCGCCCGTGGTACGTCAAATCATGGATGCCTGGCTGTTGACCGAAGACGGCAAGCTCAAGCCCGAATATGGCGGCACCCCTTCAAGCGTGGAGGCTACGGCCCGTGAAGAGTAATTTTGATCGCATCCTCTCCAGCGAGGATGTGATGCGCCGTCGCGCTACCTTGTTACAGCGCATGCACATTGATGGCCCGTTGCTGATCCTGCTGCTGACCCTGGCCGCCGGCAGCCTGTTCGTCCTGTATTCGGCCAGTGGCAAGAACTGGGACCTGCTGATCAAGCAGGCGTCCTCGTTTGGCCTGGGCCTGTTGTCGATGGTGGTGATCGCGCAGCTGGAACCGCGCTTCATGGCGCGCTGGGTGCCACTGGGTTACGTCGCCGGCGTGTTGCTGCTGGTGGTGGTGGACGTCATGGGTCACAACGCCATGGGCGCCACACGCTGGATTAACATCCCGGGGGTGATTCGTTTCCAGCCGTCGGAATTCATGAAGATTTTGATGCCGGCAACCATCGCCTGGTACCTGTCAAAACGCACACTGCCACCCCAGCTCAAGCACGTGGGCATCAGCCTGATCTTGATCGGCGTACCGTTTATCCTGATCGTGCGCCAGCCCGACCTCGGCACCTCGCTGCTGATCCTCGCGGGCGGCGCGTTCGTGCTGTTCATGGGCGGCCTGCGCTGGCGCTGGATCCTCAGCGTGCTGGCAGCGGCCGTGCCGGTGGCCGTGGCCATGTGGTTCTTCTTCATGCACGACTATCAGAAGCAGCGAATCCTCACGTTCCTCGACCCGGAGAGCGACCCGCTGGGCACCGGCTGGAACATCATCCAGTCCAAGGCCGCTATCGGCTCCGGCGGCGTATTCGGCAAGGGCTGGCTGCTGGGCACCCAGTCGCACCTGGACTTTTTGCCGGAAAGCCACACCGACTTTATTATCGCGGTGATGGGCGAGGAGTTCGGGCTGGTGGGCATCTGCGCACTGCTGCTGATCTACCTGCTGCTGATCGGTCGCGGCCTGGTGATTACCGCCCAGGCGCAAACGCTGTTCGGCAAATTGCTCGCCGGCAGCCTCACCATGACGTTTTTTGTTTACGTTTTCGTCAACATCGGTATGGTCAGTGGCCTGTTGCCGGTGGTTGGGGTGCCGTTGCCGTTCATTAGCTACGGCGGAACTTCGCTGGTGACATTGATGTCAGCGTTTGGGGTTTTGATGTCGATCCATACCCATCGCAAGTGGATCGCACAGGTTTGAATAAGGTGAAGATGTCAATGCAAGTAATGCGCGGCTGGGCTGCTCGGCACGTGTCCTGGATGGGCCTGCTGGGCCTGCTGGGAGCCGCTGTGCAGGAAGCGCAGGCCGGCGACTACGACGGTTCGCCCCAGGTCGCCGAGTTTGTCGGTGAGATGACCCGTGACTATGGTTTCGCCGGTGAACAACTGATGGGTGTGTTCCGTGAGGCCCAGCGCAAGCAGGCCATCCTCGATGCCATCTCCCGGCCCGCCGAACGCGTGAAGCAGTGGAAGGAATATCGCCCTATGTTCCTCACCGACGCCCGCGTGGCGCGTGGCGTGGACTTCTGGCGCCAGCACGAAGCCGTGTTGGCCCGCGCCGAGCAGGAATACGGCGTTCCGGCCCAGGTGATTGTGGCGATCATCGGCATCGAAACCTTCTACGGCCGCAACACCGGCAGCTACCGGGTGATCGACGCCTTGTCGACCCTGGGCTTCGATTACCCGCCGCGCGCCGAATTCTTCCGCAAGGAACTGCGCGAGTTCCTGCTGCTGGCCCGTGAAGAACAGGTCGACCCGTTGACCCTCAAGGGCTCCTACGCCGGTGCCATGGGCTTGCCGCAGTTCATGCCGAGCAGCTTTCGGGCGTATGCCGTGGATTTCGACGGTGACGGCCATATCAATATCTGGAGCAACCCCGATGATGCCATCGGCAGCGTTGCCAGCTACTTCAAGCGTCACGGCTGGGTAGCGGGCGAACCGGTAGTGATACGTGCCGATGTCACTGGCGACCGTGCCGACGAAGGCCTGACCCAGGGTATCGAACCGGTCAAGACGGTCGGGGAGTTGCGGGCGCTGGGCTGGTCGGGTCAGAATGCGCCACGCGATGATATGCCGGTGACAGCGTTCCGCCTCGAAGGCGAAAACGGCCCGGAATATTGGATGGGCCTGAAGAATTTCTACGCAATCACGCGTTATAACCGCAGTGTGATGTACGCCATGGCCGTGCATCAGCTGTCAGACATGCTGGTCCAAGCACGGGGCGTCAAGTAATGCCGGTATCACCGATGTACAAACCCCTGAAGCTGGTGGCCTACGCCGCATTGTCGTTATTGGTGGTCAGTTGCTCCACCAGTCGTGCCCCCGTGCAAAAAGCCGGCGGCACCGCGATCCGCTCCCAACCGGGGCTGGATATCAACCGCGCCCACAAAGACGGCGCGCCGTGGTGGGATGTGGATGTCTCGAAAATCCCGGATGCCACGCCGACCCTGCACACCGGCCCTTACAAGGCCAACCCCTATACCGTGCTGGGTAAAAATTACTTTCCGCTGCAAGACTCCAAGACCTATGTCCAGTCGGGCACTGCGTCCTGGTACGGGACCAAATTCCATGGCCAGAACACCGCCAACGGCGAAGTGTATGACCTGTACGGCATGAGCGCGGCCCACAAGACCTTGCCGTTGCCCAGCTATGTACGCGTGACCAACCTGGACAACAACCGCATGGTGATCCTGCGGGTCAACGACCGTGGGCCGTTCTATTCGGACCGGATCATCGACTTGTCCTACGCCGCCGCGAAGAAACTCGGGTATGCCGAGATCGGCACGGCACGCGTGAAGGTTGAAGGTATCGACCCGGCCCAGTACTGGGCCCAGCGTGGCAAGCCGGCGCCGTTGATGCTCAACGAACCGCAAACCCCGCAACCGCAAGTGACCGCATCCGCCGGCAAGATCGAGCAGTGGACACCGCCACCGGCGCAGCACGCTCCCGACACGGTGGTCATACCGCATGCAGCACCGGGAGCCTCGACCGTGGGCGGCCAGTACCTGCAAGTTGGCGCTTTCGCCAACCCGGACGCGGCAGAGCTGTTAAGGTCCAAGCTCAGCGGGATGGTCAACGCGCCGGTGTTCATCAGCTCTATTGTGCGTAACCAGCAGACCCTGCACCGAGTGCGCATGGGCCCGATCGGAACGCCTGGCGAAGTTGCGCAAGTGCAGAACAGTGTGCGTATGGCCAACCTGGGGCAACCCAGCGTGGTCACCGCCGAATAAGCAGTACAAAGGATTGATGGCTCAGGCTCGCATGCGGGTTTGAGCCCTGGTTGTTGGCTCGTGAACAATAAAAACCCAGGGGCAAGGGGTGGGCGTACAACCGAACACGCGACAGTCTGGCGACGGGCTGTCTGAATAGTTTTGCCCGCGAGGGCAAGTTTCCATAAGCAATTTCGAGAGACGGATGAACATCACCACCTTAGCCAAACGCCTGTGCCTGCTAGTTCCGCTGATCATCACCCCTGCCGCCTGGGCAGTGGAAATGGTGCCGGCTTCACCGCAACTGGCCGCCAAGGCCTGGGTGCTCATGGATGCCGCCAGCGGTAACGTGCTGGTGGAGAACAACGGTGACCAGCGCCTGCCCCCAGCCAGCCTGACCAAGCTGATGACCGCCTACATCGCGACCCTGGAAATCCGTCGCGGCCAGATCGGTGAAAACGATCCGGTGACCGTCAGCGAAAACGCCTGGCGTACCGGCGGTTCGCGGATGTTCATCAAGGTTGGCTCGCAGGTCACGGTCAGCGACCTGCTGCACGGCATCATCATCCAGTCGGGTAACGACGCCAGCGTGGCTCTGTCCGAGCACATTGCCGGCAGCGAAGACGCGTTCGCCGACATGATGAACAAAACCGTGGCCGACCTGGGCATGACCAACAGCCACTTCATGAACCCGACCGGCCTGCCGAACCCGGAGCACTACTCGTCGGCGCACGACATGGCGATCCTGGCGCGCGCGATCATTCGTGTCGACCCGGTGCACTACGCGATCTACTCCCAGAAAGAGTTCTTCTGGAACAACATCAAGCAGCCTAACCGCAACCTGTTGCTGTGGCGTGACAAGACCGTCGATGGTCTGAAAACCGGCCACACCGAAGAAGCCGGCTACTGCATGGTGTCGTCTGCTGTGCGTGATGGCCAGCGTCTGATTGCCGTGGTATTCGGTACCAACAGCGAGCAGGCCCGTGCAGCCGAGACGCAGAAGCTGCTGACCTATGGCTTCCGTTTCTTCGAAACCCAGACCTTCTATCAGAAAGGCACCGAGCTGGCTCAAGCCCCTGTGTGGAAAGGCGCGACCCATCAAGTCAAGGCCGGCCTGGCTGAAGACCTGACCCTGACCATGCCTAAAGGCCAGCTCAAGAAGCTCGCGGCCAGCATGACCATGAACCCGCAATTGGTTGCACCGATCGCCAAGGGCGATGTCATCGGTAAAGTCGAAGTGAAGCTGGACGACAAGGTGGTGCACAGCGCCGACCTGATCGCTCTGGACGCCGTCGACGAAGGTGGTATCTTCCGACGCGTGTGGGATAGCATCCGTCTATTCTTCTACAGCTTGTTCAACTGATAGTGTGCACCTGCATGACCCCGCGCTGATCCGGCGCGGGGTTATGCCCGTCGCCACGGCTTACGCTTACGAGGCCGTTACGCCATGACCGATACCGAAGTAAAGGCGCCAAAGATCGAATTCCCAAACGTGGACTATCCCGTCAAGGTGATCAGCGATACGGGTGTGGGCAACAAAGACAAGATCATCGAGATCGTCAAGAAACACGCAACGATCAACCATGACCGTGTGGATGAGCGTCAAAGCACCAACGGCAAGTACACCACCATTCAGTTGCACATCGTTGCGACTGACCAGGACCAGCTCTACAACATCAATAGCGAATTGCGGGCTACCGGCTTCGTGCACATGGTGTTGTGATGTCACAGACCCTGGGCTTTCGCGAGCTCGGCCAAATGGCATACGAGCCGGTGTGGCACGCCATGCAACGGTTCACCAACGAGCGCGGTACTGAAGCTGCGGATGAAATCTGGCTGGTGGAGCACCCGCCGGTTTTCACCCAGGGCCAGGCCGGCAAGGCCGAGCATTTGCTGCTGCCGGGAGAAATCCCGGTGGTGCAGGTCGACCGCGGCGGGCAGGTGACTTACCATGGCCCAGGCCAATTGGTGGCTTATCTGTTGCTGGACGTGCGCAGGCTGGGTTTTGGCGTGCGTGAACTGGTCAGTCGCATGGAGTCATGCCTGATCGAGCTGCTGGCCAGCTACGGTGTAACCGCAGCGGCCAAGCCGGATGCACCGGGGGTTTACGTAGAGGGCGCGAAAATCGCCTCCCTGGGCCTGCGGATTCGCCACGGTTGTTCCTTTCATGGCCTGGCCTTGAACGTGGACATGGACCTGGCGCCGTTTCGACGGATCAATCCCTGTGGTTACGCCGGTTTGGCGATGACCCAGTTGAGCGATCACGCAACACCACTAGAATTTGCCGAGGTAAGTGCCCGGCTGCGCGCGCAGCTCGTCAAACACCTCGACTATGCTGAGCAGACGACCCTAACGGGCGGAATCGACTGATTATGACTACTGATGCTGTGCAAACCATGATCCCGACGCTGGATGTCACCGAGCGTCCGGCCCCGCGTGCCAAGGTAGAAGCCGGCGTCAAGCTGCGCGGCGCCGAGAAGGTTGCACGCATCCCGGTGAAGATCATTCCGACCACCGAACTGCCGAAAAAGCCTGACTGGATTCGCGTGCGCATCCCGGTTTCGCCGGAAGTCGACCGCATCAAGGCCCTGCT
Organism: Pseudomonas sp. K2I15; assembly: GCF_002204795.1. GTDB lineage: Bacteria > Pseudomonadota > Gammaproteobacteria > Pseudomonadales > Pseudomonadaceae > Aquipseudomonas. The sequence continues at coordinate 21,624 of NZ_NIXO01000075.1, forward strand.
GCGCAAACACAAGCTGCACAGCGTGTGCGAAGAAGCGTCCTGCCCGAACCTGGGCGAGTGCTTCTCCGGCGGCACCGCCACCTTCATGATCATGGGTGACATCTGCACCCGTCGTTGCCCGTTCTGCGACGTTGGCCACGGCCGGCCGAAGCCACTGGACGTCAACGAGCCGCAAAGCCTGGCTATCGCCATTGCCGACCTGAAGCTCAAGTATGTAGTCATCACCTCGGTAGACCGCGACGACCTGCGTGACGGCGGTGCCCAGCACTTTGCCGACTGCATCCGCGAGATCCGCAAGCTGTCGCCGAACGTGATGCTCGAAACCCTGGTGCCGGACTACCGTGGCCGTATGGACGTAGCGCTGGAAATCACCGCTGCCGAGCCGCCGGATGTGTTCAACCACAACCTGGAAACCGTGCCGCGCCTTTACAAGGCTGCGCGTCCAGGTTCGGACTACCAGTGGTCGCTGACCCTGCTGCAACGCTTCAAGCAGATGATGCCGCACATTCCGACCAAATCCGGCCTGATGCTGGGCCTGGGCGAAACCGACGAAGAAGTCATCGAAGTCATGAAGCGCATGCGCGAACACGACATCGACATGCTGACCCTCGGCCAGTACCTGCAGCCGTCCCGCAGCCACTTGCCGGTACAGCGCTTCGTGCACCCGGACGTATTCGCCTGGTTTGCCGAAGAAGGCTACAAGATGGGCTTCAAGAACGTCGCTTCCGGCCCGCTGGTACGTTCCTCGTACCACGCCGATGAGCAGGCGAAACTGGTCAAGGCCAGCCTGGTTTCCTGATACACGGAATGCCGGACACTGCGAGCCCCATGTGGGAGCGGGCTTGCTCGCGAATGCAATCGGTCAGTCAAAGCACTAGTGACTGACACACCGCATTCGCGAGCAAGCCCG
>NZ_NIXO01000076.1 GCF_002204795.1 Pseudomonas sp. K2I15
GCTGGATGCGTCGTCAACCAGAACACTGCTGCTAAGCTTATCCACAATTGCTGGGACAAAAATCAGCAATCCGTCCTGGGTCAATTTTCAATCGGCAGGGTGGGTCAGTTTTCAATCAGCGCCAACACTCAGTGCACATTAGTAATTAACGATTCAAACTCTGCCAAACGCATACTCATCAGCGCTCGATCTCCCTTGGACTCAACGTTCAGTCACAGTAATGGCTCAGTATTTGACGCCCTCAAACTGAAACGCCAGTCCGGAAAAGAAAGACTGATACCATCTGCTCTATCGATTTCCGGAGCGTGCAGCAAATAGTGAGACGAAACGATTTGAAGTACTTCCGCGACGCTCTCACTCGATAGTTGATTTCACCTGAGCAAGGGTAAGCCTCAATACGCTCATCGACCAATTGAGCCAATGCTTTTCCTGAGGACGGCATCAGTGCACTCAACAACCAGGGAAACATCCCACTGTCGCAATAGGCTAAATCACGAAAATAGTGGTGGGCACTCATCTCCCCACCATACACCGCACCTTCGGATCGCATATGCTCGTTGATAAATGCGCGCCTCGTTTTACTTTGGATGGCAACACCACCCGCCAGTTCAACCTGCTCAATGGTGTTCCATGTCAGCCGCGGGTCATGAATGATCTTCCTACCCGGGCGCTGCCTGAGCAGCGCTTGAGCCAGCAAACCGACAAGATAGTAGCCCTCAATGAATCGCCCAGGCGCATCGAAGAAGAAGCACCGGTCAACATCACCATCCCAGGACAGACCCATATCGCACTGATTGGCGAGCAACGCACGATGAGTCAACTCGCGATTTTCAGGAAGCAGCGGATTCGGCACGCCGTTTGGAAAATGGCCATCAGGGGGCTCATTAATGAACACCCACTGAAACGGTAGCCGGGCAGCCAATGCCTTAAAAATAAGTCCAGCAGTCCCGCTACCTGGGTCGGCAAGAATCTTCAGCGGCTTCAAAGCGCTGATGTCTACAGATTTGCCTTGAAGCTCGACGGCAAGCGAGCGACCTATGCGATAGGCGATGTCTTCGTTAAGTTGAGCAGGAGCCCGACCACGAATATCATAAGCTTTAAAGCATTGAGTCACGATTGGAGGATACATTCTACTCACTAGTCTAAATGCCCGACGCCACCCAAGGGTGGCGATGGCAAGATGGACTGCCAAGGCATGATTCTCTGGCACATCACACCTAACAACGGGGCTCGCACTGGTTCAGTGTCGCTACTTGTTGACGCGACCGTAGTTATCTTCGAAACGCACAATATCGTCCTCACCCAGATAGTCACCGCTCTGCACCTCAATAAGCACCAGATCGATAACGCCAGGATTCATCAACCGATGTTGATGGCCGGCACGGATAAACGTGGACTCATTGGTGTTCAACATCAGCTCTTGCTGATCATTCACAACCTTCGCCATCCCGCTGACAACAATCCAGTGCTCGCTCCTGTGATGATGCATCTGTAGCGACAGGGAAGCCTTCGGCTTGACCACGATTCGCTTAATCTTGAAGCGCTCACCATTTTCCAGCGTGGTGTAGGTACCCCAGGGACGGTGCACTGTACGATGCAACAGATGAACGGTATGGCTGCACGCCTTGAGCTGGTTGACTATATGTTTAACATCTTGCGCGTGATCTTTATGAGCAATCATCACAGCGTCCGCCGTGTCAATCACCAGCAAATCCTCAACTCCCACCAATGCGGTAAGCCGGCCTTCACTATTTACGTAGTTGTTCCGCGAGCCATGAGACAGCACCTCACCCTCAAAACGGTTCCCGTTTTCATCAGGCTCAGTCAAGTCACTCACAGCATTCCAAGAACCGATATCACTCCAGCCAATATCGCATGGGACAGTCGCGACCTTGGACGAGCGCTCCATCAACGCATAATCGATAGAAATATCCGGGACGCTCGCGAATGCATCAGCGTCTAGCGCAAGGCACCGATACTTGCTCGAAGAGGTTAGGCGGGATTTTTCAATTGTTTTGCTAACCGCCTCTATTACGTCCGGAGCATGCTCACGCAACTGTTCGAGCACGGCGCCAACGCGAAAGCAAAACATGCCGGAATTCCAATAGTAGTTACCGGCATTGATGTAATCTTGGGCAGTTTCAAAATTTGGCTTTTCAACAAAACGCGTGACTTTCAACCCGCCGTTCAACGGGGCGTTTTCTTGCGCCTCGATATAACCAAATCCTGTTTCAGGATATGTTGGATGAATTCCAAAAGTCACCAGCCAGTCGTCGGCGGCAAGTGCCATAGCGCGGGTGACCGCCTCCGCAAAAGCTTTTTCGTCTTTAATCAGATGGTCGGCTGCCAGAACCAGCATCTGAACATCAGGACCATGGCTCGCTTCCAACTGAATAGCAGCAGCAGCAACCGCAGCAGCAGTATTTCGCCCGAAAGGCTCGAGAATGAAACCCTGGGCATGCTTGGAGGTGTTAACCGCACCGTACTCATCTTCAGTCTTAAACAGAAGCTCACGGTTGGTCACCGTGAGGACCTCCACCACACCTTCCAGGCGCGATGCACGAAGGAACGTCTTCTGGATAAGGTTCTGACCATCCGGGAGTTCCATGAATGGCTTTGGATGGGCCTCTCGAGAAACAGGCCACAGCCTGCTACCTACACCACCGGACAAAATTACTGGAATCAGTTCCATGCGCTAAATCCTTAAATCCCACTTCCGGCAAGCACATCCAGAAAATGGAGTTCGGTTATATTTCCAGTCATTCCAACATCGCAACCGATGCAAATCTCTACGATCAAAACGATGCAGCGTTGGCAGTTCGATTTTGATCCAGACTACCGGTTTGGTTCAATACTACCCGACCTATCCACCACACCTCTGTTGGATATATCAATCCCCCCTGTTTCAAAGGCGATATCGACTGTGGATATTTTCCTGAAGGAGAGAGCAAACCAATGACTTGGCGCCCTCAGTGGGAACCGTCGTCAGATGATTCCGAAAACTATTCTACAGGTAGCGCAGGGAATTAATAACTCAAGCGGCAGGCTGATCACAAAAAAACCATAAAAAACAAACAACTGCTGGCCACTAAAATAACATCAATCCTTAGGCACGATCAAATCTCAGAACCTCGATGCCCCCTCAAAAAAACCTGACGCCACAAAAGGACCTGCGAAATGTCGCCCCAGCGAGCTGCTGCGACCAAAATACTCAACGCCTCCAGTCAAGAGCTTACGCAGACGACTTCCAGCTCGACACCTACCCCTTCGTTGGCAGTTGCACAGGAGCAGTTCGAGCCCTGAATACACCATTAACTGGATGCTGGCGCAGCTGCCCACGCCCATAATCAGACTGACTGCTTCAACAATCGCGGCCTCGAGGAGCAATCTCGACCGACGGATGCGCGAGCAAACTCCACCCGCAGCCAAAAAGGAGAGCTGCGGAAATACCGCTAAAAATCGGCAAAAAAACTCGAATAACATAGAGCCGATATCGACTTGAGCGCATCTGCGAAGCCAGAAAACTCATGAATACGTGGATCGAAGCCGAATGGCGGGAGAGAAACAAGGCCGAAAAAAGCATCGCATGTAGACCCAACACCTGCTAATGCTCAGAAAGTCGCAGCACACAGGGAGATTAGGCCTGACTCAAAAATCCGGAAGGCGATCCGCACAAATCGACATACTGCACGCAGATAAACACTCACATATGGCGGTTATGTGAAGCTCTAGACGTGCGCGACAAAAACCAGCTAAAGGCAGGCCCGATCACCATGCCGATCAGCAGCGCCGCAACTATAAACACAGATACCGGCAACTCTGGCCCCGACCAGCCCAAGAACGTTAGCGAGACAGACTCCTGATTTTCCAAAACGAATGTCAGAGTCACCAAAATAAGCAACACAGCGAAAATGACGAGCAATACGCTCCTGATATTACGCAAGATCAGCTCCTTGAAGCACGACTACCATCAAACACCGTCATCCTCATCCTCGTTCACCCGATCCCGCAATTCTTTTCCCGGCTTGAAATGCGGTACGAATTTGCCGTCAAGACTAACGGACTGACCAGTCTTAGGATTACGCCCCACACGCGGCGCCCGGTAATGCAGCGAAAAACTACCAAACCCACGAATCTCGATACGATCGCCCGTGGCCAGGCACTGGGACATTTGTTCAAGCATGGTCTTGATGGCCAACTCCACATCCTTGGATGAGAGCAGCCCTTGATGGGTGACAATTCGTTCGATCAACTCCGACTTCGTCATATTTTTCCCTTCTTTTTCAAGCAGCTAGGAAAAGCGCTTCGAAGGTTTTAGCATGACCGGAGGAATTTGAACAGCCCACGCAATAACTTATCTGCAGTACGGATACACCTCAACGGATACCCGCTCAATTGCAAATCACCAGCATCGTCCGCGTGACAGCACCTGCCGGATTCCACCCAAACAGATAGTCACCCTCCTCATCCCTTGCGTCACTGGACCTAGTGATCACTTTGTAGCCCTGAGCCTTGCACTCACGAGCCGCACGCTTGTCGCACTTCTCCCATTTGGAGCCCAAGCCCGAGCAGTCGATCTCAATACCGCTCACGCCGCGCCTGGCGTGGGTCGTGGCGCTGGCCGCGCACCCGGCAAGCATGATTAACGCAAATACTACGATGAGCTTATTCATTCAAATCCTTATCTTGCAGCAGCCAAGGAACAGCTTCCTTTGAAACTATAACCATTTCTGACCCAGAAACTACTTCCTTGGTTCGCGACGGTGTCCCACCAAATCACAGGCACAAAAAAGGGCGACCGAAGTCGCCCTTTTTCTATGGTCTGACAGAACTTAGTTCTGTTTTTCCATTTGTGCGCGCAGCAGGTCGCCCAGAGTGGTAGGACCAGCAGAAGGCTCAGAGGTAGCTGGCTTGTCGCGCAGGCTCTGGATGGCTTCTTTCTCTTCAGCATCGTCTTTCGACTTGATGGAGAGCTGGATTACGCGGCTCTTGCGGTCAACGCTGATGATCTTGGCTTCTACTTCTTCGCCTTCTTTCAGAACGTTGCGCGCGTCTTCAACGCGGTCACGGCTGATTTCGGAGGCTTTCAGAGTCGCTTCGATATCGTCGGCCAGAGTGATGATGGCGCCTTTAGCGTCAACTTCTTTCACGATGCCTTTAACGATTGCGCCTTTGTCGTTCTCTTGAACGTACTCGGAGAACGGATCGCTTTCCAGTTGCTTGATACCCAGGGAGATGCGTTCGCGCTCTGGGTCAACCGACAGGATAACGGTGTCCAGCTCGTCGCCCTTCTTGAAACGACGAACAGCTTCTTCGCCAACTTCGTTCCAGGAGATGTCGGACAGGTGAACCAGGCCGTCGATGCCGCCGTCCAGACCAATGAAGATACCGAAATCGGTGATCGACTTGATGGTGCCGGAGATTTTATCGCCCTTGTTGAACTGGCCAGAGAAATCTTCCCATGGGTTAGATTTGCACTGTTTGATGCCGAGGGAGATACGACGACGCTCTTCGTCGATGTCCAGAACCATAACTTCCACTTCGTCGCCGACTTGTACGACTTTCGAAGGGTGGATGTTTTTGTTGGTCCAGTCCATTTCGGAAACGTGTACCAGGCCTTCCACGCCTTCTTCCAGCTCTGCGAAGCAGCCGTAGTCGGTCAGGTTGGTAACACGCGCGGTTACGCGAGTGCTTTCTGGGTAACGAGCCTTGATAGCGACCCATGGATCTTCGCCCAGCTGCTTCAAGCCCAGGGAGACACGGTTGCGCTCACGATCGTACTTCAGAACCTTGACATCGATCTCGTCGCCAACGTTGACGATTTCCGATGGATGCTTGATACGCTTCCAAGCCATGTCGGTAATGTGCAGCAGGCCATCGACGCCACCCAGATCGACGAATGCGCCGTAATCGGTGAGGTTCTTGACGATACCTTTGACTTGTTGGCCTTCCTGCAGGGATTCCAGCAGAGCTTCACGCTCGGCGGAGTTTTCTGCTTCCAGGACGCTGCGACGGGAAACGACAACGTTGTTGCGCTTCTGGTCGAGCTTGATGACCTTGAATTCGAGTTCTTTGCCTTCCAGGTGCGTGGTGTCGCGCACAGGACGAACGTCGACCAAAGAACCTGGCAGGAACGCACGGATGCCGTTAACGTCGACAGTGAAGCCGCCTTTAACCTTACCGTTGATAACGCCCTTGACCACTTCTTCAGCTGCGAAGGCTGCTTCGAGAACGATCCAGCATTCAGCGCGCTTGGCTTTTTCACGGGACAGCTTGGTTTCACCGAAACCATCTTCAACCGAGTCCAGCGCAACGTGAACTTCGTCACCGACATTGATAGTCAGGTCGCCAGCGTCGTTGTAGAACTGCTCAAGCGGGATGAGTGCTTCAGACTTCAGACCAGCGTGAACGGTTACCCAGCGAGCTTGGTAATCGATATCAACGATAACACCGGTGATGATGGAGCCTGCCTGAAGGTTCAGGGTTTTTAGGCTTTCTTCAAAGAGTTCCGCAAAGCTTTCGCTCATTTTAATTCCTGTTGATAAGGGCGAAGAATACGCCCATCTGCCACACCCCAGACGGTGTGGGTTACGTTCATATAAGAGAAGAACGGCAGGACTAAGACTGGTCCCCTGCGCTCCTTCTGAGTCACCCGGCGATATCGCGAATGGCGATTTCACTCAAGATGCGTTCCAGCACCTGCTCGATGGACAACTCCGTGGAATCCAGCTGTATGGCGTCAGCCGCCGGTTTGAGCGGGGCTACCGCACGCTGGGTGTCACGCTCATCGCGTGCACGGATCTCATCTAGCAGACTCGACAGACTAACACCATCGACTTTTCCCTTCAACTGCAAGTAACGGCGACGGGCCCGCTCCTCGGCGCTGGCGGTCAGGAAAATCTTCAGTGGCGCCTCCGGAAACACCACCGTGCCCATGTCGCGGCCATCAGCCACAAGACCCGGCGGCTCCTGGAAAGCCCGCTGGCGCTGCAGCAGTGCGTCGCGCACCGCCGGCAATGCGGCGACCTGGGAAGCCCAGGAACCAACCTGCTCGTTACGCAGGTCATCGGTCACATCGTCCCCTTCCAGAATGATGCGCTGCGGATGACCTTCCGTCGCCCCGACGAACTGCACGTCGAGATGGGCGGCCAGCAGCTTCAGCGATTCTTCGTTGGTCAGGTCGACGCCATGATTGCGTGCGGCAAAGGCCAGCAAGCGGTACAGCGCCCCGGAATCCAGCAGGCACCAGCCCAGGCGCTTGGCCAGGATGCCGGCGATCGTGCCTTTGCCCGAGCCGCTTGGCCCGTCGATGGTAATCACCGGTGCTTTGATATTCACAATTGAGCCTCTTGGGCAACACGGATGCCGACTTGGGCACACAGTGTAAGAAAATTCGGAAAAGACGTAGCCACGTTGGCACAGTCATGGATACGAATCGGCGCAGCCGCTCGCAGGGAAGCCACACTGAAGGCCATGGCAATCCGGTGATCGCCATGGGCATGGACCTCACCACCGCCTATCACGCCGCCATCAATAATAATCCCATCAGGTGTCGGTTCACACTTCACGCCCAGGGCGAGCAGACCGTCGGCCATGACCTGGATCCGGTCGGACTCCTTGACCCGCAACTCCTCTGCCCCACGCAATACCGTTCGGCCTTCAGCGCACGCCGCGGCCACGAACAACACCGGGAACTCATCGATAGCCAGCGGAACCAACGCCTCGGGAATCTCGATCCCCTTCAACGGCGCTGCGCGAACACGCAGATCAGCAACCAGCTCGCCCCCCACTTCACGCTGGTTTTCCAGGGTGATATCCGCGCCCATCAGCCGCAGGATATCGATCACCCCGGTACGGGTCGGATTGATGCCCACATGCTCAAGCAACAGCTCGGAGCCTTCGGCAATCGATGCCGCCACCAGGAAAAACGCCGAGGAGGAAATATCCCCCGGTACTTCGATATGCGTCGCGGTAAGCGAATGACCCGACTCGACCGACGCCGTAGCCCCCACCACCCCCACCGGATAGCCAAAACCACGCAACATCCGCTCGGTATGGTCACGGGTCGGTGCTGGCTCAGTAATCGAGGTTTTACCCTCGGCATACAACCCGGCCAGCAACAGGCAGGATTTAACCTGAGCGCTGGCCATCGGCAACGCGTAGGTCAGTCCTTTAAGTGCCTGACCACCACGAATCGTCAGCGGCGGGCGCCCTTCCGGCCCGGTCTCGATCACCGCGCCCATCTCACGCAATGGCTTGGCCACGCGACTCATTGGGCGCTTGGACAGCGAGGCATCACCGGTCAACACGCTGTCGAAACTCTGCGCCGCCAGCAAACCGGACAACAGCCGCATGGAGGTACCGGAATTACCGAGATAGATCGGACCTGGCGCCGGTTTCAAGCCATGCAAGCCAACACCGTGAATCGTGACGCGCCCATGGTGCGGGCCTTCAATCACCACGCCCATGTCGCGAAACGCCTGCAAGGTCGCCAGGGCATCTTCACCCTCCAGGAAACCTTCTACCTCAGTGATGCCGTCCGCCAGGGAGCCCAGCATGATCGACCGATGGGAGATCGATTTATCCCCAGGCACCCGAATCTTCCCGCTCAAGCGGCCACCGGGGCTCGCGAGAAACACCAGGTCATCGGCGTTTGCAGCAGCCTCCATATAAGCCCGACGTGCCAGAATCTTGCTGAAATGCTCCCGCGCCACCCGCGCACGGGTGAACACACCCAACAACTGATGCCCGTCGCCGGCATCGACCGCGTCGCGCAAGGCGTCAAGGTCGCTGCGGAACGTATCCAGGGTGCGCAATACCGCATCGCGGTTGGCGAGGAAGATGTCGTGCCACATCACCGGGTCGCTGCCAGCGATTCGGGTAAAGTCGCGGAAACCACCGGCGGCGTAACGGAAAATCTCAAGGTTCTCGTTGCGCTTGGCCAGCGAATCCACCAGGCCAAACGCCAGCAAATGCGGTAAATGGCTGGTCGCCGCCAACACTTCATCGTGGCGCTCGACCTGCATATGCTCGACATCTGCCCCCAGCTCACGCCAGAGCCGATCAACCACGGCAAGTGCCACAGGATCGGTTTCATCCAGCGGCGTCAGAATCACTTTATGGCGACGGAACAGCTGCGCATTGGACGCCTCCACTCCGCTCTGCTCGGAGCCGGCAATCGGATGCCCAGGCACAAAGCGTGCGGGCATACCACCAAACGCCATCCGCGCGGCACGTACGACGTTGCCCTTGGCACTGCCGACGTCGGTCAGGATTGCCTGCCCAAGGTCCATGCCGGCCAACAGCGCCAGCAACTTCTCCATGGCCAGGATCGGCACCGCCAACTGAATGACATCCGCACCCTTGCAGGCAACGGCGAGGTCCGCCTCGCAGCGGTCCACCACGCCCAACTCAACCGCCAACTTACGCGATTGCGGATCCAGGTCCACACCGACCACTTCGCCACACAGGCCGCTTTCCCGCAGGCCTTTGGCGAAGGAGCCGCCGATCAATCCCAGACCGACCACCACCAGGCGACCGATCATAGGCACAGCAGGTTGCAATGCAGTGACATCAACCACGAGCCAGAACCTTGGCCAGCGCCTCGAGGAAGCGGCTGTTTTCAGCAGGCAAACCAATGGTGATGCGCAGGTGGTACGGCATGCCGTAGTTGGCCACCGGACGCACAATCACACCTTCACGCAGCAGCCCCTGGAACACAGGAGCAGCCACTTGGCCGAGGTCGACACAAATGAAGTTGCCCTTGGACGGAATCCAGCCCAGGCCCAACTCACGGAAGCCTTCCTGCAACTGCAGCATGCCGCTTTCGTTGATCCGACGGCCTTCTTCAAGGTACTCAGCGTCCTGCACCGCGGCGCAAGCCGCCGCCAGCGCGAGGCTGTTGACGTTGAATGGCTGACGAACACGGTTCAGCACGTCGGCCACCACCGCAGTGGACAGGCCGTAGCCAACCCGCAGCGACGCCAGGCCATAAGCCTTGGAGAAGGTGCGCGAGACCAGCAGGTTCGGATAAGCCGCGAGGAAGTCCAGGCCGTCCGGCAGGTCGCTGCCTTCGGCGTACTCAATGTAAGCCTCGTCCAGCACCACCAGCACGTGCTCCGGCACATCTTGCAGGAAGTTGTCCAAGACCTCGGCGCTGAACCAGGTGCCGGTCGGGTTATTCGGGTTGGCAATAAACACGACGCGGGTCTGGTCATCGATAGCCGCCAGCATGGCCGGCAGGTCATGCCCCCACTCCTTCGCAGGAATGATGCGAGCGTCAGCCCCCACCGCCTGAGTCACGATCGGATAGACCGCAAACGCGTGTTCGCTGAACACTGCGTTCAGGCCCGGCGCCAGATAGGCACGGCCGACCAGCTCAAGAATGTCGTTGGAGCCGTTACCCAGGGTCACCTGGTTCAGCTCAACCCGGCATTTTTCCGCCAACAGGGACTTGAGCTCAAAACCGTTACCATCGGGATAACGGGTCAGCTCGGCCAGCGCATCACGAATCGCGGCCAATACCTTGGGGCTTGGGCCCAGCGGGTTTTCGTTACTGGCCAGCTTTACGATCTTCGACGGATCCAGATTCAACTCACGCGCCAGCTCGTCCACAGGCTTGCCCGGAACGTAAGGCGACAGTTGTTGCACGCCCGACTGTGCCAGGGCGAGGAAGTTGCCACTCATGTTAAAGCCTCACAAAACCGCTTTCGGGTAAGAGCCCAGCACCTTGAGTGCGACGGCTTCCTGACTGATTTTCTCGAGCACACCCTTGACCAGTGGGTCGCGGTGATGGCCGACGAAGTCGATAAAGAACACATAAGTCCATTTACCGCTGCGCGAAGGACGAGTCTCGATTCGCGTCAGGTCAATCCCGTTGTCGTGGAACGGCACCAGCAGCTCATGCAGCGCGCCGGGCTTGTTGCTCATGGAAACGATGATCGAAGTCTTGTCGTCGCCGGTCGGCGGCACTTCCTGGCTGCCGATCATCAGGAAGCGCGTGGAGTTATCCGGGCGATCCTCGATTTTCTCGGCCAGGCGCGTCAGGCCGTACAGGCCAGCGGCCATGTCGCCGGCAATCGCCGCCGAATTCCACTCACCCTTGACCCGCTTCGCCGCTTCGGCGTTGCTGGACACCGCCACGCGTTCCACGTTCGGGTAGTGCGCGTCCAGCCACTTGCGGCACTGGGCCAGGGACTGGGCGTGGGAATAGATGCGACTGATGCTGTCGGTCTTGGTGTTTTCGCCCACCAGCAGGTGATGGTGGATACGCAGCTCGACTTCGCCGCAGATCACCATGTCGTGCTCAAGGAAGCTGTCGAGGGTGTGGTTGACGGCGCCTTCGGTGGAGTTTTCCACCGGCACCACGCCAAAATTCACCGCACCGGCGGCCACTTCACGGAACACTTCATCAATCGCGGCCATCGGCTTGCTGATCACCGCGTGACCAAAGTGCTTCATCGCCGCAGCCTGGGTGAAGGTGCCTTCCGGCCCCAGGTAAGCCACTTTCAGCGGCTGCTCCAGTGCCAGGCACGAAGACATGATTTCACGGAACAACCGCGCCATATCTTCGTTGCCCAACGGGCCTTTGTTGCGCTCCATCACGCGCTTGAGCACCTGGGCTTCACGCTCCGGACGGTAAAATACCGGCACTTCGCCTTCAGCCAGGGAAGCCATTTTCACCCGTGCAACTTCTTGGGCGCACCGCGCGCGCTCACTGATCAGCTCCAGGACTTTCTCGTCCAGGCTGTCAATGCGCACGCGCAGGGCCTTGAGTTCTTGCTCAGACATTAGCCGTGTTCCTTTTCGAACTCTGCCATGTAAGCCACCAGCGCCTTGACGGCGTGGATATCGACAGCGTTATAGATGGAGGCGCGCATGCCACCTACCGAACGGTGGCCCTTGAGGTTCAACAGGCCGCGCTCGTCGGCGCCGACCAGGAATGGCTTGTCCAGGCGGTCATCAGCCAGGCGGAACGGCACGTTCATCCATGAGCGGTCGGTCAGGTTGATCGGGTTGCTGTACAGGCCGCTGGCGTCGATGAAATCGTACAGGGTACGTTTCTTCTCTTCGTTGAGCTTGCCCATGGCAGCCACGCCGCCCTGTTCTTTCAGCCATTCGAACACCAGGCCCGACAGGTACCAGGCGAAGGCCGGCGGGGTGTTGTACATCGAGCCGTTATCGGCCGCGACCTTGTAGTTGAGCATGGTCGGGCACAGCGAGCGCGCGCGCCCCAACAGGTCCTCACGGATGATGTTGACCAGGATACCGCTCGGGCCGATGTTCTTCTGCGCGCCGGCGTAGATCATGCCGTACTTGGACACATCGATCGGGCGCGAGAGGATGTCCGAGGACATGTCGCACACCAGCGGAACATCACCCACTTGCGGCACCCAGTCGAACTCCAGGCCGCCGATGGTTTCGTTCGCTACGTAGTGAACATAGGCCGCGTCTTTGGAGAGCTTCCACTCGTTCTGACCGGGAATGGCGAAGTAGTCGTAAGGCTTGGCAGTGCCCGCCACATTGACGTGACCATAACGGGAGGCTTCTTCAATGGCCTTCTGCCCCCAGATACCGGTGTCGATATAGTCGGCAGTGCCGCCTTCCGGCAGAAGATTCAGCGGGATCTGTGCGAACTGCTGGCTCGCGCCACCCTGCACGAACAGCACTTTGTAGTCGGACGGGATGTCCAGCAAGTCGCGCATGTCCTGCTCGGCATTGGTGGCAATGGACACGAACTCATCGCTGCGATGGCTCATTTCCATCACGGAGAGGCCTTTTCCATGCCAGTCGAGGAGTTCACCCTGCGCGCGCTGCAGGACTGCTTCAGGAAGCGCCGCGGGACCGGCACAGAAGTTATAGGCTCTCTTGCTCACATCCAATCTCTCTGATCTGGTGGGATGGAAATCAAATACTGTAGGAGCGAGCTTGCTCGCGAAAAACCCGGGAACGCAAGGTCGTATCAGACAGCCCGCGTTATCGCTGGCGATTTTCGCGAGCAAGCTCGCTCCTACAGAGGGGACAAACAACAAGGGGGCGAATCTTCATCCGCCCCCTGTGTGTCCGCTTATTCCTGCGGTTCTTCTTCGTCTGCGGCAGCGTCGAGTGGTTGCTCGTCGACGCCGTCATCGGCATCGCCGATCACTTGCCCCTCGAGTGCAATCCCCTCTTCGCCTTCCAGCTCCTCGCCTTCGACTTCCGATGGCTCCTGGACACGCTCCAGGCCTACCAGCGTTTCGTCGCTGGCCAGCTTGATCAAGGTCACGCCCTGGGTGTTACGACCCAGGCTCGACACTTCATCAACCCGGGTACGTACCAGGGTGCCCTGGTCGGAAATCAGCATGATTTCCTCGCCATCCAGCACCTGGACCGCGCCGACCAGACGGCCGTTGCGATCGTTGCTGACCATGGCAATAACGCCCTGGCCGCCACGTTTGTACTCAGGGAACTCGCTGATCGCCGTACGCTTGCCGTAGCCACGCGCCGAAGCAGTGAGGATCTCGCTGCCTTCTTCCGGGATCAGCATCGAAATCAGCTTCTGCCCTTCCGGCAGACGCATGCCGCGCACACCGCGAGCGGTACGGCCCATGGCGCGAACGTCGGATTCCTTGAAGCGCGTGACCTTGCCGCCGTCGGAGAACAGCATGACTTCACGCTCGCCGTCGGTGATGGCTGCCGAAATCAATACGTCGCCTTCGTCCAGTTCGAGGGCGATCAGGCCCACGCTGCGTTGACGGCTGAAGGATTCCAGCGGGGTCTTCTTCACAGTGCCTTTGGCGGTAGCCATGAAGATGAAGTGACCTTCGGTGTATTCGTCCACCGGCAGCATGGTGGTGATGTATTCATCACTGTCCAGCGGCAGCAGGTTGACCAACGGACGACCACGGGCAGCGCGGGACGCTTCCGGGATTTCGTAGGTTTTCAGCCAGTACACCTTGCCCTTGCTGGAGAACAGCAGCAGCGTGGTATGGCTGTTGGCAACCAGCAGGTGAGCGATGTAGTCCTCATCCTTGACGCCGGTAGCCGATTTGCCTTTACCGCCACGACGCTGGGCCTGGTACGCAGCCAATGGCTGGGTCTTGGCATAACCACCGTGGGAGATGGTCACGACGCGATCTTCTTCCGGGATCATGTCACCCAGGGTCAGGTCGAGACGGGCATCGAGAATCTCGGTGCGGCGCACGTCGCCGTATTCGGCGCGGATCACTTCCAGTTCTTCGCGGATCACTTCCATCAGGCGCACAGCGCTGTTAAGGATGCGGATCAGCTCGCCGATCTGGTTGAGAATCTCCTGGTACTCGGCCAGCAGTTTTTCGTGCTCCAGGCCGGTCAGGCGGTGCAGACGCAGTTCCAGGATGGCCTGGGCCTGTTCCGGGGACAGGAAATACTTGCCGTCGCGCAGGCCGTATTGTGGGTCCAGGGTTTCCGGACGGCACGAATCGGCACCGGCACGTTCAACCATCGCCACTACGGCGCTGGATTCCCACGGCATCTTGATCAGGGCTTCCTTGGCTTCCGACGGCGTCGGCGAGGCCTTGATCAGGGCGATGACCGGGTCGATGTTCGACAGCGCAACGGCCTGGCCTTCCAGGATGTGGCCGCGCTCACGGGCCTTGCGCAGTTCGAATACGGTACGGCGGGTAACCACTTCGCGGCGGTGACGCACGAAGGCTTCCAGCAGATCCTTGAGGTTCAGGATGCGCGGGCGGCCGTCGATCAGCGCTACCACGTTGATACCAAACACGCTTTGCAGCTGGGTCTGGGCATAAAGGTTGTTGAGGATAACCTCAGGCACTTCGCCACGACGCAGCTCGATCACCACGCGCATACCGTCTTTGTCAGACTCGTCGCGCAGTTCGGTGATGCCTTCCAGCTTCTTCTCTTTAACCAGCTCGGCGATCTTCTCGATCAGACGCGCCTTGTTCAACTGGTAAGGGAGTTCGGTGATGACGATCTGCTGGCGGCCACCGACCTTGTCGATGTCTTCGATCATCGAGCGGGCGCGCATGTAAATGCGGCCACGACCGGTGCGGTAGGCTTCGATGATGCCGGCGCGACCGTTGATGATCGCGGCCGTCGGGAAGTCCGGGCCGGGGATGTATTGCATCAGCTCATCGATGGTCAACTCAGGGTTGTCGATGAGGGCCAGGCAACCGTCGATCACTTCACCGAGGTTGTGTGGCGGGATGTTGGTGGCCATGCCCACGGCGATACCGCTGGAGCCGTTGACCAACAGGTTGGGAATACGGGTTGGCATGACTGCCGGGATCATTTCGGTGCCGTCGTAGTTCGGCACCCAGTCCACGGTTTCTTTGTGCAGGTCAGCCAGCAGCTCGTGTGCCAGCTTGGTCATGCGCACTTCGGTGTATCGCATGGCCGCAGCGTTGTCGCCGTCGACCGAACCGAAGTTGCCCTGGCCGTCTACCAGCAGGTAGCGCAGGGAAAACGGCTGGGCCATCCGAACGATGGTGTCGTACACCGCAGTGTCGCCGTGAGGGTGATACTTACCGATCACGTCACCGACAACACGGGCAGATTTCTTGTACGGCTTGTTCCAGTCGTTACCCAGCTCGCTCATCGCGAACAGCACACGCCTGTGCACGGGCTTCAAGCCATCGCGCGCATCAGGCAGTGCCCGACCGACAATTACGCTCATCGCGTAGTCGAGGTAGGACTGTTTCAGCTCGTCTTCGATATTGACCGGGAGGATTTCTTTGGCCAGTTCGCCCATGAGAAGCCTGATTCCTTTTTCGGGTGAAACCTCGTCACATCCATATGGGACGAACGAAGCTCGCCGCTGCTGGCATGGTGCCTGGCAACGACTTACGACAAATCAACGAGTTATGACACGGATCTGCGCATTAAAGGTTACCCCTTGAGGTGACCCTGGAAACCGCCGGATGTTATCACAATCGCCGCCACGCACCTATCCCCCTGACGCGCATGGAGCATAGTAAGTTGACGAATAACAGGCTTGACGGCGACGAGAGGGGCTTAGAGCTGATCCAAGGCAATTTTTGCGGGCGAATTGCCTTAATGCAGGCGCTTACGACACATCAGTTGTGCCATCTTCGCCGTGTCGGGGCGTTCGACGATGCCTTTTTCGGTGACGATCACATCAATCAGGTCCGCGGGCGTCACGTCAAACACCGGGTTGAAGGCGTCTACATCGGCCGCCACACGGGTGCCGCCGACCTCCAGCAGCTCGCGAGCGTCGCGCTCTTCAAGCGGCACGTCATCACCGCTGGCAGCCATCATGTCGATGGTAGAGCTGGGCGCCACCACCATGAAGCGCACGCCGTGGTGCATGGCACACACTGCCAGTTGATAGGTGCCGATCTTGCTGACCACGTCACCGTTGGCGGCAATGCAATCGGCGCCCACGATCACCCAGGTCACGCCTTTGGTCTTGAGAATATGCGCGCCAGCCGAATCGGCATTCACGGTGACCGGAATTCCCTCGTTGGCCAGTTCCCAGGCCGTCAGCCGCGAGCCTTGCAGCCAAGGTCGGGTTTCGTTGGCGTAGACCCGCTCTACCATGCCTTCCAAAAACGCCCCGCGAATCACACCCAGCGCCGTACCGACGCCGCCTGTGGCCAACGCGCCCGCATTGCCATGGGTCAGGATCGCCTGGACGTTGCCCTGGTGCTTGCGGATCAGTTCCACACCCAACTGCGCCATG
Source organism: Pseudomonas sp. K2I15 (assembly GCF_002204795.1). Classification (GTDB taxonomy): domain Bacteria; phylum Pseudomonadota; class Gammaproteobacteria; order Pseudomonadales; family Pseudomonadaceae; genus Aquipseudomonas. The sequence goes on from NZ_NIXO01000076.1 coordinate 16,682, forward strand.
GTCAGGTTGGCTTCACGATCACTTTGGTGAATCGCCACCGCCTCGGCTTCCAGCACCGCCAATGGGTCGGCGTGCTTCTTCAGGCGATCCAGACAATCGCGCATGCGCTTCATGGCCCAAAAAAGGTTCGACGCCGTCGGGCGGGTATCCGCCAGCGACGCGTAGTCCTCTTCCCAGGCGGCCTGCCAGTCATCGCCCTCGGCGATGTGAGCACGAGCGGCCAGCACCAAGCCATAGGCTGCACTGATGCCAATGGCCGGCGCACCGCGCACCACCATCGAGCGAATGGCCTCAGCCACCTCGGCGGCACTGGTACAGGCCACCCAGGTTTCTGCGGACGGCAAGATACGCTGATCGAGCAGGTACAGTGCGCCATCACGCCAGTCGATGGCCTTCACTTTCTCCGCAGCCAACAGTCGATCGCGCATCCCTCACCCCGTACTCATGAACAAAAGCCGCCGATTATAGCGATCCGCCAGCCAGGACGCTCGGGTATACTTCGCCGTTCTTTATAGATGCCTGGGAAACCGCCCTCGATGACGCCGACTGCCGCCCCGCTCGACTTATTGCTGCTGCCCACCTGGCTGGTACCTGTCGAGCCTGCCGGTGTGGTGCTCAAGGAGCACGGCCTGGGCATTCGCGACGGGCGCATTGCGTTTATCGGCCCGCGCGCCGCGGCCTTGAAGCTCGAAGCGACCGAGGTGCGTGAACTGCCGGGCATGCTGCTCAGCCCCGGCCTGATCAACGCCCATGGCCACGCGGCGATGACGCTGTTTCGCGGCCTGGCCGACGACCTGCCGCTGATGACCTGGCTGGAAAACCACATCTGGCCCGCCGAGGCCAAGTGGGTCGATGAAGCCTTCGTGCGCGACGGCACCGACCTGGCGATCGCCGAGCAGATCAAGGGCGGCATCACGTGTTTCTCGGACATGTACTTCTTCCCGAAAGTCGCCAGCGAACGCGTGCACAACAGTGGCATGCGTGCGCAAATCGCCATCCCGATCCTTGATTTCCCGATTCCTGGCGCCGCTGACGCCGATGAGGCCATTCGCCAGGGCGTCGAACTGTTCGGCGACCTCAAGCATCACCCCCGAATCAAAATCACCTTCGGCCCCCACGCGCCGTACACCGTCTGCGATGAAAACCTGGAAAAAATCCGGGTAATTGCCGAGGAGCTGGACGCCTCGATCCACATGCACGTGCATGAGACCGCCTTTGAAGTGCAGCAGTCCGTCGAACAGCGCGGTGAACGCCCGCTGGCACGGCTTGGCCGCCTCGGCTTGCTGGGGCCGCGCTTCCAGGCCGTTCATATGACCCAAATCAGCGATGACGACCTGGCTTTACTGGTAGAAAGTAACACCAGCGTGATCCACTGCCCGGAATCCAATCTGAAACTGGCCAGCGGCTTCTGCCCGGTGGAACGCCTGTGGCAAGCCGGCGTCAATGTGGCAGTAGGCACCGACGGCGCCGCCAGTAACAATGACCTCGACCTGCTGGGCGAAACCCGCACCGCCGCGTTGCTGGCCAAGGCCGTCGCCGGCTCGGCCACCGCCCTGGATGCCCACCGCGCATTGCGCATGGCCACCCTCAACGGCGCCCGGGCCATGGGCCTGGAACGTGAAATCGGCTCGCTGGAAGTCGGCAAGGCCGCCGACATAGTGGCCTTCGACTTGTCGGGCCTGGCGCAACAACCGATCTACGATCCGGTCTCACAGCTTATATATGCCACCGGACGCGATTGTGTGAAACACCTTTGGGTCGGCGGCAAGCAATTGCTCGACGACCGGCAACTGACCCGCCTGGATGAACAACAGTTGTGCACCACGGCCATCGCCTGGGGCCAACGCATCAGCGGACACAGCGAATAACGCCCGCCCTGGCAACGCATGCCAGGACCGGCAAAACGTTTTATCAGATTTAGAGGATTCCCCATGAGCAACGTCGACCACGCTGAAATCGCCAAATTCGAAGCCCTCGCCCATCGCTGGTGGGACCGCGAAAGCGAGTTCAAACCGCTGCACGATATCAACCCGCTGCGGGTCAACTGGATTGACGAGCGCGTCAACCTGGCCGGCAAGAAGGTGCTGGACGTGGGTTGCGGCGGCGGGATTCTCAGCGAATCCATGGCCCAGCGCGGCGCCACTGTAATGGGTATCGACATGGGCGAAGCGCCCTTGGCCGTAGCCCAGTTGCACCAGCTGGAATCGGGCGTAAATGTCGAATACCGGCAGATCACCGCCGAAGACCTGGCTGAAGAGATGCCGGGGCAGTTCGACGTGGTCACGTGCCTGGAAATGCTCGAGCACGTGCCCGACCCGTCTTCGGTGATCCGCGCGTGCTTCCGTATGGTCAAGCCTGGCGGCCAGGTGTTCTTCTCCACCATCAACCGTAATCCGAAGGCGTATCTGTTCGCGATCATCGGTGCCGAATACATCATGAAGCTGCTGCCCCGCGGCACCCATGACTTCAAGAAATTCATCCGCCCTTCCGAGCTGGGTGCCTGGAGCCGCCAGGCCGGGCTGACCGTCAAGGACATCATCGGCTTGACCTACAACCCGCTGACCAAGCACTACAAGCTGGCCAGCGACGTTGACGTCAACTACATGATCCAGACCCTGCGCGAGGAGTAAGCCTGTGAAGTTGCAAGCGGTTCTTTTCGACATGGACGGTACCCTGCTGGACACCGCGCCAGACTTTATCGCCATCTGCCAGGCCATGCGGGCCGACCGCGGCCTGGCCCCGATGAACGACCAGCACATCCGCGATGAAATCTCCGGCGGCGCCCGGGCGATGGTCGCTGTGACCTTTTCCATGGACCCCGAATCCCCAGGCTTTGAAGAACTGCGCCAAGAGTTTCTGGAGCGTTACCTCAAGGGCTGCGCGATCCACAGCAAGCTGTTCGAGGGCATGGAAGAGCTGCTGGTGGATATCGAGAAATCCAAGCTGATCTGGGGCGTGGTCACCAACAAGCCGCTGCGCTTTGCCGAACCGATCATGCAGCAGTTGGGCCTGGCGGAACGCTCGGCGCTGTTGATCTGCCCGGACCACGTGAAGAACAGCAAGCCGGACCCGGAGCCGTTGATCCTGGCGTGCAAGATGCTCGACCTGGACCCGGCCAGCGTGCTGTTTGTGGGTGATGACCTGCGGGACATCGAGTCGGGCCGCGACGCCGGCACCCGCACCGCCGCAGTCACCTACGGCTATATCCACCCGGACGACAACCCGCGTAACTGGGGTGCCGACGTGGTGGTGGATCACCCGCTGGAATTGCGCAAAGTGCTGGATAGCGCACTGTGTAGCTGCTGATCGGGAATGCTTGAGGTTGATGCACTTTTGTGGCGAGGGAGCTTGCTCCCGTTCGACTGCGCAGCAGTCGCAAAAAAAAGGGGCTGCTTCGCAACCCAACGGGAGCAAGCTCCCTCGCCACAGAAGCCTTAGCCACAATCAATCACATGGATTTTCTGTGAACTTTGTCGAGGTTGTTTATGTTTGATTACTCTGCACGTCCAGAACTGCTCAAAGGCCGGGTCATCCTGGTCACCGGCGCCGGGCGCGGAATTGGCGCAGCGGCGGCAAAAACCTATGCCGCCCATGGTGCCACCGTGCTGTTGCTGGGCAAGACCGAAGCCAACCTGGCCCAGGTCTATGACGAAATCGAAGCCGCCGGCCAGCCACAGCCGGTGGTGATCCCGTTCAACCTGGAGACCGCCCTGCCCCATCAATACGATGAGTTGGCAGCGATGATCGAAAAAGAATTCGGCCACCTCGACGGCCTGCTGCACAACGCCTCGATCATCGGCCCGCGCACACCGATCGAACAGTTGTCCGGTGAGAATTTCATGCGGGTGATGCACGTGAACGTCAACGCGATGTTCATGCTGACCAGCACGTTGTTGCCGCTGCTCAAGCTGTCCCAGGATGCGTCGGTGGTGTTCACCTCCAGCAGCGTGGGCCGTAAGGGCCGTGCCTATTGGGGTGCATACGGGGTGTCGAAGTTTGCCACCGAAGGCTTGATGCAAACCCTGGCCGATGAGCTGGATAACGTGGCACCGGTGCGGGCCAACAGCATCAACCCGGGCGCCACCCGCACCAGCATGCGGGCCCAGGCGTATCCAGGGGAGAACCCGATCGATAACCCGACACCGGAAGAAATCATGCCGGTGTACCTGTACCTGATGGGGCCGGACAGCACTGGCATTAATGGGCAGGCGTTTGACGCGCAATAACAACTGACACAATAGAGACCAAATGTGGGAGCGGGCTTGCTCGCGAAGGCGGTGGATCAGTCGATATCTCTGTTGACTGACACACCGCC